>NZ_JACBZO010000001.1:2400000-3035769 GCF_013409005.1 Demequina lutea
TGCACCTGTTGGGCGTAGGTACGGTAGCCCTGAAGGAGGCAAATGTCCCTGCCGAACGCGGCCTTGAACTGCGCGTTCATTTGGGCGAAATTCTGGGCCGCGTCAGCGCGCAAGTAGTTCTTTCCGTCTGGCAAGAGGCACAACTGGTCGAGGCCCAACTCGCCGTTGACCTCGCCATCAAAACTGACAGGAAGGGCACAATTGGGAAGCAGTGAGCTGCCGATGTAGGCCGTGTCGGCCATCGCGGCGAGCTTGGACTTCTCGTCGATGGTTGGGAGGGCGAGCACCGTGGGAATCAACACGGGGCCGTCACCCAACAGGGCGCGGCCCGTCGTCGGGTTCTGGCCAAGGACGACACCTGGGACCGCCTCCGCGGCGTTGCGGTGATACTCAACCACATTGCCCATAATCGGATAGACGACCATTGCCAAGCCGAAGCCAGCGAGCACTCCGCCACGGGCGACAAACTTGCGGCGCTTGTGTGTGGTGCGAACTCTGATTTCGCGCGTCTCCGTGAGGCGCTTGATCCTGCGCGACGCCGCAAACCTGCGGGTGGCGGCCACCGGCTGAGCAATGGGGCGGTATGGACCCGCGGGGATCACACCCGTGACGGCCGTGTTGCCGACGAAAAGGGACAGAGAATCAGTCGACACCAGATCTGTGGACAACAAAGTGCCCATGGACAACAAAGTGTCTGCGGACGACAAAGACCCTGTAGACGGTCCGGTGGTATCACTCAAAAGACTCATGACCTGGTCAATATCTGGATTGGGGTCGCCAGCGTCGAGCCGCAGAGAGGTATCTGCTGTCACTCGCGCCCTCCGAAAATCCGTCCGGCCCCCGCCATCCACCCAACGTGCAACCGGGCGGTACTGATGCAGTGTAACCATTCTGTGACCTTTGTGGCCAGTCCCAGGACCCCGACTAGTCGCCCTCGAACCTGGCAACAATGTCCCGGACTTCTCCTACAAGCTCCTCGATGATGTCCTCAAGGAACACTACCCCCGCAACCGAAGCGTCTCGGCGGACGAGGGCGACGTGCGCGCCGGACCTCCTCATTCTCGCAAGAACAGACTCCACCTCTTCGTCAACGTCAACTTCGGCGATGTCCCGGATGCGCCAGTCCGCCATGGGTTCTTCCCGCTCCCCAGGGCGCACCTGGAGCGCGTCCTTGATGTGCATATAGCCCACCACCGTGTCGTCTGCGTCGCGAACCGGAAAGCGCGAATAGCCGGTCTCGACACACAGCAACTCAAGCGCCTCAGCAGACGCCCCCGCACGCACACACACCACGTCATCCAGCGGAACCATGACGTCGACGGCCGTGTGATCCGAAAACTCGATCGCCCCCTGGAGCAGGCCCTCCGCGTCGGTGAGCGTGCCTTCTTGGCTTGACCGCTCGACGATTGACTGCACTTCAGCGGCCGTAAAAGCGGACGTCACCTCATCGCGCGGTTCAACGCCGATGAGCCTCAGTAGCGCGTTCGCCATCGCGTTCAGGACCGCGATGAGCGGTCTTGCGATGCGCGCGATCCACACGAGGGGAGGACCAAACAGGAGCGCGGCCTTGTCAGGGCTCGATACCGCCGCGTTCTTGGGCACCATTTCGCCGAAGATCACATGGAGCCCCACGATGATGAACAGCGCAAACGCCACTGCGATGCTATGTGCGACGGCCTCCGAGATGCCGCCGTGGAGCACCCCCTCAAGGGAGTGGGCGATAGCGGGTTCCGCAACGATGCCCAGCGAAACGGAACACACCGTGATGCCCAATTGCGCCGTGGCGAGCATGAGCGACACGTTTTCCATGGCCCACAACACCGTGTGGGCCGCACGAGACCCCGATTGGGCGAGCGGCTCGATCGAACTGCGACGAGCGGAAATGATCGCGAACTCGGCGCCGACGAAGAACGCATTGGCAAGCAGCAGCCCGATCACGCCGAAAACGAGACCTATATTCATGGCGCCGCCTCGACCGGAGCGACTACGGCCCGCAAGCGGTCGATTCGTCGACCCTCCATACGCTCGACCGTGAGCGTCACTGCGTCGAGTTCGACGACGTCTCCGTTCCTTGGAAGCCTGCCGAGCGTCGCCATGACGAGCCCTCCCACCGTCTCGTACACGTGGGAAGTGGGAAGCGTGATTCCGGTGCGTTCCGCCACCTCATCCGGGCGCAGCACGGCTGGAATGATCCACGCACCTCCTGGCGCCCTAAAGACCTGGGCCCGACGCGAGTCGTGCTCGTCGGCGACCTCACCAACAATCTCCTCCACGACGTCCTCAAGAGTGACGATTCCTGCGGTGCCTCCGTACTCGTCGACAACCACCGCGCACTGCAATCCAAGATCCTTGAGCTCCACCAGCAGCGGACGCAGCGGCATCGTCTCCGGAACGCGGGGTGCCGCGACCATGAGATCCCGCGCTGCCGTCGTATCGCGCTCGTGCGCGCTCACCGCAATCGCTTGACGCACGTGCACCAGGCCAATGATGTCGTCGATGCCCTCGCCGACCACCGGAAAACGCGAGTGGCCCGTGCCCCTGGCGAGCGCGAGTACATCGGCGGCCGACGCGTCGGCACCGACGGTGTGCATTCGCGTTCGGTCCGTCATGACGTCGACAGCCTCGAGGTCATCGAGATCGAGAGTGTTCTTGAGAAGCAGTGCCGTTCCGGGCGACAAGGTCCCCACCTCGGCGGAACGTCGCACCAGCGCTGCAAGCTCTTGCCGCGAGCGCCCGCCAGCGAGCTCCTCTTGCGGCTCAAGTCCAACAAGCCTCACGACCGCGTTCGCCGCGCCGTTGAGTGCGGCGATGAGCGGCCGGAGTACCACGGTGAAAGCGAGCATGAATGGGGCGACCGCCTTGGCCGTTCCCAACGGATTGGCGATCGCGGCGTTCTTTGGCACGAGTTCGCCGACGATCATCGAGAAGGCATTGACCACGACCAACGCGACGACAGTCGCAACGGTGACCGACGCTCCTCGCACGAGGGGCGTCGCGGCGGCGGGGCCCTGGAGAAGGAACGCCAGTGCGGGCTGCGCGGAATATCCCAATAGCACTGTCGTGAAGGTGATTCCCACTTGAGCGCCCGACAGTTGGGTAGACAACGATCTCAAGGCGGTGCCGACGCGGCGGGTGGCTCGATCCTGGTCACCGACGCTCGACGGGTCCAGGGCCACAAAGGCGAACTCGGCCGCGACGAAAAGCGCCGTGCCAAGCGTGAGACCCACGCCGAGCGCGACAAGGAGCCATTGCGTCACAAGGTGCGCCTTTCGCCTGCCATCGTGAACTCAGCATAACCGAGCGCCCCTCAAGACAGCCGGGCGCCCTCTGTCACCGCAGGTCCTTGCGAGCCTCAGAGTTTGTAACGATTTCCCCAAACAGCGCGACGATGCGGCCGGTGCGGTCGTTTAGGCTGGAGGATGACAAGGAAATCCCTGTTTTCCTCGGACGACGTTGAGAAAGAGAGCGGCCGGTTGTGTCCCCCACCTACCCCAACTCGGAAGCCCGCACTTCAGTCGCAAGAGTAGACGGCGCGCCATCGGTGGCGTCGCTAGTCCTCGGCGGCGCCGGACGCGACGATGCGTCCACCGTTGTGCCAGCTGAGCCAGTTTCAGAACAACCACCAAGCGACGCGACTCCTGCCGAAGAGTCGCCTCCTGCCGCTGCCGTCCAGGCGTCGGCACCCGCATCGGTCACCGAGCGGGCCCCCACTCCCGTAGCGGACGTGCAGCACGAGTTGCTGCCCACCCAACCCATTGCCACGGCGGTGGCCCCAAGCGCCGCATACCTGCAGCGCCCCGAGCACCCCCAACGGCTCCACACCGATGTGCACCAAGGTGTCGAGCGCTTGCGCGGACCCGCCGCGAGAGTCGTCGCCAACATGGAGGCAAGCCTCGACGTGCCCACCGCGACGAGCGTGCGCACGGTGCCAGCCAAGCTCCTCATGGACAACAGGGTGGTGATGAACAACCACTTGGCGCGGACCCGCGGCGGCAAGGTGAGCTTCACTCACCTCATCGGCTACGCGATCGTGGAAACCCTCGCCGAATACCCGGCAATGAACGTCGCGTACACGACCGAAAACGGCAAGCCGGCCATCATGACTCCGGCTCATGTCAACTTCGGCCTCGCGATCGACCTTCCCAAGTCGGAGGGCCAACGGCAACTCTTGGTGCCCAACATCAAGGGCGCCGACGACATGGACTTCGCGCAGTTCTGGGACGCCTACGAGGCGCTCGTGAGCCATGCACGTGGGGGCACGATCCAGCCATCCGATTTCCAAGGCACGACATTTTCCCTGACCAACCCGGGCACCATCGGCACCGTCCACTCCGTGCCGCGCCTCATGCAAGGGCAGGGCGCGATCGTCGGCGTCGGCTCGATGGACTACCCCGCCGAGTTCCAGGGCGCGTCCGCCGAGACGATCGCCCGCCTGGGCGTTTCCAAGGTGCTGACGCTGACCTCGACGTACGACCACAGGGTCATCCAGGGCGCCCAATCCGGCGAGTTCCTGGGGCTCGTTCACAAGAAGCTGCTCGGCCTAGATGGATTCTATGACCGGGTGTTCGTGGCGTTGCGCGTGCCCTACGAACCCGTGCGCTGGGTTGCCGACACCACGCCCGATGAGGACACGGAACAGGGCAAGCCCGCTCGCATCGCCGAACTGATTCACGCCTACCGTTCGCGCGGACACCTCATGGCCGACGTCGATCCGCTGAGTTCACGCCCGCGCAGGCACCCCGACCTCGACGTGCAGACGCACGGCCTGACCCTGTGGGACCTCGACCGCTCGTACGCGACCCCTGGATTTGCCGGTCAACATCGCTGGAAGATGCGCGAGGTGCTCGGCAGGCTTCGCGACGCGTACTGCCGCACCATGGGTGTCGAGTACATGCACCTTGCCGACCGCCAGCAGCGCTCATGGTTCCAAGAGCGGCTCGAGCACGGCTACACCAAGCCCGCCCGCGAGGAGCACTTGCGCATCCTTGGTCGCCTCAACGCCGCAGAGGCATTCGAGGCGTTCCTGCAGACCAAGTACGTGGGCCAGAAACGCTTCTCTCTCGAGGGCGGCGAATCCCTCATCCCCCTCATGGACGCGATCCTGTCGTCTGCCGCACGCGCCGGAATCCACGAGGTGTGCGTGGGCATGGCCCACCGCGGTCGCCTCAACGTGTTGACCAACCTGGCCGGAAAGTCGTACTCCCAGATCTTCAGCGAGTTTGACGGGACGGCGCTTCCTGGCTCCGTGCAGGGATCCGGGGACGTCAAGTACCACCTCGGCACCGAGGGCGTCTTCACTGCCGACACCGGCGAGACGACCAGGGTCTATCTGTCCGCCAACCCCTCACACCTTGAGGCCGTCAACCCGGTGCTGCTCGGCACCGTCCGCGCCAAGCTCGACGCTTTGGGCGCCGACACGACGACGGACGGCTACCCCATCTTGCCCATCCTGATCCACGGCGATGCGGCGTTCGCTGGCCAGGGCATCGTCCAAGAGACACTCAATATGGCCCAGCTGCGCGGCTACAAGACCGGCGGCACCATCCACGTCATCATCAACAACCAGGTGGGATTCACCACCGGACCGCAAGACAGCCGCTCCACGCGTTATTGCACGGACATCGCCAAGGGCTACCAGATCCCCATCTTCCACGTGAACGGAGACGACCCGGAGGCATGTGTGCGCGCCGCGCGCCTCGCCTTCGAATACCGCGAACAATTTGGTCGAGACGTCATCGTCGACATGGTCTGCTACCGCCGCCGCGGCCACAACGAGGGCGACGACCCGTCGATGACTCAGCCGCGCATGTACGACCTCATCGAGGCAAAGCGATCGGTGCGCCACCTGTACACCGAGGCGCTGATTCGCCGTGGCGACATCACCACCGACGAGGCCGAGCAAATGTCGCAGGACTACCTAGCTCAACTCGAGCGCGTGTTCCTCGAGACGCGGGAGGGCTTCAAGGCCTCCCACCCCGAAACCGTCGCCGGGCTCGAACTCCCCTCCTCCCAGTCGTCCGATGCTGGCATGATGGTCGGCTGGCGCACCGCCGTGAGTGCCAGCCAGATCGAAAGAATCGGGCGCGCCCACATGCGCCCGCCGGAGGGCTTCCAGGTCCACCCCAAACTTGAGAAATTGCTCGAACGACGTGAGCTCATGAGCCGCGAGGGCGGCATCGACTGGGGCTATGGGGAACTGATTGCGTTCGGCACCCTGTTGCAGGAGGGTGTGCCCATCAGGATGGCGGGTCAGGATGCGCGGCGCGGCACGTTTGTGCAAAGGCACGCAGTGTTCCATGACCGCTCGAACGGCGCCGAGTGGACTCCGCTGCTCTACCTGTCCTCCGACCAGGGCCGCATGCACATCTACGACTCACCGCTGAGCGAGTACAGCTGTCTCGGCTTCGAATACGGGTATTCCGTCGAACGTCCCGACGCCCTCGTGGTGTGGGAGGCGCAGTTCGGCGACTTCGTGAACGGCGCCCAGACCATCATGGACGAGTTCATCTCGTCGGCCGAGCAGAAGTGGGGCCAGTCATCGTCCGTTGTGCTCCTCTTGCCGCACGGCTTTGAAGGACAGGGCCCCGACCACTCGTCCGCCCGAGTCGAACGCTTCCTGCAGATGGCCGCCGAAGACAACATCGTCGTGGCGATGCCCTCGACCCCCGCGTCGTACTTCCACTTGCTGCGACGCCAGGCCTACAACCGCCCACGAAAGCCGCTCGTCGTGTTCACACCGAAGTCGATGCTTCGCCTCAAGGCCGCGTCAAGCGCGGTCGAAGACTTCACGACAGGCACATTTGAGGAGATCATCGCCGACCGGGCCGTCTTCGGCTCGCACGTGACTCGCGTGCTCATGTGCTCGGGCAAGGTCTATTACGACCTCCTTGCCGAGCGCGAGAAGAGGGGCGACTATTCCAGGGCGATTGTGCGCTTCGAGCAGCTCTACCCACTCGACGGAGAGAGCATTCGCGGCGCCGTTGACCAGTTCGACGGAGCGGATTTCATGTGGGTCCAAGAGGAGCCACAGAACCAAGGCGCGTGGGCCACGATCTCTCTGTCACTGCCTCAATTGTTGGGCAGGACCATCGACGTCGTGGCGCGCCCTGCATCCGCTTCGCCCGCTTCGGGACTAGCCTCAAAGCACCTGGAAGAACAGGCCAACCTCGTCGCAAGGGCATTTGACACATGACCAACGTCTTCTTCGTGGGCGATGAACTCGCAGCGGGCCACGGGGACCCCAAAGCACTTGGATGGACGGGCCGTGTCGCCGCGAGGACGATGCCGTACAAACCAGAACTCCGCTTCCACACGCTGGCCGTACCAGGCGAGACGACGGGCGAACTCACCGCACGATGGGACGACGAGGCGCTTCGACGCATCGGCGAAGGCGGGGTGGGGACCACCTCGAACGCCGTGCTCTTCGCCGTGGGGCGCCACGACGTAGTGCGCGGCGTCTCTCCGACGATGACGCGCCTCAATATTGCCAATGCGCTCGATCGCGCCAAGGCACTTGGATTCCAGACGATGCTCGCCGGCCCCCCTCCCGGCTTGCCTAAGGACAACGACTCGATCGCCGAACTCTCGGCCCTGTGCGAGGAGTCCGCTTCTCGCCGCGCCGTGCCCTACGTGGACTTGTACGGCCCCCTCGCTCGGCACGAGCAGTGGTTGGCCGACATCAACATGGGCGACGACGACTTGCCGCGCCAGGCTGGATACGGCCTGATGGCGTGGCTCGTGCTCCACTCCGCTTGGCACGAGTGGCTCGGCATCGACAACGTCGAGCAGTAGTCGAGCAGTAGCCTCCTGCCGACGCGAGAGCCGCGCAATCCCGCGGACGACAGTCTCGACACTGGCTAGGCCAGGACTCCGGCTTCTCGAAGATTGACGGTGAGGTCCTGGGGCCGCGAGGCGATCGCCATCGCGTCCTCGTAGGTCACGACGCCGTCGCTCACGAGCAAGAACAAATGCTGGTCGAAGGTCTGCATCTTGTAGTACGCGCCGTCCGCGATGAGGTCAACGATCGGAGGCTGGGACGACGGATCGACGATCGCCTCGGCGGTACGGCCGTGGTTGATCATGACCTCGCAGACGAGCGCCCTCCCCGTGCCGGTGCTCCTGCGCACGAGGCGCTGGGAGACGATGCCCCTGAGCGTCTGGGCAAGCGTCGAGCGCACCTGCTGCTGCTCGTGGGGCGTGAAGAAGTCGACGACGCGATTGATGGTGTCCTGCGCGTCCACCGTGTGGAGCGTAGCGAGCACGAGATGGCCGGTCTCAGCCGCGGACAGCGCCGCGCGCACCGTCTCGATGTCGCGCATTTCGCCCACCATGATGACGTCGGGGTCCTGGCGCATGGCGCCACGCAACGCATTTTGGAAGTCCAGCGTGTCCGAACGCACCTCGCGCTGGCTGATGATCGACTTCTTGTCAGCGTGGAGAACCTCGATCGGGTCCTCGATCGTGATGATGTTGACCTCGCGGTACGTGTTGATCAGGTCGACCATGGACGCAAGCGTGGTGGTCTTGCCCGAACCCGTCGGGCCCGTCACCAACACGAGTCCGCGGGGCTCAAGCGCGAGGTCGGAGACAACCGTCGGAATTCCGAGTTCCTCCATCGGCTGCGCACCCACGGCTACACGGCGGAATACGAGGCAGTCCGCGCCGCGCGCCACGTACGCGTTGACGCGGAATCGGCCGACGCCGGACAAGGAGAACGCGAAGTCTGCTTCGTGCGTGTCGCGGAACTGCGCCACGAGGTCTTCGGGAAGCACCTGCGCGACCATGTTTCGCGTGTCATCCGCACGCAAGGGCGCGACCTGAAGCTTGCGTAGCCTTCCATCGACCCTGATACGCGGGGGCGAGCCCACCTTGCAGTGCAGGTCGGATCCACCCGTCGACGCGAGGGCGTGCAACAACGGGATCACGGACACGGGGGGTTGTTCACTCACGGTCCCTCCTTCGGCATCGGCGCGCGTTTACTTGAGAGCGTAGGGCCTCGAGAGCCCCTGCGGGGAGCATGAGATTAATCCCTCATTGGGTCCCGCGAGGCCCGAGGCCACAACGCAGGGTCTCAGGTGTGGAATGATGGGGGGTCGCTTGACCGAATGACTAGGGAGACACCATGAGCAAGAAGGGCCGTAAGCGCAAGTCGCGCGCGAACTCTGCTGCCAACCACGGCAAGCGTCCCAACGCTTGATCCGCATGGGGCCAGCCCTCAACGTCCGAAACCCGCGTCCGTAGGGACGCGGGTTTCGTCGTTTTAACAGGTGTTTCGTTCGCGGTTGGGGCGTGTCAGCCCTCGGCCTGCAGTTCGGCTCTCGCCGCCTGAATGGTGCTTAGCACGCGCTCTCGCAACTGGTGAGGCGCCTTATCCGAGTGCGCCTGCGACACGAGCATCCGAATCTTCTCGTTGATCTGATGTTCCGCTTCGCACGGAGGACAGTCCTTCAGGTGCTCGCCGATCCGAAGCAATTCGGTATCGGTGAGTTCGCCGTCGATGTATTCGAACAACTTGGCGAGTGCTTCTTCGCACTGTCGCTTAGCCATGGTCTGCATCTCCCGCACTGCGCTCGTAGATCCCTCGTTCTGCCGCATATTCGCGCAACTTTTCCCGCAGCATGCGCCTTCCCCTGTGTAGGCGCGACATCACGGTGCCAACCGGCGTGTCCATGATGGTGGCGATCTCCTTGTACGCGAAGCCCTCAACGTCGCTGAGGTAGACGGCCATCCTGAAGTCCTCCGACAACTCGGACAAGGCGCGGCGCACCTCCGTGTCCCCAAGGGAGTCGAGCGCCTCTTGCTCGGCCGACGCGAGGCCCGACGACTGGTGTTCGGCTGCCGCCGCAAGCTGCCAGTCCTCGACCGTGTCCGCATCGGTGCGCTTGGGTTCGCGCTGCTTCTTTCGGTATGTGTTGATGAAGGCGTTGGTTTGGATTCGGTAGAGCCACGCCTTGAGGTTGGTGCCCATCGTGAACTTGTCTTGGGCCTTGAACGCCTTCGCGTAGGTCTCCTGGACAAGGTCTTCAGCATCGGCGCTATTGCGCGTGAGGCGCAAAGCGGCAGCGTACAACTGGTCCATGTAGGACAGGGCTTCTGTCTCGAAGTCGAGACCGGTTTCTTCACTCATCGCGAAAGAGCCTACCCGCACGCCCAGCGGGCTCGCTCCTGCACTGCGGAGTGGCGCTTCGAGCTCCAAAACGGTCATGTTCGAATCAACAGTTGGCGACGGATGCACATTCCCTGTGCCGCCCGGCCCCGTCGTCGTTTCCTCGCTACCAGGACCCTTGAATTTCGCCGCCCACTGCCCACCACCGTGTACGGCTCGCGCCGCGCGAGTAGGCTTGAGTCATGACTCGCGCCCTTGCTCGTCCGTTGCTCGCCTCGTGGTTCGTCTATGGGGGCGTGCGTGCCGCGCTAGAGCCACGGAAGGGCGCAGAGGCCGCGGAACCGGTAGTCAAGCCCCTCCTGACCGAGGTCGGCGTTGACGTGCCCGTCGAGGCGCTTGTGCGGGCCCATGGCATTGCCACCGCCGCCGCGGCCACGGTGCTTGCCTTCTCGAAGAGTCCCCGCGCTGCGGGAGTCGCCCTCACGGGCCTCGCGGCCGTCACCGTGGCCACCGCAACACCGTTCTGGCGCATGGAGGAGGGGCCCGAGCGAGAAGCCGCCCTCGAACAATTCATGAAGAACCTGTCGCTACTCGGCGGCGCGATGCTCGCCGCGACGGCCGGCCACAGCGCGGGCCACATCAAGCGCAAGAAGGCTCGCCAGGTGAAGGCCAAGGAAAAGGCCAAGGAAAAGGCCAAGGAAAAGAAGGCGGTCGCGAAGTCCGGCCGCGGCACCAAGTGAACCGCAGGGCCGCGTGACACCCACGTACAGCGTGGGCCTCGGCCCAGGTCAGTTGTGGCCCGCCCCAGTCTCTTCGCCCCTCAACGGCACCCGGCAACTCGACGCGACGGTTGACGTCCCCGGTTCCAAGTCGTTGACCAACCGCTACCTGGTCCTCGCGGCCCTTGCCGACGCCCCCGTCGTCGTGCGCGGCGGGCTCGTTTCCCGGGATTCCGACCTCATGATTGCGGCCCTGCGTTCCCTAGGTGTGGCGATCGAAACGGGCGCCGATGCGTCCGGTGGCGGCGTCTGGACGGTCGCTCCCGGCCCGTTGCGGGGCGGCGTCCACGTCGACTGCGGGCTCGCAGGAACGGTCATGCGCTTTGTCCCCCCGCTCACCCTCTTGGCAGGAATTGCCGGCGATATGGGGCCAGTGACCTTTGACGGCGACGCCGGAGCCCGCTTGCGTCCCATGGGACCGCTGTTGGACGCGCTGCGCGCCTTGGGCGCCACAGTGGATGATGACGGACGCGGCACGCTCCCCTTCACCGTCGTCCCTCCCGCATCGGTGCCCACCTCGGTCGACGTCGATTCATCGGCATCGTCCCAATTCGTGACGGGGCTCCTGCTCGTGGCACCGCGCCTGCCCGGCGGGCTCACCGTGCGCCACATCGGAGAGAGCCTCCCGAGCCTGCCGCATATCGACATGACTTGCGAGACGCTTCGCGAGGCGGGTATCCGCGTGGACCAGCCCGACGAGCGCACGTGGATCGTGCACCCTGGCACCCTTCACTTTGACTCGATTCGCGTCGAACCCGATCTCAGCAACGCGGGGCCCTTCATGGCCGCGGCGCTGGTGGCGGGAGGAACGGTGCGAATTCCCGGTTGGCCGCGACAGACGACCCAGCCTGGCGCCCTCTTTCCCGCGCTTCTCGAGCGCATGGGCGGTCGCTGCGAGCTCGTGGGAGACGTCATGACCGTCACCGGTGACGGCACGGTGCGCGGAATCACCGCAGACCTCTCGCCCGCCGGCGAGATCACTCCCACCATCGCGGCGCTGTGCGCCCTCGCTGCTGGGGCGTCGGAACTCACGGGCATCGGGCACCTGCGCGGGCACGAGACGGATCGACTGGCCGCCATTGCGACAGAAGTGGACCGCCTCGGAGGCGTGTGCCTGGCGGGCGACGATTCGCTGAAGTTCGGCGGCGCGCCGCGCCCGGACGACGCCGATGCGGGCCTGGTCGGAGCCGTCATGGAGACGTATCACGACCACCGAATGGCCACTTTTGCGGCAGTGATCGGCCTGCGCGTTGCAGGCGTCGAGGTGCTCAACGTCGGCACCACTTCCAAGACGATGCCCGAGTTTCCCTCGATGTGGCGCGCGATGCTGGCCGTCGCGTAGCCGCTTTCGCGTCGCGTCGCGTCGCGCGGCCGCCGCTTCGCGGCGTCTGGACTTCTCGGCGTCTCGCCTAGACCGCGATCCGCACACCCTCCTCGAACGACCGGATGATGCCCATCGCCAACTCAAGCGCGCGTCGGCCCTCCCTGGCGTGGACGGGCGGCTGCTGACCCGCGCGGAGGGCCGCCAAGACCGCGTCCATGTGCCGGTCGAAGGTGTATTCGAACGTGCGGGCCTCGTCGTTGAAGTAGCCGGCCTCCCACACTCGCCGCATCTCGTCCCCGGCCACCGACAGCGTCAGCCGCTTGACGGTGTCCTCGATGATGAGCCGTCCCTCCGTGCCGTTTACCTCGATCACCTGGGTGTCGGGATAGGCATATGAGGAGTCGTAGGACCCGACGAGCGAGCCCACCGCCCCCGAAGCGAACCGCAGTGCCACCGCGAGCGTCGTGTAGGTCCCCGGACGCGTCATGTCGGTCATCTGGGCGGCGACCGAGCTGATGGGGCCGCACAGGTGCTCGAGCATGTCGAGGCCGTGCACCTGCGTCTCGATCAGGTTCGCGTGGGGGCTGGTGCCGAAGTTCGGCTCGCCGCCGAATCGCCAGGTGGCGAACACGATGTCCCCGAGCTCGCCCGCGTCGATCGCGGCCTTGGCGCGCTGCACGGGTTCGGCGTAGCGGTGGTTGAGGTTGATGGCGAAGAACACGCCTCGGCGTTCGGCCTCGGCGAGCAGGGCATCGGCCTCTTCAAGGTCGAATACCAGGGGTTTCTCGACCAGGAGCGGCACGCCGCGCTGCAGGAGG
This sequence comes from Demequina lutea, assembly GCF_013409005.1. Classification (NCBI taxonomy): domain Bacteria; kingdom Bacillati; phylum Actinomycetota; class Actinomycetes; order Micrococcales; family Demequinaceae; genus Demequina; species Demequina lutea. The sequence goes on from NZ_JACBZO010000001.1 coordinate 2,413,027, forward strand.
TGGAGCGTCGGCCCGAAATGGACTTCGTTCGGCAGGCAGACGGTGACCAGGTCGGGCCGTGCCTGGTCGAGCATCGTGTCGATGTCGGTAAACGGCGTCGTGGCGAACTCGGCGGCACGTGCGGCCGTGCGGCCAGGGTCGCGCCCCACGATGCCGACCAACTCGACGTCGTGGCGTCGCGACAGGATCCGCGCGTGCTGGGCACCCCAGCCCCCTGTACCGACCACAGCGACCTTCAGTGCTTCGTTCATCGTCGAACCCTCCAATGCATTCGCAGGAACCGTCACCACAGTAGTCGCCGAGGATCGGTAGTCTCGGGGCATGACGAATTCACCGGCGGTCACGTGACGGACTGGAGCGGTTACGACGAGTCCGACGCCAAGGTGCGCCCCGGGCGCAGTTCGCGGCCCCGATCCAAGATCAGGCCTGCACACGCGGATGCAGTCGACGGCGTCGTGACGATCGTCGACCGTGGGCGCTACACGGTTCTTACCGCGGCCGGACCCACCGTCATGGCGGTCAAGGCGCGTGAATTGGGCCGACGCGGACTCGTCGTCGGCGACCGCATCGGCCTCGTGGGCGACGCCTCCGGTACGCCTGACACCTTGGCGCGCATCGTGCGGCGCGATGAGCGTGCGTCTGCGCTCCGGCGCACGGCGGATGACAGCGACCCGGCCGAGCGGGTGGTCGTCGCCAACGCGGACCAGTTGGCGATCATCGCCTCCCTGGCAGACCCGGAACCCAATCCGCGCATCATCGACCGCTGCCTGGTAGCCGGATTCGACGCGGGCATGGGCGCGATTCTGGTGCTCACCAAGGCCGACCTCATGTTGGCCGACCACATGCGCGCGCTGTACCAGCCGTTGGGCGTGACAGTGATCGAGACCTCCGTGATGCGAGAGGGCGGGCCCGAGGCGGACCCCGGGTTCCAACTGCTGCGCTCTGCCCTGGTGGGCGCGCGGACCGTGTTTGTTGGCCCGTCCGGCGTGGGCAAGTCGACGCTGGTCAATGCGCTTGCGCCTGGAACCTTGCGGGCCGTTGGCCGCGTCAACGACGTGACGGGGCGGGGCCGTCACACGTCGACGTCGTCGCTCATGCTCGAGGTGCCCAGCGGCGGTTGGATCATCGACACCCCTGGTATTCGGTCATTTGGCCTGGCGCATGTCGATGCCGAGCACATGATGTCGGCGTTCCCCGACGTGGCCGCCTACGAGGTCGAGAACTGCCCCCGTGGGTGTCAGCACCTCAGCGCCGCCGATGGCTGCGAGCTCGACGGTTGGGTGGGCGACAACCCCGATCGAGCCGTCAAGATCGACTCGATCAGGCGCCTGCTCGCATCGAAGGCCGCGGGCGAGGGCTACTAGCGCTCGCATCCCCCGCCTCCGCCGCGCTGCCGATGGGCAGACCCGTCAGGAGGTCTACAGTGGGTCCCGACGCGGGGTGCCAGTTTCCACATGCGGGAAGCGGCTGAGAACACACCCGTCGAACCTGATCTAGCTCGTACTAGCGAAGGGACGTCACTCTCGTGGCTCCAGAACTCTCCCAGCCCACCGCCCATACCATCGGCGATTCCCTCGGCCTATTGCGGGAGCGGCCGCCGCTCGTGCAGTGCCTGACGAACATCGTCGTCGCGCAATGGACCGCCAACACGTTGTTGGCCATCGGTGCCGCGCCTGCGATGGTGGACAACCCTCGCGAAGCCGCAGAATTCGCCGTGATCGCCGGAGCCGTGCTCGTCAACGTCGGCACCCCTTACGAAGAGACCGCCGCCGCGATGTCCGCCGCGGTGGCCTCCGCATCCGCATCCGGAACGCCCTGGGTGCTCGACCCCGTCGCGGCCGGCGCCTTGGCCTGGCGAACGGGCCTCGCCCTCGCCCTTATTGAGGCGGCCACTCCGCGTATCATCCGCGGGAATGCCTCGGAGATTCTCGCCCTGGCCGGTGGAGCCGGGGGCAAGGGCGTCGACTCTGTCGACACCCCCGAGGCGGCGCTCGAGGCGGCGAAGGCCCTCGCGCTCCACTACGGCACCACCGTCGCCGTCAGCGGCCCAGTAGATCACCTGACCGACGGCGTGCGGGTGGTGCGCATCGCGAACGGAAACTCCCTCATGACTCAGGTCACCGGCGTCGGCTGCGCCCTCGGTGCCCTCATGGCGGCCTTTGCTGCCGTGGTGGACGATGGCCTGCTCGCCGCCTCTGCCGCGACAGCTGCACTCACCGTGGCGGCGGACGAGGCGGCACGCGTCAGCCGCGGGCCCGGCAGTTTTGCGGTGGCGTTGCTCGATGAGCTTGCCGCACTGTCTCCACAGGCGCTCGCGAGCGCCGTGCGGCTGAGTTGACCATGGCCAGGGCGCCGATCGATCTCTCGGTATACCTCGTCACGGATACCGTCCTGTGTGGCGAGTTCGGCGCTGCAGCGACCGCTCGGGCCGCCGCCGCTGCCGGTGCCACCGCGGTGCAACTGCGAGACCCACACGCGAGCGACGACGAGATGGTGGCGCTCGGACGTGCCGTGATCGCGGCGCTCGAGGGTTCTGGCGTTCCCGTTCTGGTCAACGACCGGGTGCATCTCGTGCACGCGATCGGCGCCCAGGGGGCGCATATCGGCCAGTCCGATCTGGGCGTCGACGAGGCGCGGGCGATCCTCGGCGAGGACTCCTACCTGGGTTTGTCCGTTCAGACTGTCGACCATGTCCACGCGGCGAGGCACCACGGCGAGTCCATCGATTATCTAGGAATTGGACCCATCTGGTCCCAGGGCACCAAGCCAGACGCGGCCGCGCCAAGCGGCATCGACACGCTGGAACGGGTGCTCTCGGTGAGCCCCTGGCCGTGCGTCGCGATAGGCGGCATCGATGCCCGTCGCACCGCCACGGTCCGGGCAACGGGCGCGGCGGGCGTCGCCGTCGTGAGCGCGATTTGCGGTCAGCCCGACGTGGCCGCCGCCACCGGATCCATCAGGGCGGCGTGGGACGGCGTTCGCGTATGACCATCCCCGTCGCCCTCACCATCGCCGGTAGCGACCCCTCCGGCGGTGCCGGCATCCAGGCGGACCTCAAGACCTTTAGCGCACTTGGCGCGTACGGCATGGCAGTCATCACGGCACTCACCGCCCAGAACACTCGCGGGGTCACCGGCGTGCATGCCGTGCCCGCGGAGTTCGTGACACAACAGCTAGAAACCCTTGTGGCCGATGCGAGGCTCGATGCGATCAAGATTGGGATGCTCACCAACGCCGACGTCGTCAACGCCGTGGCCCTCTTCTTGACATCGCACCCGAACCCGGTCGTCGTCCTGGACCCTGTCATGGTCGCCACGAGCGGCGACCTACTGCTAGCCGACACCGCGGTAGATGCGATGCGCGCCCTGGTGCCAAGAGCGTCGATCATTACGCCCAATCTGGCCGAGGCCGCGGCGCTCCTCGAGCGCGCCGTCGCCACGAGCAGGGATCAGATGCACGAGCAGGCACGCTCTCTCGCGTCGCTCGGAGCCCAACGGGTGTTGCTCAAGGGCGGCCACTTGGACGGTTCCCATGACATGGTCGACGTCTTTGTCGGGCCCGAGGGCGAACACGAATTGGTGGGGCCGCGCATCGACACCGCGAACACCCACGGCACCGGCTGCACCCTGTCCTCCGCTCTGGCCGCTTTGCGCCCGCAACGCGAGGACTGGCTCACCGCGGCGCGCGACGCGAAGGCCTGGCTCACGGGAGCCCTGGCACACGCCGATGCCCTTGACGTCGGCCACGGGCACGGCCCGGTGCATCATTTCTACGAACTCTGGCCGCGCCCTTAAGGCTGCACGTCCGCGCCTAGCGCGTGATGGCAAGCACCAAGGGGATCGCGGCGACACCCGCCGCCAGTGCCAGGAGCACCGTGTCCGCAAGCAACCAGGGCGCGCCCTCGGCCCACGTGCGCCGCACTCCGAGGGCCAAGGCCGAGGAGAACCCCCTGGCCTCCATCCCCACCGCCATGCGACCCGCCTGCCGTAGGGACTGCACCAGGAGTGCGAAGGTCAGTGTGACGAGTCCGCGCGCCTTGGCCACCGGCGACCGACCGGCAGCGAGGCCCCTGACCCTACGTGTGCGGCGCAGTTGTTCCCACTGTTCCGCGAGGGACTCGAAGCGCTGCAGGGCTGCGACGGCCGCCACCACGGGTCGTCCCGGCAACCGCAGGCGCTGCGCCAGATGATCGCCCAAGGCGAATGGGTCGATGAATCGCACCAACAACACGCCTGGTAGCACGAAGAATGCGATACGCAGCGCGGCGATCGCAGCGATGACGGGACTCTGTCCTTCGCTCAGCAGCCACGTGGAGAACCCCACGGAGGCCACCGCGAGCAGGCCGGGCAGCACTCTGCGGATTCCGTGGCCCCTCCAGCCAATCACAAGAGGGGCGAGCAGCAGCTCGGCGGCCACCCCGATGAGGCCCTGAGGCAGGGTAGAGACCGTCAGCCCACCGGCTAGCAGCAGCGCCGATGCGCCGAGCAGCGCCAACGGTCCAGCGCGTGCGGCGAGCGGCCGGAAGGCAGCGCGAGGTGTCGCCGTGGTCGAGCGGAGCGGGCCTGCCGATGAGGACCGGTCCTCCCACGGCATCGGCTCGTTGGAGAGGTCGCGCCCGTCCGCGCGGGTGCCGCCCACGATTCGCCCCTGCTCAAGCCGGATACAACGGTCGGCCAGCGCGATGAGCAGCGGGTCGTGGGTCGCGACCACCACCGCCGTGCCTGCATCGCGAGCCGCCACGATGACTCCCGCCACTGCGGCCCACGTCTGACGGTCCTGACCCACGGTCGGCTCGTCAAGCACGAGCAGCGACGGCCCGTGGGCGACCGCACCCGCGAGCGCCAGTCGGCGCATCTGCCCACCCGAGAGGTGGTGCGGGTCGACGCCTGCCGATGCGGTCAGGCCAAGGACCTCCAGCAGGGCGTCAACTCGTGGTTCGGGCTGCTCGATGCCAAGCCTGCGGGACGTGCTGAGCACGTCGTCCCTCACGGTGCGCCCGACCACGGCCAGTTCGGCCTGTTGCGGCACCCATCCCACGCGCCGAGCGAGCTGCGTCGACCCCCATGTGGAGGGATCCTCCCCGAGACCGGCCCGTACGCATTCACCGGCGACGACGGCCCCGGAGAAGGGCGCCTCCAAGCCTGCCAGCAGCGCGGTGAGAGTGGACTTTCCTGCGCCGCTGGGGCCGACCACGGCAAGGATCTCCCCCGCCCGCGCCTCGGCGTCCACCCCCCACAACGTCCGGATTGCGGACGTGGGTTCGCGGCCCCCAAGGCCCTCCCTTGTGGTGCGCAGCACGCCGACGCCGCGCGCCGACATGACCGCGCCTCCAGTGGGCGTGGGCGCACCCACCGGGGCGCAGAGTTCCGCGGGCACGGCAAGCGGGCGGGGAGCGCGCGCCGCGGGCACCCACACGCCTTGATCTGCGAGGGCTTCCGCGTCGGCCAGCAGCGTCTCGGCCACCGTTCCGTCCCTGCCGATGGCGCCATCGGGCCGCAGAACGATGACGCGGTCGATCTGAGGTAGCCAGGCGTCGAGCTCGTGCTCGACCAAAATGACCGTGGCCCCCGACGCGCCGACGGCGCCCCAGATGGCCTCGCGGACCGCCGCAGCCGCGACGGGGTCGAGCATCGCGCTCGGCTCGTCGAGCAGGACCAGCCCCGGTTCCAAGACCAGCACGCCTGCCAAGGCGAGGCACTGGGCCTGCCCGCCGGAAAGCGCCTCCACCGGGTGGTGAGGACCATACGGAAAGCCCACCGCGTCCAGCGTTCGTCTCACGCGCTGCCAGATGTCGGCCCGGCCGACCCCAATGTTCTCGAGGCCGAAGGCGACGTCGCGGCCCACTCGACCGGCCACCGCGGCGTCTGCGGGGTCCTGCACCAGCAGGCCCACGTTCGCGCCCTCGCCGCGGGAATGGGGGCCGTTCAGGTCGCTGCTCTGGGAGACGACTCCGCCGAAACCCGCGCCGTCGACAGTCACGGAGCCCGCGAGCTCACCCGACTCCGTCGTGGTCAGCACACCCGCTATCGCGCGCAGCAACGTCGACTTCCCGCAGCCGCTCGGCCCGGCGAGCAGCACTCGCGTTCCCGGTTCGATGCGCAAGGTTAGCCCGTCGAGAATGGGCGTCCGCCGGCCGAATGGCCGCCAGATCAGGTCTTGGATGTCGACAAGAGCACCGCCCACGCGCGTCCGCGGGGGTGGGACCGTCACATCAGCGGAGTGCGTCGGCCTCATGGACTTCCTGCCCGGCGGGGAACGCATTCAGGGCGCCCGAGCGGGCAAGGGCCCGCACGAGCGCCCAACCTCCGACGCCGGCGATCAAGCCGCCGGATACCATCCCGCAAGCGAGATACACGAGTTTCCAGGTCCACGAGTAGCCGGCCACATACGACCACCACTCGTAGCCGGTGATTTCCATCGCTGCCGAGAGAAGCCCGCCGAGCGCGGCGATCACCACGCCGAACCGCCGCCAGAGCAGCATCGCGAGAACCAACTCGACTCCAAGCGCCTGTAGCGTGCCCGACAGCAACACGGCAACACCCCACTGATTGCCGAGGAAGAGTTCGACGCTGGCCGCGATCACTTCGGTGAGCACGGCCGCACCCGGTCGGCGCACTACCAGGCCACCCACTACCGCGGGGATGAGCCACACGCCGAGAGCCAGTTCGGCGGCCGGGGGGAAGGCGGCCGTCACGACGCCAACGCCCGGGTAGACGAAGGTGTCAAACGCCCAGAAGACGACGCCAAACGCGACGGCGAGCATGGCCGCCGTGATGAGGTCGATGCCCCGCCAGGCCATCGGCCTCCCGGAGGCGAGTACAAAACGCGCGGAACTGTTCGTCCGGTCGATGCCGGACTTCTTGATGTGGTGCGTGGTCATGATTTTGTGCTCCCGTGGAATCCGTTGGACACCTCGGGGAAGCAACTCGCCGTTCGACACCATGCCGCACGCCGAGCACTTGAGACTTCCCGACTCCCTTCGCCGGTGCTAACCGGAGCAGGTTCGAGGGTCTGCGGCAAGCCGCACTCTCAGCGCCGGATGGCGCTCCCCTGTCGCTGACGATGCTACACCCCCGCGCCAGGTCCGTGGCCGGTGCCGTTCTGGGCGATTAGGCTCGATCTATGACAGCTCACGCGTTGGCCGCAGAGGCCGCAGCCGTCCTCGCCGATCGCACGGGGATCGCGCACCACGACATCGCCCTTGTCCTGGGGTCCGGATGGGGCGGCGCTGCAGAACTCATCGGCGAGGAGGTCGCCTCCGTTTCCGCGGCCGAGATTCCCGGCTTTGACGCGCACGTCGTCCCCGGTCACAGCCCCTTGCTGCGCTCGCTTCGCCTGGCCGACGGACGCCACGTGCTTGTCTTGGGCGCGCGGCAGCACTACTACCAAGTGCGCGACGCTGCCAAGGTGGCCCACGCGGTGCGCATGGCCGCCGCGGCGGGCTGCACGCAGCTGGTGCTGACGAACGGTTGCGGATCAACGCGCCCCGAGGTGGGGGCCGGCTCGGTGGTTCTGATCAGTGACCACATCAACTTCACCGGGGTTACCCCGCTTGAGGGCGCCACCTTCGTGGACCTCGTTGACCTCTACTCCTCGCGCTTGCGCTCGCTCGCGCGCGAGGTGGACCCCACGCTTCCGGAGGGCGTCTACATCCAGTTCACCGGCCCCCAGTACGAAACCCCCGCCGAGGTGCAGATGGCGGCGGGCTGGGGCGCGCACCTCGTGGGCATGTCGACAGCGCTTGAAGCGATTGCCGCCCGCGCGGAGGGGATGGAGATTCTCGGCCTGTCGCTCGTGACGAACCTTGGAGCGGGCATCGGCGGCGAACACCTCAATCACCAAGAGGTGCTCGACGCCGGTCGGGAGGCGGGGCCGCGCATCTCTCGCCTGCTCGCGGATGTCGTCGGGAAGATGTGATGTCCGAAACCGACGACCTGTTCCGCAAGGCGATCATCTGGCTGACGGACGATCCCGACGACGCCACCAAGGCCGAGCTCGAGTCCGTACTCGACGCCGCGGTCGCCAAGCAGCCAGGTGCGTTGGTCGATCTCGAGGACCGATTCTCGGGGCTTTTGCAGTTCGGCACCGCCGGCCTCCGCGGCCGCATCGGCGCCGGACCGAACCGCATGAACCGCGCCGTCGTCATTCGCGCGGCGTCGGGTCTGTCGTCATACATGACCGCGCAACTTGGCCATCCGGGCACAATCGTGGTCGGCTACGACGCCCGCCACCGCTCGCATGACTTCGCCGTGGACACCGTTGCCGTGGCCGTCGCGGCGGGACACCGGGCCCTGCTGTTGCCCTCCGCGCTCCCCACCCCTTTGCTCGCCTACGCGGTGCGGGCGCTCGGCGCCGACGCTGGCGTGATGGTCACCGCCTCGCACAACCCCGCATGGGACAACGGCTACAAGGTCTACCTGGGCGCCTCGATCACGCCCGAGGCCGCGGGCGCACAGATCGTTCCGCCGCACGATGCCGGGATCGCCGCGCTCATCGCCGCGGTGCCATCCGTCGCGTCGGTGCCCCACGCCGAGTCCGGCTGGGAGGTCCTCGACCCGAGCATCGTCGACGAGTACGCGGCGAAGGTGGCCGCGCTGGTGCCCGCCACCGTGGCCGCTTCCGGCGACGCCTCGTCACCCGCATCCGTGGCCGCAAGGCGCGCGGCGCTGCGCGTCGTCCTGACCCCCATCCACGGCGTCGGCGATGCGACCGTGCGCAACGCGCTGAGCCGCGCGGGCTTCACCGACCTCACCTCCGTGCCCGAGCAGGCCACGCCGGACCCTGACTTCCCCACCGTCGCCTTCCCCAACCCCGAGGAGCCCGGCGCGATCGACCTCGCACTCAAGCTGGCCACGACCATCGAGGCCGATGTGGTGATTGCCAACGACCCCGACACGGACCGCTGCGCGGTCGCGACCGTGATCGACGGCGGCTGGCAGATGCTGCACGGCGACGTGGTGGGCTCGCTGCTGGGCGAGCGCATCGCTCAACGGCTCGCCGCGATGACCCGTGACGCCTCGGCACCGCCGTCTGCCGTCCCCTCCGCCCCCGCGTCAACCGCACCCGTCGCCCCCGCGTCAACCGCACCCGTCGCCCCCGCGTCAACCACCCCCGTCGCCCCCGCGTCGGCCACCCCCACGCTGGCGAACTCGATCGTCTCGTCTCAGCAACTCGCGGCCATTGCCGCGCGCCACGGACTGCGCCACGCCTCGACGCTCACCGGCTTCAAGTGGATCGCGCGGGCTCCCGGCCTGGTCTACGGCTACGAGGAGGCGCTCGGCTATTGCGTTGCACCCGAGTTAGTGCTGGACAAGGACGGGATCTCAACCGCAGTGATGATCGCGGAGATGGTGTCCGAGTTGAAGGCGGCCGGCCGCACGTTGGCCGACGCGATCGACGACCTCGCGCGCGAGTACGGCGTGTACCTGTCGTCCCAGGTATCTGCCCGTTTTGACGACGTGGCGCAGATCCCTGAGTTGATGTCTCGCTTGCTCGCCTCTCCCCCTGCAACGCTCGCCGGGTCGCCCGTAATCGCCACCGACGACATGAACGAAGGCTTCGCGGGACTGCTGCCCACGAACGGGCTGCACCTTGCCGCGGAGTCGGGCGCGCGGGTCATCATTCGGCCATCCGGGACCGAGCCGAAGGTCAAGGCGTACCTCGAGGTCATCGAGCCCTTGGCCGTTGGTGACGGCGCTGGTGTCGATGGCGCTGGTGTCGACGGCGTTGGTGTCGATGGCGTTGGTGGTGACGTGCGCGGTGGTGACGTGCGCGGTGGTGACGTGCGCGGTGCGCGCGCTCGTGCCACCGAGGCCATGGCAGCCCTGCGTGCCGATGTGGAGGCCCTGCTGGGCGTCTAAACGCCCTAGTCGGCGCTGGTGACCACTCAGCGGTGGCTGCTGCGTCCCAGTCGGCGCTCACGCCCACTCGCCCGTTGTGAGCGCGTGCCGTGGTGGCTCGACGCGAGTGGTCACCAGCGCCGACTGAGGTGCATGGGACCCTCATGAGTGGTCATGAGCGCCGAATCGACGCGGCGTCCACCAATCTGGAGCGTGCTCGCGCCAGCTCCCCCAAGCGCGTTCTAGGCTCGCTCCACCACGGGCTCTCTTGCAGCGATGCCCAGCGCCACCGCGAGTTCCCGCTTCGCGCGCGCGTAGCGGCTGCGCACCGTGGAGGCAGGGATCGCTTCGAGCGCGGCGACCTCCCCCAGACTGAAGCCGTCCCAGTGGACCAGGCGCACCACCTCGGCGAGCTCGGGGTCGAGGCGGGCGATCGCGTCGCGCACGTCGTGACCCTGATCCGCAGGCGGCGTTGTCGCAGATGCCGCACCATCCGATGCCGCCGTCACCGCTCGCAACCGGCCGGCCAACTTGGCGCGGCGCACCTTGCCCCGCGCCGCGTTCGCCAACACCCCCTTGGCGATCCCGAACATCCACATGCGTGCCTCGGTGGCATCCGCTGGCAGGTCACCCTCCCGGCGCCACACCACTGTCATCACCTCGGCGAGCGCGTCGGGTGCGTCGTCGATGCCGATGCGCCGCTCAAGGTAGTTGAGCAGCGCGCCGGCGTTCTCGTCGAGCGCGGGGACGACGTCATTCACCCGACGACGTCCGTCATGTCCGGAAGTTCGGCATTGGGGCACGTAAGGACTGCTTCCCACCCTTCCAGCGAGTTCATGTCGTAGCCCTGGGCGGCGAGGTTGGACCGAATTGCGTCCTGGTACGCCATTTGGAAGCCCAACTCGTACTCAAAGTCGGCCGTCCAGTGGGGACTGCCTGGAACCATGATTTCCTCGCTACCGTCCGCAAGCTGGAACGGCATCGGGTGCGCGCGGAGCCAGGCGATCCCGGCATCGATGTCGACGACGTCGAGCAGATTTGAGCGGCCCAAGAAGGCGTTGGTCGCCGCCACCTCATCGGCCGGACCCTGCACATTGCCCAGAATTCCGTTGCACTCGGCTCCGCTCGGCAACGCGAAGGCGAACGGCGCGGCATCGTCTTGCCACGGCACGTGCCAGTCGTACGCCGCGCCCGCCGCGGCACCGCCAGCGAGCAGAAGCGCGAAGGCTCCCGCGCCGATCGCGAGCGGACGACGCACACGTCGCGGAGTCGGGCGCGCGTCCCGCGCCATGGCCTCAAGCGCAGCACCGCGCAAAGGCCCGTGCTCGCTGATCGCGGGTGCGCACTCGCTCAGCAGTGTGTCGAGGTCGCGCGTTTTGTGATCGGTCATGTCCCCTCCTCAGGGTTGCTCTCAACCGGTACATGTCCGGATGAGGCGCGCCTGACGACCGCCCCTACAAATCAGTACCCCGCGGCATCCTCAGTCGCGGCGGCTTCGTCGACACCATCGGCGTCGAGTCCGTCGAGCACGGCGCGGGTCCCACTCAGCCCCAAGCGCGTGGCGCCGGCCGCGATCATCTCGAGCGCGGCCTCGGCCGTGCGAATCCCGCCCGACGCCTTCACACCCATGTCGGGGCCCACCGTCGCGCGCATGAGGGCAACGGCATGCGCCGACGCCCCACCAGAGGGGTGGAAGCCCGTGGACGTCTTGACGAAATTGGCACCGGCAGCCATGGCAGCCTTGGAAGCGCCCACGATCGCCTCATCGGTCAGCGCGGCGGACTCGATGATGACCTTGAGCACCACACCCGCGGTAGACGCACGCACGGAGGCGATGTCGGCCTCGACGGCCGCGAAGTCGCCAGCCAAGGCGGCGCCAACGTCGATCACCATGTCGACCTCATCGGCGCCAAGCGCCACGGATTCAGCGGCCTCGATCGCCTTGACGGCCGAGGTGTGCTTTCCCGAGGGGAAGCCACACACGACCGCGACCAACAGGCCCTCCGGCACCGACAAAGGAATCATCGAGGGCGACACGCACACGGAGTACACACCCAAAGCCGCACCCTCCGCGACCAGGGCCGCGACATCGGCCGGCGTTGCCGTCGGCGCGAGCAGGGTGTGGTCAACCATGTGGGCGAGCTCGGCCCGCGTCAGCGCGCTCATGACTCGTAGCCTTCCACGACGCGCTCCGCGAGTTCGGCGCGCTCGTCGTAGGGAAGGAACGCACCCCAAGCGGCCACGAGCGTCGCCTCGAAGAGGTCCTCGAGCGTCCAGCCAGCCTCGACCAACTTCGCGAACTCGCCGGACATCGACACCCCTGATACCAGGCGATTGTCGGTGTTGATGGTCACTGCGAAACCCAGGTCGCGCAGCTCGTGGATGGGGTGATCCTCGATGGACGTGGCAGCGCCCGTCTGGACATTCGACGTGGGGCAGCACTCGAGCGGAATCTGCTCGTCGAGCGCGTGCTGCGCGATGATGCCGAACACAGGCTCCTCGTCGGTGCCAAAGCCCTCGATGTCTTCGTGGATGCGCACGCCGTGACCGAGCCTGCGCGCGCTGCCCAGCCCGAGGGCCTCGCCAACGGAAGCGGCACCGTCGGCCTCTCCCGCGTGAATGGTGACGGGCATGAGGTTCTCGCGCAGCAACTGGAATGCCGCCCGGTGGTTCGAGGGAGGAAAGCCGAGCTCGGGGCCTGCGATGTCGAAGCCGACGCAGCAGCGGCCGCGGTTAGCGATCGCGAGTTCGGCGATCTCGAAGGAGCGGTCCAAGTGGCGCATCGCATCCAGGAGAGCGGCGGCGCGGATGCCATAGCCTGCCTCGGCGGCCTCTGCGATGCCCTCCTTGATTCCGTCCTGGACGGCCTCGACGACCTCTTGCAGTGTGAGCCCGCCTTCGAGGTGCTGCTCGGGGGCGTAGCGCAGCTCGGCGTAGATCACGCCGTCCGCGGCGAGGTCGACGACGGCCTCGCGGGCCACGCGCGTGAGGTTGGCGGCCGTCTGCATAACGGCAGCAGTATGGGAGAACGCCTCGAGGTAGCGAACGAGGGACCCGGAGTTCGCATTCTGGGCAAAGTCGCGCGCCAACGCGTCGGGATCGGTCGTGGGAAGCTCGTGTCCGATCTCTGCGGACAGCTCTATCAGCGTTGCCGGTCGAAGGCCCCCGTCGAGGTGGTCGTGCAGAACAATCTTGGGCAGGATTCGGATCTCTTCAGCGGTGAGGGTCATGCCCACCAGCCTACGGCGACTCCTACGGGACCGCCGCCCAGAGTACCGACGCGAAGTACGCGAGGGCAAGCACGGTGACCATTGCGGTAGCCGTGGCGGGGGTCGATTTGCCGGTCGCGCGATAGACACCGAGGAGCCCAACGGCCGTCGCCACGCCGAGCAGGCCCACTCCCATCGCCATGGCGACGATGCGCTCGCCCTCCACTGCTCCAAGGGTGGACCCGAGGATGAGGAGCGAACCGATGCCAGCGCCGCCTGCCGCGCCGTAGGCGGGACCGCGCTGCTCAAGCGCCCAGTTGCGCCACACCAGGTAGGCGGCCTCTGCCGATCCGAGTGTGAGGGCGACGCCAACCACACCGAGGTGGCCCGAATACTCGAGGCTTCTCCCCGACGCCCAAGCGATGGAAAGCCACGCGATCGCGCCGGCCCCCACCACGACGCCGACAAGCCAGCCGCGAGCGCTCTTGAGCCGTTGGGCCAACACCTCGGTCACGCGAGCACCGCCGTAGCCGGGGCATCGATGACGGCGCACCAGAGGGCCGGTGCCCCCACGATGAGGGGCGCTAGGAGGATCACCCGTCGAACATACCGCGATACGTCGGTCCTCCCTAGCATTTTCCCTCGAGGCCAGGGGCGTGTCAGCACTCGAAGCGCGCCACCTGACCAGGCTCGAGTGCCGATGCGACGCGGGATGCCATGTCGGCCGACATCGGCGGCATGGCGTCGACGGGGAACCACGCGGCGTCGGTGTTCTCGCCGTCGGCGGGGTGGGGCTCGCCTGACACATATCTGAAGCGGAATGTGAGGTCCAGATATTGCGACAGGTCGCCGTTCGCGTACTTCATGGGCGGAAGCGAGCGGACGGACGTGAGGGCCTCGGGCACGGCGACGATGTCGGCCTCCTCGAGCACCTCGCGTGCGCCGGCGACGGCGGGCTGCTCGCCCGGGTCAATGATGCCGGTGACGGGGGTCCAGGCGCCGGTGTCGGCGCGCCTCACGAGCAGCACCTCGAGCCCGGCCGGTGCCGTGACGCGCAACACGACCGCTGTTACGCCAGAGAGCCACAGCAGGTCGTGGCCGATCTTGGCGCGCAGGTCAAGGACAAAGTCGGGGGTGGGCATGGGTAAAGCCTAGGGCGACAACGGCGAGGCGTCGGCAAACGGCAGTCCAACCCTCCCGCCGCTAGGCGTCCTTTTCCGCCTCGGTAAAGAGCCCAGCCCATCCCTCGAACTGTCCGCCATGTTTCGAGGCGAGCTCCTCACACATGTCAACGGTCTCGCGCAGAAATTCAGGAAGCAGGGCCACCCTGTAGCCGCGAATGAACAGCATCCACTCGGGAATGTCGTGGCTTGGCGGAACGATCTCGTGGCGAATCCCCCGTCCTCGCAGGTCGTCGGCGGCGGCGGAGGCCCTGGGGCTCGAGGCAAAGGAAAGGAAGAACTCCGACTCGCGAGGCGCGGTCACGTCGGCCCCGCGCGCCTCGAACGCCGCGAGCCGCTCGGCGTCATCGGCCCAGAGACCGTGCGGCGCGACGCGCTTGCGTCCGCCACGAACCTTGTCGAGGAATCCCATCCACCCACGGTAGCCGTGGTGGCCGCGCCTCCACACGGACCAATGGCGCGGCCCGGACACAACGGCGCTCGGGTCTCTCGCGACTCCATGACCGGTGCGCGCCACTCTCCAACCCATGAGCAAGATGTTCGGCATGCCGGTCGCATCGGTCTACCCGCTCTACGTGGCGAAGGTCGAGCGCAAGGGGCGCACGCAGGCGGAGCTCGACCAGGTCATCGAGTGGCTGACGGGCCTTGACGGGCCCTTCTTGGCACGGCATCTCGAGGCCGGGACGACGTTCGCGGACTTCTTCGCCGACGCGACGCTGAACCCCAACGTCTCGCTCATCAAGGGCGTGATCTGCGGAGTGCGGGTTGAGGACATCGAAACCCACTCATGCAGAAGATCCGGCATGCCGGTGAGGTTCCGGGATCAACGCGGGTACCTGATGACCCACTGCCGCGCAGCGAGGAGCCGCATGGGTGCCTGATGACCCACAAAGCGCAGAGGCCCGCGTTGCGGGACTAAGCCGAGGCCGACGCGGCCCGAACCCGGGGCAGCACCGCCCAGCCCACCCGGTTCCAGTTGCCCAAAGCGGCCAACGGCTCGCCCCCAAGCGCTCCGAGATCCAGCTTGTGCAGCGCGCCAGTCGACGGCTCGTAGACCAGGAACCCCTCTCCATCGAGCCCCACCACCAGCACCACATGGCGGGGAATCACGCTCTCCAGCCCGCCCGCGGAGTCCCCCGATGCGTACAGCGGCACCGGGATACCGTCGGCCACGGCGGCGCGAATGTGGGCCCCGAGCGCCGCCACCTCGTCATCCCGCGCATCGTCCACGAGAGCCCCGCGAAAGCGCAGTCCGCCAAAACGCGTCGCGTTGTCGAGCCGCCACGGCGGGCTGCCCAACGCAAGCGGCCACGGGAGCAGGCCGAGCCCGTGCCGTGTCACGAGCGAATGCATGACTCGCTGCAGGGCCTCCCAACGGTCGGCGACGGTGTGGAGTCCGTGGCCCGAAACGTCGGCCTCAACGCTCGCGGCGAGCGCCTCGGGCGGCATGTACCAGCCGCCGCGGTAGCCGACGGCGACCCAGGCCGCCACGAAGGGGTCTCCAATCATGAGCATCATCGCCATCGACGCGGCCCCGCACGTGGTCTGGTCCACCTGGGTGGCGCGCACCGCGCCCCAGTTGACCGCGCCGGGATCGCGCCTGCGCGCGGGGTAACGGATGAGCGCCCTGTCCTCCGGGTCGAGCTCCGTCCACGACGCCGCGAGAGCGGCCACCGCCTCGATGGGCGCGCCGCTCGCCACCGCACGCTCGATCACGGGCGCGTCCTGACCCATCTCGTGCAGAGCGGTCTCGAGCGCCTTCTTGTCGGCGAACGACACCCTCGAAAGCGCGCGGGAGCACCGCCGGGCGAACACGTCCGGGCGGTCCGATGCGCCGGTGGCGAGAGTGATCGCCCTGCCCGTCGCCGCCTCGGACACGAACCCGCGGCGTCCACCAAGCGCGCGTCCAGCGCGCGCCGCGAGTGACACCAGCGTCCAACCCACCTACGTGGCCGTCCCGATGCGGTCGAGCACGATCGGCCCACGCGCGGCACCGCTGGACGCGATCTCGACGGCTCCAGTCCCGCCGCAAGCGTCGACCAGCGCCTGCTTGGCGCGCGCGAAGCGTTCGGGGGTCTCGGTGTTGAGGGTCATGATGACGTCGCCCTTGCGCACGGTCTCGCCAAGCGTCTTGTGCAGGAACACTCCGGCCGATGCCTGGACGGGGTCCTCCTTACGGGCTCGCCCCGCGCCCAGTCGCCACGCGGCGACGCCCACACCCATCGCGTCCATGCGGGTAATGACGCCATCCGCCTCGGCCCGCACCTCCTCGATGTGGGGCGCGACAGGCATGACCGCGTCGGGGTCGCCGCCCTGGGCGGAAATCATGCGACGCCAGGCATCCATTGCGCGGCCATCGGCAAGAGCCTCGGCGGGGTCAACGTCGGTCACGCCTGCGCCGGCAAGCATCTCGCGGGCAAGCATGATGGTGAGCTCGACGACGTCGGCGGGGCCGCCTCCTGCGAGAACCTCGACGGACTCCGTCACCTCAAGGCCGTTGCCCACGGCGCGGCCGAGCGGCGTGGACATGTCGGTCAGCAGCGCCGACGTGACCACGCCCGCGTCGGCACCCAACTCGACCATCGTGCGCGCAAGCTCGCGCGCCATGTCGATGTCCTTCATGAACGCACCCGAACCCACCTTGACGTCAAGCACCAGTACGCCGGTGCCCTCGGCGATCTTCTTGGACATGATCGAACTGGCGATCAGCGGGATGGCCTCAACCGTGCCGGTGACGTCTCTCAAGGCGTAGAGCTTCTTGTCGGCGGGGGCCAAGCCTGTGCCTGCCGCGCAAATGACAGCACCCACCGAGCGCAGTTGCGCGTACATCTGGTCGTTGGTGAGGGACGCGCGCCAGCCGGGGATCGACTCGAGCTTGTCGAGCGTGCCGCCCGTGTGGCCGAGTCCGCGGCCGGACAACTGGGGAACGGCCACACCGCACGCCGCCACGAGGGGGGCCAACGGCAACGTGATCTTGTCGCCGACGCCGCCGGTCGAGTGCTTGTCGGCGGTGGGGCGGTCGAGGCCCGAGTAGTCGAGCCTCTCTCCCGTGGCGATCATGGCCTTGGTCCACCGCGCGATCTCCGCGCGATCCATTCCGCGCTGCAGGATCGCCATGGCGAGCGAACTCATCTGCTCGTCGGCCACCACCCCGCGCGTGTAGGCGTCCACCACCCAGTCGATCTGTTCCGCGCTCAGGCGCCCGCCGTCGCGCTTGGTGACAATCACGTCGACGGCGTCAAAGGCCTCGGTCACTTGGTGTCCTCCAGGTGCGTGTGGTTTTCCAAATGGGCAGGGCCAAACGCCCACGGCAAGATGTCCTTCATGGTCAGGGTGCCCTCTGGGCCGTCGATCAGCAACTCGTCGCCGCCGAATTCGTAGAGCAGTTGCCTGCATCGGCCGCATGGCTGCAGCGGGGCGCCCGCCGCGTCGACGCAAGCGAACGCGACCAGGCGGGTGCCCAGTGCATCGGTGTGCAGTTTGGAGACCAAGGCGCACTCGGCGCACAGCGTGAGGCCATACGACGCGTTCTCGACGTTGGCACCCGTGACGATGTTGCCCGTGTCGGTCAGCGCCGCGGCTCCCACCGGGTAGTGGGAGTAGGGCACGTATGCCCGTGCGGAAGCGGCGCTGGCCGCCGAGCGCAGGGCGCCCCAATCGATGTCAGTCATGGACTACTTCTTGTAGGGGATGTTTTCGGCGGCCGGCGGGCGGGACCTGCCCACCAGCCCGGCCACGGCAAAGATGGTGGCGAGGTAAGGCAGCATCGCCAGGAACTGGCTCGGAATTGCCGAACCGACGACTCCCAACTGGATGCGCAGGGCGTCGGCGAAACCGAACAGCAGGGCGGCCGCCAGGGCGCCCTTCGGATTCCAGCGACCCAGAATCATGGCGGCCAGGGCAATATAGCCCTTGCCCGCGGTCATCTCCTTGGAGAACGCCAACCCCGATGCGACGGTGAAGAACGCGCCGCCAAGCCCGGCGATGGCACCGCCAAGGATCGTGTTGCGCACCCGGGTGCGGTTGACCTTGATACCGACGGTGTCCGCGGCCATGGGGTGCTCGCCGACGGCGCGCACCCGCAGGCCCCAGCGGGACTTGAACAGCATGATCTGGAACACGATCACGATCGCGTACATGAGATACACGAGCGCGTTCTGGTCGAAGAACACGGGGCCGATGATGGGAATGTCGGCGAGCAGCGGAATGGGCAGGGAATGCATGATCACGCCGCCGTGCGCCCCGATCAGCGCGCCCGCCTGATTGAGGTCCCTGTTTCCGGTGAGCACCGTGGAGTACAGGAAGTTCGTGATGCCGATGACGAGAACGTTGAGGACCACGCCCACCACGATTTGGTCCACCCAATACCGAACTGCAAACAGGGCAAGTAGTGCACCCACGAGCGCGCCAGCGAGGGGTGCAGCGACCATGCCGAGGTAGGCGTTGTGCGTCACGGAAGCGACCACGGCGGCCAGGAAGGCGCCGCCGAGCAACTGACCCTCGATGGCGATGTTGACGATGCCAGATCTCTCGCACAGCGTGCCGGCCATGGCGCCGAATACCAGCGGCACAGCGAGGAAGACGCCCGAGACCAGCAGCCCGGTGATGGCCATGTCGGTGTTCGCGCGACCCGCACCCGCCCACGTCAGTAGCGCGGCCATGAAGACCACGGCGAAAACGATCGGGAGCCACACGCCCACGCGCATCTTGCGCCGCTGTGCCCAGACCTGGAAGCAGGCGAGTGCGAGCAGAAGGATGGAAAGCGTGATGGTCGTGGTTTGGGATGGCACGGAGAAGTGGGGCAACTTGATGGTGTCATTCGGTCGCGACACTGCAAAGCTCGTGGAGACGCCGCTGGCCGTGCCGAATCCGAAGGCGAAGAGGCTCAACAGCCCGATCGCGCCGTAGCCGATCACTGCCTTCCACTGCTTGACGAACGACGGTGCAGACCTGTCCGTCGTGACGCTCACTGACGCTTCGACGGTGGTCATGCCGTCACCTCCTTCGGGTGGCGAGGATCGGGTAACCGGAACAGGAATCTCACGAGCGGCGGCGCCGCGATGAACAGCACGATCACCGATTGGATCACGAGCACGATGTCGATGGGCAATCCGGCCTGGGCCTGGAGCGTCGGCCCGGAGGCTCGCAGGCCACCGAACAGGATGCCTGCGGCCACGATGCCTGCGGGGCGAGACCTGCCCAGCAGTGCCACCGTGATGGCGTCAAAGCCGATCGAGCCGGCGATGCCACCCGTCAGGGCCTTCTCGGTTCCGAGGACCTGGCTGGCACCGGCGAGGCCCGCGAGAGCGCCCGCCACCACCATGACGAGCACGTAGGTGAGCTTGACGTTCATGCCTGCCTTGGTCGCGGCCGCCGCGTTCGCGCCCACCGCACGGAACGTGAACCCGAGGATGGAGCGTTCCATGAGCCACCACACGCCGACCGCGGCGGCCAGCGCCGCCACGAATCCCCAGTGCAGGTTGTAGGAGCTACCGAACATGGGGGGCCACTGCGCCGTGGCGTCGATTTGGGGAGACTTGGGGTTGCCTGAACCTGGTACCTGCCAGGACTTGAGGCTGAGCAGCCACGCGAGGCCGTAGACGGCCACGTAGTTGAGCATGATCGTGACGATCACCTCATGCGCCCCCGTGGTGGCCTTCAGCAGTCCGGGGATGAAACCCCACAGGGCGCCGCCGAGGATCGCGCCGATGACGGCGACAGCCAGGTGAATGCCCCACGGCAGGTGGAACTGGAAACCAATGAATCCGGCCATTGTGGCGCCGAGGATGACCTGCCCTTGAGCACCGATGTTGAACAGACCGGCGCGGAAGCCGACGCCAAGGCCGAGGCCCGCGAAGATCAGGGGCGCCGAGAAGGTCAGTGTGTTGGTGAGCGGCCTGATGCCCGCCGAGAACGTGTGGGCGGTGACGTTGTAGATCGACCCCTGGAACATCGCGATGTAGGCGTCCGAGATCGCCTTCCAAGAGGCCGACAGCGTGTCGCTAGGGCGCGAGAAGAAGTAGCCCGAGGCCGTCTGTACCGACTGGTCGGAGAGCACCACAAGCAGTGCGCCGACGACGAGCGCCGACACGATCGCAAGGAACACGACCAATCCATTGGACTCGACAATCGAGCGGAGGACGTTCTCCTCACGCTTATCGTCAGGGCCCCGCGAGGTGCTGGGCTCGGTAGCGGTTGCGGTCACGCGACTTCCTCCTGGTGTGCGCCAGCCATCATCAGACCGAGCGTATTTCGATCGGTGTCGGGCGGCACGATGCCGACAACCCTTCCGTGATACATCACGGCGATGCGGTCGGCGAGTGCAACCACCTCGTCGAGCTCGGACGACACGATCAGGACGGCGGCGCCGCGATCGCGTTCGGCGATGATTCTCTTATGAACAAACTCGATGGATCCCACGTCGAGCCCGCGAGTGGGCTGCGCCGCGATAAGGAGCTTGAGCGGACGGGACAACTCGCGCGCGAGCACGACCTTTTGCTGGTTGCCCCCCGATAGCGAACCCGCAGTGGCCTTGGCCGAGGTGGTGCGCACATCGAACTCCACGATCTTCTGGGCGGCGTTCTCCTCGATCTGCGCGATGTTGAGTCCACCACGGACCGAGAACTTCGCCTCGCGGATGAGATCGAGCACCAAATTGTTCTCGATGCTGAAGGACGCGACCAGGCCGTCCGCGGTCCGATCCTCCGGGACAAAACCCATCCCGGTGGCGAGCGCCTCCTTGATCGACTTTCCGAGCATTTCCTCGCCATCGAGGGTGACGGATCCCGCCGAGGCGTCGATGGCCCCCAGGATGACCTCGGCCAGTTCGGTTTAGCCGTTTCCCTGCACTCCCGCGATCGCGAGGATCTCGCCTGCGCGCACGTCAAAGGAGACGTCGTCAAGAGTGGTGACGCCCACCTCATCGACCGCGGACAACCCCTGGACAGCCAGCATCACGTCGCCGGGGGTGGCTCCCGTCTTATCCACGGTCATCGAGACGTCGCGACCCACCATCATGGTGGCAAGTTCGACCTGGCTGGCGGTCGGTTCGGCCGTGCCAACGACCTTGCCGAGCCGAATCACGGTGATGGTGTCCGCGACTGCCTGCACCTCGCGCAGCTTGTGGGTAATCAGCACCACGGAGGTGCCCGCATCGCGCAGTTGGCGCACGATCTCGAGCAACTCGTCGGTCTCCTGAGGGGTGAGCACGGCGGTGGGCTCGTCCAAAATCAGGATGTTGGCATCGCGTGACAACGCCTTGATGATCTCCACGCGCTGCTGGGCTCCCACCGCGAGGTCCTCGACCAGCGCGTCGGGGTCCACATTGAACCCGAAGCGGTCGGAAAGTTCACGAACCCTGACTCGCGCGGCGGCAAGGTCGAGAAGCCCGTTTGACTTGAGACTCTCGTGCCCAAGCATCACGTTTTCCGCCACGGTGAACGGGTGAATCAGCATGAAGTGCTGGTGCACCATGCCGATGCCTGCGCGCATGGCGTCCCCAGGTCCCGCAAAGTTGACAACCTTGTCGTCTACCAGAATCTCGCCGCCGTCGGCGTCGTACAGGCCGAAAAGTACATTCATCAGCGTCGACTTGCCCGCCCCGTTTTCGCCCAACAGGGCATGCACGGTGCCAGGCTCGACCGTGAGGTCGATGCGGTCGTTCGCCACGAAGTCACCAAACCTTTTGGTAATCCCTCGCAACTCGAGTTTCACGTCGAGACCCTTCTGTGGTCGCCGATCGGTGGCGTCATTGCCACCGACAAGCACAGTGAAGCACGAGGGGCGTGCTGCGGCGAGACCGCAGCACGCCCCTCGTGTGACTTATCGCTGTGCCATGGGTGTGTTAGGCACCAGGGGTGGTCTTGATGGTGCCCGCGATGATGCCCTTGGTGAGGTCGGCGAGCTTTGCCTGCACGTCGGCCGAGACCGTGCCATCGGCGAAGGGCGCGATGCCGACTCCACCGTTTGCGAGCGTTCCCACGTAAGGCGTGTATGTCATGCCTGCGGGAGAGACGGCCTCCTTGATCGTGTCGTACACCGAGTTGCCGATGTTCTTCAGGATCGACGTCAGGATGATGTCCTTGTACGCGGGGTACGTGACGGTCCAGTCGGCGTCGACGCCAACGATCCAGGTGTTGCCCGCAGCCTGAGCGGCAGCAGCGGCGCCGCCACCGACGGGGCCGGCAACGGGGAGGATGATGTCCGCACCCTGGTCGATGAAGGCCTGAGCGGCCGTCTGGCCCTTCGAGAGGTCGTCGAAGTCACCGGTGAACTGACCGTTGGCGCCGTCCCAGCCCAGAACGGACACGGACTTACCGGCGTCCTTGTTGTAGGCATCGGCACCAGCAAGGAAGCCGTCCATGAAGATGGTGACCGACGGGTAGGCGATGCCACCGAAGGTGGCGATGGTGCCGGTCTTGGTCGCCGAGGCGGACGCGTAGCCGGCCAAGTAGGCCGCCTGGTCGGTCTGGAAGGTCAGCGGCTTGATGTTCGGCGCGTCCGTCGTGCCATCGAAGTTGTTGTCGGCAAGGTCGTCCACGATCGCGAACGAGATGGTGGGGTTGGCCAGGGCGGCGTCCACAGTGGCCTGTGACAGCGCGAATCCGACCGTGATGATGAGGTTGCAATTGGCGGCAACCATCGCGGCGATGTTCGGTGCGTACTGGTCCGCGCTGTTCGACTCGGCGGTCGCCGTGTTGATGTGCAGATCGGCCTTGGCCCGCTGCAGGCCCTCAAAGCCGGACTGGTTGAACGACCCGTCGTCAAAGCCACCGGCGTCGGAGACCATGCACGCCTTGTAGTCAATGTTTGCTGCGGCGGAGGTGGTGGGCGCGGCCGACGTGCCTGTAGACACGGTTGCTGGCGCGCTGGAACATGCGGCAAGAGCAAGCGCCGATGCCGCGGCGATTGCGCCAATGCGCAGGGTGTTCTTCATGAGTTGTTTCCTCATTCCTTCGGCCTGTTCCACGCCAGACCTGTGCGTCTATCAATGCTATCGGCGAAATGTCCAGCGCTTACCTGGCGAGGTATCCATTCGGCAACGAAACGGTCACGGTCACGGCGCGGAGAATCCACTCGCCGCTTCGACCGCGGCCGAAGCGTGCCTAACGTCCTGGGCGGCAGCCCGTGTGGTGATCAGCAAGGCATCGCCGGAGTCGACCACCACGGCGTCGGGAATCCCGATGATCACCACGGCCTTGTTCCCGCCGATGACCACCGCACCCGGCGCGCCATGGACGGCCGTCGGCTGGTCCCTGTCGAGAACCGTCACCCCGTCTGCCCTCGGCGGCAACAGCCCAGCGAGGGAGTCGAAGTCGCCGATGTCGTACCAGTCAAGATCCGCGGGCACCACGGCGACGCCACCCTGGGCCGCGACGGGTTCCGCAATCGCATGGTCGATCGCGATGCGCGTGAGCGTCGGCCAAATGGTCGCGAGAGCACCCGCGCGACCAGGTCCATCCCACGCCGCGGCAATCGCCCTGACTCCGCTGGCCATCGTGGGCTGTAGGCGATCAAGATGGCCGAGGAGGACATCCGTGCGCACCACAAACATGCCCGCGTTCCAAAAGTAACGCCCGGTCTCGAGGAATGCGGCGGCGGTGGCAGCGTCGGGCTTCTCGGTAAACGCTACGACTTCAAACGCCGTGACTTCCCGCGCGGTTCCTGCGTTGGCATCCGCATCGGCGCCCGCGAGCGCGTCGCCCGATTCGATGTACCCGAACGCCTCCGACGGCCCCGTCGGCGAGATCCCGATGGTGACCACCTTTCCGGTGCGGGCCACCTCGGCGGCTTCGCGCACCGCCGCATCGAAGGCCCCCTGCTTGCGGATCACATGGTCGGCAGCGAAGGAGCCCATGACGATCGGGCCGTGGCGGCGTTCCAAGATTGCTGCAGCCAGCGCGATTGCCGCCATCGAATCACGGGGGCTCGGCTCCGCGACGATGCCCGACTCGCCCAGGGAGGGCAGTTGAGCCGCGACCGCGGCGGCGTGCCTTTCCCCCGTCACCACCAGGGTGTTCTCGGCCAAAGGCTCAAGCCTGTCGAGGGTGGCCTGCAGCAGAGTGCGCCCCTCGCCGAGGAGGTCGAGCAGGAACTTTGGGCGGTCCGCGCGCGACAGGGGCCACAGCCGCGATCCCACCCCGCCTGCGGGGACGACGGCGGCGAATCCAGGAATGGGCCCAGTGGGTGGCGGAGTTGTACTCATCTGGCAAGTCTAGGATGGGAAGCACTCACCTCGACGTCCCACCGAAGGAGCAAGCCGTGTCGTCAAAGCCGACGCTGTATCGCGGCCATGAAGGCATGTGGATGTGGATGGTCCACCGCGCCACAGGAGTAGCGGTCTTCTTCTTCCTACTCGTCCATGTGCTCGATACCGCCCTCGTACGCATCTCCCCCCAGGCGTACAACCAAGTCATTGGCAACTACAAGACCCCCCTCTACGGACTGCTCGAGGCGGCACTGGTCGCGGCGATCGTCCTCCACGCGTTCAACGGCCTGCGCATCATCGCCGTAGACCAGTGGACGTGGGCGTTGCGCCACCAGAAGCTGCTCGTGTGGATCGTGTGGGGCATCTTCGTCGTCCTCATGGCCGGGTTCCTGCCGCGCCACCTCAGCCACGTGTTTGGCGGTGCGTGATGACAGCTCCCGAACTCACTCACCCACTGCCGCGCACACGCAGGCGCCTCACCCCCGCCCTCCGGTGGTGGTGGATGTTCCAGCGCATCTCCGGCGTCGTGCTGGTAGCCCTCATCTTCACGCACCTGTTCTACAACCTGATCCTCGGCGGCGGCGTCAGCCAGATCGACTTTGGATTCGTGGCCGGCAAGTGGGCCGCCCCGCTGTGGCAATGGTGGGACTTCACGATGCTCGTGCTCGCGATGCTCCACGGCATGAACGGCATGGGGTACCTCATCAACGACTACGCCCGCTCCAAGCGCAGTCGCGGAATACTGCACATCCTCCTGGGCGCCGCGACGGCCGTGATCATCGTGCTCGGCACGCTCGTGATCTTCACTTTTGACCCCTGCCCGGCTGGCGCCAATCCTCAGAATCTCAATGTCCCCCTCTGTCAGGAGCTTGGAAAGCTATGACCACCACGCATGAATACGACGTCGTGATTGTGGGCGCCGGCGGCGCTGGCATGCGCGCGGCCCTCGAAAGTTCGCAGCGCGCCCGCACGGCCGTCCTCACCAAGCTCTATCCCACGCGCTCCCACACCGGCGCCGCTCAAGGCGGCATGGCCGCGGCGCTGAGCAATGTCGAGGATGACAACGCCGAATGGCACATGTTCGACACGATCAAGGGCGGCGACTACCTGGTTGACCAGGACGCCGCCGAAATCCTGTGCAACGAGGCGGTCGATGCCGTGCTCGACCTGGAGAAGATGGGCCTGCCGTTCAACCGCACGGAGGACGGCCACATCGACCAGCGCCGCTTTGGTGGGCACACGCGCAACCACGGCGAGGCCCCTGTGAGGCGCGCCTGCTATGCGGCCGACCGCACCGGTCACATGATTTTGCAGACGCTGTACCAACAGTGCGTCAAACAAGAGGTGGAGTTCTACAACGAGTACTACGTGCTCGACCTGCTGCTCACCGAAGACCCTCAGGCCGCCGCCGCTGGCGGAGAGGTAGCGGTCGCGGGAGTGGTCGCCTACGAGCTCGCCACGGGTGAGATTCACACGTTCCGCGCCAAGTCGGTCATCTTCGCCACGGGTGGCGCGGGCAAGATTTTCAAGACGACGTCGAACGCCCACACGCTGACGGGCGACGGCATGGGCATCGCGTTGCGTGCAGGCCTTCCGCTCGAGGACATGGAGTTCTTCCAGTTCCACCCGACAGGCCTCGCTGGCCTCGGCATCCTGCTTTCTGAGGCCGCGCGCGGCGAGGGCGCAATCCTGCGCAACTCCACCGGCGAGCGCTTCATGGAGCGCTACGCCCCCACCATCAAGGACCTCGCGCCGCGCGACATGGTGTCGAGGGCGATGTGGACCGAGGTGCGTGAGGGGCGCGGTTGCGGCCCTCACAAGGACTACGTGCTGCTCGACCTCACCCACCTCGAGCCGGCGCACATCGACGCCAAACTGCCCGACATCACGGAGTTCGCGCGTACCTATCTGGGCATCGAGCCGTACACCGATCCCATTCCGGTATTCCCCACGGCCCACTACGCGATGGGCGGCATCCCCACCAACGTCACCGGCCAGGTGCTGCGCAACAACACGGACACCATCAACGGTCTCTACGCGGCCGGTGAGTGCGCGTGTGTCTCCGTCCACGGCGCCAACCGCCTCGGCACCAACTCGCTGCTCGACATCAACGTGTTCGGCCGTAGGGCTGGAATCGCGGCCGCCGAGTACGCGCTCGCCACCGAGGCGGCGCCCGAGTTACCCGCCGACGCAGCGGCAGCCGTGGCGGGCCTCGTCGAGACCCTGCGGAAGACCACGTCGGTGACCGGCGCCGAGAGCGTGGCCGTCCTGCGCCGCGAACTCCAAGAGACGATGGACCGCAACGTCCAGGTGTTCCGAACAGCCGAGACGCTCGCCGAGGCGACCGCCGTCATCGCGTCCGTCAAGGAACGCTACGCAAGTATCGCGATCCACGACCGTGGCCAGAAGTACAACACCGACCTTCTCGAGGCGATTGAGCTCGGGTTCCTCATCGACCTGGCTCAGTTAGTCGTGGCGGGCGCCCTGGCGCGCGAGGAGAGCCGTGGGGGCCACTATCGCGAGGACTTCCCCACTCGCGACGATGCCGGCTTCATGAAGCACACGATGGCCTATGCCACGGCTGACGGCGTGCGGCTTGACTACAAGCCAGTCGTCGTCACGCGGTATCCGCCGATGGAACGGAAGTACTGATATGACAGCTGTAGACGACGCCCCCATCGCCGTCGACGAGGTCCCCACCTTGACCGTCACGCTACGCATCCGGCGGATGAACCCGGAAGGCAATGCAGATCACGCACCCGGCGAGGACTACTGGGAGGAATTCCAGGTCGAGGCCCACGCGACCGATCGCCTGCTCGACGCCCTACACAAGGTCAAGTGGGAGCAAGATGGCACGCTCGCGTTCAGGCGCTCTTGCGCCCACGGCGTGTGCGGATCCGATGCGATGCGCATCAACGCCAGGAACCGGCTCGCGTGCAAGACCCTGCTCAAGGACCTCAACCCGGCCAAGCCGATACTGGTGGAGCCGATCGCGGGACTGCCCGTCGAGAAGGACCTGATCGTCGACATGGAGCCGTTCTTCGCCTCCTACCGCCAGATCATGCCGTTCCTCATGACGTCCGGACCCACACCGGAACGCGAACGACTGCAGACGCCCGCGCAGCGGGAGCGCTTCGAGGACACCACCAAGTGCATCATGTGCGCGGCGTGCACCACAGCATGCCCCGTGTTCTGGACGGACGGCCAATACTTTGGCCCCCAGGCGATCATCGGCGCGCACCGCTTCATCTTCGACAGCCGCGACGAGGGCCAGTGGGACCGCCTCGAGATCCTCAACGACACGGCCGGCGTGTGGAAGTGCCGCACCACGTTCAACTGCACTGAGGCCTGCCCCCGCGGCATCGAGGTCACCAAGGCCATCTCCGAGGTCAAGAGGGCGCTCAACACAGGCAAGATCTAAGTTCGGCACGGTTCATGTCGGCGGGGTTCCGCCCGCCACCGAACCTAAGTGCCGGGCCAACCACCAGGTGAACCTCTACGCACACGGCGCATCACCCGCAACCATGCCGCGCACCCGGCACATCGGCACACGGGGCCGCCGCCCGTCGGAGGTTCAGTTCCGCTTAGGGCTCTCGACGCACCGTCGCGCGCCGTGTGGTCACCTTGACCTTGCGGCGCGCGGGTTCGGTATCCGTCCTCGCGCCAGGAGAGGCGTCGTCCTTCGCGCCCTCGACCTGCGGCGTGCGATAGGAGCCCAACCACGCGGCCGCCATGAGGATGGCCCTCGTGGTGAAGTCGACGAAGATCAGCAGCGTCACGACCGCCGCGATCGAGGCCAGTACCGCGTTCGATGCCGCAGAACCCACAAGAGCAGAACTCCCGAGCCGCAACACGCCGATCACGGTCGCGGTGACCAACAGCACCGGCCAGAGGCGACGCCACGGGGCACGGGCATGCCCGAGCACCACGATCGCCATCGCCACGAACAGCATGTCGATCACGAGGCCCACCACAAGCGCGGGGACGCGCAACAACCACGGACTCACCGCTCCGTCGGAAATGACGCCCACAAGCCACTGTGCGGCCCGTGAGGCAACGAACTGCACGACGAGACCAGTGGTCACGATCAGTGCAATCGCGACGAGCGCCAGGAAGTCGCGCAGCTTGCCCTGGAGCGGGTTGCCCGCATCGCGCCCGAGCATCGTGACCACGCCGGTGCGGAGGCCGCCAATGAAGCGGGCGGCACGGTTGGCACCCAACAAGAGCGCGAACAGTCCCACGAGTCCCGTCGCGGTATTCGCGAGAGTCGTGTTCTGGGACACCAGAGCGCTACCGCCAGAGCCCACCACTCCCGGCACCGCGTTCTGCAGCACCTGGAAATACGTGGACCGCACCCAAGGGACGTACTGGGCAAGGAACGAGACGATCGTCGCGCCGATGATGAGGCCCGCAGCGATCGACACGAGCGAGTAGTAGGCGATGCCCCCCGCCAAGACGTTCCCGTTCTGTTCACCGTAGCGGCCCAGCATCCGGCCCACCCTCGTGCCGTCGAACAGGGTCTTGAGGTGCTTGCCGCGACCCACGACGATCCGGGCTCGCGACCGAACGCCTGCGAACGCCATGTACAGCCTCCTCACGCGTCAGCGGTGGAGCGGTCGCAACAGCCCGAGACGGTCGTAGATCCGCTCGAGCGTCGCCTGGGCGATGGCTGTCGCCTTCGCGGCACCATCGGCCAGCACCACATCGAGCTTGTCGGGGCTCTCGATCCACTCCATGGCGGCCTCGCGCACCGGCGTCAGTGCCCCCACAACCACCTCGGCAAGGTCGGCCTTCAGGTGGCCGTACATCTTGCCCTCGTAGTCGGCGACGATGTCGGCGACGGGGCGTCCGGTCAGCGCCGAGTAGATCGTCAGCAGGTTGGAGATGCCCGCCTTGTTCTTGGGATCGAAGGCGATGACGGTGTCGGCGTCCGTCACGGCGGACTTGATGCGCTTGGCGATCGCCTTGGGGTCGTCCAGGATCTCGATGAGCCCGTTGGGACTCGACGACGACTTGGACATCTTGGCGGTCGGCTCTTGGAGGTCGTAAATCTTGGCGACCTCCTTCACGATGTGCGGTTCTGGGACGACGGCCGTACCCTCCCCCAAGCGCTGATTGAGACGCTGGGCAAGATCGCGCGAGAGTTCGAGGTGCTGACGCTGGTCCTCGCCCACCGGCACCACATTCGTGTCGTACAGCAGGATGTCCGCAGCCATCAGCACGGGGTACGTGAAGAGCCCGACGTTCGTGCCCGACTCCCCCACCTTCGCGGACTTGTCCTTGAACTGCGTCATGCGCCCGGCCTCCCCCATCCCCGTGAAGGTGGACAGGACCCACGTGAGCTCGGCGTGTTGCGGGACATGCGACTGCACAAAGAGCGTCGCGCGCGAAGGGTCGACGCCCGCGGCGAGGTACTGAGCCGCCGTCGCCCGGGTGCGGCGCGTGAGGACCTCTCGGTCAGGGGCGACGGTCAGGGCGTGCAGGTCAACGACCGAATAGATCGCGTCATGAGTGTCTTGAAGCGCTACCCACTGCTTCAGCGCACCTAGGTAATTGCCGAGCTGCAAAGAGTCGGACGTGGGTTGCATCCCCGAGAACACGCGCTGAGTCATGGGCCCATTGTTCCAAACCTTTGGGCCGGCAATGCGCGCCTCGGGTTATGTGGCCTCTGGATCGAAGGGCGTGGCCCCGCCGACGATCGCTTCCGCCGACGCTTGGCTCACAGAAACATCGGCGGGTTTGGCGCCCCGGCGCTCACGACGAGAGCCCGTGGACGCCGTCCCAATCGCGCCAGTCGCGAGCGCGGCAACGGAGGCAGTGCCCGCCGCAGGGGTGGCATCCTCATCATCAAAGAGCGCCTCGCGCACGATCCGTCGCGGGTCGTAGGTGCGGGGGTCGAGTTGGCTCCAGTCGACGTCGTCGCCCAACTCTTCCTTGAGGGCCGTCTGGCCCTCCTTGATGAGAGCGCGGAGCCGGAGTACCACGCCGCGAAGGCCGCGCACGTACTCCGGCAACCGCTCCGGCCCCACCAAGATCAACGCAAGTAGCGCGATGACAAGGAACTCCGAGGGGTTGATATCCATAGAACCTATTGTGACCCGCCGCTGGTGGTCCCGCCCGTCGTCCCGGTGTTCCCGTAGTCAAGAGAACTGAGCGTGCCGAGCGTGACCTTCACATCGACGTCCTTGCCACCACGCAGGAGCGTAAACGTCATAATGTCGCCAGGAGCATGCGACCTGATGCGCACGATCGCCGAACTTGCATCGGCAACGGGCGTACCATCCATGGCCACGATGATGTCGCCACCGACGATGCCTGCCTTCGCTGCGGGCGAGCCGGGAACCACGCCGGGCGAGCCTGCCGGCAACTGCGACGAGTCGGCGACGCGTACGCCACGACCCGTGTAGGTGCTGTCCAACTGAGCGCCGATGGCCGGCACGGTGGCCTTGCCGTCAGCGATGAGCTGTTCTGCCACACGACGGGCCTGGTTCGAGGGGATGGCGAAGCCGAGACCGACCGAGCCCGCACCAGTCGCCTGGGTAGCACCTGGAAGCGCGGCGATCGCCGAGTTGATGCCGATGACCTCGCCGCTCATGTTGAGCAGCGGGCCGCCCGAGTTGCCTGGGTTGATCGCGGCGTCAGTCTGGATCGCGGCAATGTACGCGGATGTACTCGCCGTATCACCCGTGGTCACGGGCCGGTCGAGTGCCGACACGATGCCAGTGGTCACGGTCGAGTCGAGGCCGAGCGGGGAACCGACCGCGATGACGGGGTCTCCCACCACCATGGCGCTCGAGTCGCCGAGCACGAGTGGCGTCAGGCCAGTGCGGTCGACTTTGATCACCGCGAGGTCATAGGCGGACGTGGAGCCCACCACCTTGGCGGACGATACCTGGCCATCACTGAAGAGCACCTGAATCGTGCCGTTCGAAGCAGCGGAGATGACGTGGTTGTTGGTGAGGATGTAGCCGTCCGCTCGGATAATGATTCCCGAACCCGTGTCGCCTCCCGTCGCGGTCTTGACCTCGATCTGCACGACCGAAGGCAAGGCGGCCTTCGCGACAGCGGCCACCGACCCGCTGGCGGGCTGGACGGTCGACGTTGATTGCGATACCGGCAGGGTCGCGACCTGCGCCGTCGCCGCGTCGGACGGGCCCCACTGCTGCCAGGCCGCGGCGCCACCGACGCCTCCCGCGGTGCCGAGAAGCAGGGCCAGCGCAGCGATGCCAGCGAAGGCTCCCCTGCGCGGGCGCCTCGGGCGGGAATGACCGGGGGGGGCGGGAGGAACGGTGTAGTCGATCGACCCGGCTTGCGGGACGGGCGGCGTACCGAAGATGCCGTCGGCGGCCTCACGCGGCGGCGCTGGGGCCGGGCCTGGGGGAACCGCCGCGGCGGCTTCGGGCGTCGGCATCGCGGTGGACACGTCGTCGACCTTCACCGCGCCTTTGGGCGACGGTTCCGCTTGGGATTCGTCAGGGGATGCGAAAAGTTGGGACATGGTTCCTCCTAGGGATGCACCGCGGATGCGAGGGTCGAGAACCCATGCGCAACGCGGTCGGCGAAACCGGGATCAGAGGCGGAGGGAAACTCCTCCGCGACCGACTCCAGTGTGGTGAGAGAGCACTCGCACGACATCGCGACTACAACATCGCCGGTCTGCCAGACCACCATCGGCGAGTAACCCTCGTTTTCCACGACATAGACCTCTGCGTTCTTGACGTCCGCACGCGGCATCTGAGCGGTGGCATTTTGCGACAGGTAGCCGTGTTGCTGAACGACGGTCACCTGCTTCCCGTACGGCCCAGCCAGGATCGTTGCGACAAGCACCATGCCGCCATCGGTGCGCTGAACGACAGTCGCCTCGACGGGAATGACCCCCGACGTCGAGAAGTCGGGGTGGATCCAGGACTGCAACATGTCGCCCGAGCGCATCTGTTGGGTGTTCGCGTAGGCCACGGGGGCAGCCCCGCTCGCGCGGGGGGCGGCAAACGCGAGCGTGACCTCGCCGGGAGCGCCCACTTGCCACGCGACGCCCACCAAGACCACGGCAATGACGACGAGTGTGGCGGCAGCGATCACGGGCGCCCGACGCACGGGCCGACGCGGCTTGTGGCCCAGGGATGCTTCGCCTGCGGCGATCTCGGCGATGCGCTCCCTGTCGAGCAGCTTCTGCGCAAAGCGCATGTCGATTCCGGCCTCGGAGCTCGTGAGCGCGTCGCGTCCTTCCTTCAACTCGTGAAAGCGGCTCGCACACTCCTCGCACTCACCCAGGTGCGCCATGGCCGCGTAGGCCTTGTCCCCACGAAGTCTGCCGTCGAGCAGATCGTGGACCGATTCACCGAGATGCTTCGAGCTCACAGCCCGCCCCGAGTGGGTGCGTGGTGAGCGAGGGACTCGCGCAACCGCGCCCTGGCGCGTGACAGCCGCGAGCGGACCGTCCCCAACTTGATCCCGAGCGTGACGGCGATCTCCTCATAGGAGAGGCCCTCGATGTCGGACAAAACGACGGCTGCCCTGTATTCGGGAGGAAGATCGGCAAGCGCCTCGATGATGTCGGCACCCATGTGGCCCATCTCGAAGGCGTCCTCCGGCTGGCCGGACCGCTCCACGCGATCAAAACTCGCGGACGTAGCCACGGCGCCGTCGTCATCGGCCATGAAGTCGAAGCGAATACGCGCCTTGCGGCGCATCTTGTCGAGGAACAGGTTGGTGGTGATGCGGTGCAGCCAACCCTCGAACGTTCCGGGCGTGTACTGCGACAAAGAGTTGAAGACCCGGACGAAAACGTCCTGAGTGAGGTCTTCCGCGTCGTGCTGGTTGCCCGTCAAGTGATACGCCAGGCGGTACACCCTGGATGCGTGCTGCTCGACAATCGACTGCCACGTGAGGTCGTCAGGCGTCGTCGTAGTGGCGTCCACTGAGGAAGCGGTTACCGCAGATGTGATGCTCATACGTCAGCCTCCTTTACGGCTCAAGAACGTTCTGCCTGAGTTCTATGTTCCCACGTGCGAGCCGGAGGGCAACCTCCTTATCTCCCCGTTACGATCATTTACGGAGGCACCATGACTATCGATCCCGCCATCGAGGCGTTCGCCGACGACTTTGCGCGCGAGGACGAGGTGCTCCTGGCCGCCCGCGATACCGCGGACGACCTGGGCGTCGAGCCCTTGACCCCTGGAGCGGGTGCGGCGCTGACCGTGCTCACCATGGCCGCTCATCCCAAGACGATCGTGGAGATCGGCACCGGGGTGGGAGTGTCTGGGATCTATCTGTTGCGCGGCATGCACCCCGCGGGTGTGCTCACCACGATCGACGTCGAACCCGAGCACCACAAGGCCGCACGAGCCTCGTTCATGGCAGCCGGTTTCGCACCGGAACGCGTGCGCCTCATCACGGGAAGGGCGCTCGACGTGCTGCCGCGCCTGACGGATGGCGGGTACGACCTGGTACTGATTGACGGCAAACGGACCGAGTTTCCCGCGTACCTCGACGAGGCCCGCAGGCTGGTGCGCCCCGGTGGAATGATCGTGGTTGCCCACGCCCTCGCACGGGGCAGGGTGGCCGATCCCGCGCAAAGAGACCCCGACACCACGGCAGTGAGGGAAGCGTTGCGTTCGGTACGCCGCACCGAGGCCGAGAATTCGTCGTTGATTCCGATTGGCGACGGTTTGCTCGTCGTCATCGTGGGCGGCTAACGCCCACGTGCACCGGGTGCTAATGAACTACTTGATGGCACCCAAGAGGGTGTCGCCAAGAGACCTGACCTCGTCGGCATTGAGTTCGACTACGAGCCTGCCCCCGCCCTCGAGCGGAAGTCTCAAAACATAGCCGCGTCCCTCCTTCACGACCTCCATGGGGCCGTCACCGGTGCGGGGCTTCATTGCAGCCATGCTGGGGTACTCCTTGCGCTGATGTGGGGCAGCTTTTGCTGAACGCCGTCCCCATTCTACGGGGATTGCGGCCGGTTCCCTAACGTGGTTCGGGACTTCGCGTGACGGCTCTGCGGCCTATGACCGCTCGGCCGGGGGCTTCACTGAGGTCACGACGTGCGCCACAGCCTCATCCACATCGTCCGTGACCATGATGAGGTCGAGGTCGGCGGGGCTAATCTTTCCGTCTGCCGCGACAACGTCTCGCAGCCACGCAACCAGCCCGTCCCAATACGAGTGGCCAAACAGCACGATCGGAAAACGCGTGATGGTCTTGGTCTGGACAAGCGTGAGCGATTCAAACAGTTCGTCGAAGGTGCCGAACCCCCCTGGGAGCACGATGAAGCCTTGCGCGTACTTGACGAACATCGTCTTGCGCACAAAGAAGTAGCGGAAGTTCATTCCGAGATTCACGTATTCATTGACGCCCTGTTCGTGCGGGAGTTCGATCCCCAGGCCGATGGAGGACCCCCCTGCCTCGGATGCACCCTTGTTGGCAGCCTCCATGACTCCCGGGCCACCTCCCGTGATGACGGCGAAACCCTGCTCGACAAGCTTCGTGCCAATCTCCACGGCAGCCTCATAGTCCGCCGCGCCTGGCTTCGATCGGGCCGAACCAAAGACCGAGATCGCGGAGCCCACCTCCGCCAACGCCCCAAAACCCTCGACAAACTCGCTCTGGATGCGCATGACCCTCCAGGGATCTCCGTGCACCCAGTCGGGGGTGTCTTGCTGCGCAAGCAGGCGACCTGACGTGGTGGTCGTGGGGACGTTCTTGCCCCGCAGGAGCACCGGGCCTCTCTGGTAGTCCTTCACGCGTTCCTCCTTCACGCCCGCAAGCGGGTGATCGATCGGGGTTGTTTAAGAAACGGGGGCGGTCAGCCAGTCGCGAAGCGCCGCGTGGCACCTTCGAACGTCTGCGACGGGGCAACGCTCGTCGTCGGCGTGCGCCCTCTCGGGGTCACCTGGACCAAAGTTCACCGCCGGGATGCCCAACTGGCCAAAGCGGGCCACGTCCGTCCAGCCAAGCTTTGCGCGCGGCGCCGGGGCGCCCGTCGCCGCGACGGCATCGGCGAACGCGATCGCCATGGGCGCATCGAGGCCGGGCCTGGCGGCCGCCGCCTCGTCGGTGTACTTCCAGGTCACGGACTGACCGGCGGGTGCGGGCGAGCTCTCGAAGGAGGACGTGATGAGGCGCTCCACACGGGCCTTGGCCTCGTCGACGGTCCATGCGGGGCTAAAGCGGTAGTTGATCGTGACCGTGCACACGTCGGGAACGACATTGCCTGCGATGCCCCCGGTGATCCCGACGGCGTTGACGCCCTCGCGGAAGATCAGGCCATCCACCTCGACATCTTCGTGTTCGTACACCGCGAGAGTCGCGAGGAAGGGAGCCATTCCGTGGATCGAGTTGATGCCCTTCCATGACCGTGCGCTGTGGGCGGCCTTGCCGTGAACGGTGACCTGGACGCGAAGCGTCCCGTTGCACCCACCCTCGATGACGGCCGATGTCGGCTCACAAAGAATCGCGAAATCTCCCTCGAGAAGTTCGGGCCTTTCGCGAGCGATCCTGCCCAGTCCGTTGCGGGGCTCCTCGACCTCTTCCTGGTCGTAGAAAACCCACGTGACGTCCCGCGTCGGCGCTGCCAATTCGACCGCGAGCGCGAGCTGAACCGCGATCCCGCACTTCATGTCCACAGATCCGCGGCCGATGATCCACTCGCCGTCGTCCGAACGCACGGACGGAACGTTGTCCTTAATGGGGACCGTATCCACGTGGCCCGCGACGATCACGCGCTCCGCCCTACCAAGCGCGGTCCGCGCCACCAGGGCGTTTCCCAACCGAAGCACCTCGAGGTGGGGCACTCCGCGAAGTACCGCCTCAATCTGATCCGTGATGGCGCGTTCGTCCCCAGAAACGGAAGGAATGTCAATGAGGGCACTCGCGAGGTCTTCGACAGGTGCTCCGGGCACCACTGACAACCACATGCACCGATCCTATCGATCGCGGATGAGGTGGATCACTGTCCACCACCCCAGGAACTGGATCACCGCGCCGAACACGAACCGAAGCGCCATGTCCGCAGGGACACTCTCACCAACCACCGCCGTGGCCACGAGCGCCACGACCATGGCCACGAGAAACAGGACGAGAAGCGCCACGACGACGAGCCGCCCGAAAGCGATGGGCCTCGCCCTTACGGGCCTCGCCACATAGTCGTCGGGCAACGTGCCCAGCGGAACATCCCTGGTCCACGAGGCGGGTATGGGGCGATCGCGGCGCCACACGGGGCCGCCCGGCTCGCGATAGCCAGCGCCGACGACCCGCCGGCCGTCGCGCTCTCCCGCCGCGTCTACCTCCTGCTCGGCATCCATGGCACCACTGTATGCCGTCCGGCGCCGTAGGCTTGCGGCCATGAAAGCGCATGGCTATGGACTCGCAACGCTCGACGGCAGCGGCAATACCCTCGACACCTGGTATCCATCCCCCTCCCTCGGCGGGGCTCCCGAAAACCCCCTACCCCCGAGGGCCCTCGAGGCGGCGGTTCGCTCGGACGAGTTGCGTCACACCTCGATCGAGTTGCTCCTTGTCGACATCGACACCGACGACGCCCCCGAGACGGTTCCGGACGCCTACTTGCGCCTGCACTTGCTTTCACACCGACTCGTCAAGCCTCATGGGGTGAACCTGGAAGGCATTTTCGGCGTCCTGCCGAACGTGGTGTGGACATCCGCAGGCCCGTGCGCGATCGAGGGCTTTGAGGCCACCCGCACGCGCTTCCGCGCGTTCGGCAAGCACCTTGTCGTCTTCGGCATCGACCGATTCCCCCGCATGGTCGATTACGTCGTCCCGTCCGGAGTGCGCATCGCCGATGCCGACCGCGTCCGCCTCGGCGCGCACCTTGCCGAGGGCACCACGGTGATGCACGAGGGCTTCGTGAACTACAACGCAGGCACGCTCGGCACGTCGATGGTCGAGGGGCGCATTTCTCAAGGAGTGACAGTCGGCAACGGCTCCGACATCGGCGGGGGGGCCTCGATCATGGGAACCCTCTCTGGAGGAGGCAAGGAAGTTGTCACGATCGGCGAGCGATCCCTGCTGGGCGCCAACGCGGGGCTTGGAATCGCCTTGGGAGACGACTGCATCGTCGAATCTGGCCTGTACCTGACCGCGGGTTCCAAGGTGCTCCTGGTGGGGAGCAAAGACCCCAAGGGCAAGCCCACCGTCGTGAAGGCGCGCGAATTGTCAGGACAAAACGGCCTGCTGTTCCGCAGGAACTCCCTGACGGGCGCCCTCGAGGCCGTGCAGCGGAAAGGCGTCGGCATTGAACTCAACGCCGCGCTGCACGTGAACTAGCCGATGGCACGTACAGGCGGGGTCATCGCGACCGCCGCATTCTTGGGCGTCGCAACTGTCGCCGTGTTGTGGGGACCCGCGCTCTATTCGAGTTTCACCGCATCCCCTCCTTCCAACCAATGCACCGTCTCCACGCCGATTGCCCACTACTCGCGGAGTGCCGAGCGGACCGACAACGTGGCCATCATCGCCGCCGTCGGCTGGGTAAACGGCTTCGACGAAAAGGGCGTCACTATCGCTGTGACGACCGCGATCCAGGAGTCGGGCCTGCGCAACCTCAACTATGGCGATCGTGATTCCGTGGGCCTCTTCCAACAGCGCGCATCTCAAGGCTGGGGCACCGTGGAGCAGATCATGGACGCCCGCTATTCGGCCACTATGTTCTACACGGCTCTCGGCAAGGTCAACGGATGGGAAAATCTCCGCGTGACCGAGGCCGCTCAGGCCGTGCAACGGTCCGGCTTCCCGGAAGCGTACGCGAGCCACGAGGCGGAGGGTCGCGCGTGGGCCAACGCGCTCGGCGGCGTGGAGGGCACCGTGTCTTGCGAACTGACAGCGCCTGACGTCACCACAGCGCGTGCGTTCTCCGACCGGGTGGCGCTCGATTTCCCGGGTGCGGGATTTGCGGTCGAGGTGCTTGAATCCGACGGCAACACGACAGTGCTTGGCATCAAGCCGACCGATGCAACCGATCAGTCGTTGCGAAGGCTGCAGTCGTGGGCAATCGCGACCGCATCAACGACCGGGGCCGAATGGGCGGACCTTCGCGGCTCACGCTGGACCCGCAACGGCACCTGGCAACAGTCAAACCCGACCCAGCAGTGGGCCAACTACCCCGGCATCCGCGTCGCGGTGAGGACGAGCTAGCGCTCTTCCATCGCGGTGTAGTCCCTCTCGACACTGCCGGTGTAAATCTGGCGCGGGCGGCCGATCTTGGTGCGCGGGTCGTCCATCATCTCGCGGAAGTTGGCGATCCAACCGGGCATGCGGCCCAGCGCGAACAGCGGCGTAAACATCGGCACGGGGAACTTCATGGCCGAGTACACGAGGCCGGTGTAGAAGTCGACGTTCGGGTATAGCTTGCGCTCGACGAAGTAGTCGTCGCTCAACGCGATCTCCTCAAGGCGCTTGGCCATGTCGAACGTCTCGTTGTTGCCGCCTAGTTGGTCCAGCACTTGGTCGGCAATTCTCTTCACCACCGTGCCGCGCGGGTCATACGACTTGTAGACGCGGTGGCCAAAGCCCATGAGCCTCGCCCCCTCCGCCCTGTCCTTGACCTTCGCCACAAACTGTTCGACGGTGTCGCCCGATTCCTTGATCTGGTCGAACATCTTGAGCGCGGCCTCATTGGCACCGCCGTGAAGCGGTCCGGAAAGGGCGCCGATGCCCGCCGAGACCGCGGCGTAGATGTTCGCCTGTGACGAGCCGACGATGCGCACGGTCGACGTGGAGCAGTTCTGCTCGTGGTCGGCGTGAAGGATGAGGAGGAGGTCGAGAGCGCGACGCACGGTGGGGTCGATATCGAGCTCACCGTCCTGACCCGAGAAGGCGATGCGGAGGAACTCGTCGACGTACAGTCCGCCCGGCCGCGGCTGAATGAGCTCGCCGCCGGTGACGCGACGCTGCAGGTACGCGACGACGACCGCGGTCTTGGCAAGCAACTGGACCGTGGCAAGCTCGATCTCGTATTCGCCCCGTCCCACGGACTCCGGGTAGAACGTGCTCAGCGCGCTCACCGCGCCAGAAAGCACCGCCATCGGTTGGGCCTCGCGCGGGAAGGAATTGAGGAACGACTTGATGCCCTCGTGCACGTGCATGTGGCGCGCGACGCGGTTGTTGAATGCCATCAGTTCGTCGGCGCTAGGCAACTCGCCGTGAATGAGCAGGTACGCCACTTCGAGGAACGTCGAGTGCTCCGCAAGCTGCTCGATCGGGTAGCCGCGGTATCGCAGGATCCCGAGGTCGCCGTCGATATACGTGATGGCAGACGAGCACGATGCGGTGTTCATGAAACCGGGGTCAACGGTCACCAGACCCGTGTCCTTCAAGAGGTTCGACACGCCCAGACCGTCGTTACCGACCGTCGCGCGCTCAATTTCAAGTTCCTTGGTTGAACCGTCGACCGTGAGCCGCGCGTCCTTAACGTGAGACATGTGTCCTCCTTTGCAGCACCCCAGGCGACTCTGCCATAGACCGTCGCTTGGTTCCAAGTTTACTGTTCGTTGACGAGCCTAAGAGCCGCAGCGTCAATGTGCTCATCGGAAGCGGTTAGTGCCACGCGCACATGCTTTGCACCGCTCGGGCCGTAGAACGAGCCGGGCGCAACAACGATGCCGCGCTCGGCCAACCAGGCGACGCTCGCCCATGCATCCTCGCCACGGGTTGCCCACAAGTAGAGCCCCGCCACCGAGTCATCGATGGAGAATCCCGCTGCGACAAGAGCCCCTGACAACGTCTCACGACGCGCGCCGTAGACCAGACGCTGCTCGGCGACGTGGGCGTCGTCGCCCAACGCCGCCACCATCGCGGCCTGCACGGGAGCGGGCATGATCATTCCGATGTGCTTGCGGACCTCGAGGAGTCTCGCGACGACCGCGCCGTCGCCCGCAACGAACGCTGCACGGTAGCCCGCGAGGTTGGATTGCTTGGACAGCGAGTACACGGCGAGGAGCCCATCGTGACTGCCTCCGCACACCCGCGGATCCAGGATAGACGGAACCCCTTGTGAACTCCACGGCTCCTCCCACGCCAACTCCGCGTAGCACTCGTCCGAGGCGACAACCGCGCCGATGGCGCGCGCCGCCTCGACGATCGCGCGGAGTTCCTCGACTCCAGCCACGGCCCCCGTCGGGTTCGAGGGGGAATTGACCCACACAAGCTTGACGGCGGCGTTGCCTTTCCAGTCGGCCACACCGTCGGCAGCCAGCGGCATCGCGCCCGCGAGCCGCGCACCCACGTCATATGTCGGGTATGCCACCGCGGGGTGGACCACCACGTCTCCCGGCCCCAGCTCCAAGAGCGACGGAAGCAGTCCCACGAATTCCTTTGAACCCACCGTCGGCAACACCGATGAAGGGTCGACGTTGGCGACGCCCCTCCTGCGGGCGAACCACTCGACGACCGCCGCCCGGAGCGCAGCGGTCCCGTGCGTCGCCGGGTATCCCGAGGCATCGGCAGCGGCGACGAGCGCGTCACGAACCACCGCGGGTGTGGGGTCAACCGGAGTACCCACAGACAGGTTGATGGCACCGTCCGGGTGGGCGGAGGCGCGCTCGACAAAGGGCGTGAGACTGTCCCAGGGGAAGTCGGGCAGGGCCGACGCGTTCAGGCCCATTCGCGACCGCTATTCGACGTTCTGGAGGGGCAACGACTTGATGAGGTCGTGATCGTGGGCGATCAGTCCCATCTTGGCCGCTCCACCGGGAGAGCCGATTTCGGAGAAGAACTCCACGTTTGCCGCGTAGTAATCGGACCACTTGTCGGGGACATCGTCCTCGTAGTAGATCGCCTCGACCGGGCATACGGGCTCGCAAGCACCACAATCGACGCACTCGTCGGGGTGGATGTAGAGCATCCGCTCGCCCTCGTAGATACAGTCCACCGGACACTCGTCGATGCAGGCCTTGTCTTTGAGGTCTACACACGGCAAGGCGATGACGTACGTCACGAGGGGCTCCCTTTTTCTAGGACGTGGAGAGGGACTTCATCTTAACGCGGCTGGACGCCAGTTTTCCCTCATCCGTTATTGGCACTGGATGGCGTTGTCGGGCTGGTAGGTCCACTTGTCGGCCTCGTTCTTCACCTGCTTGTCGCCAAGGAATACTCGCCGGTAGTTGGTGATCGTAAATCCAGCCTGGCCCGCTCCGGAAGGCACGCAGTCGGGGCGGGTGAGCACCGTCACGCCTGGAGCCTTGATATTGAGGTGCGGGGTTGCTTCCGTCTCGACGCGGTAATAGGGCGTTGACCAAATGTCGACGTGGAGCCTATTGCCTTCGATGTAGGAGTTGATGATTGCCGCGTACGGAGTGTCGTTCTTGAAGACCATGTTGATCTGGCCCGAGTAGATCGTCGACTCGCGGCCCGCAGGGTAGCGAGTGAACCACACGCTGTGCTGGCGGTGGGCCAGGATGTCGTACCCGGCGAAGTAGGCGGCGTTGTAACTCGTCGTCGCCATCTGACTCAGGCCTCCGCCCATGCCGAGAGTGTGGATCCCATTGGTAATCACGCCTGCCTCGACGTAACCGTGCGCGGAGTCGATCGGGCTAATCACCTTGGTGAGGTCAAAAGTGGCGCCGGGGGCAACAATCGTTCCCGTGATGATGTTCGCGGCATTCTGAAGGTTCTTCGTCCTGATCGGCTCCCAGGGGAGAAAGGTGTCGAAGGCCGATATCTTGGTGGTGAAGTCGCCGATGTTGAGGTTTTCGGCGGGCGGCACCACCGCGGTGATCGTGTAGGGCAGCACCGCCGTGCGGCTGTCGCGGCCCGCCGCGCCCAACACGTGCGCACCGAGCGAACTGGAATTGAGTTCGCGGCCAGGCTGACCCTGGTCGACCACCAGGTTGTGGCTCCCGTCAAACGACACGCTTG
Source organism: Demequina lutea (assembly GCF_013409005.1). Classification (NCBI taxonomy): domain Bacteria; kingdom Bacillati; phylum Actinomycetota; class Actinomycetes; order Micrococcales; family Demequinaceae; genus Demequina; species Demequina lutea. The sequence goes on from NZ_JACBZO010000001.1 coordinate 2,455,337, forward strand.
ATCCGCGCGCCTCGTTGTTGAGTTCAGGATGTGCCTTGACGAGTGACGTCGCGAGCCCTTGACCGTCAACCACGAGTTGTGGCGTGCCGGTTGAGGTGTCGACCGTCGCGAACTTCGCCCAGTCCTCAGGAGTGAGATCAACATTGCCGTTTGGGCCGGTGAGGGTGATGTCCTTGGCAAACTCGTTGTAGTTGACCTCGGCTTGGAAGGCTTCGGCAACGTCTTGCGGAACCGCCGGTTGCGTGACCGTCGCCACGGGCGCCACGGCGGTCGCCACCGGCCAGGCGGTGCTCAAGGCTGCGACCGTCGCTTCGGCGTTGACGACGATGCTGGGCTGCCCGCCGGTCACCTTCACCTGGGCGCCGTCGAGAGTGATCGACGCCGACTCTGCAGAGCGGTCAAGTCGACTCGCGACCAGGCCAACCGCAGCGCTCAAAGCCTTCGTGTCGACATGCACCACGGGTGCTACCGCTCCACCGCCGCGGAAATGGCCGATGAGCCGCCGCGGGTCCAGAGTGAAGCCCGTCAATCGATCAAGAGTGGCGTTGGCGTCGACCGTGAGCCCCGATGCCGAGGGCACCATGGTCGCGGAGTAGCGCGCGATCTTGACCTCGATCGGCGTGGAATTGGCGGCAGTGGCGAGGCGCACGAGCGCGACCTTGGCGTCAGCGCGCGGCAATCCGCCGAGGTCCTCGCCCAGCACGGTGACACCGCTCGTGACGGTGCGTGTGGCCCAGGCCTCGGCGCCAACATAACTCGCGAGAAGCACGGCAAGCACAATGCCGAATCCGGCAAGCACACGGTGGCGGCCCCGCGCGCGCCGCTGAGTTGGCTCTGGCTCTGGCTCTGGCTCTGGCTCTGGCTCTGGCTCTGGCTCTGGCTCTGGCTCTGGCTCTGGCTCTGGCTCTGGCTCTGGCTCTGGCTCTGGCTCTGGCTCTGGAGCAGCGTGCTCGGCTGCGGCCGTCAATGCAAGTTCGGGCGGAGGAGGCACCGATACCGTGATCGAGGGAACAAACACGGGGCCTGGATCGGCCAACGGCCGCACAATGTCGGCAAGGTCAATAGCGTCCAGCTGGCGGGCGTCGACGCGTCGACGCGCAATGGGCGGCATCGGCAGGGCCGCGCGCTCAAGCGCGATGCGGGGTCCACGCAACGGCGGCGCGGGGAACCGCCTTACCGTTGACTTGTAGCTCGCGCGCGACAACCGCCGTTGAACGAGGGCGGAGGCCAACGCGATATCGAGGCGCCTACGGCGCGACATCGCGACCAACAAAGACAAATCGAGGAACCGCCGCAACAATGGAAAGCACCACCGCGCCCCCGTAGACCCACAACTGATCCTTGAGGTCGCCTGAGATGAGTTGGGACTGCCCCGGACCCGTGGAGTAGAAGAACACCGTGACCCCCACCCACAGGGAGGCGAACGCGACGTAGCCGTTCCAGGACTGCCACACCTTGGCGAATACCCCGGCGCAGGCGATCAACGCCAGTACGAGACCGACACCGAGATAACCGGTCGACCGATGAGACCCGGCACCGATGGCGGCCACGAGCGCCCCCAGCAGACCGAGCGCCAGTACGGAGACGGCCCTCTTCAGCATGGTGTCAAGGATAGGCGACCACAGGAGCCACCCAGAGACCATGACGCGCCGTGAGGCGCGCACAAGTCGACGCTAGGCGTTTTGCCTCTTCGCACGCGAAGCCGCACGACCACGCTCCGTCTGATCGAGGACGACCTTACGGATGCGCACGTTCTCGGGAGTGACCTCAACACACTCGTCTTCGCGCGCAAACTCGAGGCACTCCTCGAGCGTGAGCCGCCTGGCGGGCGCAAGGCGCTCGAGCGTCTCGGATGTCGACGAGCGAATGTTGTCGAGCTTCTTTTCCTTGGTGATGTTGACGTCCATGTCCTCGTTGCGGGCGTTCTCGCCAACGACCATGCCCTCGTACACATCCTCGGTGGGCTTCACGAAGAAGGTGCCGCGGTCCTGGAGCGCCATGAGCGCATTGCCGGTCACCGGTCCGGACCGGTCCGCGACGAGCGAGCCGTTCGTGCGGTACTCAATCGCGCCCGTCCACGGCTCGTAGCCATGAGAGATCGAGGACGCGATGCCCGTGCCGCGGGTGTCGGTGAGGAACGTCGACCGGAAGCCGATGAGTCCACGGGCGGGAACGAGGAATTCCATCCGCACCCAACCCGTGCCGTGGTTCGCCATGGACTCCATGCGACCCTTGCGGCTCGCCAGCAGCTGAGTGATCGCGCCGAGATGCTCCTCGGGGACGTCGATCGTCATGTGCTCCATGGGCTCGTGCAGCTTGCCGTCAACGAGCTTGGTGACCACCTGAGGCTTGCCGACGGTGAGCTCGAAGCCCTCGCGGCGCATCTGCTCGACAAGGATCGCAAGCGCGAGTTCTCCGCGACCTTGGACCTCCCACGCATCGGGACGGCCGGTGTCAAGCACCTTGAGCGACACGTTGCCGACGAGTTCCCTGTCGAGCCGATCCTTCACCTGACGTGCGGTGACCTTGGCGCCCTTGACGCGGCCGGCGAGCGGAGACGTGTTGATGCCGATGGTGACCGAGATCGCCGGGTCGTCGACCGTGATGAGCGGCAGCGGTCGGGGGTCGTCAATGTCGGTGAGGGTCTCGCCGATCGTGATGTCGGGGATACCTGCCACGGCGATGATGTCGCCAGGCCCCGCGCTCTCAGCGGGAACCCTCTCGAGGCCCTTGGTCTCGAGAAGTTCGGTGATCTTGACGGTCTTCATCGTGCCATCGTGGCGGGCCCACGCGACCATCTGGCCCTTCTTGATGGTGCCGTTGAACACCCGCAGCAGGGCGAGGCGGCCAAGGAACGGCGAGGCGTCCAGGTTGGTCACGTGCGCCTGCAGCGGTGCGCCCTCTTCGTACTCGGGGGCGGGGATGCGCTCCATGATGACCTGGAACAGGGGCTCGAGGTTCTTGCCCTCAGGCATCGTGCCGTCGGCGGGCCGCACGAGCGACGCGATTCCCGCCTTGGCCGAGGCGTAGATGACGGGCACTTCGAGCAGGGAATCGATGTCAAGGTCGGGGACCTCGTCGTGAAGGTCGGACGCGAGCGAGAGCAGCAGGTCGTGGGTCTCCTCGACAACCTCGGCGATGCGCGAGTCGGGCCTGTCGACCTTGTTGACGACGATGATGACGGGCAGGTGCGCGGCAAGTGCCTTGCGCAGCACGAAACGCGTCTGGGGCAGGGGGCCCTCGGAGGCATCGACGAGCAGGACGACGCCGTCGACCATCGACAGTCCGCGCTCGACCTCGCCGCCGAAGTCGGCGTGGCCAGGGGTGTCGATGACGTTGATGGTGACGCCGCCGGGGATGGACGCTGCCCCGGTGTAGCGAATGGCGGTGTTCTTCGCGAGGATCGTGATGCCCTTTTCGCGTTCGAGGTCACCCGAATCCATGGCACGATCGGTCACATGGGCGTGGTCGCCGTAGGCGCCGCCCTGGACCAGCATGGCGTCGACCAAAGTGGTCTTGCCGTGGTCGACGTGGGCGACGATTGCGACGTTGCGCAGGTCAGAGCGCAGGGGCATGCGAAGTACTCGTTTCATATTGGGGCGCGGGCCCGAAGCGGGACCGTCTCTTATTCTACGACGCAAAGCCGTCCTCGGGCGTCTGCCTAGTGTTACTGCCCTCTGCGGAAGGCGCCGCACTAGTGTGTCCGCATGACCATTTGGCACCTCGCGCTCGAGTCCGACTGGACGAAGGCCGTCGCCGCCGGCAGCTATCGAGTGTCAACGCGAGGTCTCACCGTCGAAGAGGTCGGCTTCATCCACGGCTCCACTCGCGAGCAGGTGGCGGGAGTCGCCGCCCTGTTCTACGCCGATGTCACCGAACCGCTGCGCCTCCTCGCGATAGACGCCGAGGCGGTGCGAGCATCGGGCACCGAGGTGGTGTTCGAGGACGGAGGCAACGGGGAGATGTTCCCCCACATCTACGGCCCCATCGACACCGCGTGGGTGCGCGAGGCGACCCCCGCCCGGATCGCGAACGGCCTGCTCGTCGTCGGTTAGCCCTCGACGTTGGGGCGACGCACCCGGAACCCGTGCGTTACATACGGCAGGTCAATGCGGTCGTACTTCGCGAGGGCGGGCAGCGTCGACATGAGGTCGACAATCCCGGCATCAGTCCTCGCGCGATTCGCGTCGTTACCTGTGATGTAATAGCTCCGGGATCGTGCCATCGCAACGAGCTCGTCTGCCGTCATCTCTCGTGCCCAGTTGAACGCACGGTGCTCCAGCGGCCCAAACGGCACGCCGACGGTGGGACCGGAACCAGCGAGCAGTTGCTCCGCCGCCGAGCCGTGCATCACCTCGGTGAGGCGCGCCACCCAAGGCACCGACTCGTCCCTGATATTCCAGATCAGGCCCAGCACTCCGCCGGGGCGGAGGATCCTCGCCATTTCGGCCGATGCCTCAGCCACGTCCACCCAGTGCCACGCCTGGCCGAAGACGACGGCGTCGACACTCGAGGCGGGTAGCCCCGTCGCCTCCGCAGCCCCGACTCGCGTCTCGACGCCAGGAACGGAGCGAGACAACGCTTCGAGCATTGCCGCGTCGGGGTCAAGGGCGATGACCTCATGGCCCCGCCGCAACACCTCGGCCGTCAGCTTGCCAGTGCCTGCACCCGCGTCAAGGACACGCAGCGGAGCCTGGCCCAGAATCCACGCCACCGCTTCCGGAGGGTAGCCCGGCCGGCCCTTCTCGTAGTCACCTGCCGCCGTTCCAAAGGACGTGCCGATTGCGCTCATGATCAGGAGATTACTGCGACGGTCATCTCGGTCATGATCGGGGCACCCAGGAGTTATGGAACGATTGCCTCATGCAGGTCTGTCGCACGCGCGGTTCGTTGGTCGCTGGCTGGCTGACCGCCGGCGTCGGGCTGCTCTTGGGAGCCGGTGGCGTGATGGCCGCCACCCAGGGCAGCGCACGCCAAGGCATCGGCCTCGGCGCCTGTGTGGCGTTGATCGGCGTCGCCGCCTATTTGCGACCCGCCGTGGTCGTCTCGGGCGATGCGGTGACTTTCAAGAATGTCTTCCACACCGCCGTCGTGCCGCTGTCGAGAATCGCTGAAATCAGCGCGCGCTGGTCGCTCGAAGTCCGCGGTGACGACGGAATGGCGATGGGGTCCTTCGCAGCGCCGACGACGCGTGCCGCACGCTCCGATGAAAGGTCCCGCAACCGTGTCCAAGAGACCCTGGCGGACCAAGAGGCACACTCACCGTCTCGGCCTGCCGCGATGATCTACGACGCCTGGCAGGAGTGGAAGACCGCTCACGGAGACGCGCCCCCGCACAAAGGCCAGTCCCCCTCGGTGACCAAGCGTCTAGACCCGATGGGGCTCGGGCTCGTTCTGGTGGGCGTCGCCATGGGAGCGGTCGGCCTCTTCGGCTGAGTCAAGAGTCGCGGCGGAGTCAAACGCTGCGACCGCGGCGACCGTGGTGACCACCGCGAGCACCACGTCCACGTCGATCGCGGGCTCGGCGGGTTCACCCATCTTGACGACCACCACGCCCGCAAGGACCAGGGCCGCTCCCGCGAGCTGAACTGGGCCAGGCGTCTGACCGAGCAGGATCGCCGCGAAGGTGGCGGCGGCGAGAACCTCGGTGAGCGCCACAAAGGACGCCAGTCGCGCTCCGAGAGTCCTGACGGCCGCGATTCCCGTCACGTACGCGAGGGCTGCTGTGATGGCCCCCAGGGCAAGACCCACGGCCCACCACGGGAGGCTGAAACCGGTGAATCTGACCTGTCCCGTGCTGAAGGCAATGGGTAGCAGCCCTGCGAGCGCGGCGCCGCCCAACACGATGAGCGCCACGACGAGTCCGCTCGCCGCGAGGGTAATGCCTGGCAGTCCGTTCGAGTTGTCGGCCGACACGACGAAGTACACGGCGGCCCCCACCATGGCTCCGAGCGCCCAGCCGACGCCCACCATGCTGACGGATCCGCCGCCGAGGACGTCGAGCAGCAACACGAGTCCCGCGAGGCCGAGGGCGGCACCCGAAATGGTGAGGCGACTCGGCTTGCTTCCCTGCCGGAACCACACCCACATCACCACGGCGACGGGCGCGGTGTACTCGATGAGGAGCGCGACGCCGACGTCGAGGTATCCGACCGCGAGGAAGTAGCACAACTGTGCGCCCGCGACGGCGAACACTCCATACGCGAGCACCGTTGGCAGTGCGCGCCGCAAGAGGTGCCAGCGGCCGTCGAGCGCCATGACGCCAGGAACCACGAGGATCAGGGCGGCGATCGCGACGCGCATGAGCGTAGCCGCCCCCGCGGTCCAGCCGATGTCCATGAGTCCCCTGGCGAGGCTACCGGAAAGCCCGAAGGAGGTGGCGGAGATCACGGCCAGGGGGATACCCCTCGCCGTTGCGGTACTCCGCACGTCACTACCCCGCACGTCATGCGTCAACATGGTCATGACTCATGACTCTAAGGCTCGGTTTGCTAATGTGTCAACATGGCTTTTGCTCATGACACCCAGGCCGCGCTGGAGTCCGCCGTTTACCTGGCAAATTCGGCACTCGAGCCGGACACTCTCACGTCGCTTGGCGACCTCGGCGAGTTCTTCGACACGTTCGAATACACCGGCGAGCGCCCCGTCGAGGGCGACCTCGAACCCACGCGCGCCATCCGCCGCACTCTTCACGACCTGTTCGTTGCCACCCGCGATGGCGCCGTTCCCCAGGTGAACGAGATCCTGGCCAGCGCTCGCGCCGTCCCCCAGTTGGTGCGCCACGGCGACGTGGACTGGCACATCCACGCCACCACCGACGACCGCCCACTCGCCGAACGCATCCTGGTCGAGACGGCCATGGCCATGATCGACATGATTCGCGCAGACGAGATGATCCGCTTCGATCGCTGCGCCAACGATGACTGCGACGGCATCGTGCTCGACCTATCGCGAAACCGTTCACGCCTGTACTGCTCGACGGCCTGCACCAACCGTGCGGCGGCCGCGGCGTACCGCGCGCGTCAGGCCGAATGAACGCCCGCTAAAGACGCGCGCGGCGATGTGTCACGAGGTGCACGAACGCGCCCACCGCGATCGCGCACACGGCGCAAAACAGTCCGATGATCCCGAACGGCGCGAATCTGCTTGGCAGGGACGCGGCTCCCTCGTAGCCGAAGCACATGAACGAGAAGCCCGTCACGAAGCCGTAGGTGCCGAGCCTGAGAGCCTTCGAATTCTTGGTGCCGACCGCAAGGCCAAGCGCGATGGTCACGACCAGCCACACGAGCATGATCGCCCAGCCGAGAAAGCCAAGACCGTGGATTCCCAGGAATCCTGAGACCAGGCCGCCGACGACCGCGACGAGCCACAACGTCGGCTGACTGGTCACGAGGCCTCCCTAGACGTGGCACCAGAGCGCTCCATAGGCGCCTCGCGAGCCACATGACATGGTCGCACGTCGCCATGTCGATGTGCCAGTCCTCCATAGTGCCTCGCGGGCGTCCAAGGGACATGACCTCACGGTCGGCAGAAACGAATAGGCGGCGCGGATCGTCCACTCGCTACCCTGGGTGTAGCAACCCTAGGAAAGGCGTCCCCCCATGGGCGGATCGAGCAACGGAACGTTCTCCGCGGAGGAGAAGGCTGCGATGAAGGAGGCCGCGGCCGAGGCCAAGCGCGCGAAGTCGGCCAAGGGCAAGGAGGCGGAGGCGCAGGTATGCCTCGACAAGATCGCGGCCATGGCGCCTGCCGACCGCGCGCTTGCCGAGAAGGTGCATCAGATCGTCACCACAGCGGCACCCGAGCTCGACGTCAAGACCTGGTACGGCATGCCCGCGTACGCCAAGGACGGCAAGGCGGTCGTGTTCTTCCAGGATGCAGGCAAATTCAAGGCGCGCTACGCGACGCTCGGGTTCCAGGACAACGCGGCGCTCGACGACGGCACGTTCTGGCCGACGTCCTTCGCGCTGGTGTCGATCGACGATGCGGTTGCCGCGCGGATCGCGGAGCTGGTCAAGCGCGCGGTCGGCGAGGCGGCGAGCTGACGATGCTCACGTGATGCGTGCCTCGCGGAGTGCGCAGTCCGAACAGCTCCGCAAACGTGCGCACCGCAAACATGCGCACCGCGCGCTCAAGGCGTGAGCCCCTCCGACGGACATCGATCGGGCCCCGCGCGATTGAACCCTGAACCGGGATTTCTCTGAACCTGCCGCGAAACTCGCCGATACGGAAGACAAGTTCCACGCAAATTTGGGGGCGGACTTCGTGGACGGGAGGAGTTGGCTGTGGACGACCCGATGACGGTCCTGGTTCTGACTCCAACCCTGGGTGGCTTCTACTTCGGGGAGTTGCTCGCCAGCCTGACTCGCGAAATCTCCGGCGCCGGTGGGCGCCTGGTCATCGTCGAGACGCTTTACAAGGCGCCGAGCGACGACTCCCAAGCGCCTGGCGATTTCGCCGTACCAGTCGCATGGTCAGAGGTCGATGGTGTCGTTTCGATTCACTCGGCCGTCCAGGCGCCCTACCTCCTCAAACTTCGCGACGCCGGGCGACCGGTCGTTCTCCTGGGCGGCATCACGGCCAACATCGACGCGCCAACTGTGATGCCTGACAATCACGCCGGAACAATCACTGCGGTTGAACACCTCATCGGACACGGCCACACCCGCATCGGGTTCGTGGGCAATCTCTCCCATAGTGACATTCGCGACCGGTTCGACGCCTACCAGCTGGCTTTGGAGGCTCACAACCTGGATTGTGATCCGAGGGTCGTCTTCAACGCGCTCGACAACATGGAGGCCGGTGGGCAGCAGGCCGCCCGTGACCTGCTCGCGTGCGCTGTCCGCCCGACCGCGGTGATGGTCGCCACCGATCGCAACGCGCTCGGCCTGATCAGCACACTCACGGATGCCGAAATGACGCTTCCAGCCGACCTAGCGATCGTGGCATTCGACAACATCGAGGCCGCGGCTTTTACCATCCCCTCCCTCTCAAGCACCAGCGAGCGCTTCGCCGAGCTCGGGGCCCTCGCCGGTCGACTGATCATGGCCGCGATCCGGGGCGATGTGGTGCCAAACTCCGTGTATACGCTGAAATCGGTAGTCCTGAAGGTGCGCACCTCGTGCGGGTGCCCCGACGGTAAGCCTTTCAGCCAGCAGTTCACGGGCGACCGACCGCCCGCCACCTCACCCGATCTTGTGCATGATGAGCTCCTCGACGAGCTCTTCGCAGCGCTGGTCAGCGGCGACAACATCGTCGACGGACCAACCCATGATGCCCTGCTGGCGGCCATCGGCACCGTGGAGCGCCTGTTGACGTCAAGCGAATCGGTGACCGACGCCGATATCCGAAGCCTGACACTCTCCATACGCCGCCTGACCTCGCGCCCGGATGCGCTTCACAGGATCATCGATGCCGTGCTGGACTACACCGAGCGGATTGCGGTGCCCGGCGTCCACACCACCGCATTTGCCCGCATCAAGGTGGCATTGTCGAAGGTCAAGTCCGGTGAGTTCCTGCGGCAACTCGAAGCGACCGAGTCTGCATTCGCCGAGCAGTACGTCGTCGATGCAGGGATGCTCGACTCGGCAAGAACCCAGCCCACCAGCCTCGACTGGCTCGCGGGTACCCACATCAAGGCCGGAGCGCTAGCACTGTGGGCGGACCCACCATCGAACGGCCTGCTGGACATCGTCGGCACCTACGCCCCCGGACGCGAACTGCCGAACCTCGTCGGAGCCCAAACACCTGCCGAGAACTTTCCTCCCGCACCTCTACTCGATCTGCTCGTCGCGGCAGACGGGGATATCTGCGTAGTTGTCCCTGTTCGCACCGCGACGCGTGACTGGGGACTGCTCGCCATCGTCGGAGCCGTGGATTCTGCGGCCATGCGTGAGACCTACCGGCACTGGGCGGGGATGCTCGGCGTGGCACTGGAGTCTCAGCGGCTTCAAGCCGAGGTCCGCAAGAGCGCCCTGCACGACGCCCTCACCGGTCTTCCGAACCGCAGGCTATTCCTCGAGCGGCTTACGGCCGCGATCGCACGCTGGCAACGGTCGCAGACACCCTTCGCGGTGCTATTCCTCGATCTGGACGGCTTCAAGTTGATCAACGACTCCCTTGGGCACCCGATGGGCGACCGCGTGCTGGCTGCTGTCGGCGACCGCATCGGCCGTGAGCTGCGCACGGTGGACACCGGTGCCCGATTCGGCGGCGACGAGTTCGCGATCCTCCTTGAGGACACCGACCCTGCGGGTGCGCTCTCGGCCGCCCGCAGAGTTCAGGCGGCCCTCACCCAGCCCCTGGAGTTTGATGGGATCGACGTTTCCGTCAAAGCGAGCATGGGCATCACGACCAGTTCCTTGGGGTACACGACCGGTGAGGACACCTTGCGAGACGCCGACACCGCGATGTACCGCGCCAAGGCCGAAGACCCAGGTGCGATCGCGTTCTTCGACGAGGAGACGCGGGCGCATGCTGTCCAGCAACAGGTCCTTCATGCCGAGATCGATCGCGCACTCGACGAACACCAGTTCGAGGTCTTTTACCAGCCGATCGTGAACCTGAGTTCGGGACGCACTGACAGGTTCGAGGCCCTCGTCCGCTGGCGCCACCCCGATCGCGGCCTGTTGTTGCCAGAGGAGTTCCTGCCGGTCATGGAAACGAACGGACTCATCATCGAACTGGGCTACTGGATCCTGGACCAGGTGTGCCAACAGCTCGCTCAATGGGGTCCACGAGTCGTCAACGTCGCCGTTAACCTCTCCGACCGCGAGTTCTGGCACAAGGACCTGCTACCCCACGTCCTCGACATCGTGAAGCGCCACCACCTCTCCCCCGACCGGCTGGCACTGGAGATCACCGAAGGCGTGTTGATGCGTCGCCCCGAGGCCGCCCTGCACACGATGCAAGAACTGCACGACGCCGGGCTGCGCCTCCACATCGACGACTTCGGGACCGGATACTCCTCACTGGAGACCCTGCACCGGTTCCCGGTCGACGCCTTCAAGATCGACCGCTCCTTCTTGCAGAGCCTCGCCAGCGGGGACCACACCTCCCGACTCATGATCGCCCTCGTCGGCCTGGGCAAGTCCTTGGGCCTAGCCGTGGTCGCCGAAGGCGTCGAGACCGGCGAACAGCTCACCTTCCTGCAAAGCATCGGCTGCGCCACCGGCCAGGGCTACCTGTTCATGCCAGCAGTCAACAGCGACGACGCCGCCGACCTGCTCGACCTGGACCTTTCGGACCAACTTCGGCAACCGGGTCCCTCGTCAAGACCTCGTGAAGCCCCCTCTCCTTCTAGGGGCGGATGATTGTCGTCCCGTGCCGCGGGAAACCCCTCCCGCCGAGTGCGTAGCGCCTGCGCTTCCAAGCACTTCCGCCCCACGACGCAACGGCTGGCCTCGTCCCATCCGTACGATGCTCATCGTGACCTCATCCCAGCGCGAACAGGTGGCGTGATGCCTCCGCGTTCCCCGCTCCCCCAGCGACACGGGCTCGACGCCGCTTGGGTGCGCACCCCCGACACCCACGAGGGCGGCGAGCCCCCCTGGGCGACCATGCGCGAGTTCCTGATGGACCGCCTCCCGGCGCGCGCGACGGTGGCGGACAGGCTCGAGGCGGGCGACTTCGTCGACCAGCGCGGGCTGTCCCTGACGGGGAACGAGCCCTACCGGCCGCATGCCTTCGTGTGGTTCCATCGCGCGCTCGCGCCCGAGGCTCCGGCGCCCTTCCCCATTGACCTGCTGGAGGTCACGGAGCGCTTCGTGGTGGTCGACAAGCCGCACTTCTTGGCCACGACCCCACGCGGAGCACACGTGACCGAGACGGCGCTCGTCAAGGTGCGCATCGCGCTGGACCTGCCCGAACTTGCGCCCGCGCACCGCCTTGACCGCCTCACCGCAGGGGTCCTGGTATTCACCACTCGCCGCGAGTACCGCGGTGCCTACGCAGGCGTTTTCCAGTCGGGCGACGCGCACAAGACCTACGAGGCGTTGGCGCCCTTCGACCCGGCGCTTGAGTTCCCGCGCACCATCATCGGCCGCATCGAGAAGCGCCGCGACAGCCTGCAGGCCGAGCTCGTGGAGGGGGAACCCAATACGGAGACGCTCGTGGAACTCGTCGAGGTCCGGGGCGCCTACGCGCGGTACCGACTGACGCCCGCCACGGGCAAGACGCACCAACTGAGGGTGCACATGGCCTCGCTGGGACTACCGATCCTGGGCGACTCGCTCTATCCGACCGTCATGGACGTCGCGCCCGACGACTTCAGTTCGCCCTTGCAACTGATCGCGCGCCGCTTGTGGTTCACCGACCCGATTGACCAGACGCCGCGCGACTACGCGAGCACGTTCGAGCTTGAGTGGCCCGACACACCCCATGAGCAATCGGCCGACGCCGGCTAGACCTTCTTGACGACGCTCGACTTCAGCTGCATCTGGCCAAAGCCATCGACCTTGCAGTCGATGTTGTGACCGTCGAAACCGTCGACAAGGCGGATGCCACGCACCTTCATCCCCACCTTGATCGACTGGGGGAAGCCCTTGACCTTGAGGTCCTTGACGATGCTGACGGTATCGCCGTCGGCGAGCGGCGTGCCGAAGGCGTCCTTCACGACGCCGGCGTCGGCCTCTGCGTCGGCCTCGGCCTCCGCCTCGCTCGGGGACCACTCGTGCGCGCACATCGGGCACGCCAAGAGCGCGCCCATCTCGTAGGCGAGATCGCTAGAGCAGTTGGGGCAGAGCGGCATTGCGTCGGGCATAATTCACTTTCGGTGAGTGCTGACTAGATGTTGACGTGAAACTCGAGTGAACCGAACTTCCCGACTACGTGAGTCTTTCGAAGACCATCGTGGCCTGAATGCGGTCGCCACCACCGAGGCCCTTACTCCCAGACGCCGCAGTGGTGATGGTGTGCAGTCGATACCCCATGGCGGCCTGAGCATTGACTGCCGCCTCCAGTTCAGTGAGGTTCCCAGATCCGGTACCCCACATTTTTTCTTTGAGAATGACCTGGAGCACCACATAACTCGCGCCGTTCGGAGCGGGTCGAGCCTGTGCCCCGGAAACAGCGTCCGCTTCAATTCTGCTGACGATGCCGCCAATCCCGCCCTCACTAGGCTGCGGCGACTGAAATTGGTCGGTCCACTTCTGGCCATCCCACCAACGCTGCTTGCCGGACCCGTCGTCATACCAACCTGCTTGGATGTTAGCCACCATGCCCTCATCTCTGTCGCGACGCTGCCACGTTTCCATCCTAGGCCGCACTCGCGCCTAATACGAGGCACGACGTTCCAGACGGGCACCGGGCGACCAGCGGCTAGACGTTAAAGCGGAACTCCACCACGTCGCCGTCGTGCATCACGTATTCCTTGCCCTCGATGCGCACCTTGCCCGCCGCCTTCGCCGCGGCCATCGAACCGGCCTCGACCAGGTCGGCGAAGTGCACCACCTCGGCCTTGATGAAGCCCTTCTGGAAGTCGGTGTGGATCACGCCCGCGGCCTCGGGGGCCGTCGCGCCCTGGCGAATGGTCCACGCACGCGACTCCTTGGGGCCGGCCGTGAGGTAGGTCTGCAGGCCGAGCGTGTGGAAGCCGACGTGGGCCAACTGATCCAGGCCCGACTCCTCTTGGCCGTTGGCCTCGAGCATCTCGTGGGCCTCCTCCTCCGTGAGGTCGACGAGCTCGGCCTCAAACTTGGCGTCGAGGAAGATGCAGTCCGCCGGCGCGACCTTAGCGGTAAGCGCGGCCTTGGCGGCCTCGTCGGCGAGACCGGCATCGTCCGTATTGAAGACGTAGATGAACGGCTTGGCCGTGAGGAGATTGAACTCGCGCACCTCAGCGAGGTCGAGCTTGGCGGCCTTCGCTCCCGCGGACACCGTCTCGCCCCTCTGGAGGATCCCCTTCACCGTCTCCGCCGCGGCAAGCAAGGTGGGGTCGCCCTTCTTGACCCTGACCTCCTTTTCGAGACGAGGAATGACCTTCTCGATGGTCTGCAGGTCCGCAAGAATCAGCTCGGTGGTGATGATCTCGATGTCGCTCGCGGCGTCCACCTTGCCGTCGACGTGGATCACGTCTGGATCAGCGAACACGCGCGTCACCTGACAAATCGCATCGGCCTCGCGGATGGTCGCCAGGAACGCATTACCTAGCCCCTCACCCACCGACGCACCCTTGACGATGCCGGCGATGTCCACGAAAGACACGGTGGCAGGAAGGATGCGCTCCGAACCGAAGATCCCCGACAACACATTGAGCCGCGGGTCAGGCAGAGGGACGACCCCCACGTTGGGCTCGATCGTGGCGAACGGATAGTTCGCCGCGAGAACACTCGCGCGGGTGAGCGCATTGAACAGGGTTGATTTGCCGACGTTTGGCAGTCCGACGATGCCGATAGTAAGAGCCACGGGGAGCAAGTCTAGCCGGGGGTCGACGGCGCGCCCTCGCCTCGGCGCCCGACGTGACGTACCGTGGCGGAATGGCATTCGGAGAACTCTTCAACCCGGGCATGGCCAACGCGCGCAAGCAGCTCGAGGCCGAGCGCATCCTGCCCGCTCCCCCTCCCGTCGCTGGGCCGCCGCCATTCGAGTTTCCCGACCTGGGCGTCGACTTCGACGTCACGTGGTCTCTCGACCCCCATGAGGAGCCGGGGAACGATGATGGGGCGGCCGGGGCCTCCCCATCATCCGATACCTAGCCGCTCGCCGCGCCTCGTGCTGAGGCGAAGACGCGTTCCTCGAGGTCGCTACGAAGCGAACTCGATGCCCGCGCCTGGAATCGCCTCAAGCAGGCGCTGAGTGTAGGGCTCCTGTGCGTGGTCAAAGATGTCGTCCGTGAGGCCGGTCTCGACGATCTTGCCCTGATCCATCACCGCCACGAAGTCGGCAACCACACGCACGACCGCGAGGTCGTGCGTGATGAAGAGGTACGTGAGACCCAACTCCTCCTGGAGGTCGGCGAGGAGCTGGAGGATCTGCGCCTGGACGAGCACGTCAAGAGCGGAGACCGCTTCATCGAGAACGAGGACGTCGGGCTTGAGTGCGAGCGCACGACCGATGGCAACGCGCTGCCGCTGACCGCCCGAAAGCTCGTTGGGGTAACGGTGTGCGAGGGCGGTGGGAAGAGCCACCTGGTCAAGAACCTCTTCGACGCGCGCCTCACGCGCCTCGCGGTCGCCCACCCCGTGAACCTTGAGGGGCTCGGCAATGATCGCGCCGATCGAGCGTTGCGGATCGAGCGATGCGTAGGGGTCCTGGAACACCACCTGCATTTGACGACGGAGCTTGAACAGGTCGCTACGCGACACCCCCGTCATCGCCGTGCCGTTAATGGTGACCGCGCCAGCCGTAGGCTTCTCAAGGCCGAGAATCAGTCGCGCGGCCGTTGACTTTCCCGAGCCCGACTCGCCCACGAGCGCAAGCGTCGTGCCCTTGTGAATATCGAAGGAGATCCCGTCAACCGCGTGCAGCGGCTCGGACCTGAAGCCCCCGCGGCGGATCGAGTACGTCTTGCGCAGGCCCTTCACCGAGACCGCGATGGGGGCCTTGTCGAGCTTTGCCTCGATCGCCTCGTGACGCGCCGCGAGCCTGAGCATGTCAGGCACATTGTCATCGGCCAGCACCGCAGCAGTCGACGACTGGATGCGGCGCGACGCAAGCGACGGCGCCGCCGCGATGAGTCGCTTCGTGTAGGGGTGCTGCGGGTGCTGCAGGATATCCAGGCTCGCACCCGCCTCGACGATCTTGCCCCTGTGCATGACGATGAGCTTCGTCGCGCGTTCCGCCGCGAGGCCAAGGTCGTGCGTGATGAGCAGCAGCGCCGTGTTGCGGTCGCGCGTGAGCGACTCCAGGTGGTCGAGGATGACCTTCTGAATCGTCACGTCGAGGGCGGATGTCGGCTCGTCCGCGATGAGCAGGCGCGGCTCCGCTCCGAGTCCAATGCCGATGAGCACGCGCTGGCGCATGCCCCCGGAGAACTGGTGAGGGAACTGCTTCATGCGTCGTTCGGCATCCGACAGGCCCGCCTGCTGGAGCACCTCGATCGCCTTCGCCTGGACGTCCTTGCGGCCCGAGGCCACGCCGTTGGCGCGGATCGCCTCGCGGACCTGGAAGCCGATCGACCACACGGGGTTCAGGTTCGACATCGGGTCCTGAGGAACGTAGCCGATCACCTTGCCGCGGATGGCGGCCATCTGGTTCTCGTTGAAGTGCGTGATATCGGTGCCGTCGACCAATATCTTGCCCGCCGAGATGTGCCCGTTGCCCGCGAGTAGGTTGATCAGCGCGGTCGCCGTCGTCGACTTGCCCGACCCCGACTCGCCGACGATCGCGACCGTCTCTCCAGGGAAAATGTCGAACGAGATGCCGCGCACCGCCTGGACGTCGCCCATGCCCGTCACAAACGTGACCTCGAGGTCCTGGACCTGCACGAGGGGCGCGTTCGGGTCAACCCTGGGGGTCGCCGCGATCGGAAGGATCTCTACCATGTCGTCCTTGCTCATCGGTGAGCCCTCGCCTTCGGGTCGAGCGCGTCGCGGATGAGTTCGCCGAGCATGATGAACGCGAGCACGGTAATGGTCAGCGCGAGGGACGGCCAGAACAGCGCCATGGGTGCGACCCTGATTGAGGTTTGGGCCTGGGAGATGTCATTGCCCCACGACATCGTCGAGGGCGGGAGCCCGATTCCCAGGAACGACAGCGTCGCCTCCGCCGTGATCGCCGCACCGAGGGCGATCGTGAGGTAGACGATCACTGGCGTAAGCGAGTTGGGGAGCACGTGCCGCATCAGGGTCGAGAACTTCGACCGGCCGACGGCCTCGGAGGCCATCACGTATTCGAGATTCTTCACCTGCAGCACCTCGGCCCTCAAGATGCGCGCGAGCGACGCCCACGCGAATCCTCCGATCGCGAAGGCGATCACCAACACGTTGCGGTGCGCGGAGAGCACCGACATCACCACGACGGCCGCGAGAAAGTAGGGGATAGCAAAGAAGATGTCGCCGACGCGGGACAGGACCGAGTCAATCCAGCCTCCGTAGTACGCCGCGAGGGCCCCCATCGGGATGCCGACCACGGCCGTGATGAGCACCACCAAGATGCCTACCGACAGCGAGGTGCTCGCACCGAACACGACGCGCGAGTAGACGTCGCAGCCCTGGAAGGTGAAGCCGAGTGGATGCCCCGCTGCGGGCGCTCCGTTCGAGTGGTCCAGCGTGCAATGAAGATTTGGCGGGACGTTGGTAAAGAGAGAAGGGAACAGCGCGGCGGCGCTGACGATGAGGACGATAGCGACGGAAATATAGAACAGCGGCCTGCGTCGCAGGTCGCGCCACGCGTCAATCCACAGATTGGACCGGCGGTCGCCGAGCTTGACCCTGTCGACCTCGATGTCGTCTGCCGGGTCGACTGGAGCGACGTAATGTTCGATCTTGCGGTCAGACATACCGGATCCTTGGGTCAAGGACCGCGTAGAGCAGGTCCACCAGAATGTTCACGAGGACGTAGAGAACCGTGAGGATGGTCACGAAGGACACGATCGTCGCATTCTCGCCGAGTATGATCGCCTTGAATAGCACATTGCCGATGCCGGGGATGTTGAAGATGCCCTCGGTCACCGTGGTGCCAGCGATCAGCCCGCCAAAACTCGCCGCCGTGTTGGTCATGACGGGGATGAGCGAGTTTCGCGCGATGTGCACGGGGATGATGCGGCGACGCGTGAGTCCCTTGGCCGCGGCGGTGCGGACGTACTCGGCGGACTGGGCCTCAATGACGGAGCCGCGCATGAGCCGCATCCCCGTGACGTAGATCGTGAGGGCGATGACGATGGCGGGCAACAGCATCGCGGGATACGTGGCATTCGCCCCGACCGTCACGGGCGCCCAGTTGAGCTTGATGCCGATGAAATACTGGGCCACGAACAGCGCCACGAACGGCGGGACCGAGCTCAGCACGAGCGCGACGATGAGGTTCGAGTGGTCGAGAACGCGCCCCTTGCGGAGGCCCGAGATCAGGCCGATCACGACCGACAGGAGCAGCTCGATGACCACGGCCATGATGACCAGCTTGAGGGTCACGGGGAATGCGCGCGCGAAAATGTCGCTCACGTTCCTGCCAGAGAAGGTCACCCCAAGGTTCCCCGTCACCAGGTTCTTCAGGTACAGGAAGTACTGAACGATGAACGGCTTATCCAGGTTGTACTGCTCCATCACCCTCTGGAGCACCGCCGGGTTCGGCGTCTTGTCGCCAAACAGCGCGAGCACGGGGTTTCCCGGCATCGAGAAGACCATGAAGTAGATCAGGAACGTCGTTCCGAAGAACACAGGGATGGCCTGAAGCAGGCGGCGCCCCACATACATCAGCATGGGTAGACCCCGTACATGTCGGTTGGCGTGAGCATTTGAAAGCCGATTCTACTGTGCCAAGAGGCGGGCACTGTCCGACCAAGGCCACGCCCCAATCGGCAAAGGAGCGCTAAGGACACGAGGCGGCGGAAGCGCGACGGCCCGCCCCGCCTAAGCGGGACGGGCCATCGACTTGGATACTTCTCGGTAACTACTTCTTGGTGATCTGGTAGTACAGCGGCACCGAGTTCCAGCCAAACACCACGTTGCTCACGGTGTCGGCGTAACCGCCGGTCACGTTGGAGTACCACAGCGGGATGGCGGGAAGGTCCTTGAAGAGGACCTCCTGAGCCTTCTGGAAGATGACGTTCGCCTTGACAGGATCGGACTCGGCCGAGCCCTGCTTGAGGAGAGCGTCGAATTCCGCCGACGAGTACTTGCCGTCGTTGGAACCTGCACCAGTGCCATACAGCGGGCCGAGGAAGTTGAACAGCGACGGGTAGTCCGCCTGCCAACCGGTACGGAACGCGGTCTGGATCGTCCCACTCGTGATGTCCGTGCGGAACTCCCCAAACGTCGGGTACGGGCTTCCCTCGGCGTCAATACCGAGCGCGTTCTTGATCGAGTTGATCACAGCGTCGACCCAGGCCTGGTGGCCACCGTCGGCGTTGTAACCGATCTTGAACGTGCCGGTCCACGGCGAGATGGCGTCGGCCTGAGCCCACAGGGCCTTGGCCTTCGTCGGGTCGTACTTCAGGACCTCAGAGCCTGGGATCTTGTCAGACCAACCGCTGATGACAGGCGACGTGAAGTCGCTGGCCGGCGTGCGGGTGCCCTGGAACACGACATCCGTGATCTGCTTGCGGTCGATCGCCATCGACAGCGCCTGACGACGGAGGTTGCCCTCTGCGCCAGAGAAGTGCGCAAGACGCTCGGGGATCGTGAAGGACTGGAAGATGGCCGCAGGCTGGTTCACCGCGCGGTCACCGAGGTCCGTCTTGAACGTCGCGATCGCGGAGCTCGGAATGCCGTCAATGACATCCACGTTGCCCTGGCGGAGGTCGGCGTAAGCCGCATCCTGCGTCGCGTAGAACACGATCTTCAGTCCGCCGTTCTGAGGAACTCGGCCACCCTTGTAGCTGGGGTTGACGGCGAGATCGATCTGAACGTCGTGCTGCCAGTCCGCGGCGCTCTTGAGCATGTACGGGCCGTCGCCTACCGGAGCCTTACCGAAGGCAGCCGGGTCGGTGAAGAACGAGTCGGGCAACGGGTAGAAGGCCGTGTATCCCAGCGAGAGCGGGAAGTCTGCCTGCGGCTGAACCAACTTGATCGTAAAGGTCAGGTCGTCAACAACCGTGAGGCCCGACATCTTAGGCACCGAGTTGTCCCAGCTGAAGCCCTCGATGGGCTCGAAGAAGTAGCTGTTAAGCGAGATCTTCGCGTTGGCGAGGTCGGCAGCCCAGTTCCATGCGTCCACAAAGTTGTGGGCCTGCACGGGGGTGCCGTCAGTGAACGTCCAACCGGACTTCAACTTGACGGTAAAGGTTTGCGAGTCGGTGGTCGTGATCGAGTCCGCGACCTCGTTCTGAGGCGCGCCCTTTGCGTCGTAGTAGACGAGGCCCGAGAAAATCGAGTCGACGATCTTGCCGCCGCCAGTCTCGTTGGTGGCCGATGGGATCAGCGGGTTCGCAGGCTCGGAGCCGTTGGTGCTGATGATCGCGGTGCTGGTCGAGGCGCTTGAAGTCGCCGCAGTAGTCGGATTCGTCGTGCCGCTCTTTGACGAGCAGGCGGCCAAAACCAGCGACGCTGTCGCAACGAGAGCCAGTCCCTTGCCAAATGTGCCGAGCTTCATACTCGGGCTCCTTTCTGCACTCGTGACGCCACTCTCCCGCCGGATACGGCAAAAAATGGCAGCCACGAAGGGTCACGGGGATTTTCCACGTGATGTGTCCATATTAGAAAACATGAAGTAACGAACACGTTACGCCTTGGCATCGATTCGTGTCAGCGGGCAAAAATGTGGCGCGCATCACACTGTGAGCATGGCCCTGGATCAACAGCGTGCCTGCTACCCCTGTCACCGGGCCGTGACACAGTGGTGATCATGAACGTAGCCATTGCCGTCGCGGGCATCGCCGTGGGGATTGTCATTGGATTTCTCGTTGGCGCACTGCGCGCATCGGCGGCCGCGCGAGGCGCCGACGCCCGGGTCGCCGAGGCGCGGGGAGCGGTCGAGGTCGAACGCTCCCGCGCGGTGGAGCTCGAGCGACGCGTGGTGGAGGCCCACGAAACTGCGGCCCACCGCGAGGTTGAGCTGACCGCCGCCCACGAGCGCTACGTGGCCCAGGTGCGCGGCGACCAGGAACTGCTCAAGCAACAGTTCCAGGCCCTCAGCGCGGAAAACCTCAAGCAAAGCCAGGAGTCGTTCTTCCAAATCGCGCAGGAGCGACTCACGCGCGAGCGCCAGGCGGCCGATGCCGAACTCGCCAAGCGCGAGGAGTCGGTCAAGAAGCTCGTCGAGCCCATGGCGAAGGCACTCGATGACGTGCGACGCCAGACCACCGAGGCGGACAAGAACCGCGCCGAGGGACAGGCAACGCTCGGGCAGCAGGTGCGCCAAATGCTTGAGGCGTCCGCCAAGCTCGACAAAAAGACATCCGACTTCATCAATACCTTGCGTAGGTCCGATGTGCGCGGCAACTGGGGCGAGGTGCAGTTGCGTCGCGTGGTCGAACTCGCAGGCATGGTGAGGTACGTCGACTTTGAGGAGCAAGAGAACGTCAAGGACGCCGAGGGCAAGAACCTGCGCCCCGACATGACGGTCAAGCTCGCCGGTGGGCGCACGATCGTGGTCGACTCGAAGGTCGCGCTATCGGCCCTGCTCGAGGCCTTCGAGACCGACGATGAGGCCGTGCGCGCGGAGCGACTGCTCGCCCACGCGCGCCATGTCAAGAAGCACGTCGACGATCTCGCCGGGAAGAAGTATTGGGAACAGTTCGCCTCTGCACCCGAATTCGTCGTGATGTTCGTTCCCTCCGAGGCCTTCTACCAGTCGGCTCTCGAGCAGGACCCCGCGCTTCAGGAATACGCGTTCGAGAAGCGCGTCGTGATCGCCACGCCGACCACGCTCGTGGCCATGCTCCGCACGGTCGCCCACGCCTGGAAGGAGGACACCCTCGCCAAGAACGCGCAACAGGTGCTTGCCACGGGCAAGGAACTCTACGACCGCCTCATCACGATGGGCGGGCACCTCGCGCGCGTGGGCAAGGCGCTCGACAATGCGGGCAAGGCCTACAACGCCACGGTCGCATCGATGGAGTCCAGAGTGCTGGTCAGCGCCAGGAAGTTCGGCGAGATGCAGGAAATCACCGCGACAATCGAGGAGTCGGTGCCCGTGCACCTTGACATTCGCCAGATCGCAGCGCCTGAATTTGAGACAGCCCCCGAGCTTGAGATCGGGGCAGATGCCGAATCTCACCGAGCCGCCGAGCCTGACTCCGACGCCTAGGCGGAAGCCGCCGCCTCGCGCGCCTTGAGATCCGCCCTGATCTCGTGCGGCAGCGAAAACATCAGGTCCTCGGTGGCGGTGCGCACCTCTTCCACCGTGTCATACCCGCGGGCGGCCAAGTAGTCGAGCACGTCGCGCACCAGGATCTCGGGGACCGATGCGCCCGATGTGACGCCCACGGATGTGACCCCGTCGAACCACTTGTCGTCAATCTCGCGAGCGCGGTCGATCCGATAGGACGCATCGGCGCCCGACTGGAGGGCCACCTCGACCAAACGCACCGAGTTTGAGGAATTTGCCGACCCGACCACAATCATCAATTCCACGTCAGGGGCAATCTTCTTGACCGCGACCTGGCGATTCTGGGTCGCATAGCAAATGTCATCGCTCGGCGGGTCCTGCAGATTTGGAAAGCGCTCGCGCAGCCTGCCGACTGTCTCCATCGTCTCGTCAACGGACAGCGTGGTCTGCGAGAGCCACACGACGTTGTCGGGGTCGGCTACCTCGAGCCCAGCCACGTCTTCCGGCGAATTCACGATGATCGTGTTCTTGGGGGCCTCGCCTGCCGTGCCCTCGACCTCCTCGTGACCCGCATGGCCGATCAGCAGGATCGTCTGGTCCTCGCGGGCGAAGCGCACCGCCTCCTTGTGCACCTTGGTGACCAAGGGGCACGTGGCGTCGATGCTGATGAGCGAGCGAGCGTTGGCGGCCTCGCGGACCGCGGGAGACACCCCGTGCGCGGAGAACACCACGCGAGCACCCTCGGGGACCTCCTCCGTCTCCGACACGAAGATCGCGCCCCGCTCGGTCAGCGTCTCCACGACGTACTTGTTGTGGACGATCTCCTTGCGCACGTAGATCGGGGCGCCATGGAGCTCGAGGGCCTTCTCGACGGCGATCACGGCTCGATCAACTCCCGCGCAATAGCCGCGGGGCGCGGCGAGGAGAACACGCTTTGAGTGAGACGAGGGCATGAAATCCATCCTACGTGGCAGGCTGAGAGGGTGACCCACTCTCTCAACGAGCGCGACGGCGCTGTGCTTCCCAACAGCGCGCTTCCCAACCCGGCGCTGCCTGCAGCGAGAGCGTCCCTCCCCGCGACCGCCGCCGAGACATCGGCCGAGCGACCGTGGCCAGTGCGCCACCTGAGCCCCAAGATCGGTGAGTACGTCGCGCGCATAAGCCCCGTATGGGTCGAGGGTCAGGTACTCAACGTCAAGAGATGGAAGCACTTGGTGTTCCTGACCTTGCGCGACACCGACGAGAACATGTCGCTCAAGGCGACGATTCCTTGGGCACAGGCCGAGGCGATGGGGATACCGCTCGACGACGGTGCGCGAGTCGTGCTCCACGCTCAGCCCCAGTGGTGGACCAGGAGCGGCGACCTGCAGATGGTCGCCGACGAGGCGCGTGCCGTGGGCCTCGGCGACCTGTTGGCCCGCATCGAGGCCCTCAAGAACGCCCTCGGAGCGGAGGGACTCTTCGCCCCCGACCGCAAGGTTCCGCTCCCCGTCATCCCGCGCCGCATCGGCCTTGTCGTCGCGACCCAGGGCGACGCCGAGCACGACGTGGTGACCAACGCGCTCTTGAGGTGGCCCGCGGCGCGCTTCGAGATTCGCAGGGTCACTGTCCAGGGCCCGCGTGCGGTTCCCGAGGTCGTGAAGGCGATGCGCGAGCTCGACGCGATCGAGGACGTCGACGTGATCGTCGTCGCGAGAGGAGGCGGCTCCCTCGAGGATTTGCTCGCCTTCAGTGACGAGTCGCTCGTGCGCGCCGCAGCGGCGATTGTCACGCCCCTCGTCAGCGCGATTGGGCATGAATTGGACTCTCCCCTGCTCGACCTGGTCGCGGACTATCGCGCGTCGACCCCGACCGATGCCGGAAAACACGTGGTCCCCGACGCGGCGCTCGAGCGGGACAGGCTCGCCGGCGCGCGCGCCTTGATGCTCGGTGCGCTCAGCTCACGATTGGGCCGCGAGCGGGAGCGCATCACCGACCTGCGCTCGAGGCCCGTTCTCGCTCAACCCGTCCGGATGCTCGCCCCGCATAGGGACGTGGTCTCGCTCGCCCGTTCAGGGCTGAGAGCCGCAGTCTCGGGCGCCATCGCGCGAGCACGCTCCGACACTTCAACATCGGTCGCTGCGCTCAATGCCTTGAGCCCTCAATCGACGCTCGAACGCGGTTACGCCGTCGTGCGCACCGAAAAGGGTGACATCGTCCGCGCCCACAACGACGTCGCCGTGGGCGGGCACCTCTCGATCCGGTTGGCACGCGGCAACCTCGACGCGGACGTCACGGCCGTCTCCGCGCCCTCATAGGGCGCGCGCGAACCCGTCTGCTAAGAACGCAGAGCTCCTAGCAGCCCCGTCATCCCGCCACCCTTCTTGGCAAGGCGTGCCTTCGCGGGTCCGATGGCGTCCTTGTGCTTGCCGCGCATCACGCGCGCAATCACCGAGTCGGGCACCGCGTCGTTGGCAATGAGGGCAAAGACCACATCGGGCGCCTTGTCACTCGCAAGCTCCCGGAAGACCTCCTCAGGGATGTCCCTCCTGGGATTGCGGGCAACGCCCGCGCGAACCGAGTTGGCCTCGTCCCGCGCCAACTTCAGTATCAGGGTCAGGGGCGTATTTGGGTGCGCGGCGGCGCCCGCTCGCACCTTGGCTTCGTCGGATCTTGCCAACTGAGCCAGATCGTTGTCGGACAGGCTTGGGTCGAGCGGCCCGGGCGCTCCGGGTCGGGATTCGTTCAACATGATTTCACCTCATTGTGAATATCGGCGCCAGCGGTCATGGGACTTATCGGCCGCTTGGCACATTATGAGAGGAGTCGCGGCCGGTTCTATGACGCGATACCGTGGGAAAGTGACAACGAAGCCTCCGCCGGTCGACGGCCTGTCCTACGAGAAGTGCCGCGATGAACTGGTATCCATCGTCAGCAAACTCGAGGCGGGGGCCGCGACTCTCGACGAATCGATGGCCCTCTGGGAGCGCGGCGAGTCCCTCGCGAAGCGTTGCGAGGAGTTGCTCGACGGCGCACAGCGAACGATCGAGGCCGCCACAAGCGGTAGCGATGCCTGAGCACGCCCTCGTCATCGGCGAGGCGCTTGTCGATGTGGTGCGCAGGCCCGATGGAACCCACACCGCTCATGCAGGAGGCTCGCCCGCCAACGTCGCGTTTGGCCTCGCGCGACTGGGCAGAAGCGTAGAACTGCTCACGACGCTCGGGGACGACGCGTACGGCACGTTGGTGCGCGCCCATGTCGAGTCGTCGGGCGCGATCGTCGCCGCCACGATTGCCGCGCCGCGCACGTCCGTTGCAACCGCGACTCTCGATGGGCACGGCGTTGCCACCTACGACTTCGACCTGGAGTGGGCGCTCCCGGATGATTCGACCACCATTCCGGACCCGGTCGTCGTCCACACCGGCTCGATCGCCGCGGTGCTTGAGCCGGGAGCGAGCGCCGTCGAACGCCTCGTTGAGGCCGCAAAAGAGCGAGCGACCATCACGTACGACCCCAACGTTCGGCCAACACTCATGGGCGACCGCGGGAAAGCGGAGACGACCATCGAGCGTTTGGTCGCGCTTGCGGATGTGGTCAAGGTGTCCGACGAGGACCTGGAGTGGCTCTTCCCAACCGAGGACCCGACCGACGCGGCACAGCGGTGGCTCGCGCTCGGCCCCGCGCTCGTGGTGGTCACCTTGGGATCCGACGGCGCGCTCGCCGTGTGTGCGGGGGGCATGGTGTCGGTACCGCGCGTCGTCGTGGAGGTCGCGGACACGGTCGGAGCGGGCGACTCCTTCATGTCGGGCCTGATCGACGGCCTGTGGTCGGCCGAATTGTTAGGTGGCCACCGCAGGGACGCCCTGAGGGCCATCGACCTGCCACAGGTCACGCAGATTCTTCAGCGCTGTGCCCGCATCGCGGGGATCACCGTGTCTCGATCGGGAGCGAATCCTCCCACCAGGACCGAACTCGGCGAGTCCTGACGCTCGCCTCTCGCCCAAGAAGCGCTACAGGACGAGGAGGCGCGACTCCGCGGCCCTGCGCACGTTCTTCTTGCCGTGGTCGAGAAGTACTCGCAAGGTAGCCGCCGGCGTGGCGGCATTCTCGATGAGCGCAAGAACGACATCCGTGTCCTTGTCCGTCGCGAGGATCGAAAGCACCGACGTCGCGATGCCGACCGCGGGGTTCGCCGCGAGCGCCTTGCGCACGTTCGACTTCGAGTCCTGTGCGAGAAGAATCAGCACACTCAGAGGAGCGTCAGGGCGGGCCGCAAGGCTCTCCCTGATCTTGGAGTCCTTGGAGGTAGCAAGGTTAAACAGTTCGCTGCCGGATGCCTCTTCGCCCTCGCGAAGCGCGGCGGCTAGTTGATCGGCTGGAATGGCGGTGAGTGCCATTGTGTCCCCCTGGTCGCGGCTTGATGCTCTTGCGGACGCGCCCCTCATTCGAGTGGTGTCTGCGTCCGGGAGTGACCTCGCACGCGGCTATGCCGCTTGGATGGGGGTCGCCGTTGACGGTGGTAGCCCGAGGGCCGCCTTCAGTGTAGCCGTTACCGACCACGACCTCTACCCCAGAGCGAGCAGTTCGATAACGTTCTTCACGCTACCCTAGGGCCCGGCTTCTGAGGGAACGCGACGGCGCAAGAGACGGCACGGAAGGTTCCTCCTGACACAATGGTCGACATGGAATATCGCATCGAACACGACACGATGGGCGAGGTTCGCGTACCCGCCAGCGCCCTCTACGGCGCACAGACTCAGCGGGCCGTCGAGAACTTCCCGATATCGGGGCTCAGCCTGACGCGCAGACACATCGAAGCGCTCGCCCGCGTCAAGAAGGCCGCGGCGCGCGCCAACGCCGAACTTGGAGTCATCGACGCGGCGATCGCAGAAGCGATCGTCGTCGCGTCCGACGCGGTCGCTGCGGGCAGTCACGACGGCGAGTTCCCTGTCGACGTCTTCCAGACGGGCTCGGGAACCAGCTCCAACATGAATGCGAACGAGGTCATCGCGACCCTCGCCGGACGCGAACTAGGCTCCCCCGTGCACCCGAACGACCACGTCAACGCGTCCCAATCGAGCAACGACGTCTTCCCCACATCGGTGCACGTGGCCGCCACCTCGGCGCTCGTCAATGACGTGGTCCCCGCGCTGGATCATTTGGCGACCGCGCTCGAGGCGAAGGCCGCCGAATTTGCCTCCGTCGTGAAGTCGGGACGCACGCACCTCATGGACGCCACCCCCGTCACCTTGGGCCAGGAGTTCGGCGGTTATGCGGCTGCAGTGCGCTACGGAATCGAGCGATTGCACTCCGCGTTGCCCCACCTCGCCGAGGTTCCCCTCGGAGGAACCGCGGTGGGCACGGGGATCAATACGCCTACAGGCTTTCCGCAGCGCGTGATCGCCTTGCTGGCCGAAGACACGGGGCTGCCCATCACGGAGGCCCGCGACCACTTCGAGGCGCAGTCGGCGCGAGACGGACTCGTCGAGGCTTCGGGGGCCCTGCGGACGATCGCGGTGAGCCTCACCAAGATTTGCAACGACCTGCGCTGGATGGGCTCCGGCCCCAACACGGGCCTAGGCGAGATCTCACTTCCCGACCTACAGCCCGGATCAAGCATCATGCCGGGCAAGGTCAACCCCGTCATCCCCGAGGCGGTGCTCATGGTGTGTGCACGCGTAATCGGTAATGACGCCACTGTGGCGTGGGCGGGCGCATCGGGGGCCTTCGAGCTCAACGTGCAGATACCCGTCATGGCGCTGAGCCTGCTCGAGTCGATGAACCTGCTGGCAAACGCATCGACGGTCCTCGCGGACCGCACCGTCGCGGGAATCACCGCCAACGTCGACCGCGCCCGCCGCTACGCCGAGGCCTCGCCGAGCATCGTCACGCCGCTCAACAGGGTCATCGGGTACGAGAACGCCGCCAAGATCGCCAAGCACGCCGTCAAGGCCGGTCTCACCGTGCGCGAGGCCGTGATTGACCTCGGTTTTGTCGAGCGCGGCGAGGTCACGTTGGAGCAGCTGGATGCGCTTCTCGACGTCACGACGATGACGGGCGACCGCTAGGGCCTGGCCCCGCTAGCCCGCCGACGCGATCGTGGGCTTGGATCCACGACCTACGCAGCAGTCCGCGGGGCACACGTCCTGCCACGGCCCCAGGTCGGTGAGCGCTCGTCGCTCCATAGGGGCAGAGCCATCCGCAGTGTGACGCTCCTGGACCAGATCCACCAGGCCGGACACGAAGCGCGGCTCAACACCCACCGTGGGAACACGCACGGCCGCGAGGCCACGCTTCCCGCACGTCTCAAGCGCCTCGTTGTCCAAGTCCCACGCGACCTCCATGTGGTCGCTCACGAAGCCGAGCGGCGAGATCACCAGGCCGCTCACGTCCGCATCGAGCGCCTCGATTGCGAGGTTGATATCGGGCTCGAGCCACGGAACGCTCGGGTCTCCTGATCGCGACTGGTAGACGAGCGACCACGGCACATCCGGAAATTCGTCCTTCACGGCATCCATGACGAGCGTCGCGATCGCCCGCTGTTGGGCGGCGTACCAGCCGCCACCAGCGTTCCACTCCTCGCCGCCGCCCACGGGAACGGGGGTGCCGTCCGGTCGCGACTCGCGAGGGCCCGACGCATCGGCTGCGGTGCTCGGAATCGAGTGCGTCGAGAAGATCACGTGCGGCCTAGCTCCGTTGCCCTCGGCCGCGAGCGCGCGCAGTCCCCCGCGCACCGCATCGATGTTGGGCTCCACGAAGCCGGGGTGGTCGAAGTACTGGCGCACCTTGTCGAGAGCGAGCTCGCCCTCGAGCCCCGTCTCAGAGAGCGCCGCCGCGATGTCCTCGCGATAGGCGCGGCATCCGGAGTAGCTCGAAAACGCGGTGGTCACGAGCACGAGCACGCGACAGTGGCCATCGGCATGAAGCTCGCGCAGGACATCGGCGAAGTACGGAGCCCAGAAACGATTCCCCCAGTACACCGGCAAGGCGAGCCCGCGCGCGGCGATCTCGGCCTCGAGCGCGACCTTGAGCTCGCGGTTTTGTTCGTTGATGGGGCTGATGCCGCCGAAGTGGCGGTAGTGGAGCGCAACCTCTTCGAGCCGCTCGTCCGGCACGCCCCTGCCGCGCGTGACATTGCGCAGGTATGGGATTACGTCGTCCTGACCCTCGGGGCCACCAAAGCCCGCCAACAGGATGCAGTCGTACGACGCGGGAGGCACGACGCGGGACGACGCCGCCAGGGGCGGCAGCGCGTCGGTCGTCACGCGAGGAGTTCCGCCGCCTCGGCGCTGGTGATGCGCCGTCCGGTGTAGAACGGCACCTCCTCGCGCACGTGAAGGCGGGCCTCCGTGTACCTGAGGTCTCTCATCATGTCGACCAGGTCGGTGACCTCGTCCGCTTCCATGGGAAGCAGCCACTCATAGTCGCCGAGCGCGAAAGCCGCGACCGTATTGGCCACCACTGACTTGAAGGCCGCGCCCTTCATCCCGTGCTCGCGCAGCATCCGAGAGCGGTCCTCGTCCGGCAACAGGTACCAGTCGTAGGACCGAACGAACGGGTACACGGTGAGCCAGTTTCGCGCGCGCTCGCCACGCAAAAAGCCTGGCACATGGGCGCGGTTGAACTCCGCCGCCCTGTGCACTCC
Source organism: Demequina lutea (assembly GCF_013409005.1). Taxonomy (NCBI): domain Bacteria; kingdom Bacillati; phylum Actinomycetota; class Actinomycetes; order Micrococcales; family Demequinaceae; genus Demequina; species Demequina lutea. Next base: position 2,484,826 of record NZ_JACBZO010000001.1, read on the forward strand.
CGCGGCCGACCAGGTCAAATACGTGCCTTCGAGCAACTCCGTTGCGCGTAGGGCTCTGAGCGTCGACTGGAGATCCTCAAGTCTCGGGCCGTGAAGCCAGAGCATGACGGTGCCATCGGCGCGCAACCCGGAGACGTCGTAAAGGCCGCGCAACACAACCTCTCGCTGCTCCGCCGCGGTGACGACCTCGTCGAACGCGGCCACCGCCGCGTCGGGGTCGCCCTCAAAACCGCCACCATCGAGAACACTGAACAGGGTAAAACCTTCGGGACTTTCGGTCATGACCACAGTCTCTCCCCCCAGGTGCCGTCAGGAGAAATCGGGCAGTGCCGTCAGGAGAAATCGGAGGCCGCATCGGCCGCGACAATTGCGGCCAATCCACTCAACCCCGCAGCGGATCCCACGAGGTGGACCCCCTTCATCGGCTGACGGGAGGCAACCGATGCGGGGCTCGCGTCCGGCCACTCGCGCGACGCAATGCCGACGACGTCCTCGTCCGTGAGTCTCACGCCGAGCAACAGCGCGGCGTCCACCACCGCATGGTCGGTGACGCCCTCTCCCGGTGTCACCGCATAAGACAGCCTGACCACGTGACGACCGGGAGGCAGCATGGCCGCAAGCCACGGCCACTTGGCGCTCGCATGGGTGAGGGCCTTGGCGCGGGTCACCCCTGGGCGCACGAGCACTCCGGTGCCGCGGGGCGCCGCGTCGAGCGCGGGGGCGTCGACCACCATGATGACGATGGCCACGTGGCGCGCCTCCTCTGGCTCCTCGTTAAGGAGGCGCACGGCGACGTGGCGGGGCACTGCCAGCACGACGCCGTCGGCATCGAGAGGCCCCTCGCTCGTGGAGAGTCGCCACCCGGCGCCGCTGACCGCACGCTCCACGCCCGTGACCTCCACGCCGGTGCGAAGTACCGCGCCCCTGCGCTCCGCGTCGGCAGCCACGGCTCGAGCCAAGACGGACACTCCCCCAACGATCCCCCTCACGGCCGAGCCGGGGGCGCCCAGGGAGCGGCGGCTCCGCGCCGCACGGATCAGCCCGCCCCGCTCGCGCACGTCCGCGGCCAGACCGGGAGCGATCGCGTCGAGCCGCAGGTCGTCGAGCGGTCGCGAATAGACGCCAGACATCACCGGCGCGAGAAGCCGATCGGCGGCTCGCCTGCCCAAGCGGGCCGCCGCGAGCGAGCCCACGGTGGCGTCGTCGCCAATGCTCCCCGTGGGCAACACGAGGTCCGCGCACGCGCGCATGGCGCCCCACCACCCGAGCACGCGTCGCACGTCGGCCGCGAGGGGTCGCAGGGGGATCCCGAGCCAACCGGTAGCAGGAAGCGGGTAGGCGCGGCCGGGAGAGATCACCCACGCAGGGGACGTCGTCGGCTCGGCGACAAGATCCCCTAGCCCGAGCTCCTCGCACAGCCTTTGAACAACATCACCCCTAGTAGCGAAGGACTCGGCCCCCGCGTCGAGCGTGAGGCCGGCAACGTCGACGCTGCTCACCCGGCCTCCAAGCGCGTCGTCGCGCTCGAGCAGCGTGACCGCATGCCCGGCCCCCGCAAGCCTGCGAGCCGCCAAGAGGCCCGCGATGCCGCCGCCGATCACGACCCACGTGCGGCCCGTCCTAGAGGCCATGAACCAGGTCTACGATCCGGGTCAACACCTCGGGATCGGTGTCCGGTGGAACCCCGTGGCCCAGGTTGACAACGTGAGAGGGCGCGGCGAGGCCTCGACGCACCACGTCCCGCACATGCGCCTCAATCGCCTCCCACGGAGCACCCAGGACCGCGGGGTCGATGTTGCCTTGCAGGGGCACGCCCGGAAGACGCCTCGCCGCCTCGTCCAAGGGCACGGTCACGTCGATGCCCATCGCCGTTGCCCCCGCCTCCTTCATGTCCTCAAGCAGGTGACCCGTGTGGGTGCCGAAGTGGATGCGGGGCACCTCAAGGTCGCCGACATGCGAGAACACCCGCGCGGTCGCGGGTGCGCAGCGCGCAACATAGCGATCACGCGGGACGGATCCCACCCAGGAGTCGAAGAGTTGCACCGCGCTCGCTCCAGCGAGAACCTGCGCCCTGAGGAACAGGCCCGCCGCGTCCGCGGCCCAATTCATGAGCGCGTCCCACGTCTCGGGGTCCGCGATCATGAGGCGCCTCGCCTCCAGGTGGTCGCGCGAGGGGCCGCCGTCAACCATGTATGCCGCCAACGTGAACGGCGCACCCGCGAACCCGATGAGGGGCGTCTCCCCGAGCAACCCCAGCGATGCCGAGACCGCTTGTCTCACGACGTCAAGCGAGCGGTCAAAGCCTCCGCGGTCCGCGGCGGAGCCGAGCGAAGGGAGCGCCGCGACATCGGCGGCCGTCCGCACCGGCGACGCAAACACCGGGCCGACGCCCGGCTTGATCGTCACATCAACCCCCGCGAGCAGCAGGGGAACAACGATGTCGCTGAAGAGAATGCCCGCATCCACTCCGTGCCGACGCACGGGCTGCGCCGTGATCTCGGCGACAAGAGCGGGGTCGAGGCACGCCTCGAGCATTGTGGTGCCCTTGCGCGCCTCCCGATACTCGGGAAGCGAACGACCCGCCTGGCGCATGAACCACACGGGGGTGCGCTCGGGGCGGTCACCCCGCAAGGCGCGAACCAGGGGTGACGCCGACGCACTGCCCGCTACGAGCGGATGACCGTTGGGAAGAAGAACCATGCGTTGATTCTCCCCCACTCCCGGCGTGTAAGAATTGCCGAATGGCACTACTGTCCCTCGTGGCGAGCCACCACAACAAAGACTTGAATACCCTGGAGCAACTGAGCGTCGGCTCTGATCGCCTGGGGAACACGGTCATTGGCTCCACTGTGACCGGTGCCGTGGTCCTGCCCACGTGTAACCGCTTCGAGTTGTACCTCGATGTGACCGACCCCGTCGCTGCTCGCGCGGAGGTGGTCTCCGCCCTGTCTTCCATGACATCTCTCGAGGCGGACGCCATCGACGCCGCTCTCTTGGCCTACGAGGGCGACGACGCAGTGGAACACCTCATGTCGGTGTCCTCCGGACTCGAGTCGATGGTGGTGGGCGAACGCGAAATCTCGGGCCAGGTGCGCCGCGCCCACATCGACGCGCGTGAGGCGGGCCACCTGTCGCCCGCGCTTGATCGCCTCTTCCAGTCGGCGCTACGCACGTCGCGCGTTGTCGCCTCGTCCACGGGCCTGGGAACCTCCGGCCGGTCGGTCATGTCCGTCGCCTTCGACCTCGCCGACGCTACCGTCACGTGGCGCGGGGCGAACGCACTCGTCGTGGGCACCGGCGCACTCGCGGACACGGGGATCGGCGTGTTGCGCGGTCGCGGTGCGCGCGTCACCGGCGTGTACTCGCCCTCCGGGCGCGGGGGCGAGATCGCGGCCCGTCACGACCTTGAGGTGGTGACGGCCGAGGACCTCGTGGAGGCGCTCGAAGAGGCCGACGTGGTGCTCGCCTGCTCCGGCGGCGAGTCGATCGTGCTGACGCCCTCGCTCGTGGCTCAGGCGATGAGTTCGCGCGGACACTCGTTGACGCTCATCGACTTGGCGCTTCATCGCGACGTTGCGGCCGGCGTGGAACTGCTGCGTGGCGTCAATGTGGTGCGACTTGAGGACGTGAAGTTCCACGCCCCCGGGGAATCGATGGCGGCGCTCGAGACTGCCCGCGCCATCGTCGCCCACGCCGTTGCCCGTTTCGCGACCGACGAATCCGGTCGCTCGGTCGACCCCGCCATCGTCGCCTTGCGCGAGCACGTGTTTGGCTTGCTTGAACGGGAGGTGGCGCGAGTGAGGCCCGGTCCGGGCGCCGATCCATCGATCTCCGCCCAGGCGACCGCAACCGAGGCCGCCCTGCGGCACTTTGCCAAGGCGCTACTCCACACTCCCACGGTGCGGGCGAAAGAGATGGCGGAGTCGGGCCATACCGACGAATACCTGAGCGCGATCAATACCCTCTACGGGCTCGACGTGGCCGTGCCAGACGACTGCTGCCCCGCCGGGGAGATCGACTCTCCCAGCGCGTGACGCCACGGCGGTCCGAGCCTTAGAGATCCGAGCCTTCTACAGATCCAGACGCTCGAGCATGTCCGTCACGAGCGCGGCCACCGCGGAACGCTCGGAGCGTTCCAGGGTCACGTGCGCGAAAAGCGGGTGGCCCTTGAGCGCCTCGATCACCGCGGCGACTCCGTCGTGGCGGCCCACCCTTAGGTTGTCGCGCTGCGCCACATCGTGGGTAAGGATGACGCGCGAACCCTGGCCGATGCGGCTGAGCATCGTGAGCAAGACGTTTCGCTCGAGCGACTGCGCCTCGTCGACGATCACGAACGCGTCGTGGAGCGAGCGCCCGCGAATGTGTGTGAGCGGCAAAACCTCGAGCAGTCCCCTGGCCATGACCTCCTCGACCACCGTCGCCGAGACCACGGAACCCAAGGTGTCAAACACCGCCTGGGCCCACGGGTTCATCTTCTCGGACTCGGAACCAGGCAGGTAGCCGAGGTCCTGACCGCCCACCGCGTAGAGCGGGCGGAAGACCATGATCTTCTTGTGCTGGCGACGTTCCAAGACGGCCTCCAGGCCCGCACATAATGCGAGCGCCGACTTGCCCGTCCCTGCGCGTCCCCCCATCGACACGATTCCGATCGATTCGTCGAGGAGCAGGTCGAGGGCGATGCGCTGCTCGGCGGAACGCCCGTGCAGGCCGAACGCCTCGAGGTCGCCGCGCACCAAGCGAACGGCACCGGCGTCCGAGACTCGCCCGAGTGCCGAGCCGCGCGGAGAGTGGATGACCAGCCCGGTGTGAATCGGCAGCGACGCAAGGTCCTCGCCGCAATCGTCCGCTGCCGATGCGGCGATCAACTCGTTGTCCCACAACTGTGACATCTGGTCGTCGCCCAAGTGGATCTCGCGCATGCCCGTCCATCCGGACTCGACGGCAAGTTCCGCGCGGTATTCTTCCGCGTCGATGCCGAGGGCCGATGCCTTGACGCGCATCGGCAGGTCCTTGGAAACCACCGTGACCGCATGGCCCTCGGCGCGCAGGTTCGCCGCAACGGCAAGGATGCGCGTGTCGTTGTCCCCCAGCCGGAATCCGCTCGGGAGCACGTCCTGGTCCGTGTGGTTCAGTTCGACGCGAAGGGTTCCACCCGCCTCATTGGCAGGGATGGGCTGGGAAAGTGTGCCGTGCTGAACCCGCAAATCATCGAGCGCCCGTAGTGCGGAGCGGGCAAAATAGCCCAGCTCGGGATGGTGACGCTTGGCCTCAAGCTCGGTGACCACCACCACGGGAAGCACCACTGCATGCTCGGCGAAGCGTTTGAGTGCCCGCGGATCCGAGAGGAGCACGGACGTGTCGAGCACGAAGGTGCGTACGGCGGTGTCGATCGCTGAATCGGTGACTCTGAGAGGACGAGTGTCGGTCACGGATGCTCCAGGCGGTGTCGGGCCGTAGGGCATTCACCGCCCTACGGCGATGTGTCAGGTGGGCCCCTCTTGGGACCCCACGGTGTCTACCACCCTTCGGACGCTACGCCGAGGGCGACCACGGCTCGGCGCAACACGCCGCCATTCACCATGTCGAAATCCACGCCCCCGCGCCCGGGCGTGCCGCCTGGAACGGGCCGCTTAGCGTCCGTGCCTACGCTCGCGCTGCGCGTAACTGCGAAGCGCCCTCAAGAAGTCGACCCTGCGAAAGTCGGGCCAATAGGCGTCGCAAAAGTAGAACTCCGTGTGCGCGCTTTGCCACAACAGGAAGCCGCCGAGTCGCTGTTCGCCCGATGTGCGGATGACCAGGTCGGGATCCGGCTGCCCCTTCGTGTACAGGTGCTCCGCGATGTCCTCCACGGTGAAGCCCTCGGTTACTTGCTCAAGCGATTGGCCCTGGGCGATTCCTGCCAACAGGTACGCGCGCACGGCCGCGGCGATCTCGTGCCTACCGCCGTAACCCACGGCCACGTTGACGTGCAGCGCGGTCGCCTTCGACGTGGATTCCACGGCGGCATTGAGGCGCAGCCCCACCCATTCTGGAAGCAACGATGCGTCGCCGACATGCTGGAGCCGCCATCGGCCGTCACGAGCGAGCTCCTCGATGGAGTCGCAAATGATCTCGAGGAGCGCCCCAAGCTCGATCGGATCCCTTTCGAGATTGTCCGTCGACAGCATCCACAGGGTGACCACCTGGACGCCGCTCTCTTGAGACCACTCGAGAACCTCGGTGATCTTGTCCGCTCCCCTGCGGTGCCCGTGGGCGGTGGTCGCCCCACTCAGCTTCGCCCAGCGACGATTCCCATCGAGAATCACGCCGATGTGACATGGGGCGGGGCCCCTTACCTTGAGATCGCGCGCAAGCACCGTCTCGTACGCGCGGTAGAGCGCGCTACGCATCCCCATGTTCGACCTCCGAGGACGATGCTACGGCTCCCGCCGCCGCCGCAAACCTACGGTATCGTAGGTACATGGACGACACAGCGGTTCCCGAGGCCTCAACTGCCTCCTCCAACGAGGAAAACTGGCCAACAATTGGCAAGCCGTTGTTGCGCGGCTGGCTCCACCTCGGTGCAGCGCCACTTGTGCTGATCGCCGGCATGGTCCTCATGGTTTTCGCCCCGACGCTCGCGGGCAGGGTCTCGTCGGGCGTCTTCGCCCTCACGTCCGTCATGCTCTTTGGCACCTCCGCCGTCTATCACCGAGGGACATGGTCGCCCAAAGCGCAGGCCGTGCTGCGGCGAATGGACCACGCCAATATCTTCCTCATCATTGCGGGAACGTATACGCCGCTCGTAGTGATCCTCCTCCAGGGGAAAATGCGTGTCTTCGTGCTCGTGCTCGTGTGGGTCGGAGCCATCTTCGGGATGCTCTTCAGGATCCTGTGGCTCAACGCGCCGCGATGGATGTACGTGCCGCTCTACGTCGCAATGGGCTGGGTCGCCATCGGCTACATCAAGCCGTTCTATTACGCGGGCGGGCCCGCCGTCGTGTGGCTGATCGCCGCTGGGGGCCTCTGCTACACGGTCGGCGCCATCATCTATGGCTTCAAGTGGCCCGGCCCCTCAGCGCGCTATTTCGGCTTTCACGAGATCTTCCACTCACTCACCATCGTCGGTTTCGCGTGCCACTACATCGCCACCGCCATCGCGGTCTTCAGCGTTCACCCCTGACGCAGGGCGCGCCGCAGAGGCGGACGCCTGTGCGCGATTGGCGGCCTCGAAACGCACCTTTCGCAGGTGCTTATTGAGCGAGCGGGACAACAGAATGACCGCAAGTGCCAACGCAAACGTCGCGACAAACGCAGGCCACCCGGGACCAATATCGTAATAGTTCGGACTCATAGCTCCTCCGGGACTATCCTGCCTCACGATGACCATTGACGTTTCCGCTGAGGACGAGGCCGACTCCAGGCCTCGGCTTTCTGCGCGCGCATGGTGGGCGGTGAGCGCGGGATTGGCGGTTTTGATCGCCTTATCGTCGTGGTGGGGCTGGACCGTCGCTCATCAACCAGTGCGATGGCAGGACGTCGGCTTCAAGATCATCTCCCCCACGCAGGCCCGCGTCACATATGACGTCTTCCTCTACTCCGAGTCGCCAGTGACGTGCCACCTGAGGGCACTCAACACGCGCTACGACGAGGTGGGAGTCGCCACGCAGCACATCGATCCTGCCGCGGGGAAGGCTCAACGCCTCACGGTAACGCTTGCCACGACCGAAGAAGCGACCACCGCGGTGGTGCATTATTGCGAGGCGAGCTCGTAGGACGTTTTGGTCGAGTGCCAGGGCATTCGTTATCCTGGGATATTCCACGGCAAAGGATGTGAAGCATGACGGACCAGACCTGGCTTACTCAGGAGGCCTTCGACCGCCTGCAGCAAGAATATGAACACCTCACTGGAGAGGGCCGCACGGCCATCGCCAAGGAGATCGACGAGCGCCGCCAAGAGGGTGACCTCAAGGAAAACGGCGGCTATCACGCCGCACGCGAGGAGCAGGGCAAGCAAGAGGCCCGCATCCAGCAGTTGCGCGCCTTGCTCGAAAGCGCGCACGTGGGGGAGGCCTCCGCGAGCGACGGCACCGTCCAGTCCGGCTCCGTGGTCACCGCAACCGTCGCGGGCAAGCAGATGCGCTTCCTCGTCGGTTCCCGTGAGGTTGCGGGCGGAACCGACATCGACGTGTTTAGCGCCCAATCGCCTCTTGGCAACGCGTTGCTCGGCAAAAGGGTGGGCGATTCGACGTCCTACACGGCGCCGAACGGCAACGCGGTCGCCATCGAGGTGCTCGCGGTGGAGGCCTTCACGGGCTAACGCCCAATCAAGCTAAGGCCTTCACACCCTTTCGAGTAGGACCACGGCCTCGTAGTGTTCCGTGTGCGGGAACATGTCGAGGAGCCGCCCTCTCACGGGAGCCAGAGACGGCATCGCCCCCAAGTCCTTGGCGAGCGTCACCGCGTTGCAGCTCGAGTAGACGACCCTCCGGACGCCGCTCGACTCGATCCACTCGGCAAGTTCGGGCCCAATTCCCCTGCGCGGCGGGTTGACGATCACGACGTCGGGGGCGGGCCTGCCGCGCACCCAAGCGGTCGCGTCGGCGGCCTCGAAGGCGGCCTCGAGCGCGCCCGGCTGACCCGCATCGGCCATTTCCCGAGCGCTGCGCCGCGCCGCGATGACGGCCTGTTCCGCCGACTCCACCCCCACGATCGTCCTGCCTTCGCGCACGCAATGGAGCGCGAAGCCTCCCACCCCGCAATACAGATCCCACACCGTCGTCGCTGCGCCCTCGTCAACCCAACCGGCGACAAGCGCATACAGCCTGCGCGCGATGTCGGTATTGGTCTGGAGAAAGCTCTGTGGGCGAGCGTGCAGCGTGACTCGACCCATGTCCATGCGCAGCGTGTCGAGTTCGGTCAGCACGATCTCCTGCTGACCCTCGAGAGCGGCCTTGTGTTCTGGAAGGACGTTGAGGGTCACGACGACGAGGCGAGGCAGCCTGTCGAGTAGCCACGGCAAGTGCTTGCGCAGCCGGGCCAGGGACTCGGTAGACCGCGTGACGAATCGCGCCATGAGTTCGCCGCCCGGCGAGACCGTGACGATGATGTGCTTGAGTTCTCCCTTTCGGGCGGGAATGTCATAAGGCTCGAGACGCGCCACCGTGATGAACTCCGCGAGTATGGGGAACGCCCGCGCGAGATCGGTGCCGTAGAGCGGGCACAGGCGCAAGTCGACCCCACGATCGTCCGCATCGAGAATGCCCACCGTCGGGTCGTCAACGGTGCCGCCGACCACCATCTTGGCCTTAGAGCGAAACCCCGACTCCGCGCTCACCATCGGTTCGAGCCACACGGTGTGTGAGGAGTCTCCTGGCCTCGCCGCCGCGACCAGAGCTTCGAGCCGACGCTGTTTGGTTTCCACCTGAGCGAGGTGCGGCGTCTTGATCAAGGTGCAGGAGCGGCAACGGCCTTCGTCGTAGTAGCGACAATCCACTTCGGTGACCAGGCGGCGCGGCGCGCTAGCGCCGGCGCTTGCGGACGCGGATTTGCGAGGTGGTGACGCGCGCCGTCGCCTTACGTATCGCATCCATGGATTTCTCGGCCAGGAGCGGTATCGAGCCGGTGAGCGTCCTTTCGCCATCGCGGTTGAGGATGTACTCCGCATGGAGTCCGCGCCCGAATGCCACCGAGAACGCGAGAATCGGCACGGCGATCACCGCGCCCGCCAGACCCGCAAGCAGAGTCCCCGACGAGACCGCCACGAGGATCGCCATGGGGTGCACCGAGGCCGCCTTGCCGAAGAGCCACGGATAGAGGATGCTTCCCTCCGTCTGCTGGACGAAGAGCACGACGCCTACCATCAGCAGCGCAGTGACCCAGCCTCCGTCCACAAGGCCTACAAGCACCGCGACGGCACCCGAGATGCTCGCACCAAACATCGGGATAAAGCTGAAGAGAAACACCATGATCCCAATGGGCAGCGCGAGCGGCAGCCCCAGCAATTGTGCGCCTAGGCCGATGCCCACGGCGTCGACCAGTGCCACGAAAGCGGAGGTCTGGGTATAGCGCCCCAACGTGGTCCACCCAGCCCGGCCGGCCCTGTCCATGCTCTTGCGCATGCGGCGCGGGGCCAGGCGCACAAAGAACTCCCACATTTGAGAGCCATCGCGCAAGAAGAAGAACAGCGAAATGAGGGCGAGGACCACGCCCGCCACGAGCGCACCGACCGTGCTTGTCACGCTCACCGCACTCGACGCAAGGCCCCAGGCGTGGTCGCGCACCGTCGTCATGATCTGGGCCACACCGGTGTTGATCTGGTCGCTCGACACGTGCAGAGGCCCGGCGACGAGCCAGTTGACTAACGTGTCGAAGCCGCGCGAGGCGGAGGTCTTCAGCGAGTCGAAGCCGCTCACGACCGAGGTGCCCACCGCGGTGGCCAAGCCGACAACCGCAAAGAACAACAGCAGCACCGTCAATGCGGCGCCAAGCGTCCGTGGAACCTTGAGCCTGTGCAGGAAACTCACGAATCGTTCAAGAGGAGCCGCGATGAGAAGCGCGATGACGAGGGGCAAGACCACGGGGCTCAGGAGCGCGAGCACATTGCCGATCGCGATGAGCACGACCCCCACGACGATGAGTCGCCACGCCCACGCCGCAGCAACTCGCAGCGGCTCCGGGACCTCGGAGGCGACGTCCGCGGGCGCCGCCGGTTTTAGGGGCTCTTCGACCCCGTTGGACACGCCCGCTTGGTCGCCGGTGATCTCTTCGCTGCCTGCCATGCTCAGAGCGTATCGCGGGCACGGAACACTTACGGGTGTGGCCAGCGTTAAGCAACCGGAGGTGTCACGAATGCTCGGAGTAGACAAGACCCAGATGGTTTCGCAAGAGACGGCGATGAAGGGACGCGACTCGGCGCTTGAGGTCGCGGACGTGCACCAGGTGCTCGACCGACCGCTCGCGGGGCCTTGGCCGGCCGGGATGGAAGTGCTCTACGTTGGCATGGGCTGCTTCTGGGGATCCGAGAGGATCTTCTGGCAGATCGACGGCGTGTACTCGACCGCCGCGGGGTACATGGGAGGTTGGACCAAGAACCCCACGTATGAAGAGACATGCACCTCCCGCACGGGTCACACCGAGACCGTGCAAGTGGTTTACGACCCTGCCAAGGTGTCGCTCGAGACGCTGCTGGCCGCGTTCTGGGAGAACCACGACCCGACGACTCCCAACCGCCAAGGCGGAGACATCGGCACCCAATACCGCAGCGCGATCTTCGCGACGACGCACGGGCAGTTGGTGGCCGCCGGCGCCTCACGCGATGTGTATCAGGCCAAGCTCACCGAGAAGGGCTTCGGCACCATCTCCACCCAGATCGCCTCAGTGGCGGACGCCGGTGATGGGATCTTCTACTACGCGGAGGACTACCACCAGCAGTACCTGTTCAAGAACCCGGGCGGGTATTGCCACCACGGATTCTGCCAGGTCAGTTACGCGTAACCAAGCACCTCGGACATGAAGGCGAGTTGGAGCGCGAGTTGGTGCGCGCCGCCCCCTTCGTGTCCGTTGTACGGGTACACGGTCACCTCCTTTGGCACCCCTCCGGCACGTTCGCCGTAGCGGTTGTATGCGGCGAAGCACGTCGACGGCGGGCAGACGTCATCCATGAGCGCGATCGACCACAGAGCGGGCGCGGTGGCCCGCTTTGAAAAGTTGACGCCATCCACGTAGCTGAGCGTGCGGAACACCTGCTCCGTGACGTCCCTGTGCACCGAAAGGTACTGGCGAATCTCCGGGTACGGCATCGTGTCCGCCATGGACACCGCGCGCTCGAAGTAGCAGAGGAACGGAACGTCGGGCATCACGGCAATAAGGTCGGGCACGAGACCCGCGACGCCGAGCGTCACGCCGCCCCCTTGAGAGCCGCCCTTGAACGCGACCCGTGACGCATCGACGCCCGGGAGCGCGCGCGCCGTGTCGACCGCGAGAACGGCATCGGTGATGACGCGCCTGAAGTAGTAGTCCTCGGGGTCGAGAATTCCCCTGGTCATGTAGCCGGGCAGGGCCGCCGTCGACCCGACGGGGTCAGGGGTATCGCCGCCAGAGCCCCAGGCGCTTCCCTGTCCGCGCGTATCGAGGATCATGTACGCGTATCCCGCCGAGGGCCACAGGGTGTGCTCTATCGGCAGGCCGCGCCCGCCGCCATAGCCCGTGATCTCGACGATGCAGGGCAACTGCTCCGTCGCGCCCGCAGGCCTGGCGTACCACGCCTTAATCGGATGCCCGCCGAAGCCAGGGAACGTCACGTCGAAGACGTCGACGTGGTTCAGCCCTGTCTCGACGGGAACGACCTCGACGTCCCCCGCGGCCGCGCGCGCCTCGGCAAGCGTCCGTTTCCAAAACGTGTCAAAGTCGGCGGGCTCCGCAACATCGGGAGCGAAACGACGAAGCTGGTCGAGCGGGAGATCTACGTGGGCCATCCGATCATTGTGGCACCGCTAGCGCCGCAGGTAGCTCATCATGCGGAGCATCTCAAGGTAGATCCAGATGATGGCAAAGACCAGCCCATAGGCGGCCGTCCATTCCCACTGGGCGGGAAGTCCGTTGCGCACGCCGTTCGCCACAAAGTCGAAGTCGGAGATCAGCATGAATGCGCCGACCGTGATCGCGAAAAGGGAGAGGATCAGGCCCAGGTTCACGCCCGTCCCGCCGATCTGGACATCACGCATGTTGAAGCCACCGAACGAGACCATGGCCACGTTGATCAGCGAGAAGATGACGTAAGCGGGCGCCGCGATCATCAGGAACCTGTTGACCTTGGCCATGTTGCGGATGCGACCGGAGCGGTAGACGAACAGCGACACGGCGAACACGACGGCGGTGCCGATGAGCGACTGCAGGATGATCCCGCCGTAGGACGCCTCGTAGTAGACCGAGATGCCACCGACCGCTCCGCCGTAGACGGCAATCGTGGTCGCCATCAGTGCGGGCTTGGGGCCTTTGCGCGTGGTGAACATCACGATAAGCGCGAGAACAAAGCCGACGATCATGAGCGGCATCGCGAGCGATGGCATGAGTAGCCCAACGAGCACGGCCGATGCCACCGCGAGCAGGAAGAGCGAGGCGGCCTTGGCGATCGTGCCGTCGTACGTCATCCTGCCGTCGATCGGAGTGAATCCGGGAGCCGACGGGGTCTCGAAACCAGCGGGGGACCCCTGCTGGAAGGACTTTGAATTGCGAAAGACGGGATTGGCCACGTTTTCCTCCTCAGGAGCGCTCTAGGAAGTCTAACGAGCGCCGACGGCCGTCCGTGCCCCCGGAGTGATCCACATGACCTATCGTCGAGATTGGTGTGGCGGGGCGCCCCGTCGCAGACCGGAGTTTGGGTGCGGCCGAGGACCACGTGCCACTGCCAGCGACCTGAAGACATCTTCGGTCCTCACGGAAAGGGCATCCGCATGACTTCGTTCCCCGCTTGGGTCATCCGCAAAGAGGATGGCAAGAACGCGGCCATTCTCGAGCAGGTGGCCGACAGCATGCTCGACGATCTCGATACGACCGTGCGTGTCTTGTTCTCGGGGATCAACTACAAGGACGCCCTCGCCCTCCACGGTCGCCCCGGCGTGGTACGTCGCACCCCACTCATCGCGGGCATCGACCTTGTGGGTGAGGTGGTCGCGTCGACGCACAGCCGCTGGGCAGCAGGCGACATCGTCACCCTCAACGGAGCGGGCCTCGGCGAGGACCTCAACGGCGGCCTTGCGGGACTGGCGCACGTGAAGGGCGACGACCTCATCGCCGTCCCCGACACCTTCACCCCCACCCAGGCCGCCGCGATCGGCACCGCAGGCTTCACCGCCGCGCTCAGCCTGCTTGCACTCGAACGCAATGGCCTCGAGCCCGAGTGCGGCCCCGTGCTCGTCACCGGCGCAGGCGGCGGGGTCGGCAGCATCGCCATCGCGCTGCTGAGCAGGGCGGGCTACGAGGTGGTCGCCGCCACAGGAAGGGCCGATGCCTTGGGCGGCCGGCTCATCGCGCTCGGCGCGGCCGAGGTCATCGACAGGGCTTCCCTCGAGTCCCCCGGCAGGCCGCTCGGCACGCAACGGTGGTCCGGAGTGATCGACAGCGTCGGCGGCACCATCCTCGCCAATGCGCTCGCGAGCCTCAACGCGGGCGGCGTGGCCGCCACATGCGGGCTCGCGGCAGGAGCGGACTTGCCCACGACCGTGTTGCCGTTCATCCTTCGCGGCATCACCCTGGCCGGAATCGACTCGGTCCACACGGCGCCCGCGCTTCGCCACGACGCATGGGAACTCCTCGCGAACGACCTCGACCCACAACTCGTCGACGCCGTGACCCGCATCGTCGATCTCGCCGATGCTCAAGACGCCGCTGCGGAGCTCCTCGAAGGTCGCGGTACCGGGCGCACCGTCGTCGCGATTGCCCCCGAGCACTAGCAGCGTCGGGCGCGAGAGAGCCCGAACTGCACACCTGGCGCCTCACGTGCCCCCGGCGGGATTTGAACCCGCACTGTGCCGATTTTAAGTCGGCTGCCTCTGCCAGTTGGGCTACGGGGGCTGGGACGTGAGCGACCGGCGCTAGCCGAGGCGCTCCGCCGCGGAGAACGCGATCCCATCCAGGATGTCGTGCTCGCTCGTCACGACGCTGGGTAACTCGCCGCCCGCGTCGTGGACCGCCGTGCGCACGCGCCCCATGAGCGTGTGCCACACGAGCGCCCCCGCGCCGATGACGTCGACGCGTCCGGCATGCATGAAGCCGAGCGACGCGCGCGAGGACCGGGTCGCGTGAAGCAGTTCGTCGCAAGCCTGCATGGCCGCGTCGATCGGAAGCACGGAGCCGTTGATCCTGTCGCGGTCATAGGAGTGCAGGCCAAGGGCGTGCGCGGTGACCGTGGTGATCGAGCCTGCGAGGCCCACCAGGGTCCGCGTGCGCTCGACAGGGACTCCCTCGAATGCCGCATCGATTGCGGCGTGGATGTCCTTGACCGCCGCCGCGATCTCGTCCGTTTCCGGCGGGTCGCTGACGAGGTGGCGCTCGGTCATCCGCACGCAGCCCACGTTCATCGAGTGGGAGGCCTCTGGGCCGTCGGTGCCAAGGACGACCTCCGTCGAGCCGCCGCCAAGATCAACCACGAGGTAGGGGGCGTCGTGGCTAGCATCGAGCACCGAGGTGGCTCCCCTGAAGCTCAGGCGGGCCTCCTCGTCGCCCGTGATGACCTCTGGGGTCACCCCAAGCCGTTCCCGCACGCCCTCCAGGAACACGTCCCTGTTGCTCGCGTCGCGAGTGGCCGACGTGGCGACGAAGCGCGTCGCCTCGACCCCGAGCTCGCGACACTGGGCCGCGTACGCGTCCACGGCCGCAAACGTCCGCTCCAGCGCATCGGCGGCGAACTCGCCGGTCTGGTCGACGCCCTGCCCAAGCCGCACGACCGTCATGGTGCGCACCAAATCGGCAAGACGCCCGTCCGTCACATCGGCGACGAGCAAACGGATGGAGTTGGTGCCACAGTCGATGGCGGCTACGCGTGTCATGACACCACCCTAGTAGCGCCGGTCCCGGCCCCCTGGCGGCGTCGAAGCGCGGCGCTCACGAGTCTGCGGACTCGGCTGCTCACTCGTCTGCAGACGCCGAAGCGGCGCCGCGCGTAGAGGGCGTCTCGCACGTGCACCTGTCGGGCCGCCACGTCGTCGCGATCAGGGCCAGTGCCTCGTCACCCAGCGGGTTCACTCCCGGGCCCGCCGCGAGGGCGTAACCCACGAGCACATGCAGGCACTTGACGCGGTCAGGCATTCCGCCCGCCGAAATGCCGTGGATTTCCTCCACGTCCTCGATCGCGTATCGCTCCTCCAGGTAGCGCTCGTGCGCCGCGCGATACGCCGCCGCAAGTGCCTCGTCGTCACCGAGTCGCGACTGGAACTCGCGCATCGTGCCCGTCGCCTCAAGCGTCGAAGTGGCCGCAACGGCGCCCGGATGCGTGAGGTAGTAGAGGGTCGGGAAGGGCGTGCCGTCGGGCAGCCGCGGGGCCGTCTTCGCGACGGTCGGGTTGCCGCACACGCATCGCGCCGCCACGGCCACCACGCCCCTGGGCACACGCCCCAATTGGGCATGCAGGGTCTCGATGTCCTCGGGGGCGACGCTCACCCGCCCAATTCTACGTTCGGCAGCGGTGCGACCACTGCGGGTGGGCTCACGGCCACCGCGGGCCCTTGAGAGGGCGCCTGGGATGAGGGCTCGGCACCAGCAGCCTCGACGGAGGCCCACATGCGATCGAACCAGGGCTGTCCGGTCGTCACGTCGCTGTTCGCCGCCGCGTCGACCGAGCCTGCCGCGGCAGGGCGCGCAACCTCCGGATCGACCACGCGATAAGGGGTCTCGCCCGGATACACGTAGGCGAGGCGTTCGCGGGCCTGCGCCACCACAAAGGCCGGGTCCTGCCAGCGAGCCAACTGGGCGTTTAGGTCGTCCACCTGCGCCTTAGCGGCATCGCGTTCTGCGACCAGGGCGGAGTTGCTGGCCTGCTGCTCGTTGTACACGCGGACCGACGGCCAGACGAGGGCAAAAGCGAGCCCCAGCACCCCCGCGAGCACCAGCGTGCGCCACGACAGAACCGCAGCCCACGAGCCTCTCACCGGCGCTGGCGCGACGGCTGGACGCGGCTTAGCAGTCGAGCTCGATGACGCCGACGCACCCGGTCGAGCAGGGGGGCCGACGCGCGTCACGCCCGAGCGCGGGGTACGCGCGGAGCCGCGCGCGGTCGCGCGGGGAGCTCCTGGGCGCGTGGGTGCAGACATGTGCCCATTGTCTAGTGGCTCCCCTCCCGCAGCCGGGTGACTCGCCCAGAGCGACCCGTCTTGCCGCACGAGTCGTGCCCCACAACGACGGATCCGCCGCACCCCAGGGGGTACGGCGGATCCGATGAAGCGAGTGGTGACTACTTGACTCTGCCTACTTACCGTAGCGACGGGGGAACGCAGACTTGCCCGCGTAAACCGCGGCGTCGTCCAGTTCTTCCTCGATGCGCATGAGCTGGTTGTACTTGTTGATGCGCTCGCCACGGGCGGGGGCGCCCGTCTTGATCTGGCCGCAGTTGTACGCGACGGCGAGGTCGGCGATCGTGACGTCTTCGGTCTCACCCGAGCGGTGCGACACCATCGCGGTGTAGCCCGCGCGCTGCGCCATCTGCACGGCGTCCGAAGTTTCGGACAGCGTGCCGATCTGGTTGAGCTTGACGAGCAGTGCGTTGGCGGCGCCCTCCTGGATGCCCCTTGCGAGACGGACAGGGTTGGTGACGAACAGGTCGTCTCCGACGATCTGCGTCTTGTCGCCGATGAGCGTGACGAGCTCCGACCACGAGCTCCACTCGTCCTCGGACAGCGGGTCCTCGATCGAGACCAGCGGGTAGTCGTTGACGAGGCCCTCGTAGAAGGCGATCATCTCGGCGGGCGTCTTCTGACCGCCCTCCCACTGGTAGGCGCCGTCCTTGAAGAACTCGGTGGCGGCAACGTCGAGCGCGAGCGCGACATCGTCGCCGGGGGTGAAGCCGGCCTTTTCGATGGCAACAAGGATGAGGTCGAGCGCCTCACGGTTGGAGCCGAGGTTCGGAGCAAAGCCACCCTCGTCGCCAAGACCGGTGCCCAGGCCGCGCTCCTTGAGCACGGACTTGAGCGTGTGGTAGACCTCGGCACCCATGCGGAGCGCCTCGCGGAACGACGTGGCGCCAACGGGGGCGATCATGAATTCCTGGATGTCGACGTTCGAGTCGGCGTGCGACCCACCGTTGAGGATGTTCATCATCGGGACGGGAAGGATGTGGGCGTTCGGGCCGCCAACGTACTTGAAGAGCGCAAGGTCGGCGCTGTCCGCAGCGGCCTTCGCGACGGCAATCGACACACCGAGGATCGCGTTCGCGCCCAGCTTGCCCTTGTTGTGGGTGCCGTCCAGGTCGATCATGATCTGGTCGATGAGGCGCTGCTCGCTGGCCTCGAGGCCGACGACCTCGGGGGCAATCTCGTCGATGACGGCGTCAACGGCCTGCTGGACACCCTTGCCCATGTAGCGGCCCTTGTCGCCATCACGGCGCTCGACTGCCTCGAATGCTCCGGTGGATGCGCCGGAGGGAACAGCGGCACGAGCAAACGTACCGTCGTCCAGCGCTACCTCTACCTCAACTGTGGGGTTGCCGCGCGAGTCAAGAATTTCGCGGGCGCCGACGGCCTCAATGCTGGCCATGTTGCTCCTTATTTTGTGCCGCTTGAGCGGACATGGATGGGTTCCACTGTGAGTCTATCGAGACCCACGAAGTCGCGCCGGGCCACAGGGCCTAGGCACGTTTCTCACATCGCAACGCTCCCAACGCGCACAGCGCACTCACACTCGACTCGCTGGGCTCAAGGTGTGGGAGAGGGGGATGCGGGTGCCGGAGAGGCGTTCACGGGCGCGGGGCTCGCGGTGGGGCTCGCGGTGGGGCTGGGCGAGGGAAGTCCCGCGCCGACCATCCACCCGCGTTGGGCGTTCCCGTTGAAGCCGGACAGATCCTTGAAGACCAGGTAGACCATATCGCCGTATTGACCTTGGTCATTCTGATACCGCTTTGCCACAATGTCGAAGCTGTTGGCGAACTGAACCACAGTGAAGTGCCCGTATACAGGGTTGGCCTCGGCGTTGGCCTCAATCGACTCGACGGCCGTCTTGATGGCCGCCTTTCCGCTTGTGGTGAGCAGGAGCGCATGGAGAACCCGCACCGTTCGCACGACTTCCATCATGTCCGGCGTGGGGGAGACCACCTTCGCCTTGCTCGCGGACATCCACGTTTGCGCCTCGGCCGAGATCTGCTTGTCGTCAAAGACGATGCCCTGCGTCGCGGCTTCCTTGTCAAGCGCGGGCCGCAACAGCAGCAGCGTGAGCGCGGCGCCAGGGTCATTGGGGTATCCCATGTCGTCCTGCGCGGTGCCCCAGGCCGCAACCTGCGCGGTCGTGATGGTGGCACCGTCGTAGATGGCTGCGGTACCCGGGTGAGCTGGCTGGCCAGTCACCGCACAGGCACTGAGGGTCAAGACGGCAAGGAGTGCGGTGGCAAAGCGCTTCATAACGGTCATACTACCGGCGCCAGAGACGCCACTTTCAGCACCTCACGCACCCAATCGAGCAACGCCAGGCCCTCGATCGGTTGACCGCCTATGCGCGCAGTCGTCGGTGCGGTGACGAGGATTTGCCTCACGGCGGGCTTGATGAGGGTCCCCGGATAGAGCCTGGCAACGCGCATCGCGGCGGAGTCCGGGAGCGCGACGGGCGCCAACCTCACGTATTTGCCCTGGGAAACCACCTCGGTGACCCCCGCGGCACGCAGGTCGAGCCGGAGCCTCGCCACGGAGAAGAGGTTGCCGACCTGCTCGGGGAATGGCCCGTACCGGTCGGACAACTCGTCCTCGATGCGCGCGAACTCCTCCTCCGTGTCGGCATCGGCGATCTTCCGATAGGCCTCGAGGCGCAAGCGCTCGTGTTCGATGTAATCGGTGGGAATATGCGCGTCGATCGGCAAGTCGATCGTGATCGGGGGATGCCCCTCGGGCTCTCCCCTGAAGCCCGCCACGGCCTCGCCGACCATCCGGATGTAGAGGTCGAAGCCGACACCTTCGATGTGCCCAGACTGCTCGCCGCCAAGCAAGTTGCCCGCGCCACGAATCTCGAGGTCCTTGAGCGCGACGGCCATACCCGAACCGAGGTCGGTGTTGGCCGCGATGGTTTGCAGGCGGTCATGGGCGGTCTCGGTCAGCGTCTTGTCCGGCGGGTAGAGGAAGTACGCATAGGCGCGCTCCCTCGCGCGCCCGACGCGACCGCGCAACTGGTGCAATTGGGACAGGCCAAAGGTGTCCGCGCGCTCAACGACAAGGGTGTTGGCGTTGGGGATGTCGAGGCCCGTCTCCACGATCGTGGTGCACACCAAGACGTCGTAGCGCTTGTCGTAGTAGTCGACGATGACGCGCTCGAGTTCCTTCTCTCCCATTTGCCCGTGTGCGACGGCAACTCGGGCCTCCGGAACAAGTTCGGAGATCTTCATGGCCGCGCGATTGATCGTCTTGACCGAGTTGTGAATGTAGAACACCTGGCCGTCGCGCATGAGCTCGCGACGCACAGCCGCGGCCACTTGGGCGTCCTCGTGCGGGCCCACATACGTGAGGATCGGGTGCCGCTCCTCGGGCGGCGTGGCCAGCGTCGACATTTCCCTGATGCCGGTCACCGCGAGCTCTAGCGTGCGGGGAATCGGCGTCGCCGACATCGCGAGTACATCCACGTCGGTGCGCATCGCCTTGAGCGTCTCCTTGTGCTCGACGCCGAAGCGCTGCTCCTCGTCGATGATCACCAGGCCGAGCTTCTTGAAGCGCACGGAGCCCGTGATGAGGCGATGGGTGCCAATGACCAGGTCGACCGTTCCCTCCGACAACCCCTCGATGACCTCCTTCGCCTCCTTGTCCGTCTGGAAGCGCGACAGCGCCGCCACCTTGACTGGGAAGGGGGCGAAGCGCTCGGTGAAGGTGTCGACATGCTGCTTCACCAGGAGGGTGGTGGGGCACAGGATCGCGACCTGAGTGCCGTCTTGAATGGCCTTAAAGGCGGCGCGCACGGCAATCTCCGTCTTTCCGAAGCCGACGTCGCCACACACGAGCCTGTCCATCGGGACGGGCTTCTCCATGTCGGCCTTGACCTCGTCGATCGTGGTGAGTTGATCCGGAGTCTCGACGTAGGCGAATGCCTCCTCGAGCTCGCGCTGCCACGGAGTGTCCTGCCCGAACTCGCGTCCCTTGGTCGCCATGCGCGCGGAGTACAGGCGAATGAGCTCCGCCGCGATCTCCTTGACGGCCTTGCGCGCACGGCCCTTGGTCTTGGTCCAGTCGGCGCCGCCCATCTTGTTGACGGCGGGCGCCTCGCCGCCCACGTACTTGGTGACAAGGTCGAGCTGATCCGTGGGAACCGACAGCTTGTCCGCGGGGCCCCCACGCTTGCTTGGCGCGTATTCGATGACCAGGTATTCGCGCTCGACGCCGCGCACCGTGCGCTTCATGAGCTCAACGAAGCGTCCGACGCCGTGACTTTCGTGGACCACGTGGTCACCAGGGCTCAGTTGGAGCGGGTCGACGACGTTGCGCCTGCGGCTCGGGACCTTGACCTTGGGCCCAGCCGTCGATGCGGCGCGGCCCGTGAGGTCCGTCTCGTGGAGCACGAGGATGCGCTCCTCCTCGAGCGAGAAGCCGACTCCCGTGACGCCCGGCACGACGTCGACGACGCCCCGCTCCCCTTCCGCGTCTAACGCGTCGACCACCCTGCACGGCACGCCGGCGTCCCGGCACTGCTCCGCGATGCGCTGAGCGGAACCGGCGCCTGCGGCGGCGATGATGACGCGCCAACCCAGCGAGGTCGAGACGCGCGCGTGATCGAGAGCGGCTCCCGGCCGGCCCTTAAAGGACTCAATTTCGCCGATGCCTGCCGCTTGAGCGTCCTCCGCACCAAAGGGGCCGATCGTTTCCCAGTTGAGGCCGGCGACGTCTATCGCTTCTTTGAGCTCAGGGAGGGTGAGGAAACCGCCTCTTGCGAGAGGGCTGTCGGCCGCGGCCTCGGCTACCGCGCCGAGGTCGACGGGAGCGTCCGCGCCCGCAGTCGCCCCCACCCAAGCGGCCGCCAAAAACTCCTGCGCCGTGTGCTGGAGGTCCTCGGCCCTGCGTTCGAGACGCTGGGGCTCGAGCGCCACCACTGTCGTGCCTCGCGGCATGAGTTCCACGAGCGACGCGAGTCGGTCAACGAGGACGGGAAGCAGGCTTTCCATTCCCTCAACCGCGTTTCCCGCGGCCACGCGCGCCAGCAGGTCGGCGGCTGCGGGGAACACGGCCATCATTGACGATGCGCGGCTGCGCACATCGTCGGTGAGCAGCAGTTCCCTGCACGGTGGCGCCCACAGTCGGTCGACGTCGGCAAGAGAGCGCTGGTCGGCCACCGAGAACAACCGCAGCGACTCGACCTCGTCGCCAAAGAACTCGATGCGGGTGGGGTGTGCATCGGTGGGAGCAAAGACGTCGACGATCCCGCCGCGCACGGCAAACTCGCCGCGGCGTTCCACCATGTCGACGCGCGTGTACGCGGCCGCGGCGAGCAACCGCGTGAGGTCCTCGAGGTCACGCTGGTCTCCGCGCTCGACGCGCACGGGTTCGAGGTCGGCCAGGCCTGGTGCGAGCGGCTGTAGCGCGGCGCGCAGCGGGGCGATGACGATCCGCGGCGCGGCCAGCCCGGTTTCGCGCGCTGCTTCGGCAGGGTGCGTCACGCGGCGCAGGGTCGCGAGGCGCCTGGCCACGGTGTCGGAGCGCGGGCTCAATCGCTCGTGGGGAAGCGTCTCCCAACTGGGGAAGACCGCAATCTCGGCGGGATCGAGGTACGCATTCAATGCCGACTCGAGCGCCTCTGCGTCGTTGCCCGTCGCCGTCAAGACGAGAGTCAGGGAGTCTCCCGCCCGCGCGGCCAGCACGGGAGCGGCAGCCGCCGACGGGGCGATGAGGTGCGCCGCATCGGCGGGGATGGTGGTGCGCACGTGCCCAAGCAGGGACGCGAGGGGACGGGACACGGGGGCCTCCAGGGCATGCCAAAGAACCGGATTTCCGGCATGTCCATCCTAAGCGGCCGCCGAGACAGGTCCGCGTGCTCATCCCTAGGCTTGGGGGGTGACGGAGCGCGAAGATTTGCAGGGCCTTGCCCCCGCCCTGCCGGCCGAACTGATCGGCAGGGCGGAGTGGGATGGCATGTCGATCGACGGCGCCGACCTTTCGGGCGTGAACGCCTCACGAGTGCACCTCATCGAATGCGCGATGACCCGCTGTCACGCGGACACGCTTGAGCTCCCTGGGCTCGTCGCGGCCGAGGTCTACGTGGGGGCTTTCTCCGCGGGGACGTGGCGCCTCAAGGACAGCGAGTGGCGCGACGCCACGTGGGCCGACATTCGCGTCGGCGCCCTCATGGCCGACAATTCCTCGATGGTCGACGTCACCATCCGCGGCTCCAAGATCGACCTCTTTTCACTCCGGGGCGCGAAGGTCAAGCATCTGACACTTACCGACTGCCGCGTCGGCACTCTCGACATCTCGATGTCAAAGATCGACGAACTCACGATGAGCGGAGGGACCGTCGGCGAGCTCCTCACGGATGACGCGCGCATGAAGCGAGTCGACGTGTCCGAAACCGAGGTGCACGCAGTGGGCCATCCTGGCTCGCTGCGCGGACTCGTGGTGTCGCCCGCCCAGATGATCGACATGGCCGAGGCGCTCGCCACTCACCTTGGCATCGTGGTGCGCACCGCCGACGACTGACCGGCGCCGGGCGAGTGCGCCGCGCAACTTGTGTGGCCCCCGCCGGAGGCCCTTAGAGCGGCTGGTTCAAACGGTAGTACGCGGCGTTCGCGCGCAACTCGTTCTCGAACCCGACCACGGAGGTCGACTCGTCGATCGCAAGCAGTTCGATGCGCGACATGCGCGCGAACTCGCGGAAGACCTCGAGCCCGACCTGATTGGACATGACGGTGTGGTGAGCCGCGCCCGCCATCAGCCACGCGGTGGCCGACGTTCGGAAGTCCGGGCGCGGCTTCCACACCGCATGGCCCACGGGAAGCTTTGGCATCGGCTCGGGGAGCGCGACGTTGTCGACCACGTTCGCGACCAGGCGGAAGCGTTCGCGGACGTCGCTCATGGCCACCACGATCGCGGGTCCGGCGTCGGCCGTGAAGACCAAGCGAACCGGGTCCTCCTTGCCGCCGATGCCCAAGGGGGCGATCACGAGCTTCGCCTTCGCCGACGACAGGGCCGGGTTTACCTCGAGCATGTGAGCGCCGAGGATCAGCTCGTTTCCAGGCTCCAAGTTGTAGGTGTAGTCCTCCATGAGGCTCGCGCCACCAGGAAGGCCCGTGCCCATGACCGCGGCCGCGCGCACCATGACGGCGGTCTTCCAGTCGCCCTCTGCGCCAAATCCATAACCGTCCGCCATGAGGCGCTGGACCGCGAGGCCGGGGAGCTGACGCAGATCGCCCAGGTCCTCGAACGAGTCGGTGAAGGCCGTGAAGCCGCCCGCCTCGAGGAAGGTGCGCAGGCCGATCTCGACCTTGGCGCCGTAGTGCAGCGACTCCGCGCGGGGCGCGCCCGGCTTGAGCTCGTCGGCCACGTCGTACAGGTCGAGATACTCGGCGACCAGGGCGTCGGCGTCGGAGTCGGAAACCGCGTTTACGGCGGCCGCCAGCTCGTTGATGGGCCAGGTGTTGACCTGAACGCCGAGCTTGATCTCGGCCTCGGTCTTGTCGCCCTCTGTGACGGCGACGTAGCGCATGTTGTCGCCAAAGCGGGCGACCTTCATCGAACGGGTCGCCCAGCGGCCAAGCGCGGCGCGCTGCCAGTTGCCGATGCTCGCCGTAACGGCGGGGTCGGAAGCGTGTCCCACGACCGTGGTGCGCGGCAGGCCCATGCGCGCCTCGATGTAGCCGTGCTCCCTGTCGCCGTGGGCGGCCTGGTTGAGGTTCATGAAGTCGAAGTCGATCTCACCCCACGGGAGCGCCACGTTCGCCTGCGTGTGTAGGTGAAGCATGGGCTTGTCGTTGGCCTCGAGGCCCGCGATCCACATCTTGGACGGGCTGAACGTGTGCATCCAGGCGATGACGCCAAGCACGTTGTCCGCGGAGTTGGCGTCAAGGAACAGGCGCCGGATCGCGTCGGAGCCCGTGAGAACAGGCTTCCACACGATCTTGACGGGGATGTCGCTCGCGGCGTTGAGGGCGGCGACGACCCCTTGCGATTGCTCCGCGACCTGGGCGAGAGTCTCGGGACCGTAGAGCTCCTGGCTGCCGGTGGCGAACCACACCTCAAGCTGGGTCAGGTCGGGCAACACACTGCGCCTAGACATTGGTAAGGCTCCTCGACATAGTTACTGCTCCTTCTTGGGCTGGCCGTAGACATTTTGGTAGCGGTCAAACAGAGAATCGATCGCCTCTTGGGGGATCGGGACGAGTTCACCGCCTTGACGGGCGATGTGCACCGTCCTGGCGACGTCCTCACACATCACAGCGGCCTTGACCGCGTCCTTCGCGTCCTTGCCGATCGTGAATGGGCCGTGGTTGGCCATGAGCACTGCCCGCGAACGATGACCGGTCAGGGTCTCGACAATGCCGCGACCGATCGAGTCGTCGCCGATGATCGCGAACGGGCCCACGGGGATCGGGCCGCCGAACTCGTCTGCCATCGCGGTGATCACGCACGGGATGGGTTCGCGGCGAGCGGCCCAGGCGGCCGCATAGTCGGAGTGGGTGTGGACCACTCCCCCCACCTCGGGCATGTGGCGGTACACGTAGGCGTGGGCGGCGGTATCGGAGCTTGGCGCACGCTGAGAGCCCTTGGTGCCTGGGATGACGTTGCCGTCGAGGTCGCAGACCACCATGTTGTCGGGGGCGAGGTCGTCGTAGCTCACACCCGACGGCTTGATCACGAACAGGTCGCGACCTGGCACGCGGCCGGAGACGTTGCCGCCCGTACTCACCACCAGGTTGTAGTGCGTGAGCTCCGAGTGAAGGTCGCTGACCTGCTGACGCAGTTCGGCGACGGCCTCCTCGATGGCAGCGATGTCGTGGTCCGTCATGAAAGCGCCTCCTTGCGCATGGCCTTGAGTCGCTTCATGACGTCGTTGGCGCCGCGGCCAAAGTAGTCGTGAACCAGGGAGTATTCGGCAAACAGTTTGTCGTACGCGTCGGCCGCCTGCGCGTTGGGCTCGTACTTGCCGCGCTCAACTCGACCCATCGCCTCCCCTGCGTCGGCAACCGAGGCATAGGCGCCCGCCGCGGTGGCCGCGTGGATCGCGCTACCCAGAGCCGGCCCTTGTTCGGAGGCGATCGTCGACAGCGGCAGGCGCAACACATCCGAGTACATCTGCATGAGCTGCGGGTTCTTGAGCAGGCCTCCCGCCACCACGAACTCCGTCACGGGGACTCCCGAGGCATTGAAGGTCTCGACGATCGTCCGGGTGCCGAAGGCGGTCGCCTCGAGCAGCGCCCTGTAGCCCTGCTCGGCGCGCGTGGCAAGAGTCTGGCCGATCACGACGCCGGACAGCATGGTGTCGACGAGCACCGACCTATTGCCGTTGTGCCAGTCGAGGGCGACAAGACCGTGGGCGCCCACAGGCTCCGCGAAGGCCAGGTCCGTGAGGTGCTGGTGAATCGACTTGCCGGCCGCGGCCGCATCGTCGAAGTAGCGCCCTGGGACCTGGTTCTTGACGTACCAAGCAAAGATGTCGCCAACGCCTGACTGGCCAGCCTCATAGCCGTACAGGCCCGACATGATGCCGCCGTCAACGACGCCACACATGCCCGGCACCTCGGCAAGCGTGTCGCCGTTCATCACGTGGCACGTTGACGTGCCCATAATTGCAAGCATTTGTCCTGACTCGACGGCCTTCGCGGCTGGAGCGGTGACGTGAGCATCGACATTGCCCACCGCCACCGCGATTCCCTCCGGCAGGCCCGTCCACGCGGCGGCCTGGGCAGTAAGCCCGCCCGCCTTGTCGCCGAGCTGGCCGATCGGGTGGACCAGTTTGCGCGCGGCGAAGCCCTTGAATGCAGGGTTGAGCGCGGCCTCGAAGTCCTCCGATGGGTAGGCGCCGTCTTGAAGGATTCCCTTGTATCCGGCGGTGCAGGCGTTGCGCACATAGGACCCGCACAGTTGCCAGATGATCCAGTCGGCTGCCTCGACCCAGTGGTCCATGCGCTCGAAGATCTCGGGGTCTTCCTCGACGAGTTGGAGCGCCTTCGCATACTCCCACTCGGAGGAGATGAAGCCGCCATAGCGCGGCAGCCACGACTCGTTGCGCTCGCGAGCCAAAGCGTTGATCCGGTCCGCCTGGGCCTGTCCGGCGTGGTGCTTCCACAACTTCACGTACGCGTGGGGCCTGTCGCGGAGGCCCTCGACCTCGCACATTGGCGTGCCATCCGCCAGCACAGGGAGCGGCGTCGACGCGGTGAAGTCGGTCGCGATGCCGATGACGGTCGCGGGGTCGATTCCCGCCGCCTTCACCGCCTCGGGAACGGCGGTCCGGAGCACCTCGCGGTAGTCGTTCGGGTCTTGAAGCGCCCACTCGGGGGGCAGCGTCGCGCCGCTCGACGCGAGCGTCGTGTCCATCACAGCGTGCTCGTAGTCGTGCACAGCGCTCGCGAGTTCGGCACCATCGGAGACCCGCACGACCACGGCCCTACCGGAAAGCGTGCCGAAGTCGACGCCGATCACGTACGCACCAGAGGTATCCAGAGCCACCGGGTGGCCTCCTTGTCTTGTCAGTTTTGCGGATCTCTTTGTTTGAGATGCTTCAGTTCGACGTGTTGGCTAGCACTGGCTGGCGTCGAGTTCTCCTTGAGTGATCGAGGCGAACGCCATCTACGGCAAGCGCCGCTGCTCTCGATGCTCATACGATCTCCTCCTCGAGATCCCTCTCGTGACGCGAGAGGCCATAGCCACGGAGCGCGGGCGGTGCAGCCGGTGGCGCACAACTCCCGTCGCTCACTGATCCAAATGTTACCGGTAACAACCGTGCTCTGCAACTGGAAATGTGCCACGTGCTTCGATGCCGTCATCACGGACGAACGTGGGTCGTCGACTCCCGAACGATGAGTTCGGGCTCGATCACCGTGCGCATCGGCGGATGTCCGCCTTCGATCGCGGCAATGATCGCCTCGACGGTGCGTTGCCCAAGGGTCTCGAAGTCCTGACGGACCGTGGTGAGCGCGGGCCGGAAGTGCCGCGCCTCAGGGAGGTCATCGAAGCCCACGATGCTGACATCTTCAGGCACCCTGACCCCTCGAACGCTGAGCCCGTGGAACACTCCCAAGGCCATCTGGTCGTTGGCGCAAAAGATCGCCGTGAAGTCAACCGGATCGAGGTGGTCCCTGGCAACGGAAAAGCCCGAGTCGGCGGTCCAATCGCCAACGATGGGCGGCCGCGGCTCGATGTCCGCCGCCTCAAGCGCCGCCCGCCATCCCCGCTCGCGACCGCGCGCGTCGAGCCAGTCCATGGGTCCCGCGACGTGAAGGATGTCGCGATGTCCAAGGCCCAGCAGATGCTCGACGGCGAGTTCCGCCCCGCGCCGCTGATCGACAGACGCCGTGAGCATGCTCAGGTCCCTGGCCGACGTCACCGCGAGGGTCGGCAGCCCCTCTGCACTTGCGCGCAACAGGTCTACCGACGAAGAGCGCGGTGCGATGATGCACAACGCGTCGATTCCTTGAGATAACAGGTGATCCACGGCCGACCGTGCACTCAATGCCCTGTCTTCGGCGACCGTGACCGAAGTCACCGAGTAGCCGGCCTCTCGCGCGGAGTCCTCCACGGCACGCAGGGTCGCGTTTGGTCCAAACTTGACGGCGCTGTCGACCACCACGCCGATGCGGTTCGATCGGCGGGTAACGAGCGCTCGCGCGGCGCTGTTTGGCCGATATTGAACCTCTTCGATCACCTTCAGCACGCGGTCGCGCGTCGTCGCCTTAATGCTTGGGTGCCCGTTGATGACGCGCGAAACAGTCTGGTGTGAGACGCCTGCAAGCGCCGCGACCTCGCGCATGCTCGGCGGAGTGCCTCGTCCCTCGCTCACGCCCACAACCCCGTCAGAACTCGTTGACCGAACGCCAGGAGTTGGCGCTCACCTGACATGTTAACGGTCGCATGCGAAGGGCGAGCAGGCGATGCGCGCCCAAAAGCCGCGAGGGTGCGCGCCTTGCCCGCCTAGTAGACGCGTGCGTCAACCTGGTCCTGCGTGACGGTGGCGAAGGTGGCCGACGGGACGACGACGATCGTGTCGACCGTGTCGCCGCCCAGGACCGTGTTGACTACCTCTGCTGCCGTCTGGCCCAACAGCGGGTTGTACTCGGCGACGAATGACAGCTTGCCGTCGAGCAGCGCCTGCAGGGCCGCCTTGGATCCGCCAATCGTGACGATCTTGACGTCCGTGCCCGGCTTGAGGCCTGCCTCTTCGACGGCTTGCACCGCGCCGAGACCCATCTCGTCGTTCTGCGCAAAGATGAGCGGGACGTCGTTGTTGTTTGCCTTGAGCACCGCCGCCGTGACGGATTTGGCCTCATCCGTCGTCCAGTTGGCCGCCTGAGCGCCGATCTTCGAAAACTCGGGGTGGCTAGCCAGGACGGAATTCCAGCCCTGGTTGCGCTCGCTCACCATGCCATCACCCGCGGGGCCCTCGAGGACGAAGTACTTGGTGCCGTCGGGGAACGCCCCCAATGCCCAGTTGGCAACGTTCGTTGCGACCGCGGCGTCGCCTGGCGTGATTCGCGTGACGTAGAGGCTCGTGTTGTCAGGCGAGATGCCGCCGTCGATCAGGAAGACCGGGATCCCCGCGTTCTTCGCTCGCGTCAGCGAGTCGTCCCAACCCGAACTCTGTACGGGCGACAGCAGAATGGCCTTGACGCCCTGATCAACGAACGCGTTGAAGGCGTCGATCTGAGACTTCTGGTCGAGTTTGGTCGCCGGGGCGTACTTCAGGTCGAAGCCGGCCTTGGTGGAGAAGGCACTCTGGATGTCGGCCTCTTCGGCCGCATGCCAGGCGTCCGCGGCGCCGACGGCCACAAAACCCACCGTGACCAGCGGCTTGACCGTGGGCGCGTTCGTTGCGGCCGTGTTGATGATGACCCCGTTGATCGAGGTGGAGCAGGCTGCAAGGCCAAGCATGATTGCCCCGACGGCCGCAACCGTCAAGACTCGAGCCAGGTGCTTCTTGACGCTCATTTAAACCCCTTCGTGCGATCTCGTACGTCATTCATAAAACCAGGCCGACAGGGCCTCGTCGAAAAACCTCGCGCCCCTCAACTCGACTTGTTCGGTCGCTGAAGTGACACAGGTACCACTCTGCCTCATGCCTCGAGACTAATTTGCCTATTTCGGGCTCAATGCGGCGCGGTTCCCGGGCTTCCACACACGGGACGACACCCCCAGCAGGCGACTAGTCGAGCGCCGGCGGAGTTTCCATCTCAATATCCGTAAAGTCTGCATCCGTGGCGCTCGGGGGCAGCGACGCCGTAATCACCGTGCCGTCGGCACGGAGCGTGCCGTGGAACTTCGCGGGGTCGGGGCTTCCCGCGATACGCGGGCCCTGGTCACTGAGCGGCACCACGGTCTCCTCGTCACGTGCGACCGCAATCAACTCGCCCCTGACTTCGACCGTGAGAGCCCCACCCTCCTCGATCGCGAAGGTGATCGACTCGCGGCGTACCGTGACGCGCAATCGGGTGCCACGCTGCGTCATGCGGAACGTGAGCGATGGCCAAGCGCTTGGGAGCCGCGGGTCGAAATGCAGTATGGCATCGTGATCGCGCATCCCCCCAAATCCGAAGACGAGCGCGGACCACACCCCACCGGCCGATGCGACGTGCACGCCATCGCCGGTATTCGAGTGCAAATCGGCGAGGTCGACAAACACCGAATCCCAGAAGTAACTAAGGGCGAGCTCGTGGTACCCAACCTCGGCCGCGATGATCGACTGCACCACACCCGACAGGGTCGAGTCGCCCGTGGTGATCGGGTCGTAGTACTCAAAGTCCGCCAGCTTTTCCTCGAGCGAGAAGTGCTCGCTTTGGAGGAAGAGCGCGAGGACCACGTCCGCTTGCTTGAGCACCTGGAAGCGATAGATCACGAGCGGATGGAAGTGCAGGAGCAACGGGCGCTTCTCCGGCGGGGTGTTCGGCAGGTCCCAGACCTCGCGCTCATTGAACAGCGCGTCTTGAGGATGAATCCCCAGATTGTCATCCCACAGGATTGCCATCGCCTCGGCGGCGCGCTCCCACTCGTCAATCTCTTCCTCCTTGAGGTCGAGCCGAGACACCATTCGCGCATACTGATCGGGCCACGTGTCCGCAAGCTTGCGTACCGACTCGGCTGCGCAACGAAGATTGAACCGCGCCATGACGTTGGTGTACAGGTTGTCGTTCACCACCGTCGTGTACTCATCCGGACCGGTGACGCCGTGAATGCGGAATGAAGGCTCGCGACCCCTGGTCTTGCGCCAGAAGCCAAGGTCGGCCCACATTCGCGCCGTCTCGACGAGGATGTCGATGCCCTCTCTCGCGAGGAACTCATCGTCGCCGGTTGCGCGCACGTATTTGTTGATGGCATACGAGATGTCGGCATCGATGTGGTACTGCGCTGTGCCCGCGGCGTAGTACGCCGACGCCTCTTCGCCATTGATGGTCCGCCATGGATAGAGAGCGCCGCGTTGAGCGAGTTCCGCCGCCCGCTGGCGGGCCGCGTCGAGGATCCTGTACCTGTACCGGAGCGCGTTGCGCGCAATCCCTGGTGACGTGTAGGTGAAGAAGGGCACAACATATATCTCGGTGTCCCAGAAGTAGTGGCCGCCATAGCCCGCCGCGGACACCCCCTTCGCGGAGATCCCGCTGCCATCCCCGCGCGCCGACGCCTGCGCGAGTTGAAACAGGTTCCACCTGATTGCCTGCTGGAGACCCAGATCGCCCTCCACCTCGACGTCCGACCTTGCCCAGAAGCCGTCAAGCCAAGCGCGTTGTTCCTCAAACTGCCTGTCTGTTCCTTCCTCCGTCACGCGATCGAGAGTCCGATTGCACCTGTCGGCAAGCTCTCGAGCCGGCACGGAGCGCGACGTGTGGTAACTCACGACCTTCGTCAGCGTCAGCTTCTCGCCCGGCTTGAGGCGCCCCGAATAGACATGCTTGGCGTAGTCCTCCTCGACCTGGGTCTGGCAGTCAAACTCCGCGGTCGTGTCAACCCATTGGTCCATCGCGACGGCGATCGTCATGTTCGAGTTGGCGCACTGGTAACCCAGCAGGATGCGGCCATTCTCTTCCTGGCTCATGCGGGGCTCGAGCACCCTGGCGCTGAGGGCCGCGGCCTTGCGCGGGTCGACGGGCTCGGAGGGATCGACGTTGGCGCGATACTCGCCCAGCCCCGCTTGCCTGTTGAGCAGCTGAGAAGAGATCGCGATGGGGGCTTCCTTGTCGAGCAGGGTCACCTCGAAGGTCATGACCGCCACATGCCGATGCGTGAATGACACCATCCTGCGCGAGCGCACCCTGACCCTGTTGCCGGCGGGTGTTCGCCACAGCAGGTCACGCGTCAGCACGCCGTCGCGCATGTCGAGCGTCCTGTTGTATTCGACCAGGTCCGCCACCGAAAGTAGCAGCGGCTCATCATCGACGTAGAGACGAATCACCTTCGGGTCCGGAACGTTGACGATGGTTTGACCAGTGCGGGCGAAGCCATAGGCCTCCTCCGCGTGGCGAATGGGCCAGGTCTCGTGGAAGCCGTTGACGAAGGTGCCGTGGGCGTACGCGTCGTGACCCTCCTCGACGTTGCCCCTGAGCCCGAGATAGCCGTTTCCTACGGCGAACAGCGTCTCCGTCGTACCGAGGTCTCTCGCGTCGAACGTGGTCTCCGTCAGGCGCCACCCATCGGCAGGGAAGCGCAACCGGTCGATGTACTCGGTGACGCTCGTATCACCTTGGGCGCGAAACGCTGCCGTCACTTCTCCACCAGCTCGCTCAGATCCGACACCACAACGTTCGCGCCATGCCGCACCAATGCCTCGACGCCCGCTCCCCTGTCCACCCCGATCACGAGACCGAAGTCCCCAGCCGCTCCGGCCTCAACCCCTGAGAGGGCATCCTCGAACACCACCGCATCGGCCGCGTCAACGCCAAGAAGGTAGGCGGCGTACTCGTACGTGTCCGGGGCCGGCTTGCCGGGTAGCCCGTTCTTGGCGGCCAGCGTGCCGTCAACAACGACCTCGAAGCGATGGGCCAGCCCCGCGACCTTCAGCACATCGTTCGCATTGCGAGAACTCGACACCACCGCCATGGGAACCCCGAGCGCCTCCAGGTGGTCGAGCAGCGCGAGCGACCCGGGGAAGGCCGCAACGCCCTCGTCCCTCAACACCTCGTTGAACGCGTCATTCTTCGCGTTGCCGAGCGCGGATACGGTGCGATCGCCCGCCGCCTCGTCCGGTTGGCCCTCCGGCAGCGAGATCCCGCGCGACGCGAGGCACGCGCGAACGCCGTCGTAGCGCGGCTTGCCGTCGATGTACGAGAAGTAGTCGTCATCCGAATAGGCAGGCGTCACGTGACGGGCCTCAAAGTAGCCGGTGAACATGCGCCTCCACGCCGCCATGTGCACGTCAGCCGTCGGCGTGAGCACTCCATCAAGGTCAAAGAGGGCGGCGCCGAAGCCGCGTGTGGTGACCTGCGGAATGGTCCAATCAAAGTGACGTGAGGGCAACGGG
Organism: Demequina lutea; assembly: GCF_013409005.1. NCBI lineage: Bacteria > Bacillati > Actinomycetota > Actinomycetes > Micrococcales > Demequinaceae > Demequina > Demequina lutea. The sequence continues at coordinate 2,518,129 of NZ_JACBZO010000001.1, forward strand.
GACTCCCTAGGACGAGTTCGTGGGGGCCGCTGGGGGAGCGGCCCTCGAATGGCTGGGGAAGAGGGCGCGTGGTGACTCATTTGATCGTAGTCGGGCATCCCCCTCGTGTGTCCACCGCTGCCCCGTGCACGTAGGACGGCGAATCTCCCCAGCGGCTCCCGGCCAGGCGCGCTCGTGCCGCGTCATCCCGCCGAGTGAAAACGCTGCTGCGCTTCGCCAAGGCCCTTCGTGACGAGGTCTTCCACGGCATCGGCCGCAAGGGCAATCACGAGGTCGAGCTCCTTGCGCTCGGTCGCCGAAAAGGGCCTGAGGACGTAGTCGGCGGCGTCCTGGCGTCCCGGCGGCCGCCCCACTCCCACGCGAACCCTCACAAAATCGGGAGTCGCTATCGCCTTGGTGATGTCCTTGAGGCCATTGTGGCCCGCGGAACCCCCACCACTCTTGAGGCGAATCGCGCCAAAGGGAACGTCCAGTTCATCGTGAATCACCACGATGGCGCTGGGCTCTACCGAGTAGTACTTCACGAGCGAACTCACCGGACCGCCGGACAGGTTCATGTACGACAGCGGTTTGGCCAGGGCGACGGCCACCCCGGAGGGGCCCGCTCCGCCGATGCGCACGCTCGCCTCTGAGGCGTTCGTCTTCTTGTTGCGCGAGAGCGACCCGTGGTAGCGGCGGGCCAGTTCGTCGATCACCATCTGGCCGACGTTGTGGCGGGTCTGCGCATACTCGGGCCCCGGATTTCCGAGGCCAACGACGACGGTAGTCATCTGTTCCTCCTGTCGCGTGGCGTCATCGGCCGAAAAAAGCGAACGCCCGGCCGCACGGAAGCGTGCGAGCCGGGCGAACACCATGAAACTACTCTGCAGACGCTTCCGCGACGGGGGCCAACTCGGTGCCTTCTTCGTCCTCGGCCGCAGCAGCGCGGGTCTCGCTCACGAAGAGGACCGTGAGGTGGGGGTCGGTCAGCAGCGTCGAACCTGCGGGGAGCTTCACGTCGCCCGCCGTGACGTGCTGGCCATCGGTGAGGCCCTCGACCGAGATCTCGAAGCGCTCGGGCAGGTGAGTCGCCTCGGCCGAAACCGACACCGTGTTGTGCTCGAGTACCGCGACGCAACCGGGGAACGGGTCGCCCGTGAGGTGCAAGGGAACGTCGACCGTGATCTTCTCGCCCTTCTTGACGATCAGCAGATCGACGTGGGCGATCGTGCGGCGGACGTAGTCCTTCTGAATGTCCTTCGCGATCGTAAGCTCGGGCTTGCCTTCGACCACGATCGTCAGCAGCGCGTTCGAATGCTTGAGCGCCATCATCGTCTCGTGACCGGGAAGGAACACGTGAACGGGGTCCGAGCCGTGGCCGTAGAGCACGGCGGGGATCTTGCCGGCGACGCGAGCACGGCGGGCGAAGCCCTTGCCGAACTCGGTGCGCATCTCGGCAGCGAGGGTCAGAACGTCGGACATGGTTTCTCCTCATATACGTCAGATGGGGGCCACAGCGAGGCAGGCCTACGGCCATCTGCCGCGTCGATCACGCTAACCCGATGGAGAGCTAGCCTCGCCGAGGAACCCGTCTAGTGTAGCGGGATTTGGCGCCATAAAGCGACCGCGCGCAGCGACGGTCTAGACGCCGCCGTTGAACAGGCTGGTCACCGATCCGTCGTCGAAGACCTCGCGCACGGCGCGGGCGATGAGCGGCGCGATCGAGAGCACGGTGAGCTTGTCAAAGCGCTTCTCGTCGGAGATAGGCAGGGTGTCCGTGACGATGACCTCTGAGATGGCGGAGTCGCGCAACCGCTCGACGGCGGGACCAGACAACAGACCGTGAGTTGAGGCCACGATCACGTCCTTGGCGCCGTTCTCGAACAGGGCGTTCGCCGCCTGGACGATGGTGCCACCCGTGTCGATCATGTCGTCGACGAGCACACACGTGCGGCCCTCGACCTCACCCACGAGCTCGTGCACCTTGACCTGATTGGGGATCGATGGGTCGCGACGCTTGTGGATGATCGCCAGCGGCGCGCCCATGTGGTCCGACCACTGGTCGGCCAGGCGCACGCGGCCCGCATCGGGAGAGACGATCGTGAGGTTGCCTGGTGCCACGCGGGTGCGCACGTACTGGGCGAGCAGCGGCATGGCCCACAGGTGGTCAACCGGGCCGTCGAAGAAGCCCTGGATCTGCGCGGTGTGCAGGTCGATCGACATGATGCGATCCGCGCCAGCGGTCTTGAACAGGTCCGCCATCAGGCGGGCCGAGATCGGCTCGCGGCCCTTGTGCTTCTTGTCCTGACGCGCATAGCCGTAGCACGGCATGATCACGGTGATGTTCTTCGCGGAGGCGCGCTTGAGCGCGTCCACCATGATGAGTTGCTCCATGATCGACTCGTTGATGGGAGCCGCGTGCGACTGCAAGACGAACGCGTTTGCCCCTCGCACGCTCTCACCGAAACGCACATAGAGCTCGCCGTTGGCGAAGGTGTACGCGGTAGTGGGCACCGCCTCGATGCCGAGCTCTTGGGCCACCTGGTCGGCCAATTCGGGGTGAGCGCGACCGCTCACGAAGACCATCCTGCGCTCACTCGTGTCCGAGATCACCGACGTCATTGTTCACCCTTGTTCGCGCTGTCTTGACCCAACGATATCGGGTCGACGGCGTCGGCGATGCCCGGCGCGCCTCCCGTTAAGCGTGCCCTTGCGGCCGCGTCGGCCGATTCAGTGCCGGGCCTGCGTGACTCCACCCAGCCCTCGATGGTCTGTTGCGGCGCACTGTTTCGCGATAGCGCACCGGCGGGAACGTCCCTGCGGATCGTTGCGCCCGCGCCCGTATAGGCGCCATCGCCGATCGTGACCGGTGCGATCAGCGAGTTGTCCGAGCCAATGCGGACGTGATCGCCGATGAACGTGTGCCACTTATGCACCCCGTCGTAATTCACGAAGATCGTGGCGGCTCCGATGTTCGAATGCTCGCCGATCGTCGCGTCGCCCACATAGCTCAGGTGCGGCACCTTGGAGTGGTCGCCGATGCGCGCGTTCTTGGTCTCGACGAACCCGCCGATCTTCCCACCCTCGCCCAGAACGGTTCCGGGCCGCAAGTAGGAGAACGGCCCGACGGAGGCGCCTGGCCCGATCACCGAGTCGGAACCATGGACCCGAGTTACCGTCGCGCCCTCGCCCACTATGACGTTGGTGAGGGTCGTATCTGGCCCCACGACGGCACCTGCGGCGACCGAGGTCTCGCCGTGAAGCTGCGTGCCGGGAAGAATCGTTGAGTCGGGCGCAAGGGTGACCGTCACGTCGACCCACGTGGTCGAGGGGTCCGCGATGGTGACGCCCTCACGCATCCACCGCTCGAGGACGCGCGTCCGCAGGTTCGCGCCTGCGGCCGCGAGCTGAACGCGATCGTTGACGCCCTCCACCGCCGCCGCATCGGGCGCGAGGAACGCACCCACGCCGTGAAGCGCCGTCCTCGCCAGCGCGACCACGTCGGTCAGGTAGAGCTCACCCTGGGCGTTGTCTGTCGAGAGCGATGCGAGAGTCTCTCTCAGGACCTCCGCGTCGAAGACATAGATGCCCGCGTTGATCTCGTCGATTGCCCGTTGCTCGTCTGTCGCGTCCTTGTGTTCGACGATCGCGGCAAGCGAACCATCGGGATCGCGCACGATGCGTCCATACCCACCCGGGTTCGCCACGCGTGTGGTCATCACCGTCACCGCACGCCCGCCGGCGATGTGGTCGTCGAGCATGGCGGAAAGCAATTCGGTGTCGACGAGAGGAACGTCGGCCGAGGTGACGACGATGGGGCCCGACACCTGGCTCGCCATCACGACTTCCCGACCGTGACCGTCGTTCGTGGCGGACGCCTGGGCCTTCGCGTCGAGCGCGGTGAGACCACACCACACGGCGCGTCCCGTTCCCGGAGTGTCGTCCTGATCCGCCATGAGGGCCTCGGGTGCGGCCTCTTTTGCGTGGCCTGCCACGAGGTCCCTGGCGTGCCTCACGACGACGACGAGGCGTTCAGGGTCGAGGCCCTGGGCGGCGGCAATCGCGTGGTGAAGGAGCGAACGCCCACCGATCGAATGCATCACCTTGGGAGTTGACGAACGCATCCGGGTGCCCTCGCCTGCCGCAAGGATCATCACTGCGGCCGGTCGCGTTGCGCTCATCGCACCCCTTTGGCCTGGTTCCCGACCCCGAAGGGTTTACGCCACGAAGTCTACCGTCGCGAGTTCCGCCCCCAGGATTCGAACCTGGACCGCAAGGCTCCAAAGGCCTGCATGCTGCCATTACACAAGGGCGGAAAGAAGTCCCTCGGGACCCCAAGCGCTCAATTCTGCCAGGAATCCGTGCACACTAGGACTGTGACAGACGAGGCGAAGCGGGTTCCACGTGCACGAATGACCGCACGCCAACGCCGCGAGCAACTCATCGTAGTGGCCAAAGCGCTCTTTGCGGAAAAGGGCTTCGAGGGCACCTCGGTCGAGGAAATCGCGGCGAGGGCTGATGTGTCCAAGCCGGTGGTGTACGAACACTTCGGCGGCAAGGAGGGGCTCTACGCGGTCATTGTCGACCGCGAGGTGGAGGCTCTCCTCGGCGCGCTCTCGGGCGCGCTGGCGAGCAGGGCGCACCCAAAACAGCTGGTCGAAAGGGCCGCGCTCGCGCTCCTGGGTTACATCGAGGAGTCACCAGACGGATTTCGCATCTTGGTTCGAGACTCGCCAGTGGCGCAGGCTGGCGGCACCTTCTCCTCACTCCTTGGCGACGTCGCGGCCCAGGTGGAGGTTCTCCTGGGAGACCAATTTTCCCGGCGTGGGCTCAACCCGCTCGTGGCGCCCTTCTACGCGCAGATGCTCGTGGGGCAGGTCGCCCTCGCGGGCCAACACTGGGCGGAAGTACGCGAACCCCCCAAGAACGTCATTGCCGCGCACCTCGTCAACCTGGCGTGGAACGGGCTGAGTGCGCTCGAACGCTCGCCGGAAATGACCGGACCCACCGCCTAGCGGCGAGGTCGCTCGCTCATCTGACACGTCGGGGTCTCCTGCCCTAGATTGAGCGCTGAGGGCGCGGCAGGTCGCCCCCCGACGAGGAGGAACGTCATGCTCAAGGGATTCAAAGAATTCATCATGCGCGGCAACGTCATCGACTTGGCCGTCGCCTTCGTGATTGGCCTCGCATTCGCACCGATCGTCACCAAGATCGTCGACGGGCTGATTACGCCTCTCATCTCGCGAATCTTCGGCCAGCCCAACCTTGACAGCGTGGGCAACATCGACATCGGCAAGGGCGCGTGGCTTGCGTTCGGTCCGGTGTTCACCGCGATTCTGAACTTCCTGGCGGTGGCCGCCGCCATCTACTTCCTCATCGTTGTTCCGATGAACAAGTTCAAGAAGCCGGCGGTCGAGGTAGAGTCCGGTCCCACCGAGATTCAGCTGCTCGCCGAAATCCGCGACTCCGTCAAGAAGTAGCGCGCGTCACGACTGACTAGCCTTCGAGAATCACGGTCCCCGTTGCGGGGCCGCTGGCGGTCAAGACGACGTCGGCGACGCCCGCGGCCCGAACTCGCGTGGCGATGCTCAACGCGTGCTGCGCGCTCCCTGCGAGGGCGGCGATCGTCGGTCCCGAGCCGGAGACGACGACGCCGAGAGCGTCCGCGTCGTACATCGTCTCCATCACCCCATGCAGACGCGGAGCGAGCGACAGCGCGGCGTCCTGGAGGTCGTTGGAGAGCGCCCGACCTAGCCACGCGGCGTCGCCAGCCATCAACGCGCCCATCACCTCGGTGTCCACATGAGGCGCATCGGGCGCGCGTTGGCCCGCCGCGACTTGATCGTCAAAGCGAGCGAAGACCTCGGGCGTTGACAGCCCCTCGCGCTGCATGGCGAAGACCCAGTGGAATTCTCCCCTGGTCATCGCGGGAGACAGTTCGTCGCCCCTTCCGAGCCCCACAGCCGTGTGACCAAGCAGAGCGAAAGGGACATCGGCGCCCAGAGCGGCCGCAAGCCGGTGGAGATCCTCGCGGGTGGCGCCACAATGCCAAGCCTCCGAGCAAGCGACGAGAGCCGCGGCCGCGTCGGCGCTCCCCCCGGCCATGCCCCCAGCTACTGGGACCCCCTTGAGGATGCTGAGATCGATGCCGTCGGAGACGCCAAACTCGTTCCTCACGGCCTCCGCCGCGCGCCACGCAAGGTTCGTGTCATCAAGCGGCACTCCGCCGATATCGCCAGGGAATTCCGGTCCCGCGACCACGCGCAACGTGATGAGCGCGTCGTCGCGCACCTCCGCGGTCACCGTCTCGTACAGGGAAACCGCCTGGAATACCGTCACGAGTGGGTGATACCCGTCCTCACCCCGGGGCCCTACCGAGAGCTGGAGGTTAACCTTTGCCGAGGCCCTGGCGCGCACGCGCCGCATCACCTCGGACCGAAACGCCAGCCCCGACGTCATCGCGACGCCTTGATCCCCGGCAGGGCCTCCGCGATGCGCACAAAGCCCTCGATTCCGAGCTGCTCACCGCGGGTAAGCGGCTCGATGCCCGCCGTGCGTAGGGCGGCCTCGGCCGCCGCCGCGGACCCCGCGACGCTCGCAAGCGCTCCCCGCAGGGCCTTGCGCCGTTGGGAGAACGCCGCGTCGATCACGGCAAAGACGGTCTCGCGCGGTGCTGCGGTGAGCGGCACGTCACGCCGCTGCATCAATACGAGGGCGGAGTCGACGCGCGGGACGGGCCAAAAAACCGACCGCCCCACGTTGCCCGCTCTTCTCACGTCGCAGTACCACGCCGCCTTGGCGCTAGGAATGCCATACGTGCGCGACCCCGGCGGCGCGGCGAGGCGGTCGGCCACCTCGGACTGGACCATCACGAGAACGCGCTCGAGTGTGGGAAACGTCTCCAGAAAATGGAGGATGACGGGGACCGACACGTTGTACGGAAGGTTGGCGACAAGCAGTGTGGGCGGCGTCCCGCTCGCGCCGTCGCCGAGCCCGCGCACCCGCAGAGCATCGTCCTGAATGACCGTGAGAGCGGCCGCCTGTTCAGGGGCACGCAGGGCCACCGTCGCCGGCAACGCGGACGCGAGAATGGGATCGATCTCGATCGCCGTCACCCGCGCATCGGCCTCCAGCAAGGCGAGGGTGAGTGAGCCAAGGCCCGGGCCCACTTCCACGACGTGGTCGCCTGGCGCGACTCCTGCAATGCGCACGATGCGCCTTACCGTGCCGGCATCGACCACGAAGTTCTGTCCCCACTTCTTGGTGGGGGACGCACCGAGCGACTCGGCAAGTGTGCGGACATCGCTCGGTCCCAGAAGATCGGCCACCGGGGTTAGTACCAGTTGTGCGAAGTGAAGTGGCCCCACGCGCCGCACGGAGTGGCATAGCGGTCCTGGATGTAGTGGAGTCCCCACGTGATCTGGGTGGCAGGGTTGGTCTGCCAGTCGGCGCCGTAGACCGCCATCTTGTTGCCGGGCAGGGCCTGGGGAATGCCGTAAGCGCCGCTGGTCTGGTTGCCACTCGTCTGAGACCAACCCGACTCGTGCTGCCACAGCGTGTCGAGGCACGACCACTGGTCTCCGGTCCAACCGAAGAGGTCGGCCGCCATCTGTTGGCCGAGCGCTTGATTGGAGCCCCTCTGAACATTGGTGGCGGGCGGAATTCTCAGGGCCCCCACTGCCACGATCTCGTCCGTTGGAGCGCTCACGACGACCGAAAGGCCCGGCGTGCGACCCACCTCGACGCCATTGATCGTCGTCACGATGTAGCTCACCAACTCCACTCCGGGAGCGCCGGTCTGCACCACCCGACGGGTCCCAACCCTGGCACTCGTGTCGGGCTGCTCAACCGTGCCATTCGCGATCGCGAGCTGCGACGTCACGGTCTTGACCTCGACACTGCCGTCGCCCGCTATCACGGGAGCGACCGCTTCGACCGTGTTGTCGCGCTGCGATAGCGACCGATGGGCGATATCTGCCGCTCCCGCAGTCGAGAAACTCGTCGCCGCGATCGCTACGACGGCGAGCGAACTGCCCACCTGCCGGTAGATCCGCAGGCGCGCACGAGCCTGCAGGCGGCGCTCTCGGCGACCGCCCGGTGCGGGTGGCAGGTTCTTATAGGTCATGCATTCTCTCTGTGTGGGCGGACAAGACAACCATCATTTGTCTCATATCGGCGTGTCACTACGCAAATTCAACCCGATTCGTGCAAAGGAAATTCTCGTGCGGATCGCCCGCCGGGAGGCCCTTGGCCAATCCCACGCCGCGCCAGCTGGTCAACTCTGCGCTCGTGGTTACCAAGGGCCGTACAAGGCCTCTGAGGTGTCATTGATCGCCGCACAAGCATCGGCGAGGTCGACCCCAAGCACCTCAGAAATGGTGCGCATCGTCGCCGCCACTTGGGACGGCGAATTGACCCGGCCTCGCTGCGGGTGAGGCGTGAGAAAGGGGGCGTCCGTCTCTACGAGCACGTTCTCGAGCGGCGTGACGGCGAGTGCCGCGCGCAACCCCGCCGCGTTCTTGAACGTGACATTGCCCGCGAAACTCACGTAGTAGCCGCGGGAGACACACACCCGAGCCATCGCCGCATCTCCGGAAAAGCAATGAAAGACCGTCCGCTCGGGGGCGCCGTCGCGGTCCAAGACGTCAAGAACGTCCGCGTGGGCGTCCCGATCGTGGATTTGGAGCACCAGGCCGAGCTCCTTGGCCAAGGCAATGTGGTCCCGAAAGGACCGAATCTGCGCGTCGCGACCCTCGGGCCCCGTGTGGTGGTAGTCGAGCCCCGTCTCGCCAATCACCCGCATGCGCGGCAAGCGTGCCAGCCGCGAGATCTCCGCGAGTGCTTCGCGGTAATCGAGTCCACTGGGATGCTCCCCCGCTGCGTGTATCGGCGCCTCATTGGGATGCAGCGCGACGCCTCCGACAAGCCGTCTGTCGGCCTGAATGGCATCGGCCGTCCACCTCGCGGAGCCGATGTCGCAACCGATCTGGACGGCGCGCGTGACACCCACGGCCCCCGCCTCGTCGAGGATCTGTGCGGCGGTGCGTTCAACCGCGCCGCGGTACGGGAAATCGAGGTGGCAATGGTTGTCCACGACCGGCGAGGGAAGCGCCTCGGGCGGCGTGGCCCACGCGACCGTGCTCACGCGACCGTGCTCACGACTCGGAACGCATCCGCTCAAGTTCCTGTTCGACGATGTCGTCGTCGAGCTTGGTGAAGACGGGCACCGGAGGAGGAACCGGGGTTCCCGCAACAAGGTCCAACCGCTTCCACGTGCCGTGCTGCGCCGAGTAGTCGCCCTCGATGATCGGGTAGCCCCTGTCGGGGCGGTCAAGATCCTCGACTTCGCTGATATGCGGCATCGGCGAGAAGATTCCCGTTCCACCGAGGGCCTCGTGCACCTTTTGCGCGCTGTGCGGCAAGAAGGGCGCCAACAGGGTATTTGCATCGGAAACCAACTGAGCCGCGACGCCCAACACGGTCTTCATGCGCTCGGGATCGGTCGTCTTCAGCTTCCATGGCGCGGTGTCGGCAAGGTACTTGTTGGCGTCACCGACGACGTGCATCGCCTCGCCGATGGCCTGGCGCTGCCGTTGGATGCCGATGAGCCTGCCGACCTCGTCGAAACCGTTGCTCGAGCGCTCGAGCGCGGCCCGGTCGATGTCTTCCAGGTTGTCCCTGGCCGGCAGAGAGCCGACATTATTGTGCAGAAGCGAGGCCGTGCGATTGACCAGGTTTCCCCACCCGGCGACGAGCTCGTCATTCGTGCGGCGTTTGAACTCCGCCCACGTGAAGTCGGCGTCGGACGTCTCTGGGCCAGCGACAGCGATGAAGTAGCGCAGCGCGTCGGGCTGGTAGCGGGCCATCATGTCCCGCACGTAGATGACGTGGCCGCGCGATGACGAAAACTTGTTCGACTCCATCGTCAGGTACTCGCTCGACACGACCTCCGTGGGCAGGTTCAATACTCCGAAAGAACCAGGGCTGCCGCCGCGGGACCCCTTGCCGTTGGCCGCAAGGAGTTCCGCGGGCCAAATCTGCGAGTGGAAGGTGATGTTGTCTTTGCCCATGAAGTAATAGGAAAGGGCCGCCGGGTCGTTCCACCACAGGCGCCACATCTCTGGGTCTCCTTGGCGGCGGGCCCACTCGATCGACGCGCTGAGATAGCCGATCACCGCATCGAACCACACGTACAGACGCTTGGAGGGGTTGTCTTCCCAGCCCATGAGCGGGACGGGGATGCCCCAGTCGATGTCGCGAGTCATCGCACGCGGACGCACGTCCTTGAGCAGGTTGAGCGAGAAGTTGAGGACGTTGGGTCGCCAACCGTTGCGCGCACCAAGCCACTCCGCGAGCTCGTTTGCGAGAGCGGGAAGGTCGAGGAAGAAGTGTTCGGTCTCGACGAACTTGGGAGTCTCGCCATTGATCTTGGAGACCGGGTTGATGAGGTCCATCGGGTCGAGCTGGTTGCCGCAGTTGTCGCACTGATCGCCGCGGGCGCCGTCGTCACCACAGATGGGACACGTGCCCTCGATGTAGCGGTCGGGAAGGGTGCGGCCGGTCGAGGGCGAGATTGCTCCGCGCGTCGTCTGAGCCACCATGTAGCCGTTGGCGTGCACCGAGCGAAACAACTCTTGCGCCACGGCGTAGTGGTTGGCCGTCGTTGTCCTCGTGAACAGGTCGTACGTGAGTCCCAACTGGACGAGATCCTCCACGATGACCCTGTTGTAGCGGTCAGCGAGTGCCTGGGGGCTCACCCCTTCCCTCTCCGACTGGACCAGGATGGGCGTGCCGTGCTCGTCCGTTCCCGACACCATCAGGACGTCGTGGCCGGCCATGCGCATGTACCGGCTGAATACATCAGATGGCACACCGAAACCCGCCACGTGTCCGATGTGGCGGGGACCGTTGGCGTACGGCCAAGCGACAGCGGAGAGGATGCGTGACATGGGGTTCATCCTAGCGAGGCGTGGGTTCTCGACCTGCCGACTTCCGCGGCAACGAGGCGCTCTCAGGGCCACGGTCCCTGCCACGCCACACCCACCCTGGCTCACACGGTATTCCCCTCGCTAGGGTAAGTGTTGGCTGCCGCGGACGGCGGGCACTCGTAGCTTGTGACGACATCGCATTGCGGCGGTCACTAGAACAACGGAAGGTACGGCACCATGACAGCAGAACCCACATCGATGCCCACAAACCAAGGCGGAGCCGCCCCCACCTCCAACCCATTCGCGGGCGTCCCCACTCCCGACCTGGTCCGGGATGCGCTGGCTCTGCTGCTGCTGCTCATGTCCTTGGCTATGCGATGGAACGTGGACTCGACGAGCGGCGTGAAGCACGCAACCGACCACCTCGAGGTCGTGCTCGTGACACTGGTGTCGGTGGCCTCTTTGTCGCTGACGTACCTCGCACGGGCCAAGGTGTTTGGCGCGGGGGTCTCCGCCGCCCAAGTGGGTCTCATTCGCGCGGCCGCCAACGCGCCGTACGCGGTGGTCGTCGCGATTTACCTGATTCTCGATGTCTCCAAGATCGGCGATAGCTGGTACCTGGCTGGCGGCATCGGCTGGGCTGCGGCGACGGGTCTCACGGGCGCGGCGCTTGCGGGCATGCCTCGCCAGGTCGAGTCCGAAAACTCGCCGGTCGGCGCGCTCCAGGCGAAGATCATGCAACTGTCCGTCATTGGCCTCGGCGGACTGTGGGTCGCGATGTCCCTGATCAACTTCATCAACGTCTTCGTCGAGTGGGCGCCCGTCGTCAACGGCGCGGCGTCCACCATCGCCCTCCTCGTCACCGTGCTCCTCGTTCTCGTGCCGCTCGTCCTGATCACAGCGGGACTGATCCGCCGGTCGGCCGTGACGCGCACCGTGACGGTGACGGGTGGCGTCGTCGTCTTCGGGGCGATCATCATCGACTGGTTCTCCGACTGGAAGATCTCGATGACAGGCGTGGAGTCCGCCCACCGGCCCGGGTTCGGAATCATCGCCTTGATCACCCTGGGCGCGCTGGCCTCTTCGCACCTGATCCGTGACTCCATGCGGCACATCGAAGATGTCCAGCGGTATGTGCGCTCGGCCGGGATCCTGCTCTTGGCACAGGCCAGCGGGGTCGTCGCCAGCGCCATCATCACGGTCTTGACGATCACCTCGAACACCGTCGCTTCCAATGGCAAGGCGGTCGAATACATTTTCGCCCTTGTGATCATCGCCGCTATGGCGACGGGAGCCTTTGCGCTCGTGCGCACCGGCGAGGCCGCCACCCGGCCTCTTGCTCTGGCACTGACTGCAGGAACCGTGGTCGTCGGAGTCGTGGCCGTGAGCCTGGTGGAGAGCCTGTCGCAGCTTGGCATCGTCGACCTCATCTACACCTTCGGTCTGCCCACCGCGACCCTCGTCTTGCTTGCCGCGCCGACGAGCATGAGGGCGCACTACGGCTCGCTCTTGCGTGCAAGTGGCGCGCCCATTGCTACGGCCCCCACCGACGAGCCCGAGACCCCCGCTCTCGAAGCCAAGGCCCCGTTCGACGAGCCCGAGACCCCCGCTCTCGAAGCCAAGGCCCCGTTCGACGAGCCCGAGACCCCCGCTCTCGAAGCCGAGGCCAGCTACGACGAGCCCGAGGCCACCTACGACGAGCCCGAGGTTGCCTTCGACGAGCCCGAGGTTGCCTTCGACGAGTCCGAGGTTGCCTTCGACGAGTCCGAGACCCCCGCTCTCGAAGCCAAGGCCCCGTTCGACGAGCCCGAGGCACCCATCCTCGAACCCGACGCCCCCATCCTCGAACCCGACGCCCCCATCCTCGAGCCCGACGCCCCCATCCTCGAGCCCGAGACCCCCATCGAGGAGCCCGAGCCAGAGACCCCGTTCGTCGAGCCCGACGCCCCCATCCTCGAACCCGACGCCCCCATCCTCGAACCCGAGGCACCCATCCTCGAACCCGAGGCGCCCGCCCCCGAATCTGTCCATCCCAGGGCGGCAGAGGCATCGGCCCCCGAAACGCCGTTGCAGGCACTCTTCGAGATTGCCGCAAAAGTCCCAGAACTGCGCGCCGCCGTCGCCGCGAATCCATCCACATACCCCGACCTGCTGACGTGGCTCGGCAAGTTGGGTGATCCCGCCGTGGATGCCGCACTGAAGGCTAGGGGCGCCTAGACGCCGCTAGGTGGAGGAGCGCGCCTCGACGACTGCGGCGTAGAGGTCTCGTTGCGGCACGCCGAACGTTGCGGCAAGATCCGCCACTACGGCCTTGGCGCGTTCGCCCACGGCAACCCTCCGCAACGCCTCGGCCACGATAGAGGCCAGGGGCGGCGCCTCACGCGCGCGGCCCGCGACCACCACGACAATCTCGCCGCGAACCTCGGACGCTGCCGCCCAGGCGGCGAGGTCGGCGAGCGTGCCCCTAAGGGTCTCTTCGTACCTCTTGGTGATCTCGCGGGATAGGGAGGCCCGTCGATCGGCGCCAAAGGCAATGGCCATGGATGCGAGTGTCACCGCGACGCGATGAGGCGCCTCGAAGAAGATGAGCGTTCGCTCTTCAGCGGCGAGACCTGCGAGGGCGGCGGAGCGCTCGCCCTCCTTGCGAGGCAGAAAACCCTCAAAGGCAAAGCGATCAGTCGGGAGGCCCGAGAGGGCTAGCGCCGCGAGCGGTGCCGACGGTCCAGGGAGAATTCCTAGATCAACGCCGGCCGCAATCGCCGCAGTCACCATGCGATATCCGGGATCCGACACGAGCGGCATTCCGGCATCGGACACTACCACGATCGTTTCACCCGCCAGCGCCCTGTCGATCAGCCAGGCGCCCGTGCGGGCCTCGTTGTGATCGTGAAGAGCGACAAGTTCGCCGGTGATCGATATCCCAGCGCGCGCGGCGAGGTCCCGCGTCACGCGGGTGTCCTCTGCCGCCACGACGTCGGCGGATGCGAGTGCCTCCCAGAGGCGAGCCGACCCATCGCCCACATTTCCGATGGGTGTGGCCGCCAAGAGAATTCGCCCGGTCATGTACCAAGCGTGACACACGGCGCGACGCCGGCACGGACGCCCCCCGCGCGAGGGCTTAGGCTCTCTTTGTGATTGTGACCCTCTGGCGCTGGCGTGCCACCGTCATGGCCGCGTCGGTGACCGCGCTCGCGGCCGTGTTGCGCTTCGCCGACCTGGGCCACCCACGTGCCCTCGTCTTTGACGAGGTGTACTACGCGCGTGGCGCGTACTCGCTCCTGCAAATGGGATACGAGGGCAAGTGGGGCCACGACGGCGGGCACTTTGCGATGGGCAACTTCTCGGATCTGACCACCGACGGCGATTATGTGGTGCACCCAATGGTGGGAAAGCTCCTCATCGCCGCGGGTATGAAAATCGCTGGAAACGGCCCCTTTGGATACCGCTTCGCGGGCGCCTTCTTGGGCACGATGACGGTCCTCATCGTCGCCCTGCTCGTGCGGCGCATCATGAAATCCACCGTGTGGGGAGGCGTTGCCGGTGTGCTGCTCGCGGTCGACGGCGAACACATCGTCTTGTCCCGCACCGCGATTCTCGACATCTTTCTCACGTTCTTTGTGGTGGCAGGTTTCGCGCTGCTGTGGCTCGATAGATGGCGAGCGCAACGCATCTACGCGGAACATCCTCCTGACACCACTGGCGCCTTCGGCCCGCGAGTAGGCATCCGCTGGTGGCGTCTCGCGGCGATCGTCACCTTCGGCCTCGCGTCGGGCGTGAAGTGGTCGGGGGCAACCTTTGCCGCGGCGTTCCTCTTGGTATTTGTCCTCCTGGATGCCTCCGACAGGCGCGCGGCCGGCTACAAGCATTGGCTGCCGGGAGCCGCTTTGCGGTCAGGGTTGCCTGGCGCACTTGCGACCGTGATCCTGATGCCTGCGACCTACATCGCGCAGTGGGCGAACTGGTTCCTCACCAAGGGCTCCTACGATCGCGACTGGGCTCAGTTGCACCCCGGCCAGGGTGTGACGTGGCTTCCCCCTGCGCTCCGGTCGCTGTGGGAATACCACGTGAGCATGTACAACTACCACAAGCACCTTGACACCCCCCATCCGTGGGAGTCGCACCCTGCCGGCTGGATCATCCAGTTCAGACCGACCGCGTTCTTCTTCGAGAAGGCGGATCCGTCCACGTGCCGCGGCGGCAATTGCGTCGAGGACATCACGTCGATCGGAAACCCACTCATCTGGTGGGTGGGGCTCGCGGCGTTGTGCTTCGCGATCTGGAGGCTGGTCGTCAAGAACGACAGCATCGGCATAATCTTCGGCGCCGGCGTGCTCATCGGCTGGCTCCCGTGGGAGCCGTACGCCCACCGCACGATCTTCACGTTCTATTCGGTCGCGATGGCGCCATTCGTTGTCATGATGCTCGCGTGGGCGCTCGAGAGATTCGCTAGACTTGACCACCTCGAGAGCCGATATTCGCGAGTCCGTGGGCTCGCCGTCGGGTGGTTCCTCGTCGCTGTCCTTGTGGTCTCGGCCTTCTTCTACCCCGTGTGGACCGGCCAGCCGATTCCTGCGTGGTACCAAACGATCCACGTCTGGCTTCCCACCTGGTAGGTGAGCTTCGCCGCCAAAATGTGCGGCGTCGACCCAACGGAACTTCGCCTCCGGACGTTATGTGGGTATGGAGACCACGACGACCGAAGAGGCCGCAACCATTGGCGGCGGTTGGACTCTCGCCCGCCGCACCACGCTCGGCATCGTTCTCATGGGGACGCTTGGAGCCCTCGCTGGCTTCGCCTTCGCGCGCCTCCTGTGGAGGTAGGCCGCCGCCAGCCAATCTCCCTCATCCGTCAGCGAAGCCTCTCGTCGACGAGCCGAGAGAGCACGATGGCGCTGCGGGTCTTGTCGACTTGCGCGGCATCACGGATCTTCTCAAGAGCGACCTCGAGGTCGGGCATCGTCGCCGCGCGAAGACGGACGATCGCGTCGGCCTGACCCGTCACCGTCAGGGCCTCGACCACGTTCGGGATCGCGCCGAGGATGCGCGTGAGTTCATGAGGGGCGACCGTCCCCCTGCAAAAGAGCTCCACGTACGACTCGATCTTCTGGCCGTCGACGTCGGGATCAAGGCGGACGCCAAAACCGCGAATCACCCCCGTATCGACAAGCCTGTCGACACGGCGTTTGACGGCCGACGCGGACAGACCCACCCGCAAACCGAGGTCCGCGAAACTCGCCCTTCCGTCAACACGCAACTCATCGATGATCCGGTGGTCGAGATCGTCGATCGTCATACTCTCTCCTTAGACGCTTGATTCTCGCACGACGCGCGATGTGTTTGCACGTATTGAGCGCTCAGGGCCGTACTTTTGCACGCTTTCTTTGCGATCCTTATGGCCTAGGAGGAACAATGACCATCACCGCGCCGTCCCAGCGCGCCACTCGCGTGGCCACCCCATTGACCGTTCTCATGTGCCGCCCTTCTCACTTCACGGTGACCTACCGGATCAACCCCTGGATGAACCCAGACTCCCCCACCGACACCCCGCGTGCGGTCGCCCAGTGGGAGGCGCTTCGCGACGCTTACAAGCGCCTCGACTTTGAGGTGCACGAGATCGATCCGATCCATGGGCTCCCCGACATGGTCTTCGCGGCGAACGGTGGCCTGGTGATCGACGGGGTTGCCTACACGGCCAGCTTCCACTACCCACAACGCCAACCGGAGGGCCCCGCATACGCCAGTTGGCTCGGAGTCGCAGGCTACGACGTTCGCCACGCGAGCGTCGTCAACGAGGGTGAGGGCGACTTCCTCGCCGTGGGAGACGTCATCCTTGCTGGCCACGGGTTCCGCACCGACCCCGCGAGCCACGATGAGGCCGCCCGCGTGTTCGGTCGCGAGGTCATCGCTCTGCGCCTCGTCAGGCCCGAGTTCTACCACCTCGACACCGCGCTCGCTGTGCTCGACGGCCGAGTCGGACACGAACACGTCGCATACCTACCCGGCGCGTTCGATGCCGACAGCCTTGCCCTCCTGCGCGACCGGTTCCCCGATGCGATCGAGGTGTCTGAGGAGGACGCGGCCGTGTTCGGCCTCAATGCGGTCTCCGACGGCCTTCACGTCGTCACCGCCGAGCGCGCGACGGGCTTCCATGCCCAGTTGCGGGAGCACGGCTACGAGCCCATCGGCGTCGACCTTTCCGAGCTACTGCTCGGTGGCGGAGGCGTCAAGTGCTGCACGCTCGCGTTGCGCGGGCCGGAAAGGGAGTTCTGATGGTTGCCTGTGTTGACACTCCTCGCATGCGCGAGTGGATTTCAGAGCGCGGCATCGAGCCCATCATCGTGGACTTGGTGGAACGCATGGAGGCCGCGTTCACGCGCTGGCTCGACTTCGAACGCGCGCCTCGCATTCCATCGCATTCGCCGCTTGGCGTCATCGAATTGATGCCCACCTCCGACGGAAACCACTACGCGTTCAAGTACGTCAACGGCCACCCCGCGAACCCCGCGAGCGGGCTACAGACCGTCACCGGGTTCGGCGTGCTGGCCGACGTCGG
Organism: Demequina lutea; assembly: GCF_013409005.1. Lineage (NCBI taxonomy): Bacteria > Bacillati > Actinomycetota > Actinomycetes > Micrococcales > Demequinaceae > Demequina > Demequina lutea. The sequence continues at coordinate 2,535,589 of NZ_JACBZO010000001.1, forward strand.
GACCGGATATCCCGTGCTCATCGCGGAAATGAACCTGCTGACGGCCCTGCGCACTTCCGCGACGTCGGCGATGGCGGCGAAGCGCCTTGCCCGCCGCGACGCGCGCGTCCTTGCGCTGATCGGCACCGGCAGCCAGTCGGAATTCCAGGCCCTGGCCATGCGGGCGGTTGTCGGAATCACCCACGTTCGCATCTGGGACATCGACCCCGCCGCGATGGACAAGTTCGAGCGGAACATGGCCGACTGGGGGCTCGACATCTATCGGGCCTCAAGCGCGGCCGATGCGTGCCGCGGGGCAGACATCGTCACCACCTGCACCGCCGACAAGGTGAATGCCGTCGTCCTCACGGACGACATGGTGACGGCGGGAATGCACCTCAACGCGATAGGAGGGGACTCGCCAGGCAAGACCGAACTCGATTCCGCAATCACGTGCCGCGCCCGCATCTTTGTCGAGCACGAAGAGCAGACCCGTATTGAGGGCGAAATCCAATTGCTGCCCGCCGACCACCCCGTCGAGCCTCTCTGGCGGGTCATCGCGGGCCTCGCCCCCGGACGCCTCATGGACGGCGAGCTCACGCTCTTCGACTCCGTGGGCTTCGCGATCGAGGACTTCGTTGCGCTCGAGTACCTCAACGAGCAGGTCCGAGGCACGCGTTTTGCGGGGGAGATCGACCTCATCACGTCGCCCGAGGACCCGAAGGACCTGTTCTCCCTCGTGGCCTCCCCTGCGCTGGCGGTTGCTCACTAGGGCTCGAAGCGAGCGGCTATGAGGTCCGATTCACCACTTGAGCGGAGGACTGGTCCCGCGGCATCATCAGTACCTGGTCGATGTTCACGTGGGAAGGTCGCGAGGCGATCCACGTGACCGTTTCGGCGATGTCCTCCGCGGTGAGCGGCGTCATCCCCGCGTAGACCGAATCGGCACGTTCTTGATCGCCCCCAAAGCGCACGACGGAAAACTCGGTCGCGACCATACCGGGATCAATCTCGCTCACCCGCACAGGCAGGCCGAGCATCTCGATGCGCAACACTCGAGTGAGGGACGCAACGGCATGCTTGGCCGCGTTGTAACCACCCCCGCCGCGATACGACTCACGCGCCGCGATCGAGCCAATCGTGATGACCTGGCCATCACCGGAAGCGATGAGCTTGGGCAAGAGGCCGCGCGTCATGCGCAGCGTGCTCATCACGTTCATCTCGAACATGCGCAGCCACTCGGCGTCATCGGACTCCGCAATGGATGACACCCCGAGCGCCCCTCCCGCGTTGTTCACGAGCAGGTGGCACGTCTCCACTTGAGCGCAAAATTCTGCGGTCGACGCGGGATCGGTCACATCCAGATGATGCGCGGCGCCACCGATCTCCGCGGCGAGGGCCTCGAGCCGATCGACGCGACGCGCACCCAGGACGACATTCCATCCTTGGGAGGCGAGGGCGCGCGCGCTGGCGGCGCCAATCCCGCTCGATGCTCCGGTGACGACGGCGGTGCGCTGGCTCACGGTGTTTCCTCTCTCGGACGGGCGTTGCGGCCACGTAACCATCGTGCCACCGACGCATCCCTCGCCGCGCCGCAGAACCATGCCACCGCGCGGTGCGCTGGCACCCGCATCCGCATCGGCTTGGAGGGACCTAGGGCATTGCCTTGAGACTGTCGCGAACGAGGGACGCCAGCGCGTCCGCCGTCATCCCGAGGGCGGCGGCCTTCGCACCGAGCTCGCGGATGTCTTCCGTGAGTTCCGTCAGATCGCCAGCGGCCGATGTGACGACGGCCCCTCGCCCCCTTCTCATGTCGACGAGGCCCTCGTCGCGTAGCACCTGGTAGGCGCGTAGCACCGTGTGCAGGTTGATGCCCAGTGATGCGGCCACATCCCGGGCGGAGGGAAGTTTGTCGTCGGGGCGAACGCGGCCGGCCGCCATGTCGGTTCGAATGGCGGCGGCGACCTGCTCAAAGATCGAGATGTCGCTCGAGGAGTCGACTCGAATCAGCATGACTTCTCCTTGCCGCTCACGGTGCGGCGGGTGGCATGGTGCTCGCCCTTTTGGCGAATGCCAGGAGGAGCGCGGCGGCGGTCTCCGCATCGTCGACCGTAATGACCAGGCGCCTGCCATTGCGCCGGGTCACTTGCAGAGACTCCCCGTTGCGCAGGATGATCCCGAGCGCGCCTGGACGCTGCCGGATGCCCCATCCACCGAATTCGGCGAAGCCATTGACTCGTGCCACGCCTGCATCGGCCACGTCCGCGATGGCGACGCCGAACCTGGGTACACCCAGGGCGGAAACGGCGGTGACACCGGTTTCGTCGACCCGCACGTGAAAGGTGGTTGCCGCCGCGAATGCAAGCGCCACGAGAGCCGTGGTGCCCAGGTAGATCCACGCGGCGGCGGTCTGCCCAGCGATCCACAGGCCCGCTGTTGCGAGGCCGAGTCCCGCCACGATCACAAACAACAGGATCCTGAACGGTCGCGCCATCGCCGCCGTGCGCATCCATACCGCCCGCTCTCCGGGCGCGAGACCCAAGGGGACCGCGTGCGTGAGTCCGGGCACCACTGCCTGCTGGCGGGGCTGAAACAGCCACCCTGTGACCCCGGCGACGGCGGCCGCCCCAAAGCCCGCTACGAGCGCGGGGAAGACGCTGGGGGCGTTGTGCGCGTCGGCCAGCCCCCGCTGCAGGTCCACCGTCCAGGTATTCAGCACCGCCGATAGCGCCGACAGGCCGACCGCAAGCGCGGCCATGAACCGAAAGTTCGCCCCGCGGGCACCGCGCATCAGGAGCGGAAGCGTGGTCGCGGCGATGAGTGCGGGCAACCCGAGCCCAAGGACGGCGGCAACGATGAGAATCGTGGCGAGCCCGCCAAAACCGTCTGCCGCGCCCAATGGCCCCCAGTGCGTCGCGATGGGGTCAGGAAGATCGTGGCGCCACGAGAGCTGAAGCGCAATGGCAACGATGGTCAAGAATGCCGGGGCGACGAGCGCCACGAGGATGAATCGACGGACCACCGGCGTCTGTGTCGCTTCGGACATGACACCTACCTCTCCAATAGCACTGTTATAGAATCACTATAACACTATGGAGACTGGTCATACCGTTCGGATCTCTCTGCGGGGGGAGGACGACACTGTCACGCCGCCAAAGGCAAGGCGCGAAGTGCCTCTAGCCCATGAGGCACGTGCCGCCGACCGCGGCCTTTGCGATCGCCATGTCGTTGGCGTTGTACCCGTAGTTGGTTCCACCGCCTCCGAGAAGAATCGAGTATGCGTCCGTCACGTTCTCAAAACGCGAGCCGCCAATCCCGACGGTGCCACACGTCCGGAGAATGATCATGTGACTCGACTCATGGAGGACAACGTTGCGACCCCGACCCGACGCCGAGGACCACGTGCTGTAGGCGGCGTTGGAAACGTAGATGGTGGACCCGCCCTGGAAGCAGCCGCCGATCGAGCCGCCGGCAAACCGGCCGCATGGCGCATCTGACCACGAGATCGTTCCGCCGTAAGACCTGGCGATTGCCTCGAGATACTGCTTCGGCGTCTGACTAGACGCGGCAGCACCCGATGAAGACGAGGCACCCCCCGACGTCTTGTGCACGCTCGGGCGGCTCGCCGCGGCCCTGGCGGCTTCTGCGGCCTTGGCGGCTTCTGCGGCCTTGGCGGCTTCTGCAGCAACCCTCGCCGCCTCAGCCACTTCCCAAGCGGCGACTTCGCCCTTGACGCTTTCGATATCCGCCCTGAGTTGAACTTGCTCGACAAGCGGGGCCTTCTCATCATCGGACAGGATCACGAGCGAGTAGGCGCGGTTGGTCTCCACCGCAAGCGCCCTGCGGCTCGCATCGGCTGCCTTGCCCTTCGATGACGTGAAGAGGTCTTCGGCCGTCCTGACATCCGCGGCGAGCGAGGTCTTCGCGTCGGCCAGTGCCACCACGTGGCGCGCTTCCACCACTTTTGCCAATTCGGGCAACTGGTTGATCGCGTGGGTCCACGAGGTTTCCTTGACGGACACGGACAAGCCCGCGGCGGCCGCAGTGTCGGCGGGCACGGGCGCAATGGCAACGCTGAGTGCGAGGCAAACAGCCCCGGCCACGTGCCTCAATTTCATCTGAACCATGAATAAAGCATCGGTCAGATATGGTCCAAAGAACCGGGTCTGTGAGCAAGGCAACAATGCCCCTGAAACGGACGAATTGGCCACCCTGTGAGGTCGGTCACACTTTCACAGAAATGTGAATAGCCGATGCGCTAAACCCGTAGTTATTAGGTATTTTGTGTCCTCAGAGGGGCTATCGCTGCCGGTGACATTCATCACACCTGCGAGTCTCCCTTTGCGAGCCGGTGCGTGTGGCGAATTGTGACGTCTGTCACACCGGCGTTTTCATGCAAATAGGGGCCCCAATTTGGGTCCAGCGAGAGTGCACAAAACGGGTTTCAAGGGACTTTTCACTCCATCGTGGACCCTCATGAGGCCCGCGTCGAGAGGCCCGGGGGCCCGTCTCGAGCCTGTCAAACGGGTGCCCGCGGCACGAAAAAGGGCCGCCCTCGCGGGCGGCCCTTCCTGGTGGAGCTAAGGGGATTCGAACCCCTGACCTTCTCATTGCGAACGAGACGCGCTACCAACTGCGCCATAGCCCCATCGCTTCTCGTGAAGCGACGAACAGAGTATCACTTGGGGCGCTTGGCCCCGAAATGCACGCTCACCGCAAGAGGCTTCGGCAGGGGCGGTAGGCCCCCGCCGAAGCGCCAGCGGAACTTAGTTTGCCGCGAGGATGTCCACGACGAACACGAGAGTGGAATCACCAGGGATCGTGGTGCCCTGGCCTGCTGCTCCATATCCGAGCGCCGGCGGCACGACCAAGAGAACCTGGCTTCCGACGGTCTTGCCGACCATTCCCTTGACCCAACCATCAATCAGCGAACCGGTCGCAATGGTGAAGGTGGCCGTTGAGCCCCTGTCCCAGGACGAATCGAACTGCTTTCCATCCCACAACCAACCGGTGTAGTTGACCGTCACGGATTGACCCTCAGCGATCGCTGGGCCAGTACCGGTGATGAGGTCCTGAGATACCAGAGCGGTCGGCTTCGTCGCACCGGTGAAGGACACGGAAGGCTTACCGGTCCCGTCAAGCGTCACCGTCGGCAACCCCGCAACCGGCGCCACGGTCGCGCCGGTCGGCTTGGCGAGAACATCGGTCGCTCCCATCACGTCGAACGCGACGACGACAGCACCCTGGCCCGCATCGGGAACCGCGAAGAGAACCTGCGCGCCGATGTGTGCCTTCGACAAGATGCCGTAGAGCACCGGGTCGAGAGACGATGAACTGAGCGTGACGGGAATGGCCTTGCCGTCCTTGTACGTGGAATTCTGGACGGTTCCATCGTCGCCGGAGAACTGCACGACGTCGAGAGAAAGAATCTGGCCATCCTTGAGAGCGGCTCCGGTGCCGTCCTTGATGACCCTGCCACCACTCGCGGTGAAGTTGATGGGATAGGTGAACGTCAGGCCAGGCGCTGAGCCCGAGCCGTTGTCGACCCACTTCATGTCCGCGAGCGCCGCCGTGGGATCAACCCCCGGGAGCGCAACGTGCGCAGCGGCAGTGGGTGACGGGACTGATGTGGCTGGCGCCGCACTCGCTCCCGACGAAGGGCTGACCACAGAGGCTGGGGTGCAGGCGGCAAGGGAAAGTACGGCTACCGCGACGGCGGCAGGCAGGATGAAACGATGCTTCACGAGGGCAACTCCATTGGATCGGTGACGTCCAAGTCTCCCACGCCGCGAACCATGTACGACGACGTGAGCCAAGGTCCTTACATTCTTCACACAACGACCGGCAGCGGTGAAGGTTCCCTTCAGCGCCCGCGTGCGGCTTGAGGCGCGCCGACGGGGAGGCCGTCGCGCCGCCGAGAACGACGCTACCGCGAATGACTCGCCATCCATACGATGTCTGCCGTCGTCACGGCCATGGTCCGAACCCGTGGCACCAACGTCCTGAGCCACAACACCTGGGCGCGACTGTTAGCCCATGTAGCGTCGGCCGCTTGTCATGGCCTCGAGGCGAGCGATCCGGTCCTCCATCGGAGGATGCGTCGAGAACATCCTGGCGAGGCCCACGCTGCTGAACGGGTTGGCAATAAAGAGGTGGCTGACGTTCTCCAGTTGAGAGGTCTGCTGCAACGGGTGGGCGGCCGTGCCGGCCTCGAGCTTGCGCAGCGCCGACGCGAGGGAGGCCGGGTCGCCCGTGAGGGTCGAGCCGTCCTCGTCGGCGTCATACTCTCGCGTGCGCGAAATCGACATGCGGATCAGGGTGGCCGCGAGCGGCGCCAGGATCAGCATCGCGACGAAGCCCAGGATGCCGAACGGGTTGTCGCGGCTGTTGCGGCCGCCGCCGAACCACAAGGAAATGTGCGCCACCGCCGTCACAATGCCCGCGAGCGCCGCCGCGACGGAGCCGATGAGGATGTCGCGGTTGTACACGTGCATGAGCTCGTGGCCGAGCACCCCGCGCAGTTCACGCTCATCGAGAAGAGCGAGGATGCCCTCCGTGCAACACACCGCGGCGTTGGCGGGATTGCGGCCGGTCGCGAAGGCATTGGGCGCCTGGGTGGGCGAGACGTAGAGCTGCGGCATCGGCTGATTTGCCTCACGGCTGAGCTCCCGCACGATGCGATACATCCCTGGCTGTTCGACCTCGGTCACGGGGAAGGCGTGCATCGCCCTGATCGCGAGCGTCGCCGAGTTCCAGTACCCGATCGTCGTGCCGATCACCGAGAACGCCGCGAAGGCCCAAAAGAAGCGGCCGCCAGACACGACGCTGCCGACGCCAAGCATGACTGCCCAGAGCAGCACGAATAGGCCAAGCGTCTTGGCTCCATTGAAATAGCGTCGGGATCCCACGGTGTTCCTCCTTGTGCCCTAAAAACGGGCAGGCGGCCGTCCGCGTTCCAGGATGCCAGGAGGTTCGACATGAGCGTGGGAACGCACCGCCGGGCCGATCCAGTGATCACGCCGCCAACTACCAAGGAGAGCGGTACAAATCAAGCCATTTGCGGACGATGGGGTGCCCAAGGCGGTACAAATCAAGCCATTTGCTGGGGGGTGGGGTGGGGGTCGCTAGTCGCGGCGCAAGGCGATGTCGGTCATCTCCTCGCGGGGAACGACCTTGACGCGCTCGCGGCCCTGAACCTCGCCGGTGTCCTTCTCATGGGCGTCGAGGACTTCCCAGTCCTTCCACTCGACCACGGGCACGCCGCGCGACTTCAGTAGCTGGAAGACGTTGTCGGGGCTGAGCTGTTCGGGCCCCGCCTTCGACTCGGCGAACAGGCGCTCGGAGTCGTCCACGAGGTGCTGGATCGTCTCCGCGGCGTCGGACTTGGTGGAGCCGATGAGGCCAACGGGGCCGCGCTTGATCCAGCCGGTCGTGTAGTAACCCGGAACCACATCCCCACCGTCGACCACGCGGCCGCCCTCGTTGGCGATGGTGCCCTTCGAGTCATCGAAGGGGATCCCCTCGATGGGCGTGCCGTAGTAACCGACGGCGCGGTACACCGCCTGGACCGGGTAGTCGATGAACACGCCCGTGCCGCTCGCGGTGCCGTCGCCGTTGAGCGCGGTGCGCTCGACGCGCACGCCGGTCACCTTGCCATCCTGGCCGAGCACCTCGTGTGGCGCCTGGAGAAAGTGCAGGTGAATGCGTCGTGAGGCGCCGGTGGGCTCGCGCAGCGTCCAGTCGTTGAGGGTCTTCACGACCTGTTTGGTCTGGTGATGCCCGTCGATCGCGGCGAGCGAACCCTCGTCGTAGTCGTAGTCCTCGGGGTAGACGATGACGTCGACATCGGGAACCTGAGCCAGCTCGCGCAGCTCGAGGGGGGAGAATTTCACCTGAGCAGGACCGCGCCTGCCAAAGAGGTGGACGTCGGTCACCGGAGAGCCCTCGAGCACCTCCAGCACGTTCGCGGGGACGTCCGTCGGGAGCAGATCCTTGGGGTGCTTCGAGAGCATGCGAGCCACGTCGAGCGCCACGTTTCCCACACCGAAGATCGCGACCTCCTTGGCCGTCAACGGCCAGGTGCGAGGCACATCAGGGTGGCCGTCATACCAGCTCACAAAGTCGGCGGCGCCAAAAGAGCCATCCAGGTCAATACCAGGAATGTTGAGGTCGGCATCGCGGAACGATCCGGTAGCAAAGATGACCGCGTCATAGTGCTCGCCGAGGTCCTTCAGCGTGAGGTCGGTGCCGATGTTCACGTTGGCGAGCAGGCGGATGTCGCCGCGCCCCAAAACATTCGCGAGCGCCACGATGATTTGCTTGATACGCGGGTGGTCGGGAGCCACTCCGTAGCGGACCAAGCCAAAGGGCGCGGGGAGCCGTTCGATGATGTCAATCGAGGTCTCAATGTCCGTCTTCGACAGGATGTCGGCCGCGTACGTGCCAGCGGGGCCTGCGCCGATGATGGCGACGCGCAAGGGGCGGGATGAGGTCACTGGACTACTCCAACGTCTGGGACTGGGGCGCGCGGGGTGACCCGCAGGCGGCAACGGGCGCCAGTATAGACACCTCCGTGGGGCGAACCGCCACGTGGGTCATGCCTGGTCACCGCCTCTGGGTCTCCCGCAGTGTGTGCGTCGGGCGTGGTCATCGGCGCATCCTCCCGTGTCACCATGCGGCACAGCGCCGCGACGGCACGGGGACTTGCCGCGCATCCAGCCTACCTGGGGATCCACGCCTCGGTGGGGGCGAACGAGGGGCCGCGCCGGAGGTGAACCTTCCCTGAATTCCCAGTGAAGATATGTGGCTCCGGCACCCATCGGCGCCGTAAAATGTCACCGTAAGGGTATGGAAACTGTGCACCTCACCAAGTTGCCCAAGCCGGGCCCGGGGCCCGCACGCATCGGGGACGACCGCCTCCTGGAGCGCGCGGACTTGTTGCTGCCCCAGGAGTACATCGCCGACGCCACCCGTGCCATCCATGACGCCTCGCGCCGCGTTCGGGTCATCGCGCTCACGATCGCCGATGAGGCCGAGACCGAGGCCCTGCTCGACGCCCTGGTCGCGGCCGCGCGACGGGGCGTGGACGTCCACGTTGCCGCGGACACCTTCACCTATGTTGACGCCGCCGGACGCTTCGTGCCGAAGAGCTACCTGACGAAGCGTCGGCGCGCTTCGATGGCCATGGCCACGAAGCTGACCGATGCAGGGGTGACGTTCGACTGGCTGGGTCAAGAGGGCGGGTTGCCGTGGCGCGGGCGAACGCACACCAAGTTCTGCGTGGTTGACGACACGATCTACAGCTTTGGCGGGGTCAACATGGACGATCGCGGTGCGACCAGTGGCGACTACATGCTGCGGATCACCGACCACCGCCTGGCCGAGGACCTGGTGCGGGTCTACGAACGCACCCGCCATGCCAACTCATTCTTCTCCGGCTTCCACTCCTCCTCGCTCAGGTACGGCGAGGATCTCGTGCTGGTCGACGGCGGGATCCCCGGCGACTCGATCATCTACCGCCAGGCACTCAAGTACGCGCGCCAGTCCGAGCGCATCGTGCTGGTCTCCCAGTACTGCCCCACGGGCGAGCTGGGCAAGGTCATCGCGGCCAAGAACCACGAGATGTGGTTCAACCCGCCGCGCAACGCGAGCCACTTCAACCGCGCCCTGATCGCCGCGTCGATGGCGGTCACTCGCCACCACACGCTGTACCGCAAGCGCCAATACCTGCACGCCAAGGTGATCGTCTTCTACCTGAAATCCGGCGAGCGCCTCGCGATCACGGGTTCGCACAATTTCGTGCGCGGCGGCGTGACGCTCGGCACGCGGGAGATTGCCCTGCAGACCAAGAACCCCCTGGTGATCGACCAGATCGAGGCCTTCATCGAGTCGCACGTGCGGCACTAACGCGATGCCCCTAGGGGTATCACCCCTGGTACAACGCCCCCCGGAGACACGCCGGACAGTTTGCTTGGGACCAATGTCCCGTGCCACACTCTGCGCCATGGCCCTCCAGCACACGACCGCGCGCTCTTGCCGCGTGATGTGCTGCGCCATGTGTCTGTCGGCCTAGCCGCCCAGACGCAGACCCCCCTGCAGCCCTGGGCGCTCGGCCTCCGAGCGCTGCTGGATCGCGCTCGCGGACGAGTTCCCGATATCCCCACAAGGAGAATCGGTGAGCATCACAACCGACACAACCGATGCCGACGAGCGTCGCCGCCACCGCGACGAGGCTCGCCTCATCCGCACCCGCGAGGCATCGGCGCGCAAGCACACCGTGTCCAAGGATGGCCAGTGGGCAGCGGGTGACCGCACGGCTTTGAACCCCGCAGAGGAGTTCAAGTCCGTCTCCGACCCACTCGACGTGCGCCACCGCATCGAGACGATGTACTCCAAGTGGGGCTTCTGGTCGATCCCCCCCGGCGACCTGCGCGGCCGCATGCGCTGGTGGGGTCTCTACACTCAACGCCGGCCAGGCATCGACGGCGGGCGCACGGCCCAGCTCGAGTCTCACCAGTTGGATGACGAATTCTTCATGCTCAGGGTGCGCTCCGACGGCGGCCAGCTCTCGGTCAAGCAGGCGCGAATGATCGCCGACGTCTCGCGCGACTTTGGGCGCAACACGGCCGATGTCTCGGACCGCCAAAACATTCAGCTCCACTGGATTCGCATCGAGGATGTGCCCGAGATCTTCCGCCGCGTCGAGGACGCGGGGCTCTTCACCACGGAGGCCTGCGGCGACGCGCCCCGCGTCATCCTGGGCTCCCCCGTCGCGGGCGTTGCCAAGGACGAACTGATCGACCCCACTCCGCAAATCCAGGCAATCATCGAGCGCGGCATCGGCTCTCCCGAGTTCTCCAACTTGCCGCGCAAGTTCAAGTCAGCAATCACCGGCACCCGCATCCCCGACATCCTGCACGAGGTCCAGGACGTCGCGTTCGTCGCCGTCGAACACCCCGAGCTGGGCGTCGGCTATGACCTGTGGGTGGGCGGCGGACTGTCGATCAACCCCCACCTGGGGGTGCGCCTCGGCGCGTTCGTCGAACCCGCCAAGGTGCCGGAGGTCTGGGCAGGGGTGATCGGCATCTTCCGCGACCACGGCTACCGCCGCCTGCGCACCCGCGCCCGCCTCAAGTTCCTGGTCAAGGCGTGGGGTGCGGACAAGTTCCGCCAGGTGCTCGAGGACGACTACCTCGGCTGGCATCTTCCCGATGGGCCCGGCCCCGAGGTGGGCGGTCCGGGCGACCGCGGCGACCACGTCGGAATCAACGAGCAACGCGATGGCAGGTTCTACATCGGTGCCGCTCCCATTGCCGGCCGCATCTCCGGGGACACGCTCGCGGCGATCGCGGACATCGCGGAGGCGGCTGGCTCGGACCGCATCCGCCTCACGCCGCTTCAGAAGATCCTCATCCTGGACGTGCCGCGCGACAAGGTCAGCGACGTGGTGAACGGCCTGCGTGCACTTGAACTCGAGTCGAGCCCAGGCGAGTTTCACCGCAACGCCATCGCCTGCACCGGAATCGAATACTGCAAGCTCGCGATCGTCGAGACGAAGGCGACCGCTCGCGAGGTGGTGCAGATGCTCGACCGCGCCTTCCCCGACCTCGACGTGCCCATCTCCGTACACGTCAACGGTTGCCCCAACTCTTGCGCCCGCATCCAGGTGGCGGACATCGGCTTCAAGGGACAGCTCGTGCTCGACGACGAGACGGGCGAGCAGGTCCCCGGGTTCCAGGTGCATCTGGGCGGGCGCCTCGGTCGGGGCGAGGACAACGACTTCGGCCGCAAGCTGCGAGGCCACAAGGTCAAGGCAGACGGCATGCCCGAATACATCGAGCGGGTCACCAGGAACTACCTCGCGACGCGCGAGCAGGACGAGCCGTTCGCCCGCTGGGCGTTCCGGGTAGACGAGGAGTCGCTGCGATGACAACTCCTGCGCTGACGCCGCTCCTGACCCTTTTCAATCCCACCGAGTGGACCGAGCAGACCGCCGCCGATGCCAACCTCAGGCTTGAGACGGCATCCGCCGCGCACATTGCCGACTGGGCGGTCGCGACGTTCGGCGCCCGCCTGATCGTCGCCGCCTCGATGCAAGACACGATCCTCCCGCACCTGTTCGGCACCAGGCTCGAGGGTGTTGACGTGCTGTTCCTCGAGACCGGCTATCACTTTCCCGAGACCCTTGCCACGCGCGACGAGGCCGCGCGGCGCCTGCCGATCACCGTGGTCGACGCCACGCCACGGCTCACCGTCGCACAGCAAGACGCCGAGTATGGCAAGGACCTCTTCGGCCGCGACCCGAACCTGTGCTGCGCGATGCGCAAGGTCGAACCCCTCGGCCAGGCGCTCAACGGTTACGACGCGTGGGTCACCGGCACGCGTCGGGCCGACGCCGCCACTCGCGCCAAGTTGCCCGTCGTCCAGTGGGACGCGAAGCACGGCCTCGTCAAGGTCAACCCGTTGGCGCTGTGGTCCGACGAGCAGGTCGAGGCGTACCAGGCCAACAACGACCTCCCCCGCCACCCGCTCGTGGCACAGGGCTACCCCAGCATCGGCTGCGCGCCCTGCACCAGGGCCGTTGCTCCCGGCGAAGATCCCCGCGCCGGCCGCTGGGCAGGACAAGACAAGACCGAATGCGGGATCCACGAATGAGCGCCACACCCACCACAACGGGACTGAGCACGCTTGAGGCCCTCGAGTCAGAGGGCATCCACATCCTGCGCGAGGCGGTCGCGACCGCCCGCAAGCCGGTCATCCTGTTCAGCGGAGGCAAGGACTCGGTGGCCGTGCTCCACCTGGCCACGAAGGCCTTCTGGCCGGGCCGCGTGCCGATCGAACTCCTGCACGTGGACACCGGTCACAACTTTGACGAGGTGATCGCCTTCCGCGACGCGACCGTCGAGCGGCTGGGATTGCGCCTCAAGGTCGCGAAGGTGCAGGACTACATCGACGACGGCCGGTTGCGCGAGCGCCCCGACGGCACCCGCAACGCGTTGCAGACAGTGCCGCTCCTGGGCGCGATCGCCGATGGCGACTACGACGTGGTCTTTGGAGGCGCCAGGCGCGACGAGGAAAAGGCGCGCGCCAAGGAGCGCGTGGTGTCGTTGCGCGACGAATTTGGCGCCTGGGACCCCCGCAACCAGCGGCCCGAGCTCTGGAACCTCTACAACACGCGCCACCTGCCCGGCCAGCACGTCAGGGTCTTCCCCCTGAGCAACTGGACCGAGCTGGACGTCTGGCGCTACATCGACCGCGAGGCTTTGGAGTTGCCGGACCTGTACTACGCCCACGAGCGCGAGGTCTTCGAGCGCGACGGAATGCTCCTCGCGCCCCACCCCGCACTCGCGCGCAAGGAGTCGGAGCCTCTCAAGCGGCGCGTCGTCAGGTACCGAACCGTGGGCGACGCGAGCTGCACGGGGGCGGTCGAATCCGCCGCGGCATCGGTCGCAGACGTCATCGCCGAGGTCGCCGCGACCCGCATCACCGAACGCGGGGCCACACGCGCCGACGACAGGGCCAGCGAGGCCGCCATGGAAGACCGCAAGAAGGAGGGCTACTTCTAATGACCGCCACCGCATCGGCAACCCCCGCGCTTGAAAACGCGGCACCCGCATCGGCAACCCCCGCATCGGCAACCCCCGCGCTTGAAAACGCGGCACCCGACTCGCGCCAGACCTCCTTGCTACGTTTTGCCACCGCCGGTTCCGTCGACGACGGCAAGTCCACGCTCGTGGGCAGGCTGCTGCATGACACCAAATCCATCCTGGCCGACGCCTACGAGGCGGTCGAGCGCGTCACTCGCGAACGCGGCGGCGAGGGCATAGACCTCGCCCTGCTCACCGACGGCCTGCGCGCCGAGCGCGAGCAGGGCATCACGATCGACGTCGCCTATCGCTATTTCGCTACCCCACGGCGCACCTTCATCCTCGCGGATTGCCCCGGGCACGTGCAGTACACGCGCAACACCGTCACGGGCGCCTCGACGGCCGACGCCCTCGTGGTCCTCGTGGATGTGAGGACGGGGGTGGCGGACCAGACGCGCCGCCACCTCGCCGTCGCCGCGCTGTTGCGCGTCCCCCACGTCATCGTCGCGGTCAACAAGATCGACCTTCTCGGTTGGGAGCGTGCGCCCTACGACGCGATTGCCGCCGACGCGGCCGAACACGGCTCAGGCCTGGGAATCGAGGTCTCGGTGGTGCCGGTGAGCGCTCTGCTCGGCGACAATGTCGCCTCACACTCGCGCCGCACCCCCTGGTACACGGGCCCCACCGTTCTTGAGCTCCTCGAGTCCCTGCCCTCCGCGGACCAGATCGACACCGCTCACCTCGAAACCGGCGAGAACGTCGCAGGATGGCGGCTCCCCGTGCAGAACGTGCTCCGTCCTCAGGGCGCGGCGATCAGCGACGAGTACCGCGAGTATCGCGGCTATGCGGGCCAGGTGTCTCAAGGGATCATCCATGTGGGCGACGAGGTGGTGGTCCAACCGTCGGGAAGACGCACCGCCGTCGCCGGACTCGACACCGCCGACGGCCCGCTCGACTCCGCGCGCACCGGCCAATCCATTGCGGTACGGCTCGCGGACGACGTCGACGTGGCGCGCGGGGACCTGCTGTCTTCAGTGCCCGACGCGGCGCGTGCCGTCAAGAACATCGACGCCCACGTGGCGTGGCTCGCCGACCGGCCACTGCGGGTGCGCGACAGGGTGCTTGTGCAACACGGCACCGCGCTCGTGCAGGCCCTGGTCGTCCGGATCTCGGGGGTGCTCGACATCTCGCTGCCGGGCGGGACCCTCGACTCGAGCATCGTGCATGGAGACAGCCTGGCACTCAACGACATCGGCGTGGTGTCACTTCTCCTCGCCTCGCCCCTCGCCATCGAGGACTACAGCCTCCACCGGCGCACAGGAGCGTTCGTGCTGGTGGACCCGCAGGATGGCGCGACCCTCGCCGCGGGAACCGCACGTGCGGCCACTCCAGGCACGGGCCCGGACGGGTACCTGAGCATCTGATGAGCGCGGCCGTTCGCTTTACAGGTGTGACCCAGTCGTTTTCGCGCCGCGGTGCACACCGATCCGCGCTTGCCTCGGTGGACCTGGACGTCGCCGCGGGAGAATTCGTCGCCATCGTCGGCCCTTCCGGTTGCGGAAAGTCCACTCTTCTCGACCTCGTCGCAGGCCACGCTCAACCCGCCACCGGTTCCGTCACGGTCGGCGGGACGCCGGTCACCGGGCCTGGCCCCGACCGCATGCTCGTGTTCCAGGAGCACGCGCTCTTCCCGTGGCTCACCGTGCAGGAAAACGTCGAATTCGGCTTGAGGTCTGCGGGCATGGATGCCGCACTGCGCTCGGCGACCGCCTCGGAGTGGATCGCGCGCGTGGGACTTGCCGACGCCGTCGGCCTTCACCCGCACGAGTTGTCGGGAGGCATGCGTCAGCGGGCGGCCCTGGCCCGCGCCTTCGCGCTCGCCCCTCAAGTGCTCCTCATGGATGAGCCGTTCTCAGCCCTCGACGCACCCAGCCGCGACCGACTCCACGTCGAGCTCCAGGGCCTGTGGCGCGAGACGGGCACGACCATCATCTTCGTCACCCACAACGTGCGCGAGGCCGTGGTGCTCGGCGACCGCGTCGTCGTCATGTCGTCCGGCCCCGGCCGCGTCATTGGCTGGGTCCCCGTGACGCTTTCTCGCCCCCGCGTCGTCGAATCTGGCAGCGTGGTCGCCCTCGCCCAACACGTGCGAGGCTTGCTTGACGAGGCGGACCAACTGGGCATCACCGCGCCTCGCGAAGGCAAGGACGGCTATGTCAGCATCTGAGGCCCCCGCCCATTCGCTGCTGGCCGACGCACACGGCGCACCCGCCGGGCCCGCATATCCCGCTGATCCCGTCACGACCGGCGTTGCCCGCCGCCGACGGTGGGACACGGCCCCCATGGTGGTCACCGGTGGGATGCTCGGTCTGGCTTGGTGGCTCACCTCTACCCTCGCCCCGTCGCTTCCGGGTCCGCGTGCGACCGCCGCCCAGCTGTGGGACATGGCGCTGTCGGGATCTCTTGTCTCGATCCTGTGGCGCACCGCGGCGTTCATGGCCGTGTGTTTCGCGGTCGCCGTGGTGCTCGGCATCGGCGGCGGTCTCGCGATTGGCATGAACCGGTCGCTCGATCGCGGCCTGTCCGCCTACCTGGCTGCGCTGCAGGGCATGCCCACGTCGATGTGGATCCCGGTTGCCGCGATCGTGCTCGGTACCGACGTGTGGTCGCTCGGCGCGGTGGTGGCGCTCGGCGCGGTTCCGGCCATCGTGCTCAGCACGCGCAACTCGGTGCGCAACGTGCCGCCATTGCTGGTGCGGGCGGGGCGCACGCTCGGCGAGTCCGGTTGGTCGCTCACTCGCCGCGTCATCCTTCCCGCGGCTTTTCCCGGAATCATGTCGGGGCTCGAGCTCGGCTGGTCGATCGCGTTCCGGTGCCTCGTCGCGGGCGAGATCTTTTCGGGCGCCCTGTCGGGAACCGGCATCGGCGAGGTCATCGGCCGAGCCCGCACGAGCGGCGACCTGACCGAGATGATGGCGACCATCGTGATCGTGTTGCTCTTCTCTGTGGTCGTCGATCGATTCGTGTTTGCGCCCGCCCAGGCACGGCTGCGAGGTCCGCGCGGTCTCGAGGGAGCAGCGTCTCGCGGCTAGGTTCGGGACCCCTGGCCCCCATGGGAGGATGCCAGTTGATGGCAGTGCGGACTCAGCGCCCGGTGCGAGACTAGGCGCATGACAGACACCCTCGACCGTAACGGACTAGGTTACGGCGTCGCCGCCTACGTCATCTGGGGACTGTTCCCCATCATCATGGCGGCCCTCGAACCCGCCGCCGCCTTCGAGATCGTGGCCTGGCGTGCGCTGTCTTCTCTGGTGGTCTGTGTGCTCATCTTCACGGCCATGCGCGGCTGGCCTCGGATCGCGGCCGTGCTTCGCGACAGGCGCACCACGCTGCGGCTCGTCGCGGCGGGCGCGCTGATCGCGGTCAACTGGGGCGTGTTTGTCTACGCCGTGGTGACCGAACGGGTCGCGGCCACCTCGCTCGGCTATTACATCAACCCGCTCGTCACGGTGACCTTGGCTGTGGTGTTCCTTGGCGAGCGCTTGCGCCGCCTCCAGATCGCCGCCATCTTCGTCGCGCTCGTCGCCGTCGCCGTGGTGGCGTGGGAGATGGGCGGCATTCCCTGGATCTCCCTGGCTCTCGCCGGTTCGTTCGGGACGTATTCGCTCATCAAGAAGGGCGTGGGCGGCAAGGTCGACGCCCTCACGGGCCTGACGATCGAAACGGCGGCGATCGCTCCCGTGGCGGTGGTCGTGCTCTTCATGGTGCACGCCGCAGGCGACACGACGTTTGGCACGCGCGGGGCGCCCGGGCTGGGCTGGTGGCACGACACCATGCTCGCCGGCACAGGAACGTGGACCGCGGGCGCTTTGCTGATCTTCGCGGCGGGCGCGCGGCGCCTCCCACTCAACGTCACCGGCATGCTGCAGTACATCGCCCCCACCATGACATTCGTGCTGGCCGTGTGGTACTTCCACGAGTCGATGCCCGCGGTGAGGTGGATTGGGTTCGGGTTTGTGTGGATCGCGCTGGTTCTGTTCTCGATCGACGCGTGGCGCATCCGGCCTGGCGGGGCGCGGGCGCAGCTGGCTCGCGAAGAGCGTGCCCGGGATACCGCCGCGATCGCCGCCGAGGCGATCTAGCCACAGCCCTCCGTCGGCACGCCTGGCAGGCGCCTCGCCCCGGACGCCCCGCGCACCCCGGACGCCCCGCGCACCCCGGACGCACCGCGCACAAGTGCCGGACCAGCAACCCCGTATTCCGGAGTCGGCCGCCTAGCAAGGCCGTGTAGATGACCCTGACCCGGCACTTCGGTACAGCCGTGAGGTGCCACCTGTGCCGCCAAGGCGATCTAGCCCGCCGCGGGGATCTACTTTCGCTACTCCGCCGGGCTACAGGACGGTGCTACCACAAAACCGTCGCGACCAGCATCCCGTCGTATCCCTTGCGGCCCACGGTCTGGATCACGGTTGCCTCCACGCGGAAGTCCCTGGTCACGTGCTCGACGACGTCGCGCGAACCCACGACCTTCGGGTCGTCGTCGCTAGCATCGGCGATGGCACCGTCCCTCACCACGTTGTCGATCACGATGAGCGCGCCGCGCCTGGAGATCGCGACTGCGGCCTCGTAGTAGTTGGTGTTGTTCGGCTTGTCCGCGTCGATGAACGTGAAGTCGACGGGGGCATCGTCCGCCAAGATGGGGAGCATCTCGAGTGCGGTGCCGATGCGGATGGTGACCTTGTGACCCACCCCGGCGGCGTCGAGGCTCGCGCGGGCGACGTCGGCGTGACGCGGGTCGCGCTCGTGAGTAATCACCCTCCCGTCATCCGGTACGGATCGCGCCAGATGCAGCGTCGAATAGCCGCCGAGCGTGCCAAATTCGACCACCGTCTGGGCGCCGATGCTGCGCGCGAGTATCCCCAGCAGCCTGGCGTGCATCGCGCTCACCGCGATGTCGGGAAGGTCGGCGGCACGCTGGGCGGCGAGCACGTGGGCCTGCTCGGCGTCGCTCGACGCGTAGTGCGACTCCAGGAACTCGTCGACTGCGAGCCAGCGTGAAGGACCGTCGTGGGGTAGGTCGATGCTCATGCGACGAGCCTAACCCGGCGCCCCGCGATGGGTCGAGGGTACGGATTGAGCCATTGGCGGCATGCAACTGCCTCTGAGCGGTACAGATTGAGCCACTTTGCAGGCAGGGGCGGCGGCTACGTCGCGCGGGCAACCAGGGCGTCGGCAAATCCGAGAAGCGCGTCCTTGACATCACCGTCGCGCAGGCCCGCAATAGCGGCCTTTGCACGGTCGGCCCACTCGCGAGCAAGCGCCGCCGTTTCGTCGACGACCACGTGAGCGCGGAGGCCCGCCAAGACGTCGGCGATGGCCTTGTCGGAACTCAGATCCCCATCGATGAGGCTCAAGAGCGCCACGTCGGCATCGGACGCCGCGCCCTCCGCGATGCGCCTGCGCAGCAACAGCACGGGCATCGTCGAGACGCCCTCGCGCAGGTCGGTGCCAGGGGTCTTGCCGCTCACGTCGGATTCCGAGCGAATATCGAGCACGTCGTCCGCGAGTTGGAAGGCCACACCGGCGAGTTCGCCGAACTGGGTGACGGCGGCGACGGTATCGCGGTCGCAACCGGCGAACATCGCGCCGAAGCGAGCCGATGTTGCGACAAGGGATCCCGTCTTGTCGGCCAAGACCATCAGGTAGTGATCGACGGCGTCCTCGCCCACATCCGGCCCCACGGTCTCGTGAAGTTGACCGAGGCACAGCCGTTCGAAGGTCTCCGCCTGAATGCGCACCGCGGCGGGGCCGAGTCCGGCCACCACCATGGAGGCCCTCGCAAACAGCAGGTCACCGGTGAGAATGGCGACGGAGTTGCCCCACACCTCGTGAGCGCTAGGGGCGCCGCGCCTGGTGGGCGCGTCGTCCATGACGTCGTCGTGGTACAGCGTTGCGAGGTGCGTCAGCTCCGCGACGACTGCGGCATCGACCACCTCGGGACGGTTCCCGTCACCCAACTGCGCCGTGAGGAGCGCCAGCACCGGCCTCAATCGCTTTCCGCCCGCATCGACCAAGTGACGCGATGTCGCGTCCGCGAGCCGGTCTGACTGGGCGACAGCATCCCGGAGTCGCTCCTCGACAAGGGCGAGTCGCGGCGTGATGGCCGCCTCGAGCGCGGCATTTCCCAGTGGGAGGGCCATCCGGCCTACCCCCCGATCGCGGGTGCCAACAACACGCCCGCGCTGTGAGCGAGCTCGAGCGCCCACGAGGGGAACACACCCAGGACGATGACGGCGATCGCCATGGCAATCGCGACCCCCCGGCCGAGAGTCGTCGAGCGGATCACGACGTGGGGCGCGACATCCGTGGGCGCATCCGTGAAGAACATGAGCACCGCCAGGCGAATGTAGAAGAACGCGGCCGCCGCGGACGCAAGAACGGCCACAAGAACGAGTGGCCACGCACCCGCCTCGATCGCCGCGCGGAACGCGACGAACTTACCGATGAAGCCCGCCGTCAGCGGAATGCCAGCGAAAGACAGCAAGAAGATCATCATCGACACCGCGAGCAACGGGCTGCGCTTGCCAAGACCCGCCCACTGACCGAGGCGTGTCGCCTCCGCACCGATGGCACCGTCGGGAGTGACCTCGCGCACCTGGGTGATCACCGCGAACGCGCCGAGCGTCGCCAGTCCGTAGGTGGCCATGTAGAAGGGCAGCGCGGACAGCGCCGACGGGGAGAAGCCCGCGAAAGCAACCAGAATGAATCCCGCGTGGGCGATCGACGAGTACGCGAGCATGCGCTTGACGTCGGTCTGGACGATCGCAAGCACCGTGCCGAACACCATCGACGCGATCGCGACGGTCCAAATGATCCAGTTGAGTTCCCACGCGAGCCGGAACAGCACCAGGTATGACAGGCGGGCAAGCGCGGCGACCGCGGCAGCCTTCGTTGCCGCAGCCATGAAGGCCGTCACGGGCGAGGGTGCCCCTTGGTAGGCATCGGGAACCCAGAAGTGGAACGGGACTGCACCAATCTTGAAGAGCAATCCGACGACGACCATGAACACGCCGAGCAGGATGAGCACGGAGCGCTGGGGCATGTACGTCGCGAGTACCCCGCCGAGCTCGTACATGCCCGTCTTGCCCGTAGCGCCGTAAAGTAGCGCGACGCCGAACAGGAAGATCGCGGATGAGAAGGCACCGAGGAGGAAGTACTTCAGTGAGGCTTCTTGGCTCAGCAACCTGCGGCGGCGCGACAGCGCCACGAGGATGTAGAGCGGGAGCGAGAACAGTTCGAGAGCGACAAACAGAAAGAGCAGGTCGTTCACGGTGGCGAAGAGCATCATGCCGCCGGTGGCGAAGAGCACGAGGGGGAAGGCCTCGGTGAGGTACATGCCCTTGGCGCGCGCGACGGTCTCCTCCGCCGAACCTGGAGCAACCGAACCGAGCGGCGTGAACGCATCCTCACCCTCGCGGCCCTTGTCGGCGAAAAGCAAGACGCCGCCCAAGGCGAAGATGAGAATGAGGAATTGCCATGCGAGCGCCTGGCGGTCGAGCATGATCATGCTCTTGAGCACGACGACGCCGTCGCCCTGGAGCGCGACCCAGCGCCACACGACGGCGAGCAGTGCGGCGACCACGGCGATGATCGACAACTGGAATTGGTAGATCCTGCGTGCGGCGGGCACGCGCACGAAGGCCTCAAGGAGCACGCCGAGCGCCGCGGCGCCCAACACGATGAGAATCGGCGTGAGGGATGCCCACGCAATATCGGGAGCGGGGTAAGTCACTTTCCGGCCTCCTGGGACACGATGGCGACGATGCCGGCGCTCGGCCCCTTGAGATAGTCAAGGGCGAGCGCGGGAACGATGCCGAGAACCAACATGGCGACGATCAGTGGCCACACGACCAGCCGTTCGCGCAGGTTGAGGTCCTTGGTGGACTCCATCGCCTTGGGCGTGGGACCGGTGAACAGCTTCTGGTACGTCAACAGGATGTACAGGGCTGCGAGCACCACGCCAAGGATGGCGACAATGGTCGCCACCTTGGCCGCAGGGTAGGCGCCGATGAACACCATGATCTCCGAGGCGAAGGGCGACATCCCAGGCAGTGCGAGCGCCGAGAGGCCAACGATGAGGAACGTGCCCGCGAGAACAGGCACCACCTTCTGGAGGCCGCCAAACGCCTTGACCGACACGGTGCCATGCCTGGCCTCGAGGAAGCCGACCATGAGGAACAGCGCCCCCGTCGACAGTCCGTGGCTCACCATGTAGAAGGTAGCGCCCTCGATCGAGGTCTGGCGGAAGGCGAAGATGCCGAGCACGATCATGCCGAAGTGGCTCACCGACGTGAACGCCACCAGCCGGTACATGTTGTCCTGGCCGATCGCGGCGAAGGCCCCATAGAGCACCGAGATGACGGCCAGCACGATGATGAAGGGCGCCGCCCAGCGTGACGCTGCCGGGAACAGGGTCAGGCAGAGCGTCAGCATCCCGAAGGTGCCGACCTTGTCGAGGATTGCCACCAGCAGCGTCGTCGTCCCCACGCGCGCCGACTCGGCAACCGACGGCAGCCACGTGTGCACCGGGACGAGAGGCGCCTTGATCGCGAACGCGACAAAGAAGCCGAGGAACAGGAGCCTCCCCACCCACGGATCGAAGGTCAGCCCCGTGAGGTTCATCGTCAGGAAGGCGTGGTCGCCACCCGGGCCCTGGAAGTACAGGGCAATGACGGCGACGAGCATCACGAGTCCGCCGACGAGCGAGTAGATGAGGAATTTCACCGCGGCGTAGCGGCGCTGCTGACCACCGAAGGAGCCGATGAGGAAGTACAGCGGGATGAGCATCGCCTCGAAGAGCACGTAGAAGAGGAAGACATCCCTGGCGGCGAAGATGCCCACCATGAACGACTCTGAGACGAGCACTAGCCCCAAGTATTGGGCCCGGCGGGGGGCCGCATCGTCTTCCTTCCAGCCGGCCGCGATGACGATCGGCACAAGCAAGGCAGACAGAACGATGAGGCTCAGGCCGATGCCGTTGACGCCGAGCGCCCAGCTCGCGCCGATCTGCGGAATCCACGAGTGGATCTCGGAGAACTGGATGGCACCGGCTTGAGATCGGTCGAATGCCGCAACGAGGGCGACGACGAGCGCGAGCTCGACGACGGACGCGCCAATAGCGAACTCGCGGGCCCAGGCCCGCAACTGCGGGACGACCAGCAGCAGGAGGCCCGTCACTGCGGGCCAGGCGATCAGGATGGTCAAGATGGGCACGGTCTAACCCCCCATAACGAGGATGGCGGCGATCACGACAAACCCCAGCAACATGAGCAGGGAGTAGGAACGCACGCGCCCTGACTGGAATCGACGGGTGGCCTCACCGAACGCGGCAATACCGCTCGCCTGCTTGTTGACGGCGCCGTCGACGAGCGTGGCATCGGCGTACACGAGCGTGCGGGTCAGGTGAGTGCCTGGAAGCTGGAACACGGCGCGGTTGACCGAGTCCTGGAACATGTCGTTGCGCGCGGCG
Source organism: Demequina lutea (assembly GCF_013409005.1). NCBI lineage: Bacteria > Bacillati > Actinomycetota > Actinomycetes > Micrococcales > Demequinaceae > Demequina > Demequina lutea. Next base: position 2,558,683 of record NZ_JACBZO010000001.1, read on the forward strand.
AGGACCGCGAGCGACGCGGGAGGTGGCTCGATGGGCACCGGCTTGCGCAAATACATCCAGTAGGCGAGGGCAACGCCCGCGGCCACGAGCAGGAGCGTCAGCGTCGTGAGCACGGGCACCGCAAGCACGGGCTCCCCTGGCCCATGCGCCCCCGTCACCGGCTCAAGCCAGTGCTGGAAACGGTTGCCGATGCCCAGAATCGCGCCGATGAGCGCGGAACCCGCGGCGAGGATCATCATCGGCACGGTCATCAGCAGAGACGACTCGTGCGGGTGCTGCCCGTCCGTCCACCGCTGCTTGCCGTGGAAGGTCATGAAGAACAGTCGCGACATGTAGAACGCGGTGATCCCCGCACCGATGAGAGCGGTCAGCCCAAACACCCACGGCTGCCAGCCCTCGCCAATGAACGCGACCTCGATGATCTTGTCCTTGGACCAGTAGCCCGAGAACGGCGGGACGCCCAGGATCGCGAGCCAACCGAAACCGAAGGTCACCCACGTGATCACCATCGCCGAGCGCAGCGCGCCGTAGCGGCGCATGTTGACCTGGTCGTTCATGCCATGCATGACCGAACCCGCACCCAGGAACATCCCGGCCTTGAAGAAGCCGTGGGTCACCAGGTGGAAGATCGCGAAGACGTAGCCGATGGGCCCCAGTCCCGCCGCGAGCATCATGTAGCCGATTTGCGACATCGTGGATGCGGCAAGCGCCTTCTTGATGTCGTCCTTCGCGCTACCGATGAGCGCACCCATGATGAGCGTGATGGCGCCGACGATCGCCACGACGAGGCGGGCATCTGGAGCTCCGTCGAAGATCACTCCCGAACGCACCACCAGGTACACGCCCGCGGTCACCATGGTGGCCGCGTGGATGAGCGCCGAAACCGGCGTGGGGCCCGCCATCGCGTCACCGAGCCACGACTGCAGTGGGAACTGCGCCGACTTTCCAGTGGCCGCGAGCAGCAGCATCAGGCCTATCCCCGTCAGGACGGCGGGCGACGCGCTGCCTGCGCCCGCGAAGACGCCTGCGAAGGTCACCGAGCCGAAGTGCGCAAACATCAGCGCCATCGCCAGGATCAGGCCCATGTCGCCGATGCGGTTGACGATGAACGCCTTATTGGCGGCGCTGGCAAATTCGGGCTTGTGGTTCCAGAAGCCAATGAGCAGGTACGACGCGAGGCCGACGCCCTCCCAGCCGACGAAGAGCAAGAGGTACGAATCGGCCGTGACGAGCAGCAGCATCGCGCCGATGAACAGGTTGAGGTAGGCGAAGAACATTCGCCTGCGCGGGTCGTGCTCCATGTACGCGACCGAGTACACGTGGATGAGCGTGCCAACCACCGTGATGAGCAGCACGAACGTGAGAGACAGCGGGTCGAGGAGCAGTCCGGCGTCCAGGTGGAACTCGCCACCCGAGAACCACGTGAAGAGGTGCACCGACTCGGCGCGATCGGAGGCACTGCGGCCGATCATTTCGAAGAAGGCGACGATGCCGATGACGGCCGTCGCCCCGGAGACGCCGACGCCAGCCCAGTGGCCCCAAGCGTCGGCGCGGCGACCGGCGAGCATGAGAACGAAGAAGCTGAGAAGCGGCAGGGCGATAAGCAGCCAAGAGACGGAGAGCATTGTCTAACCCTTCAGCTCTGTGGGCTCGTCAAGCGAGATGGTCTGCCTCGATCGGAACACCGTGATGATAATCGCAAGGCCCACCACGACTTCCGCGGCGGCGACCACCATGACGAAGAACGCCATGACCTGGCCCTCCAGGTATCCCTGCATCCGCGAGAACGAGACGAGGGTGAGGTTAGCGGCGTTGAGCATGAGCTCCACGCCCATGAAGGCGATGATCGCGTTGCGCCGCAGCAACACGGCCGCGGCACCAATCGCGAAGAGCACCGATGCGAGATACACGAAATTGATGGGGCTCACGCGTCACCCTCCTTGGCGCCCAATTCGCGCCTCCTGGATCGGTTCTCGTCCTTGAACTCGAGGCCGTCGTTGGTCTGGTGACGGATCTTGAGCACACGCGAAACCGATTCTTCGATGGGCTTGCCCTCTGGATCGAGCGCGGGAGCGTCAAGCGCATTGTGACGCGCGTAGTAACCGGGGAAGGTCTTGTTGACCGGGTTGGCTCCGGCGGCGACGCGCTCCGCCTGCAGCTCGCTTTGAGTGCGACGCGGGAAGAGCCGTGGCACGTGGGTGAGCACGAGCGCTCCCACCGCGGCGGTGATGAGCAGGAAGCCCAGGGTCTCGACGACAAGCACGTAATTCCCAAAGAGCAACGGCGCGACCTGCGCGGGTCCGCCGTCTTGCATGTTCGTGAAGACCCCAAACTTCACGCGGGAAACCGCCGAGATCAGCAACGTCGCCACCCCGATCGCAAGCGCGATCGCGATCCAGCGCTGCCCGGCGATGGTCTCCTTGAGGCTCTCGCGCTGATCGACACCGACGAGCATGAGGACGAAGAGGAAGAGCATCATGACGGCGCCCGTGTACACCACGATCTGGACGACGCCGAGGAAGGGTGCGCCAAGCGCGACGTACGAGATCGCAAGGCCCACCATGACGAGAATGACCGCCATCGCGACGTAAACGGCCTTACGGGCGAACAGCAACGAGAGTGCGGGGAGGACCGTGATGATGGCGATGAACCAGAAGAGAATCGGCGAGATCATCAGATACCAACCCTGCCCTGCGTGGTGTGGGCCAAAGCAGCCGTCGGTGTCACCGTATCCTGCGCCGTGGGCACCGTGCGCGGCACATGTTCCTCGGCGACGAGGCTGTTTTCGGGAAGCGTCGCATCATCGGGACGATGGGCGCGCACCCAGGCCTGCTGCTCCGAGGTCGGCGCCTTGACCGAGCCCATGTAGTAGTCGGTGTCCGTCGTGCCCTCGACCATGGGGTGAGGAGCGGCGAGCATCCGGCCCTCCATCGGCGCGAGCAGGTCCTGCTTCTCGTAGATGAGTCCCTCGCGGGTGGGGCCCGCGAGCTCGAACTCATTTGTCATCGTGAGCGCCCGCGTGGGGCACGCCTCGATGCACAGTCCGCAGAAGATGCAGCGCAAGTAGTTGATCTGGTAGACGCGGCCGTAGCGCTCGCCGGGGCTGAACTGGGCGTCGATCGTGTTGGAATCCGCCTCGACCAGGATCGCGTCGGCTGGGCACGCCCACGCACACAACTCGCAACCGATGCACTTCTCCAGGCCGTCGGCGTAGCGGTTGAGTTGGTGCCTGCCGTGGTACTTGGGTTGGATGTTTGCGGGCGTCGTCGGGTACTGCTCCGTGACGGTGGGCCTAAAGAAGTTGCGCAGGGTCACGCCGAAGCCCGCAACGGGCATGAGCGCGCCGACGATCCCGCCCGGGTTGGGCAAGTTGGAGACGTACTCCTCCTGCTCGTCGGCGACGTTCCACTCGTGGTCAGTCATCCTGAGCCTCCTTCGTGGTGTCGGGAGTCGGAACATGCATGGTCGCCGCTTCGACAGTGCGGCCAGCGCGGGGCGAGCGTGGAAGCTTCTGACCCGGCAACGGCGGCACGGGGTAGCCGCCCGCGAAGGCGTCGAACTCCTGGTCCTCCAGCTCCTCGTGGAGAGCCTCGGCCGCCTTGAGACGCTTCTCGCGTCTGTACTCGATCACCGAAGAAAATACGAGCCACGCCAAGATGAGCGCTATCGCGGGCGCAAGCCACGTGAATCGGCTTGTGGAGTAGTGGAAGTGCGGCAGGAGCACCATTCCCGCGCTCCACAGCACGATCCAGCCAAGGCCGACGGGAATCAGCACCTTCCATCCGAAGCGCATGAACTGTTCGTAGCGGAAGCGCAAGAGGGAGCCGCGGATCCACACGAACACGAACATGAGGAACCAGATCTTGGCGATGAGCCACAGCGGCGGGAAGATGCCGTTCGAGAGCATCTCGTAGCCTGGCCAGCTCTCGGCCCACAGGGGGCGCCAGCCGCCCAGGAACAGCGTGGACGCAATCGCCGACACGTTGATCATGTTCATGTATTCGGCCAGGAAGAACCACGCGAACTTCATGGACGAGTACTCGGTCATGAATCCCGCGACGAGCTCGCCCTCGGCCTCGGGGAGGTCGAACGGGAGGCGGTTAGTCTCGCCCACCATCGAGATGACGAAGAGCACGAAAGCGGGAAGGAGGGGCAGAACCCACCACACGTTGTGTTGGGCGTTGACGATGTCGGTAAGCGACATCGACCCGGCGAACATGAACACCGTCACGAGCGACAGGCCCATGGCGAGCTCGTAAGAGATGACCTGCGCCGTAGACCGAACCGCGCCCATGAGCGGGTAGGTCGAGCCAGACGCCCAACCACCAAGCACGATGCCGTAGACGCCAATCGCGGAACACGCGAGCACGTACAGCATCGCCACCGGGAAGTCCGTGAGCTGGAGAGGCGTGACCTCCATCGTGAACGGGATGCGCGTGGCGGGCCCGAACGGGATGACCGCGAAGGTGAGAAGCGCCGCGAACACGGAAATCATGGGCGCCAGGATGTAGAGCAGCTTCTCCGAGGCGCGGACGGTGATGTCCTCCTTGAACAGCAGCTTCATCGCGTCCATGACCGACTGCAACAGGCCGAACGGGCCGTGCCTATTTGGCCCGGGGCGCTCCTGGAGGCGACCGATGACGCGACGCTCGAACCACACCGCGAACAGCACGGAAGTGAGCAGGAAGACCAGGATCAGGACGGCCTTGATGATGACAATCCAGATCGAGTCGCCCGCAAGCGAGTAATCGTGGGTGTTGGCACCCTTCGCGAGAGCGAGCAGGCTCATGCGGACACTCCCTTCACCACAACGGTGTCTCCCGCATTGGCGCCGAGCTGTTCGGCTACCCGCGAATTTGGCGACTTCATCGGCACCCACACCACGCCATCGGTCATACCCTCGGTGACCACGACGGGCAGATCCAGCGACGCCCTGCGGTTTCCGGTGATCGACACGACGCCGCTCAGCGCAAACTTCTTTGCGGTAGAGGGCGACACCCTTGCGACCGCGATCCTGCCGGTTCCCGCGAGGTGAGGCTCACCGTGTTGCAGCGATCCCTCGTCAACGAGTTGATGCCACGTCGCCAGCACGAGCGCGTCCGAGGCGGTTGCCTTGGCCTTCGGCGCGGCCACCTTGGGCGCCGCGGGGCGTTCCTCGGCGGCCACGGCGGGGAAGGACGCGAGTTCGGCGTTCACCGACTCGATGGTCCCCGTACCAAGGTCGACGCCCATCTCACGGGCGAGGAGATCCAGGACACGGTGATCGGACATTGCGTCGGTGGGAATCGCCGTGGCGAAGGCGCGCAAGCGACCCTCCCAGTTGACGAACGTTCCGGACTTCTCCGAAGGAGGGGCGACGGGCAGGACAACGTCGGCGCCATCGGTCACTGACGTGCGACGCACCTCGAGACTCACCGTGAACTTCGCCGTCTTGATGGCCGCGAGAAGGTTCGCGTCAAGATCTGAGTGGTCCACGCCGCCAATGACGAGCGCATCGATGCTCTTGATGGCCGCCGCGGCGATGATGCCGTCCGCGTCTCGACCCTTGCCGTGCGGCAACTCGACGCCCCACACGGCCTCGATCTTCTTGCGCGCGGCGGCCGATGCGGCGTCGCGGCCGCCCGGCAGGAGGCCGGGAAGCGCGCCCGCCTCGAGTGCGCCACGTTCTCCGGCCCTGCGTGGAATCCACGCGACCTTGGCCTTCGAGCGTCGGGCCAGATCGGCGACGGCCGTGAAGCCACCCTCGACTCCGGCAAGGCGCTCTCCCACGACGATCACGGCGCCTGGTTCCTTGAGCGCCTTGAAGGAGTCCTTCGCGGCCTTGAGCGAATCCAGAACTGCGGCCTCGCGTCCGGGCACGGTCGGAAGGAGGGTTGCGTCGAGCTTTTCGGCTCCGCGGGATAGGTACGGGGCGACCGTGAAGACGCGCTGCTTGCCGAGCGACTTGCGCAGACGCAAGAACACGACACCGCCCTCGTCCTCTGGCTCGAAGCCGACGAGCAACACGGCGGGCGCCTTCTCCAACTCGGCGAAGGTCACGCCGATGCCGCTGCCCGCAACGTTCGCGCCAAGGAACGCCTGCTCTTCGTCGGATGCCACACGAGTGCGGGCGTCGACGTCGTGAGTGCCAAGCACCACGCGAGCGAACTTTTGGTACGCGTAGGCGTCCTCCATCGTGACGCGACCGCCTGGAAGGACTCCGACCCCCTTGGCCTTCTTGTCCTCCACCGTTCCGGTCTTGCCCGCGGCGGCCTTGAGGCCCGCAGCCGCCGCCTCGAGGGCCTCCGGCCACGACACCTCGACGAGCTCGCCGTCCTTGCGGACGAGGGGCCCGGTCAGGCGGTCGGGCTGGTTCTGCCACGCGAAGGCGAAACGGTCCTTGTCGGTAATCCAGTACTCGTTGACCACGGCGTCGTTGTCAGCAAGCCTGCGCAGGATCTTGCCGCGACGGTGGTCCGTGCGGATGGCGCTGCCCGACGAATCGTGCTCGGAAATGCCGGGGCTCGACACCAAGTCGAAGGGGCGCGAACGGAAGCGGTATGCCGCGCTCGTGAGCGCACCCACGGGGCAGATCTGCACGGTGTTGCCCGAGTAGTACGAACTGAAGGCGTTGCCTGACTCGTCCTCGGCGGCGACGCCGATAGGTCCGTAGCCGCCAAAGCCAAGCACGTCTTCGTTGAACGTGCCGATCTGCTGCATTGCGCCGCGGTTCTGCAAATCGATGAACGCGTCGCCCGCGATCTCCTTGGAGAAGCGAGTGCAACGCTGACACATGACGCACCGCTCGCGGTCGAGCAGTATCTCGCTGCTCAGCGCGAGCGGCTTCTCGAAGACGCGCTTGGTGTCGACGAACCGCGACTCGCCATAGCCGTTGCTCATCGCCTGGTTTTGCAGGGGGCATTCGCCGCCCTTGTCGCACACCGGGCAGTCGAGGGGGTGGTTGATGAGCAAGAGCTCCATCACGCCCTTTTGGGCACGCTCGGCCTCTTCGGACGTCTGCTGCGTGTGGACGACCATGCCCTCGGTCACCGACATGGTGCACGACGGCTGGGGCTTGGGGAAGGCGCGCAGCTTGCCCTCGGGACCGGCGGGGCTGGCCACATCGACGAGGCACTGCCTGCAGGCACCGACCGGCTTGAGCGCCGGGTGGTCGCAGAAGCGCGGGATCTCAATCCCCACCTGCTCTGCGGCGCGAATGATCAGCGTGCCCTTTTCGACCTTGGTCTCGATGCCGTCGATCGTGACGGTGACCAGGTCGGTCTTCACGGGCGTCTTGTCCGCAGTGGTGGTCATGCGTGGGCCTCCTCTGCGTCTGTCAAAGGATCTGTGCCTGTCAAAGGATCAGCGCCTGTCAATGAATCAGCGGACGTCGAGTATTCGAAGAGGGCGGACTTGGCGTGGTCGAACGGGCAACCGGCCTCGTCGACGTGACGCTCGAATTCCTCGCGGAACAGCTTCACCGACGAGACGACCGGCGACGTCGCTCCGTCACCGAGCGCACAGAAGGCGCGTCCGGCGATCGAGTCGCACGTGGCGAGCAACTGGTCGATGTCGGCCATCGTGCCGTGTCCTGCCTCGAGCCTACGCAGGATCAGTTCGAGCCAATAGGTGCCCTCGCGGCACGGGGTGCATTTGCCGCATGACTCGTGCTTGTAGAACTCGGTCCAGCGCTCGACGGCGCGGACAACGCACGTGGTCTCGTCGAAGATTTGGAGCGCACGCGTGCCGAGCATCGAGCCCGCGGCGCCGACGCTCTCGTAGTCAAGCGGGGTGTCAAGTTGATCCTGGGTAAACATCGGGGTGGATGAGCCGCCTGGAGTCCAAAACTTGAGTTCGTGGCCATCGCGCATTCCGCCCGCCATCTCGAGCAACTCGCGCAGCGTGATCCCAAGCGGGGCCTCGTACTGGCCCGGGCGCTTGACGTGTCCCGAGAGAGAGAAGAAGCCCATGCCCTTGCTCTTCTCGGTTCCCATCGACGTAAACCAGTCGACACCCTTGTCGATGATCGAGGGCACCGATGCGATCGTTTCGACGTTGTTCACGACGGTGGGGCGCGCGTAGAGACCCTCGACGGCGGGAAACGGCGGCTTCAGGCGAGGCTGACCGCGTCGGCCCTCAAGCGAATCGAGGAGGGCGGTCTCCTCGCCAACAATGTAGGCGCCCGCACCAGCATGGACGGTGATATCGAGGCAGAAATCGGTGCCCTGGATGTTCTGGCCCAGCCAGCCGGCGTCGTACGCCTCCTGAACGGCCTTCATGACGCGTCGCAACACGTGGATCACCTCGCCGCGCACGTAGATGAACGCGTGCTCGCAACCGACCGCGAACGACGTAATAATCATCCCCTCGATAACCGTGTGAGGAGCGTTGAGCAAGGTGGGCATGTCCTTGCACGTGCCCGGCTCGGACTCATCGGCGTTGACCACCAGGTAGCGGGGGCCGCCGTCGGGGGCAGGAAGGAATCCCCACTTCATCCCGGTGGGGAAGCCCGCGCCCCCGCGCCCGCGCAGCCCAGAGTCCTTGATGGCCTGAATGATGTCGCCCGGGGGCATCGCCATCGCCTTGGTTGCGCCCTTATAGCCGCCATTGGCGACATAGGTGTCGAGGTTCCACGAGCGCTCGAGGCCCCATGTGGCGCTGAGTACCGGGGTCAGGTCGGTCACTTCTTGCCCCTTCCCGTCACGGTTTTCACCAGGGAGACCACGGCGGCCGCGACGCCATGGGGGGATTCGCCCTCACCCTTGGCGTACTCGACGCCGGCGAGCGTCGCCACGCCCGCACCTTGGTCCTCGTCGGCCCTGCCATCGGTGAAGCCCGCGAGGACTCTCGAGACTTCCTTGAAAGAAGCGACGGTGTCGGCGCCGCGACTGGGCTTGACTTCCTTGCCTGCCAGGATGTCGTCGACCAACGTCAGCGCCTTCTCAGGCGTCATGTTGTCGAAGAACTCCCAGTTGACCATCATCACCGGCGCGTAGTCGCAAGCGGCGTTGCACTCGAGGCGCTCGAGCGTGATGGTGCCGTCCTCGTTCGTCTCGTCGTGACCGATGCCGATTCGCTCGCTCACCTGGCGCCAGATCTCGTCGCCGCCCATCACCGCGCACAGCGTGTTGGTGCAGACGCCCACCTGGTACTCGCCGTTGGGCCGGCGCTTGTACTGGGTGTAGAACGTCGCGACCGCACTGATTTCCGCGGTTGTGAGCCCGAGCCGGTCGGCGCAGAACTGAATCCCATCAGGGCTCACGTAGCCGTCGACCGACTGCACGAGGTGCAGCATCGGCAGCAGGCCCGAACGCTTCACGGGGTAGCGGGCCATGATGGCCGTCGTTTCCTTCGCCAGCTTGGCTGACGTCGCTTCGTCGTACGTCATCGGTCGACGCCTCCCAGGACCATGTCGATGGTGGCGATGGCGACCACGACGTCGGCCACTTGGCCGCCCTCCGTGAGCATGGACAACGCCTGCAGATTGTTGAAACCGGGATCACGGAAGTGCGATCTCCACGGCCTGGTGCCCCCATCGGAGACCACGTGACATCCGAGTGTCCCCTTGGGGTTCTCGACGGCCACATACGCCTGCCCAGCGGGCACGGGGAAGCCCTCGGTCACGAGCTTGAAGTGGTGAATGAGGGCCTCCATCGACTCGCCCATGATGTGGCGAATGTGCTCGAACGAGTTGCCCTGACCATCGCTGCCGATGGAGAGCTGAGCGGGCCAGGCGATCTTCTTGTCGGCCACCATGATCGGCTCGCCCATGCTCGCCTCGAGGCGGTCGGCGCACTGCTCGACGATCTTGAGCGACTCGTAGCACTCCTCAAGACGAAGCACGACGCGGCTGTAGGCGTCTGCATCCGTCGAGGTGGGCACCTGGAAGTCGTACGTCTCGTAGCCCGCGTAGGGCTCGGACTTGCGGAGGTCATAGGGGACGCCGACCGAGCGCAGGATCGGGCCCGTGACGCCGAGCGCCATGCATCCGGCGAGGTCGAGGACCGCGACGCCCTGCATGCGGCCCTTGAAGATCGGGTTCTCGAGCTGGAGGTACGCGAGCTCGTCGAGGCGGGCCTTGACCTTGGGGATCATGGCGCGAATCATCTCGACCGAGTCGTCGGGCGCATCGGTCGCCACGCCACCCGGGCGGATGTACCCGTTGTTGGTGCGCAGGCCGGTGATGTGCTCGATGACCTTCAGGGTCTCCTCACGGCCGACGAAACTCGTGGTCATGAGCGTGGTCGCGCCCATCTCGTTTCCACCGCTGCCGATGGCAACCAGGTGTGAACCGATCCGGGTCAGTTCCATCATGAGCACCCGCAACACGTTCGCGCGGTCGGGGATGTCGTCGGTGATGCCAAGCAACTTTTCGACGCCCAGGCAATACACGGCCTCGTTAAACATTGCCGCAACGTAGTCCATGCGGGTGCAGAACGTGACGCCCTGCGTCCACGTCCTGAACTCCATGTTCTTCTCGATGCCCGTGTGCAGGTAGCCGATGCCGGCACGCAACTCGGTGACACGCTCACCCTCGACCTCGAGCATGATGCGTAGCACGCCGTGCGTCGACGGGTGTTGGGGGCCCATGTTGAACACGAGGCGCTGTCCGCCCAGGCGAGCGGCCTCCTCGGCCACCTCCGACCAGTCGCCGCCGTAGACCGTGAACTCGGGTGCGGTGCCGTCGTCGTCGCCCAGACCAGAGGTGGCGTGGGGTGCGGTGTCTTCCGTCGTCATGTCCGCCTCCTACCTGTACTGCCGACGCTCGTCGGGGCTGGGAATCTCCGCGCCCTTGTATTCGATAGGAATGCCGCCCAGCGGGTAGTCCTTGCGCTGCGGGTGTCCTACCCAGTCGTCCGGCATCTCGATGCGGGCAAGGCCCGGGTGGCCGTCGAAGATGATGCCGAAGAAGTCCCACGTCTCGCGCTCGTGCCAGTTGTTGGCCGGGTACACCGAGGTGATCGAAGGAATGTGCGGATCTGCGTCGCTCACGGAGACCTCGATGCACAGTCGCCGGTTGTGCGTGATCGACTGGATCGGGTAGACCGCGTGGAGCTCGCGCCCTGCGTCGGCCGGGTAGTGGACGCCGCTCACGCCCAGACAGAACTCGAAACGCAGGTCCTGGTCGTCGCGCAAGTGCTTGCAGACCTCGACGATGTGCTCGCGGGCGATGTGCAACGTGAGTTGATCGCGGTCAACGACGACGACCTCGATGGCGGCCTCGGCGTTGTCTCCGAGGAGCTCCTCGAGAACGTCGACCACCTGGTCGAACCAGCTCCCGTAGGGGCGCTGCGCCGCGGCGGGTGAGTACACGAAGCGAGTGAGGCCGTCATAACCAGACGTATCGCCTCTCGCCCCAAACGCACCCTTGCGCACGTTGATGAGGGTGCGCCCCTCGGGCCGTACCGCATCGAGCTCAGCGCCCGTTGTCGACAACTCTTTCGCGTCGCTCACCTGAGCAGACCCTTCATGTCGGAGGTGGGGGTGGCCGCCAGTGCCGCTGCTTCCGCGGCCGCGGCGATCTCCTTGCGGTGGCGAAGCATCGGCTTCTCCCTCGCAAGCTCCTGCACCTTGAGCAGTGCGTGAATCAGCATCTCGGGGCGCGGAGGGCAGCCGGGCAAGTAGATATCCACGGGAACGACGTGGTCGACGCCCTGGACGATCGCATAGTTGTTGAACATGCCTCCCGATGAGGCGCACACGCCCATGGCGAGAACCCACTTCGGCTCTGCCATCTGGTCGTACACCTGGCGGAGGATCGGCGCCATCTTCTGCGACACGCGACCGGCGACGATCATGATGTCGGCCTGACGCGGGGAGCCGCGGAAGACCTCCATGCCGAACCGGGCAATGTCGAAGCGGGGCGTGCCGGTGCCCATCATCTCGATGGCACAGCAGGCCAATCCAAAAGTGGCGGGCCACATCGAACCGGCGCGGGCCCAGCCCGCGAAGTCCTCGAGCTTGCCAACGATGAAGGGTGGTGTGGGGGCAGAGTCGGTCATGTAAGCGTCACTCCCAATCGAATCCGCCGCGGCGCCATTCGTAGATGAACGGAATGGTGATGAGGGCAAGGAAGGTCATGACCGCGATGAAACCAAACAGCGCGAGAGAACCGTAGGCGACCGCCCACGGATACAGGAACACCACCTCGATATCGAAGATGATGAACGTCATGGCCACGAGGTAGTACTTGATGGGCACTCGACCGCCGCCGGCAGCCTCAGGCGTAGGCATGAGTCCGGACTCATAACGGTCAAGCTTGGCGGAGTTGTAGCGCTTGGGGCCGAGGAAGGCGCTCGCCACGAGGCCAACGACGGCCAACGCGCCAGCGATGACGATCATGACGATGATCGGCACATAGGGGTTCACGTTCGTGTCCTTCCCATCGCTATGCCGCCGGCGCGACTTTGGTCAACGCCGCAAGCAGTTTGTCGGACCAGTTGCCGCCGCGCGGCTCGTAGACATCTGCCAGCAGTCTAGAGACAAATTCCATGATGAGCGGACGAGGCAATCCGTATCGCGTACACAGTTTCATCACCGTTGGGCGTTCGATCAGGGCGGCAAAGACCCGCCCCAAGGAGTAGTAGCCGCCCAGATCGTCCTTCATCATTCTGGCGTAGGACGCGAGCGCTCGTTCTTGATCCGTGGCGCCGGTGGCGCCGCGCCAGGCGACGGCAGCCTCGGTGGCCCTGCGTGCCGCCTGCATGGCGTAGGCGATGCCCTCACCGTTGAACGGATTGACCATCCCGCCGCTGTCACCCACCAACATCATCCCTGGCACATAGTGCGGCTGGCGGTTGAACGCCATGGGGATTGCGGCGCCCTTGATCTCGCCAACCTGGGCGCCGAAGTTCCAGTCCTTGGCCGAGTGATCGAGCCAGTCCTTGAGCAGCGCCTTGTGGTCGAGCTTGGGTGGCGTGCCCCTGGCACTAAGCGTGCCGAGACCCACGTTTGCCGTGCCGTCGCCGAGCGGAAAAATCCAGCCATAGCCGGGGAGCAACTTCGAGTTTCCGCGTTCCCCATCCCAGATTTCGAGGTGGCCCTCCATCCACTCCTCGGCATGCCGATCGGTCTCAAAGTAGGTGCGCACGGCCACGCCCATGGGGCGGTTCTTCTTACGTTCGATGCCGAGGCCAAGGGCGATCCTGGCACTCACGCCATCGGCCGCGATCACCAAGGGTGCGCGATATTCGACGGGCTCGCCAATCTTGCGGCCCTTCTCATCGGTCTGGCGCGCGGTCACGCCGACGACCCTGCCGCCACCGTTGAAGCCAACGCGACTCTCGTCGCGCAACGCCGCGTCGACGTGCCAGCCCTCGCGGATGTCCGCACCGGCGGCGCGAGCATGGTTGGCCAGGCGGTGGTCGAATTGCGCGCGCGGCAGGCTCAGTCCGTACTGGGGGAACGAGTCGAGGTCATGCCAAGGAAACTCGAGGCGGTGACCGCCACCGACCATGCGCAGTCCCTGGTTGGGGATCCAGCCCTCGTCACGAGGCGTGGGCAGGCCAATGAGCTGAAGCTCCTTGACCGCACGCGGGGTGAGCCCGTCGCCGCACACCTTCTCGCGCGGATAGTGGGCCTTTTCCAGGGCGATAACATCGAAGCCCTCTGTCGCGAGGTAGCGGGCCGCCGCGGCCCCACCGGGGCCAGCTCCCACGACGATGACGTCGGCTTCGGTCTTCACGCCCTCCACCCTAAGCGGAGTGGGACGGTGGTCCTGTCGGGGTCGATGTTTCCGAGCATGGTTTCCGCTCGCCTACGCTGTCTGGGTGAGCATCGATGCGGCCGCCCCTGGCCCCCTAACGGTCCACACGGTCGAGGTACCCGACCCTGGAGACCTTCTCGCCGCACTTCCGGAGCAAGGAATCTCTTGGGTGCGACGCGGCGATGGGATGGTCGCGTGGGGTGAGGTGGCGAGGCGCAATACCGTGGGCGCGGAGCGCATGGACGAGGCGTTGCTGTGGTGGCGCCGGATCACTCGCCACGCGGAGGTTCGCGACGAGGTAAGGGCCCGAGGCACCGGTCTTGTCGCGTTCGGTTCCTTCTCATTTGCCGACGACTCGCCCCGCGGCGGAACGCTCATCATCCCTCGCTACGTCCTTGGTCGCGTGGATGGAAAGAGCTTCTTCACCGTGGTGGGCGACGCCTCCACCCCTCCCACGAGCCTCGCAGACGCCCTTGTCGGGGCCACCCCAGTTGCGCCCCTGCCCCCTGTCACGGTCGACCGTGGTGACGAGCCTCGCTGGACCTCCGCCGTGGCTGCGGCGGTCGCGCGCATCGGCGCCGAAGAGGTCGACAAGGTGGTTCTCGCCCGCGCCGTGGAGGCGCGCGCGGACGGCCCCGTGGACGTGCGCTCGGTACTCGCCAACCTCGCCGCCGACTACGACACGTGCTGGACGTTCCACGTGGACGGGATGGTCGGCGCCACCCCGGAACTGCTGGCTCGCGTCGACCACGGGCTGGTGACGTCACGGGTTCTCGCGGGCACGATCCGCATTACCGGCGACGACATGGGCGACCTCGCCCGCGCCGCCCAGCTCGCGCGCTCGTCCAAGGACCGCGAGGAACATTCGTATGCGGTGCACTCGGTCACCCAGGTGCTCGCCGCGCATTGCGCATCCGTCAACGTGCCCGACGAACCCAGCGTGCTGCACTTGCCCAACGTGATGCATCTTGCGACGGACATCACGGGTGCCCTGTCGACGCCGGTCGGTGTGCTCGACCTGGTGCGCGAACTCCACCCGTCGGCGGCCGTGTGCGGCACACCGACGCTGGCCGCGGCGCGGGTGATCGATGAACTCGAGGGCCTGGATCGCGCCCGCTACGCGGGCCCCGTTGGCTGGGTCGACGCCGCGGGCGAGGGAGAGTGGTGCATCGCCTTGCGGTCCGCAGAGATGTCCCGCGACGACCCGTCAAAGCTCAGGCTCTTCGCGGGCTGCGGAATAGTCGCGGCCTCCGACCCCGCCTCTGAATGGGCGGAATCGGAGGCCAAACTCGAGCCGATGCGAGGGGCCCTAAGGGCGAGCTTGAACTAGGCGCCGACGGCGGCGGTCTTGGAACCGTTCGCGTGCGACCTCGCGGGCGCCTCGTCGAGCGAACCGAGGGTCACCGTGAGCGTCCTTGACGCGCCGTCACGGTCAACGACCACCTGGATCTTGTCTCCGGGGGCATGGCTTGCGACGATCTCGCGCGCTTGCCACCAGTCGGTGACCGTCTGGCCGTCGATGGACGTCACGACGTCCCCTGCGGCGATCCCCGCGGTGGCGGCTGGGCCGTCGGCAGCGACGGATCGGACCAATACGCCGTCTTTCTTCTCGAAGTGCGCCAAACGTGCGCCTGCCCAGGCCACGTCTGCCGGGGCTGGCGGCGCCGGGCGGTCCCCTTGGGCGCCGAGCGTGATCACTACCGTCTCTTGAGCGCTGTTGTGATCGACGACGACGGTGATTTCGTCACCGGCCTTGGCTGCAGAGAGAGCCTCTCGCAACGCTCCGCGGTGGTCGACGGCGACGCCGTCGACGCTCTTCACGACGTCTCCCTCAACGAGTCCCGCAGTGTCTGCGGGGCTTCCATCCACCACTCGCGCCACGGTTGCTCCGTCCTTGGTGGGAACCAATCGGGCACCGACGTAGGGTCCGTCCGGCTTGGGGCCGGGGCGGGCGCCCTGGCCGGCCGCGGTCGCGGTCGTGGGCGTGGAGGCGTTCGGGGTTTCCGCGGCCATTGCAGTGGGGGCGGCGGCGAGTGCAATGGCTCCGGCGGCGAGAACTCCGGCGCCGAGCGCCAGCCCCCGGCCGCGTCGTGAGTGGATCATGGTGTCCTCCTGGGGTTGATCGGGTATTCCGATCTCACCCCGTGGACCTTGGAGGCTCCTTCGCGAAGCCTGTGAAAGCCCTGAGACTGCAGACGCGTTGGGACTGCGTCCGCCCCTGCTGCCTAGACGAGCGCCTCGACCACTTCGATGCCATCGATCGGCTTGGACAGAATCTCCGCGAGCGCCCCGCGGGACGATGCGTGCACGTGGCGCGCGCCGTAGGCCATGGCGAGAGCACTGAAGTCGACCCCATGCGGCGTTATGAAGACGCGGCGCATCACCTCGGCCGGGGCGTGCGCGTGTTCGAGGTTGGTGAAGATCGTGCCGCCACCGTCGTTGACGACGACGAAGCGGACGTTGGGTCTGCGCTCCTCCGGGCCGATGAGGAGGCCCCCCACGTCATGAAGGAACGTCACGTCGCCGAGCAAGACACTCACCGGCTGGCCGAGCCCAAGCGCGAGCCCCATGGCTGTCGATGTGGTGCCGTCGATCCCCGCAAGCCCCCTGTTCGCCACGAGAGTGGGCACCTGATCGACGGGCCACGCGGGAGCGACCGCGTCGACCATGCGAATGGGGCCGGAGGCCCCGAGCATCGCGACGTCGGTCGCACTCAAAGACTGGACAAACGCGCGCGCGACCGCGCTCGCATCCCATGAGTCGTCGCTCGCGGAGTCATCGCTCTTGATGACCTCTTCGCACGCCGAACGCCACGACGCGAGCCACGCCGTGTCGACCTTGCCGGGAGCGAGCCATTCGTCAGGCACGACGGGCAGGACTCTCTCCGCGTGCCGGGGCGCCTCGCGCCAGCGGGCACCATGAGCGGCGACGAAGAGCATGGGGGCATTGTCGATGAGACGCTGCACAGGCCGCGACAGCGTCGGTCGCCCGATGACGACCACTTGGTTGACCTTTGCCGCGAGTTCCTGACCCTCGTGTGTGGTGAGCATCGCGACGTAACGACACAACGCGTTGTCTCCGGAACGCGCGCCCGAGGTCGGCTCGGCGAGCAGGGGCCAGCCGTGCGCCTCGGCGACCTTGCGTGCCACATCACCGGCGCCGTCGCCCGCGATGACGATGCCTCGCTCCGCGCTGGGCAAACCGCGAGACGTCAGCGTGATTCCGCGCAGCCGCGAGCGCGTGCGGTCGAGCAGAGTCGCCTTCTCGGGGTCGACGAGGGGCCACGGGCCCGCATCGGGGCCGAGGGGGTCGCGGAACTCCACGTTGAGGTGCACGGGCCCCGGCGCCGAGGCCATGTCCTCGCGATCAGGAACCCCAAGCGCCCAGTGGACGGCACGCGCGGCGATCAAGGTGGCCCTGCCAGACCTTCCGTTCTTTTCGGGCGTTGTGGCCTCGGCCTCCCACCGCACGAACTGGCCGAAGATTCCCTCTTGGTCGGTGGTCTGATTTGCGCCGATTCCGCGGAGCTCGCTGGGACGGTCGGCGGTGAGCAGGATGAGCGGAATTCCCGAGTGGTGTGCCTCCATCACTGCGGGCAGGAGGTTGCCGACGGCAGTTCCCGACGTGGTGACGAGCGCGACGGGCCGGGGCTTGCCGTCGAGGGCCCTCGCCCTGGCGATGCCGAGAGCGAGGAACGCGGCCGAGCGCTCGTCGATGCGCACGTGGAGGTTGACGTGCGGCGCGCCGACCGGGGGCGTCTCCGCCGAGGCCTCGGCGAGCGCGTGAGCGAGCGGTCCCGAGCGAGATCCGGGGCACAGGACGAAGTCCCCCACTCCGTGTGCGGAAAGCGCGGCCACGAGTTCTCGGGCGAAGGCCGCCGCCGGGTGGATCATGCCGTCACTCTAAGCGGAATGGGAGCGAGCCGCCCCGCCACGGGCGCAAGCGTGTGCGCGACGGTGTCGGTGGCCAGCAGGGTGCCCGTTCCCAGTCCGTGGGCAAAGGGCTGTTCCGACAGCGCGAGAGCGGCCGCGAGCGCCGTGGCGAGTCCCACCGAGGACTCCATTGCCGACGAGACGACGACGGGCAATCCATAGCGCTCGACCATCTCGACGACCGCTCGCGCGCCGCCAAGAGGCGAGGGCTTGAGTACCAAGATGTCGGCGGCCTCGGCCCTCACGACGGCGTCGACGTCGCCCGTAAGCCGGATCGACTCGTCCGCGGCGATGCGCACGTCGACGCGCCTTCGCAATGCGGCCAGGTCACCGATGGACGCGCAAGGCTGCTCGACGTACTCGATCCCGTCGATGCCTCCCGCGCGGGCGGCGGACTCGAGGGCGGCGATGGAGGCAACGGCCGCCGAGAGCGGCCAGGCGCCGTTAACGTCAACCCTGATGTGGCCGCCGCTTCCTAGTGCCGCGGCGACCGCTTCAACCCTGGCGCAGTCCGCACGCAGCGTCGCGGCGGGGTCCGGGTCTCTCCCGCGAGGTCCGCCCACCTTGACCTTGGCGGTGCGACAGCCGTACGCCGACGCGAGTGCGGCGGCAGGTACCGGGTCGAGCTCGGGGATGATCGCGGCGCACTCGACATCGGACTGGAGCGGGGCGGGGAGCAAGCCATGCGCGGCCTCCATCGCGGCCGCCCACCAGCGTCCGCGCTGCTCGGGGCCGTAGTCCGCGAAGGGCGAGAACTCGCCCCAAGCATCGGCGCCATCGGGGCCGACGCCGCGGATGAGGACGCCCGAGCGTTCGGTGAGCCCGCGAAAGCGCGTCGTGAGTCTCACGCTGAACGGGCGAAACTCCATGGGGTCAGCGTACGGCCGCTCCCGACGCACGCCTGCCCCCGGCTACGCTCGGAACATGAGCGAGCTTCACTCTCCCGTCCCCGCGCAGGTCTCCGACCTCATGGACGCCACCCAGTGGCGGGCCATCGACGGCTTTGCAGACGACGATGTCACCTATCACCGCTGGGTCGAGCGGGGCGCGGATGGCGAGCGCGACCTACCTGCCGTGCGCATCGCGTTCAACCGTCCCGAGGTGCGCAACGCCTTCCGCCCCCAGACGGTCGACCAGCTCTATCGCGCCCTCGACCACGCCAGGATGACGGCCGACGTCGGCACCATCGTCCTCACGGGCAACGGGCCCGCGGCCGATGGGGTTCACGCCTTCTGTTCCGGCGGCGACCAGCGCATCAGGGGCCGCGACGGCTACCTGTACGAGGGCTCGGCCGCCGACGCCCCCGCTCACGGCGGGCGCCTGCACATCCTCGAGGTGCAGCGCCTCATGCGCACCAGCCCCAAGGTGATCGTCGCGGCCGTCAACGGCTGGGCTGCGGGCGGCGGGCACTCGCTCAACGTGGTGGCCGACCTCTCGATCGCGAGCCGCGAACACGCGCGCTTCAAGCAGACGGACGCCAACGTCGGCTCGTTCGACGCGGGCTACGGCTCGACGCTGCTCGCCCGCCAGGTGGGCGACAAGCGCGCCCGCGAGATCTTCTTCCTTGCCCGCGAGTACTCAGCCGACGACGCCGAGCGCTGGGGCGTCGTCAACGAGTCCGTTCCCCACGCACAACTCGAGGCCAGGGCCCTCGACTACGCGCGCATCGTCGCCGCCAAGTCGCCCCAGGCCATCCGCATGCTGAAGTTCGCCTTCAACCTCGCGGACGACGGCCTCGCGGGCCAGCAGGTTTTCGCTGGCGAGGCCACGCGCATGGCGTACATGACGGACGAGGCCCAAGAGGGGCGCGACGCATTTCTTGAACACCGGGCACCCGATTGGCGGGACTTCCCGTACGCGTTCTAAGGAACCCGCGTTCTAGGCCGCAACCGGTACAGATCAAGCCATTACGTGGCGCAGGTCAAGAGAAGTCGGCGCTACCGACCGCAATGCCGCCATTCGGGATAAGTTCCATCCACGTCTTGCCAGGAGCGAGCGTGACCGGCTTGCCGTCCGTCGTCGTCAGCACGTACGGGTCGGTGCGGCCCGCCTTGCTCCACAGGATCGGGATGTACTTTCCACCCGTCGCGAGAAATCCTGGGCTGTTGCTCACGATCATTTGCGACACGGGCAGTGTGTGACTGATGTTGATCTTCACAAACATCACGAGGACGTTGGTGGCTGCCAGTCGCGTGCCGTCGACCGTGACGTCAGGAGTGGTGAACTCGGAACGCAGGAACGTCGCCGACGCCGCGTCCCAGTCCCACTTCGGCTCGCCGTAGCCCGACATCTTGAGGGAGATGTGGGTGGTGGGCGTCCCTGTCGCCGCGGCCGTCGCCAACGAGGAGGGATGGGCAAAAGAGAACTGGGCGGGCGGCGCGACGAGACCCTGGGACTGAGCAAGGACGTCCGCGATCCTCACATGCAGGTTGTATGGCGCGTACCTGTCCTTCGTTCGGAAGAAGCCCGCGCCGCCAAGGTCCTGCGCAATGAGCTTTTGACCCGTGCTCTTGGCGTAGCTGATGACGTAGCTGTTGGCCCCAGAGAACACTAGGGGCCCGCCAAAGGAGCCGACGATGTTCGGGTCCATCTCCCGCATCGACCGCACGGGGCCCACCTCGTCGGGGTAGTCCGACTGGAAGACACCGATGAGGCGCGGGATCCCCGCCTCGACGTACTCCTCGATCACGAGGTCGGCGTACTCCAGGTTCTTTTGCGGCCGCGAGTGCCCGCCGGGGTCATTGGGAATCTTGATTGAGATCGCTGGCTGTGCTAACTGCGCCGCGGTGGCACCCGAGGCGTCGACTCCCGTGAACGGCCACGCGACTGCTGGGATCGGATCGGGGGGCGGGGTCGGCGCGGGCGATCGCGTCACGACCGGATCCGGCGTAAACGTCACCGCCGCCGGAGTGATCTGAACGGGCGCACACGCCGCAACTACCAACACGGCCACACCGACGACGACCGCCCCCACTCGAACTCGCATGGAGAAAGTGTAAGCGGCACTTAGGGTGGAACCATGGAATTTGCTCGTTTGATCGATGGGGCGGCGGATGCGGTGGCCGATGCCTTGGCCGGGCGCGCGCGGGGAATCGCTGTGTCCACCTCGGGTTCGACGGGAGAGCCTCTCGAGGTCTTGCTGACCGCCGACGCGCTGCGCGCCTCCGCGGCAGCGACGGCCGCGGAGTTGGGTTCCGCGGGACACTGGTTGCTCGCCTTGCCCACCGACAGAATTGCCGGCGCCATGGTCGTCGTGCGCGCGGCTCTTGCTGGTTCTGCCGTCACGGGGGTCGCCTCGGGCTCCTTCACTCCCGAGACCTTCGCGGCCGCGACGGACAGGCTTCCCCCAAACGCACCTCGCTTCGTGTCCCTCGTTCCCACCCAACTTCGACGCGTGCTCGCCTCCCCCATCGGCCGCGACGCCCTGTCCTCCTTCGACGCCGTGCTTGTGGGAGGCGCCGCCGCTGGCGCCGCCGATCTCCCCGGCAACGTGGTCCGCACGTACGGGCTCACGGAGACGGCCGGCGGATGCGTGTACAACGGCCACGCGATCGGGGACACCGCCGTGCGCCTCCACGCCGATGGCAGGGTGCTGATCGCCACCTCTTCACTCGCGGAGGAATACAGGCCCGCTCAGCCCCACGCGTGGGAGCAGTGGGACGGGCGCAGGTGGCTCGTCACGTCGGATCTTGGCGAGTGGACGGCCGACGGGCGACTGGCCATCCTTGGCCGCGTCGATGACGTCATCACGACGGGCGGCTTCAAGGTTCACCCGCGCACGGTGGAACAGGCGGTCGACGCGATGGACTGGGTCGCGGAGGTGGCGGTGGTTGGCGCCGAGAACCCCGAGTGGGGGCAGGTCGTGGTCGCGTTCGTCGTCCCCAAGGATCGCGGCGCGATCAAGCGCCTGTGGGAATTGCGAGGGGCCCTTGAGCCTTCTCTACCTAAGCACGCGTTGCCCACCGAACTCGTCGTCGTCGAATCACTCCCCCGACTGGCATCAGGCAAGGTCAACTATCCCGCGCTGCGCACCCTCGCGGCCGACTTCGAACGGAATGCCTGATGCCCACCTCTCGCGATTGGATTGATGGCGCGCGCCCGCGCACCCTGTGGACCTCGATTGCTCCCGTGCTCGTCGGCACGGCCGCGGCCGCCCAGCTCGGTTTGTTCAGTCCGGTGGCCGCGCTCCTGGCGCTCGTGGTCGGCCTCGCGTTGCAGATCGCATCCAACTACGCGAACGACTACGCCGACGGGGTACGCGGCACGGACATGAATCGCATCGGCCCGTCACGGCTCGTGGCTTCGGGGCGCGCGCGGCCGAGCGCGGTCAAGCGCGCGGCCATCATCGCCTCGGCCACCGGCGGCGTCGCGGGGGTCCTGCTGTGCCTCGTGAGCGGACAGTGGTGGCTGCTCATCGTTGGCGCGCTCGCCGTCGTCGCGGCCTGGGCGTACACCGCCACGGCCAACCCGTACGGCTACAAGGGCTGGGGCGAGCTCATGGTCTGGGTCTTCTTTGGCCCCGTCGCCACTCTTGGCACCATGGTGACCCAGGCGGGCACCGTGACCTGGTGGGCGATCGTCGCGGCCACCGGTGTGGGCCTCTACGCGGTGGCCCTCCTCATGGTGAACAACATCAGGGACAGGGATGGCGACGAGCTCGCAGGCAAGCGGACGCTCGCGGTGCGACTCGGCAACCGGAACACGCGCAGGCTCTTCGTAGGCGTGGTGATCTTTCCCATCATCGGCGCGCTCGTCATTGGGCTCGCATTGCCGTGGGCGCTTCTCGCCGCGCTGGTGACGCTGCCCGCCGTGTTGGTAGCGGTGACCGTGTCTTTGGGCGCGTCGGGCATTGCGCTCAAGCCCGTGTTCATTGGGTTGGGCGGCATCGGCATGGCGTACGCGCTGCTGTTGGCGTTTGGCATCGCGGTTTCATAATCGCGGTCTCGTAGCCGCAGGTTCGTAGCCGCAGCCTCGTAATCGCGGGTTCGTAGGGACTCGCCCCTACTCCGCCTCGGCCTCGGCGTCCTCGACGGCGTCGTCGATCACGGTGCCGCGGCGAGAGCGACTGATCCAGCCGTCCATCTCCAGAGCCGCGCGCTTGCGCATGCCAGGGAAGGCGACGTAGCTTGCGGCCCAGCCCACGATGAACGCGACGAGGACGGCCCAGATGTCGAACCACTTGAGGGCCCACAGCAGCCCGTAGACGCCCAAGAACACGGCGGTTCTCATGAGCCAATAGATGAGTACCTGCATGGACACCACGCTACCCGGCTGAAGGCTAGGGGGCGACGGCGTATAGCGCGGCTACCCGCTCGGCAACGAGGGCGACATCAAAGTCCCTGACGCGCTCGGCAACGCCGGTGCGCCCGCAGCCACCTGCGCTCCCGATATCAAAGTACCGGTACCAAAGTGCCGGATGAACACCGGGTGCCCTACCGCGAGCACGCCCGCGACGCACCCGCTCCTCAACTCCGCCCGGCACTTAGGCACCGCGACGACCCGTGAAGCCCGCGGCTTACATCGGCCCCTAGCCGCGCGCGTAAAGCGCGGCTACCCGCTCGGCAACGACGGCGACATCGAAGTCCTTGACGCGCTCGGTCTGCTGCGCGTGTAGCACAGCGCGGGCGTCGGAGTCTGTGAGGAGCGCCCCGAGCCTTGCCGCGAAGGCGCCCGTGTCACGCGGGTTCACGACGGCGTCCGGGTTGTCGAGCGTCCACGCATAGCCGGGGTTGTCGCCGCCGAGCACCGCTCCCGACCCGGCGGCCATCGCCTCGGTGAGCACGATGCCGAAGCTCTCGCCACCGATCGCGGGGAAGACGGCCAGGTCCGCGGCGGCCATGAATCCGGGCTTGTCCTCGTCGGAGATGAAGCCCTCGAGGGTCACGGAGCCTTCGAGTTCGTGTTGCGCGATGAGCCCCTCGATGCGGCTCGCGAGGGGCCCGCGGCCGCCGATGCGCAGCGCCACCTTTCCGCGCACCCTGGGGGGGAGCATCGCGAACGCCTCGACCAGTTCGACCGCGCCCTTGCGCTCCACCAACCGACCGAGGAACGCGATAATCGTGCGCCCGGCCGGGTCGGCGGGCCACGGCTTGGCCGATGCCTGGGCAGCGATGTCGTCGACGCGCACCGCGTTGGGGATCACGGCCGCGTCGATGCCGAAGGCCCTCTTCGCGAACGCGGCGGCGGGCGCGGACACGGCGGCGAAAGCATCGAAGAGCCGCAGGTTGCGGCGCAGCGTCAGCCCCAGGGCGCGGGTGGCCCACTCGCTCACCGCGCCGTCGGGAAGGATGTGGAACGTGGCGACGATGCGCACGGCTGTGCCCTGCATGCGACGGGCCTGGCGGACCACGCGGGCGGCAAAGAACGGCGAGTGGGGGGTCTGGACGTGGATCACGTCGTAGCGCTCGGCGGCCAGGTGCTCGCGCAGGCGGCGGCGCGACGCGGGGCGGGGCGTGCGCAACCCGTTTCCGTTGAACGTGACGCCGACGTTGTCGGTCAGGCTCACCACGCGCGCGATGCCAGCGGGGGCCTCCCCTGCGTCGCCCGAACACAGTACGTGGACCTCGTGGCCCCGCTCGCCCATCGCCCGGCCGATGGTCCGCACGTACTCCTGGACCCCGTCGGGGCGGGCCAGGGCGTCGTCGATGACGAGGGCGATCTTCACGTGGCGAGCCTAGTCCGCGTTTGGCAGTGCGCCCCCGCCCCTACTTGACCCCCGAGTACGAGTGCAACCCCTGCACATACAGGTTGACGACGGTGAAGTTCAGCACGATCGCGATGAAGCCTGCGATCGCGAGCAACGCAGCACGGCGACCGGCCCAACCCTGGGTGGTGCGGGAGTGCAAGTACGCGGCGTAGATGGTCCAGACCACGAAGGACCAGACCTCCTTGGGGTCCCAGCCCCAGTAGCGGCCCCAAGCGTGCTCGGCCCACATCGCGCCCGACATGACGGTGAACGTCCACAGCACGAAGCCCACCGCGTTGAGTCGGAACGTGAGCGACTCCAGCACTTGCGGCGAGGGCACAGCCTCGAGCGCACGCGCGACCTTGCTCTTCACCAGCCGATGCGGGAGGTTCAGCCATCCGAAGAAGCGGCGGCGCTTCTTCAACTCACTCGCGCGGTCGATGCGCATGACCTGCAGGACCGATGCCGCACCGGAGACCCCAAAGATTCCCGAGGCGGTGATCGCAATGGGCACGTGAATGACGAGCCAGTAGCTGTCGAGCGCAGGCTGCAGGCCCACTGCGTCGCGATACCAAACTCGCAGCCCGGTCACCACGGCAAAGGCGGCGAAGCCCGCTACCGCGGGAGCGATGTAGGTGATGTCGCGCTTGCGCTGCACGAGCAGGAACACCGCAACCGCAACCATCGTCCCGGTGATGGTGAACTCGTACATGCTCGACCACGGCGGGTGGCCCGCGTCGATTCCACGCGTGACGACGCCCACCAAGTGCAGGACGAAGCCAACCAACATCGTCGAGCGGCCGATGCCCTTTGCCCTCGCGCCGGGAGCACGGGCGGAGGCGGCGGGGGAAGTGGCCGGCGCGGCGTCGGCGGCAACAGTTTCCGCATCAATCGCTCCGGCGGCACCCACGCCCACAGCACCCGCACCCGCGGCACCTGCGGCGACGGGAATCAGCGCCGCGTTCTTGGTGTTGAGTTTGGCCTCGGCCACTCGCGCGAGTCGCACGCTGTAGGCCACCATGGCGATCGCGTAGAGCGTCGCCGCGGTCCAGAGCGCCATGACGCTCACATCGGTCACTGTCATCATTCCTCCTGCCGCGCGCTGGGACGGGGGACCGGCAGCCCTGCGGAGACTGCCAGGGCCGACGCGAGCGCGCGGGCGGCCGCCTCGTCATGCGGGGGGGCAAGAGCGGCGGCCTCCACGAGTGTACGGCCGCCTGGAACATCGCCGTCCTCACTATGTGTGAACACGAGCCACAGCCTGCGCCGAGGAGCGAAGAGCGAGACGGCGATGCCAAGCAGTACAGCGAGCGCCATGCCGAGCACCCACGGCAGCGACGGGTCCGCGCGCAGGTCCAGCGCGACAAAACGCGGCAGCGAGTCCCACGTCACGGTGCCGAGGCCGTCAGGAAGCGTGACGGTCTGGCCGAGGGTGATGTCGATCACGAGGGGCTTGCCGTCGTCGCCGAGTACTTGAGTGAGTTTGGTCTGATCGAGCTGGTAGACGTTCTGGGGGATTCCGGTGTCGAGGCCCAGGTCGCCCTTGTAGGCGGTGAGCAGCATGACAGGGTTGACCGCTTGCGGGTTGACCGAGGACACGGTGCCGTCGGCGGCCTGTGCCGCGGTCGGGTACAGGGTGCCGACCAGGCCGATCTGCGGCCCAGAGGTGACGTCGGGCACCTTGACGACGCCGGTGGACGTGTAGACGCCGTCTTGGGGCAAGAAGGGCGTGGGCCCGGAGAAGGCGACGTTGCCCGCGGCGTCCCTCACGGTGAGCATCGGGGCGTAGCCATTGCCTTGGAGGTAGATGTTGCCGCCGTCAATCCCGAGCGGGTGGTTGACTTTGATCGTCGCATCCTCGGCCGCCTTGCCGGGTTTGGCGTACGTCACGTGCGCGGTGAACGACACGGGGCGGCCCGTGAGGTCGAACACGGGGACGAACTTGTCGAGCGTCAGCGTGAACGGCTTGAGCCAGGCGGGGTCGAACAACCGGCCCGCAGAGAAGCTGTCGTATTCAACGGCCGCATTGGTGAAGGTCTGCCCCTCGACGACGATGGCCTGGCCGCGATACGTATAGGCCGAGCCAAACGCGAGCGCGCACAGCAACCCCACGAGCGCCGTGTGGAACACGAGGTTCCCCCACTCGCGCAGACTCCCCTGCTCGAGCGCCACCGCCACCTGGGGCGTGCCATCGCGAGCGGTGCGCTCGTCGACGCGCACCCGGTAGCCGGTGAGCCAGCCCCACACCAGGTGTCCCCTGCCCCACGCGCGCACGGCGGCCACGGCTTCGGCCTGCGACAGCGGCGACGATGCCTCAAGCCTGCCGTCGTAGCGCGCGAGCGAACTCGGAGCCGACGCGACCGGTACCCGCGCCGCCTTCCCGTGCGCCACGGCGCGGGGAATGATGCAGCCGATGAGAGAGAGGAATAGCAGCACGTAGATCGAGGTGAACCACGCGGAGCCGAACACGTCGAGCAGGCCAACGTGGTCAAGCCACGGGCCGATGCCGGGGTTGTTGTCGATGAAGGACTGGGTCTTCGCGCCGTTCGTCGGCCACTGGGGCAGCAACGAGCCGGGGATCGCCGCGAGGCCAAGCATGAGCAGCAGCACGAGCGCGAGGCGCATCGACGTGACCTGCCGCCAGCCCCATCGGAGCCAGCCTCGCACGCCGAGTCGCGGCGCCGACCGGTACGCATAGTTGTCGACCGAGAAGCGCTTGGCCTGATCGAGCGGCGTCTGTTCGGGCTCGCTCATACCGCCACCCAGAAGCCGTCGATCCACTGCTGCATCTGCGTGGTGATCTGGCCCCACAGTCCCGTCACGAGCAAGAGCCCGAGCACCACCAGCACCGCGCCACCGGTGCGCATCAGGGCCAGCCGATGCCGCCGCAGCCAGCCAAGAATTGCCCGCGAGCGCTCAATCCACAGGGCGAGCACCAGGAACGGGATGCCCAGCCCGAGCGAATAGACCACGGCGAGGATCACGCCGCGGGTTGCGGTGGCCTCACTGAGCGACAGGGTCAGTACCGCCGCGAGAGTCGGGCCGATGCACGGGGTCCAGCCAAGACCGAAGACCACGCCGAGGAGCGGTGCACCCCACATGCCTGCCTTCGGTGAGACATGCACGCGCCTCTCGCGCTGCATGAAGGGCACCGAGCCAAGGAAGACGAAGCCCATCACCACCACGAGCACCCCCAGCAGCCGGGTGATGGTGTCGAGTTGGCCGCCGACGCGAGCTCCCAGGGAAGCGAACGCAACCCCCAAGACCACGAAGACCGCGGTGAACCCCGCCACGAACATGGCGACGCCAAGGACCAGCCGCGGCCTCGACGCTCGCCGGGTCGAACCTCCCACCGCACCCGCCCCCGCCATGCCGGACACGTAGCCCAGGTAGCCGGGCACGAGCGGCACGACGCACGGGCTCACAAAGCTGATGAGCCCCGCGAGCAGCGCCACGGGGATCGCCGCCAGCAGCGACCCGCTGAGGACCGTGTCTGCGAACGTTCCCCCGAGTCCTTGGATCACTCGGAGGCCCCAGACGTGCTGGCCCCTGCGGTGCGGGCAGCAGTCGCACCGGCACTTGCTGCGCCGGTCGTGGGGCTGGCCGACTCGCCGGAAACATTACCCGCGGCGTCAACGAGCGAGCGCAGCGTCGAGGGCTCGATGCGGCCCACCGAGCGGGCGGCCACGTACCCGTCCGGATCGATGATGAGCGCCGTGGGAACCGCGCGAACGGCCACGAGCCCCTGGAGCGCGGCGATGGCGGTTCCGTCGGCGCCGTTGAGCGACGGGTAGGTCACGCCGAACGTGCGCTCGAATGCCTTGGCGGTATCGACGTCGTCGCGCGTGTTGACGCCCAGGACGCTGACGCCGGCGAGCGCGTCGAGCTTGACCAGGTCGGGCGCCTCGGCGCGGCACGGCGGGCAGCCGGCGTACCACGTGGTGACCACCACCACCTGTCCACGGAAGTCCGCGAGGTTGACCGCGTTGCCGTTGAGATCCACGCCGCTGAGCTTGAGCGGACCCGGCCGGGATCCCACTGCCCACTCGGTGACGGCTCCGTCCCCCGATACATACCCTGGAGACGTGGCCGCGTCGGGAGGGGCGCACGCGGCGAGCCACAGCACCACCGCGATCACGATCGCGAGGAGCACCGCGAGCCTCGCTTTGCGCGTCATGACCGCGCCACGTGCGCGGCAGGGCTCGCGTACGTCATCGAAACTGGCTCGCCGTCCTCAAACACGAACGACGTCACCGACGCAAGGGCACACTCGCGCTTGCGCGGGTCGTGAAGAAACGAGCGGCCCTCAAAGGACAGTCGCGCCACCCAGATCGGCAATTGGTGGCTCACCATGACGGTGTCACCGTCGGGGGTCGCCGCCGCGGCCTCACGAATGGCCGCCCACATGCGGTCGGCCTGCTCCGTGAACGGCTCTCCCCACGACGGCTTCCACGGGTTGCGCAGTCGCCACCAGTTCCGGGGGTGAATAAAGTCCTTGACGCCGGATTGGAGGCGCTCACCCTCGTACACATTTCCCGCCTCGATGATGCGCGGCTCGGTGTCGACGGGCAGGCCGAAGGCGGCGGCAATCGGAGCCGCGGTCTGCCGCGCCCTCTCGAGCGGGGACGCGATGACTCGCTTCACGGGCACCTTCTCGGCCACCAGATAGTCGGCGACGGATTGCGCCATCATTTCACCCGCCTCGGAGAGGCGAAACTGAGGTAGACGTCCATAGAGGACCCTGTCTGGATTGTGGACCTGGCCGTGACGGACGAGGTGAACAGTCGGCATGGGTCTATTGTCACCCGCCGAGCGCGAGCGCCATGCGCACGTTGCCTTCCTTGATGTGCCAATACCCCACCTGGACGCCGTCGACCTCCACCACGGGCACGAGGTCGCTCAGCCTCGCGCGCGACTGAGCATCGACGCGAGGGTCGCCCGCGGCGTCAATGTCGATTTCCGCCCAACCGACGCCTTCTTCGGCACAGACCTCGAGCAATACCTGACGTGCGTCATGACACAAATGGCAGCCGGAGCGCGTGTAAAGAATAACCCTTGGTTCCACACCGCAACCCTAGGCCCCTGGTACATGAAGTGTCGGGAAACTCACAGCATCCGCTGAGTCGAGTTGCTCCTCGACCCCGGTACTGTTGAGGAATGACGCGTCAAGAGCAGGCCGCGCCAGTGACTGTTGCCGCGTTCTTCGATGTGGACAACACCGTCATCCGCGGCGCCAGCGCGTTTCACATCGCGCGAGGCCTCAAGCAGCGAGGCTATTTTCGCACGCGAGATATCCTCCGCTTTGGTTGGGAACAGGTGAAATACCTCGTTCTGGGTGAATCTCAAGAGCAGATGAAGGCCGTGCGTTCCGAGGCGCTGTCGATCATCAAGGGCTGGTCGGTCGCCGAGATGGCCCAGATCGCCGAAGAGGTCTACGACGAAATCCTGGCGATGCGCGTCTTCCCAGAAACCAAGGCCCTCATCGATGAGCACAGGGCTCAGGGCCACCAAGTGTGGTTCGTGACCGCCTCTCCCGTCGAAGTCGGCCGGCTCATCGCCCGCAGGCTGAGGGCCACCGGTGCCCTCGGCACCGTTCCCGAACACAAGGGCGGTTACTACACGGGGCGCCTGATCGGCGACTTGCTTCACGGCGAGGCCAAGGCGGTCGCGGTTCGAGAACTCGCCACCCGCATCGACCTGAAGCTCGACGATTGCTTCGCCTACGGCGACTCGATGAACGATGCGCCGATGCTGTCGGCAGTCGGGCACCCGTGCGCGATTAACCCCGACAGCCGCCTGCGCAGGCAGGCCAAGCGCCTCGGCTGGCCCATCCAGGACTTCAGGGGCCGCAACCCCAATGGCAGGCGCAGCATCGTGCGCGCCTCCGTCACTGGTTTCGTGTGGATCGTCATCAAGGTGATCCGGTCGATCGGGCACACGCTGTCGTCGCCCCTGCGGGCGCTCAAGCGCAAGAAGGACTCTTAGCGCATCGCGCCGTCTTATCCACGGCCCTGGAACCAGACGTACTATCGACTGGCCCAGGGCTCCCGAGGAAACAACCGGATGAGTCACTGACAAGCGAAGGAGGAGCTAGTGAGAGCAGCGCGCTTACACAGCAAAGGCAACATCCAGGTGCACGACGAGGCGCGCCCGGAGCTGGCCGACGGGATGTCGCTCGTGCGCGTCACCGACGTGGGACTATGCGGGTCCGACCTGCACTGGTTCGCCGAGGGCGGCATCGGGGACGCTCAAATTGGCCAGCGCCCGCTCGTGTTGGGCCACGAAATCGCAGGAGTAGTCGAGGCTGGCCCTCTCAAGGGGGCGCAGGTCGCAGTCGACCCCGCCATCCCTTGCGGCCACTGCACCTTGTGCCTCCAGGGTCACCGCAACCTTTGCCCGACGGTGCGTTTCGCCGGACACGGCGAGAACGACGGCGGGCTTCGTGAATACATGACGTGGCCGACCGAACTACTACATCCACTTCCCAGCTCCATCACGACGACCGAGGGTGCCGTTCTTGAGCCGCTGGGGGTCGCCCTACACGCGCTCGACCTCAGTGGCCTGCGCACCGGCAGCACGGTTGCCGTCATCGGCTGCGGCCCGATCGGTCTGCTGCTGGTGCAGTTGGCTTTGGTCGCGGGAGCCGCGAGGGTGGTCGCGGTCGACCCGCTCGAGCATCGGCGGCATGCAGCCCTCGGTTACGGCGCGGACCTCGCCCTGGCCCCCGAGGATCTGCCCGATCACCAAGCCGTCGTCGATGCGGTCGGTCCGCTCGGCGTCGACGTCGCCTTCGAGGTCGCCGGTGTGAACGACGCAGTCGAGCAGGCTATCGCCGTGACTATGCCCGGTGGGCGCGTTGTCCTCGTCGGCATACCCGAGGATGACCGAACATCCTTCTGCGCCTCTGCCGCGCGCAGGAAAGGTCTCACCATCATGATGGTGCGCCGGATGAAGGAAGACGTCTACCCACGAGGGATTCGGTTGGTCGAACAGGGCCGAGTGGATGCGTTGTCCATCGTGACCCGCCGCTTCCCGCTCGACCAGGTCGAAGACGCTTTCGTGCACGCCTCGTCGCGCTCCGGCCTGAAGGTCATCGTGCAACCGTAGTCAGGCCGGATCACGACAAAGCCCGCACCCCGAAGGGCGCGGGCTCAGCGTAAGTGCGGAACTACTTCTTATTGCGGCGCTGGTGGCGCGTCTTCCGAAGCAACTTGCGGTGCTTCTTCTTTATGACAATGGCGACCCTGGCGTACCAGGCCTTTTGCTATTTTACCAGGTATGACACTCAAGCGGGGCGTGGACAACTGGGGACAGCGGTAGACAGCAGCGGCCTCCTCTTATTGCATACGGATTGCACGTGACAGGAGAAGTGGCATTGCCCGAACGGTAAACTTGTGGCAAGCCAAACGCGAGGGAGAGCAGTCATGGAGATCAAGGAAGGGCGCCGCGATTTCGGTTGCATCCGACAGGTGGCCTCTTCGGCGCGCTGGCAGGCGAGTTACCCGAACCCGCAGGACAAGAGCCGTCGCATCAACGGCCCCACAACCTACGCGAAGAAGGACCGCGCCGAGGCGTGGCTCAACGACGAGCGGCGCTCGATAGAGATGGGGACTTGGAAGGACCCAAAGCAACGCGCGATCGACTCGAAAACCCTTAGCGAGTACGGTCGCGACTGGCTCAAGGACCACCCGGTAAGGGAGTCAACACGCGCTCTCTACCGGGACCGCCTCGAAGACCATGTATATCCGCACCTCGGCAACCGGCGGTTGAACAGCCTGACTACTTCCGATATTCGTGTGTGGCACCGAAGTCGCAAACGTGTAGCCGCTCAGAGGTCTCTTGAGACCGCCTATACAGCGCTGAGTGCCATGCTTTCGACGGCCGTCGAGGACGAGATCATCGATCGCAACCCCTGTTCAATCAGGGGCGTCTACAGCACCATCCCAAAGAGACCGACCCGCGCCGTGACCGCCACTGAACTGCGACTGATCGCTGAATCGATGCCACCGGGTTATGAGGCCGCCATCTTGATCGCCGGGTGGTGTGGACTTCGTTGGGGCGAGGTTGTCGCGCTCCGGCGGTGCGACGTTAACCTCCAGGATGGCGTGCTCATGGTCTACCAAGCGTTCAGTGTTCAGCGTGGCCCCCGGGAAACCGGTGCGCCCCGCGTTGGTCGGTCCCACTCCCCAGCCATCTTCGTGCGGGGTAACGTCAAGACTGACGGGTCCATTCGGGACGTCGAGATTCCCCCGCACGTCGTCCCAGCCCTCACACATCACCTCAATTCGCACGTGGGGCAAAGCCTTGACGCACTCCTCTTTCCCTCAGTCAGGTCAAAGAAGAAGTCCTCGGACATGCCCAAGAAGTACCCGGTGAGTGGATCGACCTTCCACAAGTGGTTCAAGAGAGCGCTCAAGGAAGCCGGCGTCGCCGACATGCGCTTCCATGAGTTGCGCCACACGGCTGCGACCCTTGCGATGCAGACGGGTCAAGCCTCCGGCTTCGATGTGATGGCACGGCTCGGGCACAAGTCCCCAAGAACGGCTGCCATATACCAGCATTCGACTGGCACGCGGCAACGAGGCATCGCGAACGCACTTAGTGCGTCCGCGCTGCGCGAGGACCCGGGCCTAAAGCGGTAGTAGTTCCGGACCATGAGGGACGAGATCAGCCCTAGCGTGGAGCCCCTGCAATAAGGCTGACAACGCAGCATTTGCCGTGCCCATCGAGTTCGAAGTGCACCACAATGTCGATCGCCAATGCAACAGCCCGCACTACAGAGTGATCGGAGGCGTTTTGCCCGGCCAACAGCGGAAGCGTGCACCTCATGCAGCGCCTCCCGAGCAACGCTGCCATCCCACACTTCACGATCCCGAGGCCGGGGAACCCGCACCGACTTGGGCTAGTTCTTGTCCAGCCACTCCCTAACGGACGCGAGTGTCTCAAGTGGGTGTGGTGCCTGCGAGTAGACCACGATTTCTAGGTATCGATCGTTGATGACCTCAAGCGAGCCAAGCGGTGCCTCACGAAGTCGCACGACATACGCTCCGCTAGCGAGCAGGTCCACCGACTTGCGCTTGTCGACTGCCTGCTTCTCGTCAGCGCTGTGCCAATACGCTCCGTCGTACTCAATGATGAGTAGTTGGTCTTCCGGAAGGGGGACCGCTATGTCAACACGCCAACTTGCGCGAGACTCGAAGGTTGGCGAGGTGAGCAGTCGTCCGGAGGACGCGATGCCAAAGGTCCGCTCTGCGGCGTCAAAGTAGAGCAGTTCGATCTGTGACTTCCCTGACGGCTGACACTCGGGGCAACCGGCGCCATTAACTCGTGCCACGCTGGACATTCGCCAGCGGTGGGATGGATTGAGGGAGCATCGCCACTCAGGGACAAAGTCCGTGTGGCCGGTGGGGCGCACGAACCATGCGCTGACGGGGTTGGTGTCGGCCCATTCGGCCTCAAGATCGGGATAGTGGTAGCCGAGAGAGTCAAGGACTGTCCGGCACTCGGGACAACGGCGCCGCTGCCTCTTCTGGCGCTCACCGGGAGTTGCGAGCCATTCGTGTCCGCATTCTTGTGCGCGCCACCACACAGCCCGGCGCGATCGCGGTCCCACGTCTTTCAGGGTTAGCGGCAGGTTGCGCGTCGGGTGCCACTGACTCGCAATTTCGGACGCACGCCACAATTCGTCAAGACTCGGAACCCCAGAGTCCTGCAGGGGCGTGTAGGACTCGTCAAGTTCCTCGAGAACGTCCGGGTTGGGTCCCGTGCGAAGCCCGCGCTGTCTGCAGATGTAGCACCCGTCGTCGAGGTATCTCTGGGGCGTGACGTTTGGATGGTGCCCGTTGGCACATCGGAACCGGAACGTGCGGTGGGTGGTGACAGCCAACATCGCCGGGTCATCAGGACTATCCCAGTCGGAGAGCAGTTCCGGTACATCCGCCACCGCGGTGGCGGAAAGCACTGCTTGCCGCGCCGCGCGCTCGGACCTCCATCGCTCCGTACACTCCGGACACCCTGCGAGACCTCCGGCCATTTGGTCAACGCGCTCCACAAAGCGCAGCCCACAAGTAGGACAGCGCCAGGCGACCTCGCGTCGTGCTCGTTCCGTGAGCGTCTCCCACAACTGGGCATCATTCCGCTCGTGGTCCCACCAAGAGACGATCGGCAGGCTGGAGTCCTTCAAGTAGCGCTTCGCTCGGTCCCTCTCGACTGGCGTGGTCCCGCTGCGCGTCGCATTAACCTGGCACGAACAACCCCAGGCAATATCGCCGAGTCTTTGTGCGCTCAGCCGCTGACAGTATCTACAACGGACGTGGTGTGGATCGTGTGGTAGCGACGGAGAAGTGAGCGGTTCAAGATAGTCGTAGTCGTTTTCGTCCGCAAGAGCGCGGGCAGCCTCGATGTTCGCAGGCACGATGTCCTCGTATCCACTGAGTAGGTCGCGCTGCCATTGAGCCCATTTGGTCCAGAAGCACGCGCGGCACACGCCCTCATCAGACTTCTCGACCGCGTAGTCGAGTCGGTAGTGCGCGTCGCAGTCGCACGTGAGGCAGCGGGTGAGCACATGTTGTTGGCGCTTGGTGGGAAGTTCGAGCGCCTCGACGCCAGCGCTTCTGAACACCTCTCGCGTGTGCTGATGACACCACGCGCTCCTAGAACGGGCACGAAAAAGCGCAGGCTCGCTGCACCCGTCCGTGCTACATGGCTGGTTCTGTTTGGTGCTCACGACACGACCGTAACGCGTCCGGCCAGCGGACACACTGGGGGCCATGGACCCGCACACCTACGGAGGGTGTCCGGTAGACCCGTCCGGTGGATTGTCCGGTAAGGGCCCGTCAAACGGTCAGGTCGTCACGGGAACTCGTTCAATCTCGCGGTACACCGTGGCGCGCCTGACTCACGGACCCAGAGCCTGCCCAATGCGACACCTGCGGGAATCACCCGGGGCCCACGCATGTACCGTGACCGCGTTCGTCAGTCCCCGGACGACGGCGGCACACGGCTCCCACCGCGCCAAGACCCGCCGACGTCGGAGGGGTCGCCGTCGCCTCGGGGGCCGTCCGGACGCTTCGCCACCACGTGAGCCTCCCCGCCGAGGACGATGCCCGGCAAGTACGGACTATCGGTGCGCCGAGTGGGCGCCTTCGCGCATATCGGGCAGGCGTTGCGGTCGCGCCCCGAGCAGCACTTCCGCACCGTCCACGGGATTGCTCTTTCAGGCACTCTCCGCGGGGATCTCCCGGTAGAGCGTCGCTCGGCTAATCCCGAGTTCCTTCGCTACCTGCGAGCGGCTCCACCCTGCGCCGAGGAGCGCCCGCGCCTTGTCGAGTTGCGAGCCCGTCGTCGACTTCGGTCGCCCAACCTGAAGGCCCCGGGCCCGAGCAGCCTCGCGGGCAGCGTCGGCGCGTTCGATGATGAGTTCCCTCTCGTACTCGGCGAGGCTCGCAAAGATGCCCGCGAGCATCCGTCCGGTAGGCGTTGAGAGGTCGATCCCTTCGCGGAGTGATCGGAGTTCGATTCCCTCAGCAACGATCCAGTCCAGGAGTTTCACCATCGCCGAGAGCGAGCGCCCGAGTCGATCGAGCGCGACGACGACGAGCGTGTCGCCGCGTCGGAGAACCTTGCGGAGAGCGTCGAGGCCCTCGCGATCCCAGTTCGCGCCCGATCGCACGTCACCGTAGACGTTCGCGAGCGGGACACCCGCCGCGAGGAGAGCATCGAACTGTTGATCGGTCGACTGCTTGCGAGTCGATACCCGGACGTATCCAAACCATTTTGCGTTGTCGTGCTGCTGTTTGACCATGAAGCATGGTCTCATAAGTCGTCGCACAGCACAATATCGGACACTCGCGTTTCGTACATATTTATGCGACAGAATCCGACCTCTCAAAGGCCAGATCTCGGTCACTCCGTGGTTGTGTCCGATTTCTTGATTTCGGACACGAGCAGCAGGCGCCGTGATCGCGGGACACAGAGAGAGGGCGCTGCTGTGCGCAACGGCTCGGGCCCGGGGCTGCGGTCGCCGTGCTTCTCGCGAGACCTTCGCGATAAGCCCGCTCATGCCGGAGGGACATGCCAAGGTGTGTAGTGTGACCGATCGAGACTACGTCCAACGATACGAAGACTGTGTTGGCGAGTGGCGGAATGCCGACAACCCAGATCAACGCTGGCCCGGCGTATTGCGACGAGACCAAGCGGCCGGCTGGTGGGAGTTGACCCTCTTCCACGAGGGTGAGTCGATCGGCGAATGGACTCACGGGGTGGCGCTCAGCGGGGAGACGTTTTTCGGGACGACGTCTGCGGGTCCGGCCACTCTCCTTGCGGCGAACAAGTCATCCGAGTTCAGCCGCCAGGCAACAGGCCCGTTGAAAGCCGTCAAATACACGTCGGAGGTTTGGCACGCTTTCGATGCGATTCTCGGAGCGCATGTCGCCCATGACACACGGTGGGACTCCATTGATGTCGACGTGCCTCTGGCGTGGGAATGGTTCTCTCCGACTGTCCTCGAGCCTGTTCGCACTGGCTTGGAGGATCAGCGCTACGAATCGCTCGATTGCGACAGCGACGGGGTGGCCATCGCACTCTGGCGTAGCACATCCAGCACCACCGGCCGCAAGTCGACTTCGGTAGAGGGTATCGGCGGCTACTCCTTTCGCAAAGAAGGAGGGATCACGACCGAGGAAGTGGCGCAACGACTTCTCGCCATCGAAAACCTCCATTACGTCCTTTTCAAGGAGCCGATGTCGGCTGACACCTGGCGCCTCTCGAGTCCTGATGGCGACGACGCACTTCCGCAAGTGTTCAAGGTTGATGGACGAGGAGCGACCGTTCCGATGCCGAGCCTCGCCGATCCGTATATCAGCACCGACAACGTGGACTTCGAGGCTTTCTTGCCCCGATGGATCGACTTGCATCTTGCCGCGAAGAGATGGCCCACAGTAGCCCCTCCGCGCGGCCATGCTGGGTGGGTCCAAACCCAAGTCGTCGAAAGCGTGAATGCAGTCGAGGCCCTTACCCGAGAACACCTTCAACTCGAAGGGCCAATATCCAAACTTGAGTCCGAGATTCTCTCTCTTGCGCCGCAGTTGAAGTCCAAGGCAAGACGCCACCTGAAAGACCTGCTGGACATGCACCGCACGACGCTCGACAAGCGGCTGACAGGCGCCGCACTCCTCCTTGGCGAGGCATCAGCCGTATGGCTTCTGGGCGACGGAATAGGCCACTGGGCCACGGTGGTAGCACGCGCCCGAAACGACTTGGCTCATGGCCTGCCGCCACGGGGAGGGCTTGCGGACAAACCCACAGTGCTCATCGCGGTGCTACAGAGTGTGCGCGCAGTTCAGTGGCTCGCGATGCTGCGCTTGGCGGGTTTCGACAACGGTCGCGGGGATAGCGATGCCGAATTGCTCGTGGACTCGGATGGGCACGAGGTAATCGCTCATCGCAATTCCGCCCTCGCTCATCACCTGCACGACGTACGCAGGTTCCGTGCGGACTGGCAGACCTGGGAGGGCCTCACCCAATAGCGGCGAGCAGGTGCGTCTATCTGAACAGGATCGTCAACACAGCGGAGATGAGTATTGCGATCGCTCCGATTACAGCGGGAATGATCGCCAACCTAAGGCCGTTCGCACGCCCATCGTTGGGGTTGATGTCGCCGACGCCAGTGTGCGTCTGATTGTTGTTGCCCAAGTAGTTCACGACGTTGCCCACGGGCGAGGGTGCTGGATTTCGGATATCTTCCAACTCCGCGACACCTTGAGCCGTCAACGTGAGTGGCGTGAATGGCGTGCCGCCGTCCCAGAACGACATTTCGGTGTTCACACTCTCGCGCTCATATAGCCATTGAGCCGCCCGCAAGGCATCCTCAGCGCGGACACCCCTCGCGACGACGTCGTTTTCCCACACGGCGAATTGAACACCAGGATTTTCTTCGACCCATGCTAGAAGTTCACGCATCAACTCGTTCACGTTCAACAACTTACAGGTCGACGTTGCCGCGGTTGGCGGTGTTGAAGATCTGAGCACAGGCGAACGAGATGCGCGGGGGCAACACCTTCTCGGAACCGGGCAACGAAGGCCCAGTCGCCGAACCCGCGCACTGGTCTCTGTGCCGCAGCAGCGACGCTGTTGACGCAGAAGACGTCGGCGCCCTCGCGGTGCCGTTACCCGCTTTCACGGAGACTACGGACTGCCTGCTCACCCTGTTGGCTCCTGCTCAAGTGAGTTGGGGGATGGCGGTCGGACGGGCGATCAGCGGACACACCAAACTTGCGATCGAGTGTTCGCTCGTGCTCGCTGGCGTTGCGCGCCAGAGGCCCGACCCCGTCACGGACCTCCACGGGGCCGCGTGCGCGAGATCATCCTTCAGCGGGCGGGCGTCGGTTGACATCTGGGACACGATCGACCCAGTTGCCACCTACGACTTCGACCCCAACGTCTGCCGCATCCGGTGGCAGGCGTACGACTACCAGGTCGACGGCAGCATCATGGAGCACCAACGCCACGGCACACCCCATCACATGGTCGTTCCGCTGCTGCTCGTGACCTAGAGCCTTGCCGAGTAGTACGTGTCATCGAGTGACCCGCGCGGGTACTTTTGAACGAGGTCTACCAGTTCGTCAGCGTTCAGGGTGAGTGCGTTCAGGCTTAGGAATGCGTCCAACTCGACGGTGTAGCCGTTGTAGTTCGACCCCGACTTGCTCAGGCGGGTGACAAGCGCGAGCGTGCTGGTGCCGATCACGAGGTGGCCCCGCTCGGGCTTGTTTTGAAATGGCCAGCGATAGACATAGGCGCGCTGGAGGTTGCGTTCGCCACGGTGCGGTTTCCGTAGGCCGTTGTGCCGGATGGTCGCTGAAACGTCGATCTCGGCGGCGTCGCGCTCGTCGTCGATGTAGACGACCTGCACATACATGGAGCCGCGGCTCTCACCCCGTTGCGCCGTCTTCACGGCACCTGGGCTGCCCAATCGCTTTGCCACGCGCCATTGCTTGTCCCAGGCGGCAAACTGGCGATCGAGACGGTTCGCAAGTCCTTGGGGAGTGCGAGCGCTAATCGTTACTGGGTCCCCAAGACCACGGTGAAGCGCGTTGACCGAGCACTCTCGGTACTGCCGACGTCGACCCCTCTCATACTCTGTGCCCACAACCATGGTCATATCGCTGAAGGAAACCTCGCTGGCCCAGTCGGGGTAGTCGACGTAGAGCAAGCGACTGAGTTGTGCAGCGGTCATTACCATCGTCACGATGCCATTATGGAGCATGGCAACTTCCCAAGGGGAGTGGCTCAGGAACGTCGAGCACGAGATATTGGTTTCAACGAAACGTGGTCGAGTTCCGCCATTCGTGACACCTAAGTTGAGATATGGGTCACTGTCGACCCAGTTGCCACCTGGGACTTGATGTCTCGCTGACGGTGACGAGATAACTACGCGCGACGAAGGAGAACGTCATGTCAGAAGTTCCGCCCGCCCCCATGCCAGCAGGCTGGTACCCGGACATGTCGGACTCCGGCCTGTCTCGTTGGTGGGATGGGACAGGGTGGACTCCGTCGACGAGACCGGCGAGCGTCCCACCCGCCCCAGCCGCCGCCGAGACCCCCGCTGAAACGGACGGGCAGAAGAACGCCGTCGAGAGAGCCAAGAACGAACTTGATTCCGCGCCGTGCTCCCGCACCCTACTCATCGAGGTGTTGGAGAGCGTGGGCTTCACCGCCGCTGACGCGGAGTATGGCGTCGACACTTTGAAAGTGGACTGGACCGAGCAGGCGCCAAAGAGTGCCCAGTACTACATCGACTTCGGTTCCTTCGCGTACTCCCGCTCCGAAATCATCGAGTTGTTGGAGTCCGAGGGGTTCACCGCCGCTGACGCGGAGTATGGCGCCGACACCGTGAAGGCGGACCGCTGGAACGAGCAGGCGGCGAAGCGCGCCAAGTGGTTGCTCGGAATCGAATCGTTGTCTTTCTCCCGCTCTAGCCTCATCACACAATTGGAGTTCGTGGGGTTCACGACCGAGCAGGCAACCTATGGGGTCAACGAGACCCCCCTCGCCGCTATGGCGAAGGAGGAACGCGCAGCACCGAAACGTCGTGACGTGGGCAAACTTCCGAGCCCTAACTCGCAGATGATCTGCCCGCATTGCCACGCACAAGGGCAGGTGTCTACCTCGATCGTCAAGCGCAAGCAGGGCATCAGCGGAGGCAAAGCAACCGGTGCTGTCTTGACTTTGGGGTGGTCACTCCTTGCCACAGGACTGTCGCAGAAGGTCAAGGGCACTCAGGCAAAGTGCGGGAATTGTGGCGCGGTTTGGGACTTCTAGCAGAACACCCGACGCGTCGACGACCAGCGGAGAAAGCCCTCGCCGCGTAACGCCAGGTGTGGCGGTCTCTGCGTATGACGACCGGCTTCAGTTGACCTGTGGGTCCCTGTCGGCCCAGTTGCAACCGCACGACCATCGCGCTTGCCAGTTCGGCCGTGGTTGCCCGGGAGCGCCCGTCGAGGAGCCAGTCAACATGCGCCGATAGCCTCACCCGGCCCCGCGCAGATACATCGAGCGCCTTCCCGAAGGTCAACGAAACTCGCGGGTTGACGGGCGGCACCAGAGTGCGACGCTTAAGGATCGGAACGACGACGACAGCGGCTACGAGACCGCGAAGGGCGGCAAGCCCTCTGGAGAGATTGTCGGGATAGAGACACGTTGGCAACCCGGCCTGTCGTTAATCTACCCCGCCTTGGTGTCGACTCATCGGGTCAACTGTGGATGTGTTGGAGCCGCTCGATCGCGTCCGTGATCCAGTCTGTGGCGACGGCCTCACCGACGTGAAGGAGGATTGGGGCGAGAAATCCGGTAAGGAGTCGGGCTCCCCTTCGAACTTGGGCTTCGTCTGGCACGGGTAGCGTCAACTCACGCAACAGTTCGTCGGTCGTTGCCTCCGCCTCGCGCTGATCCTCCGGGGTGAGCCCGGCATCTGCAAGACGGCGGCGCACTTCCGCGACCGTGGCTGCGAGGTCCTCATATCCAGAGGCGACAGCCTGCGTGCCGTCCTGGTTCTGAGCACTTGATGGACCCCAGGCAATCTGTGCGCGATCCCCAACGACGTGGACCGTCGGGCCATAATAGTGGTTCGTTACGTTGCCAAGACCGAGCCCGCCTTCGCTCACGAGTCCCGTCGCATCGGCCTCGAGTGGAATGCGGATCGGGTGCTTGGCGAACGCCCGTTCGAGTTCGCTCGTGATCTGCTCGATGCCACGATGGTTGATCTCAAACCCCTTGCCCGCCATGCTTCCCGCCTTCACCTCGAGGTCCATGCAAGGCTACGCGTGCGCGGTGACAGCGTCATGGAGGTCGCCGATTCTGACCCGCCGCGTGTCTGTACGGCTTCCATCAAACGGCAAACCTCACTGCTCGCCGACACATCCCGTCGACGCCGCCTTTCGGGGAGGAGCGCAGACAGTCCCGGGGGTCGCCGGTGCGCACGCGGCGGTGCGGTCGAATGCCAGTGCTAAACGAACGTACTCCTCCCGCGCAATCGCCTACGCGATCGCGAAGCCCTTGCTACCGAATACCTGACTCGCGAGGTCGATGTTGGCGTCTTGGAGCATCGCCACGACCTCATCGTCTCCGAGGTCGACTGCCTGCAAAGCCGCCTCCGGCGTGGGACGAATGATCGCCCAGGCAGTGTCGACGATGCGGTTGCCGGCGTCGTCGAGGTTGTACTCCGCGCGTAAGTACTCCGCGAGACCAATCCACTTCTTTCGCGACTGGCCGTCAAAGAAATCTTCGTGGGGGTCAAACACGACGAACCGCACGCCTTCGCCGTCGCGGTAGATTCCGAGAAAGTCGGGGTAGAGCGTTCGCTCTTCGCCCGTGGTTGAGGCATACCGAACCCCGAGAGCGTTGTCGCCTCCGGTGGGGTTGCGCCACCATCCGACGAAGCCGGGAAGGGTCGCCATCGCAGCGATTGTCCCCGTCTCCCACGGGTTCAGTGGCTTCGGCACGGGGTACTGGCGGTCGGCTCGGACATAGATGTGGCCGTCCGGGGCGAGGGTATCCGAGTCCCGTTCCCCGTGCAGCACCGCTGGCCATGTGAGTTCCACGGGGATGGACACGCCTGCGGCGGCCATTAGTTCGACGAATGCGGCCTTGGCGGCGAACTGCAATTTGCCCCCGTGTGCCTTAACCCAGGAGTCGAACTTTGCCTCGGCCGCCGTGTTGATGGTGTCCCGAGTACCTTCGATGAGACCGACCTCGGTAGCGATGAGTTGTGACTCGACGTGTGCGTCAGGGTCGTCGAAGCGCGCTTCGGTGGGGTCTTCTCCAGCCACCTGTTGCCACACTTGTTCGAGCGCAGCCCCCGCACCGCACGCGCGCTTGGCTTCCTCAAACCGACGTTGTGCCTCGGCTCCGCTGGGGAAGCCCTCCACGCTGTATTCGCTGACGAGATCTCCGGCCTTTACGTCCTTGATACCGCCGAGGCCGTCACCAAGGTCAACGACGGCCACCTTGGTGGCGGCGCTACCCAGCACCAATTCGTCGATGCGCTCCTTGTCGGCTTCGTATGCTTCGATCATGACCGCCGCGAGCGTGCGATCCATAGACCTCTCGGCGTTGGGGAGCAGCCCGGTCGACTCCAATAGGCGGGCGAGTTCACCCAGCCGCGGTATAGGTCCGCGGCGACGCCTGGGCCGCTTGTGAGTCTTGATAAGTCGCATCCTGCCGAGCAGGGTGTCGTCCTCGACGAGCACCCCTTCGCTTGTGACGCCGACTACGGCATCGACTAGTACGAGATCAACAGGGCGAGTAACTATCTCCGTCGTGAGTGAGTCGTCACTGTCACCTTGAAGGTCTTTGCGCACCTGTTCAATGGTTTCGAGGTTGTAGTGCGGTAGGTACATGGTGACGTCGTTGAGGAACGGGTGTCCTTCGATCTTCTCCGCCAGCGGGGTGCGCACCATGCGACCGATCATCTGCTTGACGTAGGTCATGTCGTTCGCGGTGCGCAGTGAGATCAGCACCTCGGCACGCGGGCAGTCCCAGCCGGTCGTGAGAGCATCCTTGAACAGAACAGCCCGGACATAAGACGTTTCCTGGATGTCTTCTGGGGCGATGTGGCGCAGCCTGCCGGGCCCGGTGGTGATGTCGTTCTTCTCACCAAACGAGTGAGCCACTGCGATGCCGTCGAGCCGCTCGTCGTGCTTGCGAAGGTCTGCGAGAATCTCGCCGATGCGGCCATCGCTGATGCCCGGCTCGACCTGTATGAGCAGCAGCGGTTTAACGGCGGCGTAGGTCTGCTTGTCCGACTGGTGGAGTGCTTCCCACGCGGCGTCCGACGCGACCCACATGTCAACCGCCTGCCTGAGCAACTTCGATTCGACGTACTCGCCATCGGTTGGAACGTGCGCAAGGAGCCGCTCCTTGATCAGTCCCGACTCGCGAATGTCCTTGACGGGCACTTCGACCGTGTGAGTAGCGCGCCCTGTCCCCTTGATGCCGTCAAGGAATCGTTGTGGGGTGGCGGAAATGCCCAACACGATTGGGAACATGCCGGCGCCGTTGGCACCGTTCATGAGCCGATACGCGATGGGCTGCCCGCCGCGTTCGTCTTTCCGGGTCCCGATGTGGGCCTCGTCGATGACCATAAGGAAGTTCGTACCCAGGTGGTTCACCGTGTTGCGAATCATCTGTTCAAGCGACACTGGTCGTGACTCGGATTGCTGGTACTTCGAGGCGGTCTTTGCCAACTTCTGGGTGTTGAGGAAATACACCTTGCCGGGCGTGAGTGCCGAGCCAGTGAGGTTTTCATCGATTTCGACCAGGTCTTCGTCGCGTTTGAGCCGCGAGGTTGCCACCATCTTCTTTGTGGTCTGCTCGTTCAGGGACGGAGAATTCGTGACCCAGAGCACCGTGAAATCGGTGTTAGCCCGCAACTCTGCACCGTCGCCGAACCGCAGTCGCTCGATGAGGGCCGTGGCGATGATGGTCTTACCTGCAGAGGTGAAGGCGGCGAGCGAGACGGCGGACGTCTGCTTGGAGTCGTCCCAGTCTTCGGCGGATCGGCTGACGCCTTTGAGGCAGCGTTCGACCGCGGTCTCCTGGTAGGGCTTTAGGAGGATGTTCATGCGCGTACCTCGAAGTTGCTCAGGTAGTCCTCGTAAAGACGGTGGACGGTGTAGTTGGTCAAGCGCTGGCAGGCGTGGGCATAGCGGGTGTCATCATCCGTGATGACGAACACATCCGCGCCGTCTTCGAGGCCGGCGTCCTCGATGCCGATGGCGAAGGCTGACACCGCGCCGGCACCGGACTCGAAAAGCACGCCGTAGTGCCCGCCCACTAGAAATTGAGGAAGGTTAGTCCCGTCGACCCTCAGCACGCCGCCATGGCCTCCCGCTTTCAGCCAAAGCAGAGGCGCGATCGTGTTGAAGTCTCGTCCGATCTTCACGGATTGGCGCGATGTGTAAGTCATGCGCGCGAAGGTGACATTCTCGGCTACGCCTTCGGAGTAGACGGAGCCGTCCTCGCGGATGCCAGTGGCGACCGTCTTGATGCGCGGGTGGGTGACGTGCTGAAAGATGCCGTGCTTGTCGAACTCGGGATCACCCGGAAAGTGGCC
The DNA here is from genome assembly GCF_013409005.1 of Demequina lutea. Taxonomy (NCBI): domain Bacteria; kingdom Bacillati; phylum Actinomycetota; class Actinomycetes; order Micrococcales; family Demequinaceae; genus Demequina; species Demequina lutea. Next base: position 2,603,592 of record NZ_JACBZO010000001.1, read on the forward strand.
GGCCGCGACGAGGCGCGCACGCTGCCTCTCCTCGACCTCGTTGTTGGTCACGAGGATGCAATGGCGGGAGCCACCGTCGGCGGCGTTCATCTCCATCACGGCATGCATCGTGGAGCCCGAGCCACCGAAGAAGTCAAGGACTGTTGCGTTGACCTTGCGCCCCGTAACCGCGCGGATCCACTTTGCGAGAACAACCTCGTCCTTAGGGTAATCAAATCTCTGCTCGCCCAAGAGTGAGTTAAGACGCACTGATGACGGCATCCTGGACTGTTCGAAATTCGGGCGAATCGCTTGGGCTTCCTGATCTGTGAGGACGCGCTTGTAGCGTGGCGTGGTCGTGTGGTCGGGGCCAAACAGCACCCTGCCCTCTGCGATGTTCCTCGCCATGCGCGCCGGGTCATGACGCCACCCATTGGGGTGCCTCTTGACAGGGAGCCCCGTCGTCGGATGCAGCACGTCGTACCGAAGGTTTGGCCGATTGGGGCTGGGCTGAGCGAGGTTGTCTCGCTGATAGACACGCCCCTCTTCGTCGATCTCGGTGTAATGCGTGCGGAGTGACGTCTCGATCCCGTCTTGACCGCGGAGCCAGCGGCGGTACGCGGCTGTCGCAGCGTCGACGTCACCATTTGCACCGGCCCAGATCCTTGCCGCCTCCGTAACGCACTTCTCGTACCCCTGCTTCGTTTCAACCCACCTTGTATCCGCAGCGTCAAGTGCGGTGCGGTCGCGCCCATAGACGAGCATGTAGTCGAGTCCGCCCGACGTGTAGCGAGCGTGGTTCTTGCCGCTGCCTTCCCACACAACATTTGCGAGGAAGTTGCTGGCTCCAAAGACTTCGTCCATCAGTAGGCGCAGGTGAGCCTGTTCGTTGTCGTCGATCGCCACGATGATGACACCCGTGTCGGAGAGGAGTTCGCGCGCGATCCGCAGCCGCCTGTCCATGAATGACAGCCACTTCGAGTGACGGAAGGCGTCCTCCTTCGCGAGGTACTTGTCGTTGTAGATGAGGTCGCCGCCGGTGTTGTAGGGCGGATCGATGTAGATGCAATCGACCTTGCCGGCGTGCGTGTATCTCAGAGCCTGCAATGCGTGGAGGTTCTCCCCTTCGATGACGACGTGGTGAGGCTTGCCACCCCCGCGCTCGACTGTGTCGATCACGTCAAGCCCGGGGTACACAGACTCCCCCGGTTTGGCGATCGGTACGAGAGACGTCTCTGCCACGTAGTCGATGGTGTCCGGCTCGTCATCCCAGCGCACCGGGCGAACCCCCGCATCGAGTGTCACTCCGCGGGGGGAGCGCTCGACGGTTCCGAAACGGTCGATGTCGGGGCTGCGGTTGTCGACGCGGCAGCCCGAAGTGACTCGACCGCTGTACAGGCGCAGGACCTCGGGCTGCGAGTCCTCAAAGACGAGGCCAAACTTCAACAACGACCGGATCCCGTCCTTGACGGATTGGTCGCCATCGAGTTGCGAGAGCATGCTCTCGAGGTTCGAGACGCGGGTCACCACTTCCCCCAAATTCGTCGCTTGACGTCGTCAACGCGCGTTGCGAAGGTCATCATCAGGTCACCGTACGCGGGGTCGTGAAACGGGCCGCGCACCGGATCTGTGACAGCCCACACGACACTGCTGAGGGTACTCACAGGTGCAACGCTCTCCTTGATGGAACAACTCGCTTCCCGTTGAGGCTATCGGGCCTTGGCCGTCGCGTTCGGTTTTGGCTCGCGCCGACGGGCAATGGGCACCAATTAGCGCGGTCGCCGGGACGCAACACCGGCGATGCACGGGCACCCCTTCGCCATCCGCGGAGACCTCAAGTCAACCGTTGCTGGGACTCCGGGCCCAGCGACTTTCGGGGCCCTCGCGCTAGGAGAGGGCCCCGCAGGTCGAACCAGGCAACCACGGCCGCACAGGACACGGACTAGCCGTACCAGCGGTTTCGATTGGCGGACGGCGATCCCTCCCGGCCTCCTCGGCGGCCGGAAGCAAACGTCTCCCCCGCTTCGATCCGCGCCTTGTTCTGGAGCGTCTGCGCCCTCGCTTGCCGGGCCATGGCTTTCAAGTCGAATTCCTCTTGGTTTCCCGCTGATTTCTTGGCGCCGGCCGGTGGCGTCTTGCGCTTGGGAGTAGGACTCTTCGCCGCCACTACAGCACCTCGCCGCGGCTGGCACGCTGCGTGGCCTCGAAGCGCTCGACCGCCATCGCCCCAAGGGCATGTACCGCCATATTCGTACACACGAGCGGCTCACTACCCACTGTGCGCCTGCCATCGTGCCGACTAATAGCCTCACGCCCGGCCTGGATAAAGAGCGCTCGATCTTGGTTGAGAGTGGGTTCCGAAACTCCCGCCTTACGTGCCGCCTCAACCACGGTGACCTCCCCCTTCAGTACAGCCAAGACGGCCTCTACTCTCGGGTCCCCATCGACAGCAGCGGAAATCGACAAACGCTTCGCTGGCGCCTTCACAGGCCTCCGTGAAACGAACGACGATGACTCAAAGGCTGGCACAGATGGTCTCGGTGCGGTCGAGACTTTCACTCCTGGAAACGTGTTCATCAGGACTCCAAATAGGACGTTGCACGGACCATCCGCGGCTGTCCACCAGCAGGCTAGATCAGAAAATGTGGTCCATTTCCTGCCAGACGACGGGACTCCAAGAGGGTCAAGTGACGCAGGCGGCTTGCGACTCATCTGGCCATCCGTACCGGCTTCGGCCGCCTCACACTGTTCGTCGTCGACGCGTTCTTTCGGTCTCATCGCGGTGCACTCGATCGCGGTCGCGTCCGCGCGGGCGAGCCATGCCTCCTAGCAGCAACCAAGAGCGACCCGAGGACCCGGGCGCTGGCGAAGGTGCGGGTTGCAGTGCGAAAGCCGCCTAGCCGGAGCCGACCGGAAACCGCCTGGGCAACATAGCCCCTGGAAGCACCACAAGGCCGTCCAGGACATCGAGGCGGGCATCCGGCCTGGCAAGTAGCGACATTGCCCCTCAGTCACGCCAAGGGCCCGCCTACGACCGCTCATAGGCAATCAGGGCACCATTCGGGGTCAGTCTGCAGCGCCATCTGCACGATTCGGCCCTCACGATCATGTAGAACGTCCGCCGTAGTTCCCAGCACACGAGCATCGCTCCGTCACCGACCTGAGTCTCGACGTAGCGGCCAAGCCGCCCACGCACCATCGCCAATGCGACTTCCCCTGGCAACGATCGGCGAATCAGACTCTCTGTCGGAGTTGGACACCGTCCGAACGCATCCGGCACCAGCGACAAGCAGCCCCCAACCACGGCAGGACAGGCTCACTGGCCCGGCGACCAAGCAGGCGACCGACCACCTATGTGCGTGCCACGGCGAGAACTCCTCACACGAGCATGGCGAGCAAGGCTCACCGGCGCCATCGGCCCAGCACGCTTGTACGGGAAATTGGGGGAATCAACAGCCGCGGCTGTGCCTCACCGAAGCGTGGGCATGAGCGCTAAGGAGCCACACGGGACGCGCGGTCACGCAGCATCGTGCCGCCAACGCAGACGTCGACCGGCAGGGCCCGCCCAAACCCAGGTGCGGGAGCAGTCTTTGAGATGTGCACGGCGACACGAGCCGGGTGAAAAGCCATGATGCCTCGAGGCGAACAAGGTGTGAGGAAAGGGGGTGGACCGGGCGACGCTGAGAAAAGGGCCAGAGTTGGTGCAACTCACGCTCAAAAATCTCCGATTCGTGGAGTCGATTTCGGGAGTAAAAAATCCGCGTTGAGGCGACCGCAAAATAGGGTTCTTGGGCGCAACCGGGTGCGCTGCTGTACACGATCGCCCGCCCGCTCGAGTTGGGGCAACTCCGCCAAGAAGCCCGGCGAGGCGTGACCCAGGGAATCTGACACGGAGTCGGAGTTGCTGCAACTCCCCCTTGAAACCCATCGATCCGTGGACCCGGAAGCCCGACCAAGAATCGGAGTTGGGGCAACTCTGATCTGTGCGCGTGTCAACGTGACCGGCCGCGATGACGCCGACCGCCGAAACCGCACGCAAGAGTCCAAGCAGGCCTGACCTGTCCCGGCTTTTCCGGACGGCTTCTTCATGTTGATCACGCCGCAGTGGGTGCTGACGGGTGAAGGTTTTCGTAGTCGAGGGGGGCGATATTCGAGCACGGACCGGCGGCGTCCGGGGTTGCAGAACGCCTCGCTCCACTCGAACATTGCGTTGGCCAGTTCGGCCGTGGTTGCCCCCAAGCAGCCGTCGAGGAGCCAGTCAACATGCGCCTATAACCTCACCCGGCCCCGCGCAGTCGCATCGAGCGTCTTCCCGAAGGTCACCGAAACTCGCAGGTTGACGGGCGGCACGAGAGGGCGGCGCTGAAGGATCGGAACGACGGCGGCAACGGCGACGCGAGAACACCATGGATCGCAGGCCCTCTGGAGAGATTGTCGGGATTGAGGCAGGTTGGCAACCCGGTCTATCGCCAATCCACCCTGACATGTCAGGACCACCTGCGTATGAGGCTCGAGCGACGCCGTGACGGGCAAACCGCGTAGTGGCTACTGATCCCGTCGAATTGCTCGAAGCCTCATCATCTGGTCTTGTCCAGATTCGGTGAGAATCCAGTATTTGTTCGTGTCGCTCGCGGTCCGCTGCTTCTCGCCACGTGCGATTAGGTCGAGTGCGAAAAACTGAACGAGCACGTCGTTTACGGATTGAGGATTCACCTCTGGAGGCTCGGCCAACTGGGCGAAGCCCGTCGGTAGGAGCGTCTTGTCTTGGGTGATCACGCTTGCCAGTAGGTCAGAGAGGGCCTTCGCAACCTCAATCTCGGATGCCTCGTGGAGCATCGTGGGCCCGACCGCTACGAGCACCTCATTCCACGTCAACTTGATCGTGAGGGTCCATTGTCGCCGCTTTGAGTCGTATCGGAGTTGGCCTTTCTCAGACAGGTCCGTCTTGAGGTAGCCCACGAGGGTCAACTTGAGCGTGCACTCATCGTCACCTTGTGAGAGTGTCTCGGGCGCATCGAAAGTCGCCGCTCTCCGCGACTGAGCCTCGCGAGTCAATTCTGCTACCTTCGCTCGCAGTTCGGCGAGTTCCGTCCGCGTCTCCGGTGTAAGTGCGTTCGCTGCTCGTATCCACCCCTCCGCTGGAAACTGCTCTCTCATTTCCATCAACGCCAGCGCGACTTCGCCAGGAAGCATGTCGGGTGAGGTCCAGTAGCGGACTACGCGGGCCGCCTCGACCTTCGCTCGGAACGCCTCGAGCCGCAGACGCGGGTCTCGTTCCAACTCGATTTGGTCGCCCTTCAACTGCCCCGGCTCGCCGTGCAAGAAAGCCATTACAGGCTTACCAATTGAGTCGGCGAAGTCGTATTCCATCTCCGTGAAACTCAACTCGGTCGCCGGATCGATAGATCCGTACTTGCCGCCCACAACCAGCACGTAATAGTCACACTCAGAGATGATGCGTTGGATGAGGCGCCACTTCTGCTCGTTGCCCGCGACGAAAAGTTCCATTCCCGCCGGAATACAACCAGCGGTGAGAAGTGCCTGAATTACGGACTGACGCTCGTTCTTGAGGTCCAGGTACGTCGAACTGACGAATACCTGCTCTCGACGTTCTGATGGCATGCGCCCACAGTAGCGCGCGTCGTCGGGCGCGTGCCCGACGCCTTCACTTGAATATGCAACATAACTCGTAGGGGTTCTTGGACTGTTCGGCGACCTCGTCGCGGGGCCTCGTGGGTATCGGTTGAGGATGGGTGGGGCAGTGCGCTGCCCGCCAGCGGCGGCAGCCGCGCTGGACGGCGCACGCGCACGGTGTTGGTCCTCGTAGAGTCCGCAGCGGTGTCTGACGGCTCTGCGAAACTCATCGAATCAGCGAGTCCACGATGCGTGCATGATCTTGAGTGGGAAGCCATGGAGAAGCGGAGGGGTTGTTTTGGACAGGGTGACCGACAGGCTTCTGGGTGAGTTGCTGTCCCAGCGATTCGACGCATTTGGTTGCCCACAGCGAGGTTTGCATGTCGACAATCAGGAGCGCACAGGGTGCCTGGCCTGCAACGTCGAGACGGGCAAGTACCAAGGTCACGGCGCCGACGACTCGGTCGCACTGGACGACGACCGGCTAGGGGTGCTCCATATGCCACTTGGGCAGCCGTGGCCTCACACCCGGTTCTTCAAGCCCGGTGTCGGGTTGCACCGCGGCGGCGGTGAGCCAGCGATTGACTCCGCGGAGGTGCGGGGCTGGTTCGTCGACGGGGTTTGTCACCGTGAGGGCGCGCCGGCCCTGGAGTGGGGTGAGGGGTACTGGGCATGGTTCCAACACGGCAAGATCCATCGGGTCGGCGGGCCCGCGCTGAATTGGGAGGAGACCGAGGATTGGTGGACGGACGGTCGCCTGCATCGCGAAGACGGCCCTGCACGATTCATCAAACCCGCCGCCAGGAACCGCCCGTGGATATATCGCGGTCGGTCTCACGAGTACGCGCTCGACGGACACCTGTCGAGTCGGCAAGAAGTATGGGCCAGGTGGGTGGCCTCGCACACTCCGTTTGCTGCCGACAACAAGGAAGCAATGGAGTTCCTGGATGCCGGCACCAACGGCAGCGACGCCGGCGACGCACCCTTTGCCCCTCTCGAGCCGGAACTCATCAAACTGGCGTTGCTGCTGCACGACGACTTCAACGTTTCGCCACGGCAGGACGCGCACCCTGGAAGTTCTGTCGACACCTCACCGGGCCTGGTCGACGTGCAGCCACCAAGCACACCCGACCCCGCCAGTCCGCTGTCACCACACCGGTTGCTGCCGGCCGCTCAGAACAGACGTGACATCGCCTATGACGCCGTCACTTTCCGTCGCCGGATTGCTGAGGCGCACCGGTTGGGCAAGTTGAAAATCCATGACTCTGACGCCAGGGGGCGGTGGACCAAGGCGCACGACCTACATGGCTTGCTTTCCCACAAGTCCTACGTTGCGGCGGACCTCGAGATCGACAAAGACATGATCGCGGTCGGACTCAGGATCCAAGACACGCACCTGGTCCTCGACCCACACGCCATCATGAAGCAGATCGCCAACGGTGAGCCACTGTCACACGTGGCACGGCGGTACTGGCACGCTGACCGTTCCTACGAGTACGCCGGACAACTTCTGTCCGCATTCGCACAAAGCGGCGGATTCCCCACACTGCCAGGACGCCCCGCCCCGTTGCCGAGCATTGAATGTCCGATCGAGCGTGCGTTCGAATTCGCAGGACAAGCGATCGCGAGCGGTGTCGACGACATTGTTGCCCGCACGTGGGCCACCGCGATGGTGGTGGCGCACGGGTATGACGTGATTCCGCTCACGTGGCACGGCGAGAGCCCCTCGATGGGTGTTCGTACGGTCAGACCGGCACGCACATTGGCCAGCGCCTACTACGCTCAGGCGATTGAGGACCTGAAAGAGCGGTCGGATGGCAGCCGCTTCATGAATCTCGTGAGCAAGATTTACCGCTACCCGTCGTGGCCACCGCTGACTGACGGATAGTGGTTTACCGCCGCAATCATCGGTACCCATCGCTGCTTGGCAACCACCACATAGTCGCCGACGCCACGCACACCTCCATCCACTGCGATCAGTCCGTGTGCCTCGAGGGCGCGCACCGCAGAGTTGATCGTCCTCGTCGTAAAGCCGGTCAGTTCATCAAGTTGTTTGCGCGACGCGCTGGGGAGAGCGGCTATCAGGCGAGCGACGAAAAGAGTGCTCGGACGGGCCGATTCGAACCATTCGCGCTGCACGGGCGTGAGGACCGTTCGCTCCCGGTAGCGCTGCACTTCGAGTTCGAAGGTTGCGGTCACTGCGGCACGTTCCACCGCACGCAAGGCTGCCACCAACGCTTCGTTGACCTCGCCTGGGTCGCACGGGTTGGGCCCGGCTAGCGCGCGAGCCACTTTCTGCCAGTCATCGCGGTAGTCAACGAATCCGACGCTGATGGGCACGAGCACGTCAGCGCCATGTGCGGCGCTTAACATCCAGGGGAAACTGGCACGCGCCGCCATCGCGACCGACGGCGAGTCTGGACAACTTGCGGCGACGGACATCATCGCGAGAATTGCCCTGAGGATGCCCGAACCCACGGGACCGGCCGCCAACCAGTCGGGCAGTCCGGCGTCGAAGTCGCTGCGCAATCGTGGTGGTAATCCCACGACGTCCAGAAACTCGTTGCGGATCGCCCCTATCGGATGGTGACTGGCAGCCGCATACCCTTGCAGGCCGAGATGGAAACCCAGGAGACACGTCGCGGTACTGGCCGAGTTGGTGGGCCTCCCGTACGGGGTCTCAGAGGCCGAGAACTTCTTGGCGAACGCACCCCAACGCAAGGTCTCTCCCTCGGCCAGCACGCAACTCCAAGCCTCGATCGACGCCAGAGCGCAAAGCCCGTACGTCGAAGGCAACCAAGAGCGCCACTGGCCCTCCAGGCGGCCGATGGCACGGGAAGCATTTGACAGCGCGCCTAGCACCACAGCGTCCGAGGTCACCGGCACTTCCCACGGGAGGTCTGGCACGACATACGGTTCAGTCGGTCCCATTTCCGCATCCAACGGACTTGGTGAGATCTCGATCACTCGCCCCACGGCACATCGCCTCCCTGCGTTCGAAAGTACGCCCGGGTACCGACACGACAAGAGTCAATTCCCGCTATGAGGTGTGGCGCACGCTGATCGACCCAGGTCTTGGACCTCGACGCTTCGAGTTGCCGGCCACTCAGACATGGGAGGTGTTCGCGCCGAGCCGGTGGCGGATTTCGGCTGCGATCTTGGCGCACTCTCCAAGACCCCGTGAACTCTCGCTCGCTCGCCCCACCTTCAGACCGGCGCTCCGCCTTTGACTCGAGAGCGACCGTGCAAGCGCAGTGCCAGATCCTTCAGGGCCGCCCGCATGACCTGTCCCGCTTGCGTCGCGACGCGCGCCAAAACTACCCCCAGGACTTGACCGCCTGTCGCGACGGCAAAACGTGGCCAGGGCAGGTGCGGCAAGGGTCGCGTGACGCACACCCGATCTACACCCTCAATCGCGAAGAGGCTGTTGTCGGTCATCGCCGCCCGGTAGTGAATGTTGGTGTCAGGGTGTCGAGGTCAAGGACGCCTGTCGAGGACGGCTGACCATCGGCGGCGAGGCCGAACACGCGCGTGGTGACCGAGCCAAAGTCGACCTCCTCGTTGACCGCGAAGTGATAGTGACCATGCAACGCCAGTGCAGGTTCCACCGCCATGAACGCCTCCATGTACTTGTTTCGCACCCGGTCGGCGTACTCGATGTCGTGCCTGCTGAACCCGCCGGGGTTTCCGCGCAGTCGTGAAGCGATCGTCTCGACGCGCGCGGGGGCTTCATGCGCGACGATGACGTCGGCGTGGCCTCCGGCCGCGGTGCGGGCCACATCAGCGTCGCTGATGGCTTCCTGCTCCCACCAAGACTTGCGCCGTTGGGACGATCCGTAGTGCTCGCGCTGCCGGTTGAACGCTGAGTCTGCGATGAGGCGCGGCTTGCGGTCCACCGACCCCGCACCTCCCAGCCACACAAAGGTGCGCCCACCCATCTCGGTGCGATGGCCACGGGGCGCCAACAGTATGTTATTGCGGAAAGGGAGCCATCCGTCGTCACGCGGCTCCAATGCCTCGATCTGGTCGTAGTCCTCATGGTTGCCAGGGGCACACAGGATCGTGACGCCGTTGGCCCGCAGGCGCTTGTTGACGCGATCCCATTTGCCGGCCGCCACGTTGCCCGGCCACACCCCCAGATCGCCAACTTGGATCACCGTGTCCAAGTTTGCGGCACTGAACTCGTCAATGGCGCGATTGAGCCAAAACTCTGTCCCGTGCATGTCCCCTAGCAAGCCGACCTTCATTGTAGGAACTCCTCGATGGTCGTAAGTTCTTGATCGGTGAGCCCCCGCGAAGTAGTCGGGCACACGGTGAGGACCCGGTCGTCAATCCAGTCCAGTGCGTCGAGTCGACCTGCGATGCGATGCATGCCCATCCAGGCGTCGATGTCGTCGTCTATCCACACCACCCGGTCATGAACCTGAAGCGCTTGATACACGTGTGTCGCCTTCCACCAAGCAAGCATCCGGTCGTCGTTCGCCACGAAATCGGTGACGACCTTCCAGTGGTGCCCGATGCCGATCAGTGGAGCGAGGGATGATCTTGCGCGTGTCGTCCACGTCGTCGACCAGATCATCTCCACACCGTCGAGGGCTTCCATCGCTCGCAGCCGGTCGATGACGCACGTCGACCAGTTGATCGAATACGCGACGTGATGCTCAGCGTTCCACACGTGCTCCTTGCGCCAGGTGTCCTGAGGCCAGTGAGCGAGATCGCCGTCCCTGTCGAGACCCGCGTTGATCACTCCGTCCACATCCACGAAGATGGCGACTGTCATAGCGCACCCAAGCGGGCACCGCGCGACGGTGCCAGCGTCTCGATCCACGTCATCGTTCGCCTGCCCGTCGTTCCGGCACGGCTTCCTTGCTCCACCGCGGTGCACCAGACCACGACAATTGAGCGGACAAGTCCGGCGCCCAACCCCTGCGCAGGCGATGCGTCCAGTCCGCCCACCTGCGCGGACTCGCCACAGTGCCAGGGCATCGTTGGAGGCCACGGCAACGCCCCGGGCAATTCGCGCACGAGATGCGGCGTGATGGAACCCTCATCCACGTCGAGCAGTGGATTTGTGACGGAGCGCCCCATGATCAAACCTCCTGGCAACGACGTTATCCAGTGGGGCTGACAGTCAGCCGGCGCTGCTCGCCGCGGGAGGTACGTAGCGGGCTTCAGCGGCGGCCACACATCGACCGCGACGTTGTTCAGCGAAGCAACTGCCCTATCTGGACAATGTCCCGCCCCAGCGACACCGTGTCGCCGGGCACGCTGGCTCGCCACCCACATCCGACATCGAGATAACTCACCTGGAGGGTTGACAGCGCAGCGGTGAGTGCGGGGCGTTTACCCGACGATCGCGGTAGTCACGCGAAGTGAAATTTCCCGTCAGGCAGCGAGCCTGTAATGGATGGCTCGTGCCGCCCGCGTGAGAAGCCACGAGAGCGCCCCTGTGATTGCCGGGAGCGCGACCCAGCCCGCGATGATCCATAGCCACGGTGTGGTGTAGCCGCGTTGTGCGAGGGCGTGGTTATTGGCCCAGGTCCACGCAAGAGCGGTGGCGAGACCGATGGTGGTGGCCGATCCCACGATGAGGGCTCCTTGCCACGCGGTGATCGCCTTTGCCGTGCGTGGCGACGCCCCGAGCGATGCGAGGGTGAAGTCGTCGCGGCGCGCGTCGGACCGCGCGAGCGCCAGTGCGATCGTGGTCGCGGTGATGATGAGCAGCGCCACGCCGAGGATTGCCAAGGCTCCGGTGAAGAGGGCCTCTTGTTCGCGTGGACCGTTCTCGACGTCAAGCCACAGGAACCCGGAGCCCGCGACCGTTTGGAGTGCACGGTTGACTGCCGCCGCCTGTGTTGAGTCGATCGGCTTCGTCGCGTCCACAATGAGCGTGGTGGGCACCACGGGCCAGCCGATGGCCGCTGCCGCAGCAGGTGAGAGGACCGCCATGGCGGCGCGCCTTTCGCCGTAGGGATACTGCTGGTAGACGGCCGGCAACTGCATGGTGGCTGAGGGTTCGACGCCTTGGTCGGGGAAGTTGTCGTGGGCGTAATCCCACAGACCGATCTTGACCTTGTCGGCGTTGAGCATCGCGTTCGAGAACACGACGACGCCGCCATGATTGAGCGTGTCCTTCGCTGCGGTCGTGGGTTCGCCTACGAGTAGCGCGCGTAGCGCGTCGACGCCGCCGACGTCGACCTGAAATACCCACGGGCCGAGATTTGAAGCCGCCCCGGCGCAGCGCGGATCCGCTGCGCGCTCGCGCTCTGTCTGGTCCCCATACGGACACAAGTTCGCCTCGGGGACAATAATGCTCGGCACCGCAGTTGTGCCGGTCATGTCGGGGATCTCGAACTGCCAGCCGTCGATCACGGTGACATTCGCGTCCGGTAAGGCGACTCGGACCGCTTTGGCAGCGGCACTTGCGTCGAAGTTCGCATCGGGGCGGCCGGGCGCTAGGGCGACGACTCCGTCTCCTTTGGGCGCGATGGGCACCCACCTGTCGGCGAGGTAGTGCTGGTCCCGGTCGAGCGTCATGAGAACTGCGCTGCCGATCGCAACCGTGATGGCGATCGCGGCGATCACCGGCACGGTCCGGCCAAGGTTGCGCGTGGCGTCCCGTGCGGCGATGCGCAGGCCAAGCGACGCTCGGAACGCGATACGCGACAGGCCTCGCAGCACGGCTGGCACGAGGAAAACCGCACCCGTGAAGACTATGAGGCTTCCGGCGGCGAGGAGCCGGGAGGCCGTGGTCGCGGCGTCGTAGGCAGGGACGCCTACAAGGTCGAGCGAGGCGTCGAAGGTGTGCGCGGCGCGCACCAAAGCAAACACACCAACCACGCCCGCAAGAGCCCCGACAATGGTGGGCCATCTGTGCGGCCGGGTGGCACGACGGGTTCCTCCCAGCACAGCGATCACGTCGAGCCGCGCGGCCATCAGCGCGGGGACCAATGACGCGAGCATCCCGACCGTGACTCCGTAGGCGACCACAATGCCCGCGTGCCACCAGGTGACGTGATAGCCCCAGGTGCTCGTTCGCGCATCGACGCCACCCCACCGCAGCAAGACACTCACCCATGCGAATCCTCCGGCTAGGCCGAGCACCACGCCGGCTACGCCGCCGGCCAGGCCCAGCCAGCATCCGCGCGCGATGCCGACCGCGGCGAGCGTTCCTCGCGTGGCTCCGGTGGCCGCGAGGAGCGCGAGGTGGTGTCGCTGCCGGCGGAAGGTGACGACAAAGCCCGCGCCTGCAAGAAGCAACGCGGCGACCAAGCCGACCGCCCCTGCGGCGACGAGCGTCGGCGCGACCGGCTGTTTGTAGGGAGTCAACGCCGGGTCGGGTGGCGGGTCTAGCGCGACGCGGCGAGAGTATGCGATGAGCCCATGAGCGTTCAATGCCCGCACCTGATCCCAGGACATCGCGACATTCGTGTCGTACCAGGTGGTGGACTGGATGTCACCGCCGAGATCGATGGCGCCGGTTGCAGTGAAAATCGTGCCCTCCGGGGAGTCAACGCGCCCGGCTAGGACGCCGGAGACCGTGAGCGGGCCGTCAACACCCTCGACCGCCACGGTGTCCCCGACCCCGACGCGCAGAGTGTCCGCGAGCGTAGCCGTGACCATCACCTCAGTGTCCGCGTTCGGGACCGCACCGCTCACAACGTGGTAAATTCCCGTAAGCGCTGGATCCCACGCGCCGCCCTGGACGGCCGTTGTACGGGTTGCAGCGTCGCCAGTGGACACCACCACCGCGCCCTGCTGCAACGCGACCACGCGCGCCCCGTCCGGAAGCAATGCCTCCACGTCGGACGCCGTCAGAGATGTGGCGTCCGACTGCGGTGCCGAAGCCGCGCCATTCGCAGGCTCGTAGTACCGCGCGTCCGTTGGGGACTGGACCACACCCGCCCCGGTCGGGTCCCCAACCATGACCCACGCCTCGGCCTGTCCCAACTCCGCGGCCAGCGTCTCGTCGACCGTCGCCTGCTGGCTAGCCGCCACGGTGGAGATCAGCATGAGCGCGGCCGATGGCAATGCCACGAGCGCGGCGACGAGAATCCCGTCTCGGGGGTTGCGTCGCACCTGTCGCCCAGCGAGCGTTAGCGCCGTCCGGGCACTGCGGATGGACCTGGGCAACCTGATCACACTGCCCCGCCACTCAGCAGCGATTCGGGTCCGGACGCGCGGGTCTCGTCGACGACCTGTCCGTCGCTGAGATACACGATTCGGTCGGCCCATGCTGCGTGCCGGGCGTCGTGGGTGACCACGACGACCGCCGCACCATCGTCAGCGCGCTCACGCAAGCCCCTGAGTACGGCTTCCCCGGTGACAGAGTCGAGCGCTCCGGTCGGTTCGTCGGCGAGCAGCAGGCGACGCCTCCCGACGGTTGCGCGAGCAATTGCCACACGCTGGCGCTCTCCTCCCGAGAGTTCGTCCGGAAAGGATCGGGCGCGTTCACGAAGACCGACGACGGCCAGGGCACGGCGGGCCTCAGAGCGCGCGGTGGCGCTCGAGGCTCCGTCAAGATCGAGGGGCAACGCGACGTTCTCGAGCGCGGTGAGAGTCGGCAGAAGGTTGAAGTCTTGGAAGACGAAGCCGATCCGCTGCCTTCGCAGCCGCGCCAGATCACGTACACCGATCTGGCCGAGCACCTCGCCGCACACGGCAACCTCGCCAGATGTGGGGGCCAGTAGCGCTCCGGCGATCGCCAGCAGCGTCGACTTGCCCGAGCCGGAGGTACCCATGATCGCAACCATTTCCCCCGCGTCCACCGCCAGCGACGCGGCGTCGAGCGCCGTCACCGTGTTCGCACCGTCAACGTAGGTCTTGGTTACGGCGTGCATCTCAAGCACACGTGCATCCGGGCTGACGGTGCTCATCAGCGAACCTCCTCACTCTGGCTTGAGTGTTGCTCCGACGGCTCCGTCGCAGGCTGGGACACGGGATGCCGCGGTCGTCGCGCCAGCCGAGCGGCGGTGTGGTCGAGCCAGCGCACCTCCGCCTCCGCGCGAAAGATCAGGGCATCAGCAACGAGTTCCCACGCCTCATCGCTTCCGGCGCGTTTGGCACGGTTGAGGTCCTGCAAGGCGGACATCACCGAGCGGCGCTGTGCGCGGATCACATCCACGACGTCCACGCCGGCAGTGCTCGCCGCCAACGCGATCTTCAATGCCACGTCGTCGCGCCCGACCTTTGATACGGGCACCGGGCTGGCCCACCATGCAGACAGCGCCGCGCGCCCCGCATCGGACAGGCTGTAGCGCACCTGACGCTCACCGTCGACGTCTTCCCTCGTCACGAGTCCGTCCCGTTCGAGGCGATCCAGAGTGCTGTAGACCTGGCCGACGTTGAGCGGCCACACCCCGCCCGTTCTCCCCTCGAACTCGGTACGCAACTCGTACCCGTACCTGTCGCTCTCGCTGAGCAGCACCAGCAATGAATGCCTAATCGACATGACTCCCCCTGCATACGCGGTATGTTATGGCAACTATATACGCCGTATCTATGGTGAGCAACCTAGGAGGCGTGTCCGAAACTTGCCGCAGCACTCACCGAGGGCGCTTCTCACGAAGATCCCACCCTCGGGCCAGCAAGCGCAGCGACGGCGCTACTGCTCTAGGGGGGGCGTGGCCCGTCAAGCCCGGGCAAGAACACCGGGGCCGCTGTTGCTCGACGACGGCCCGGCAGATCTACTGGGTTGCTGCGCCGCCCTGGAGGGCTTCTACCGTGGGGGGTGCGAGGGCGAGCATCTCGCGGCGGGCTTGGCTGACTCGTTCGATCCGCTACGTCTAAACGGTGCAGGTGGAGAGGAACGCCATGATGTCGGTCGCGTCGTCGGTGGCGAACATCGTGTCGAGGGCCGTGTTGAATTCGAGCCGACGCTGGTTGGGCACGGAGACGCTGGATATAGGCGTCTCGAAACCGAATGGCTGCCCTGATGGCTGACCTCGAGCGTTCCAGGGGCCACACAATCCTGCAAAACCCCTGGTAAACCTTGGAGCCGCCTAAGAGAATCGAACTCTTGACCTATTCATTACGAGTGATCGTCGGTGCCGACTGCCCGCTTGGCCTCTTGCCCGCAGTCCGCGGCCCACCGCATGGCTGCAGTCACGCGACCACAGCAATGGTCTGCAGTCAGGACGTTGCGCTAGCCTGCAAGCGCCATCAAATCCCAGGAGGGCGCGGCCGTGACACAGAACTTCTCGCACAACCCATGGACAGTGTCCCGCTTGGTCGATGGCCTCGATACAGGCTCTATCCGCCTGCCGGATATTCAGCGCCCATTCGTGTGGCGCAACGCCAAGGTGCGTGACCTCATCGACAGCATGTTCAGGGGCTACCCCGTGGGTGAACTGATGTTCTGGAGGAGCGCTGAGTCCGGCAACACCCGGGTGTTCGGTGTCGACGACGACAAGCAGGAGAACGTCTCCTACCAGGTCGTAGATGGGCAGCAACGCCTCACCAGCCTGTACGCGGTGATGATGGGCGTGGAGGTATGGCGAGAGGACTACTCCCGCGAGACCATCCAGATCGCCTTCAACCCTCTTACCGAGCGGTTTGCGGTGCCAGACAACGCCACCGGACGCTCGCCGCAATGGATCAACGACATCCGTGGCGTGTTCGCCGACCCCATTGAGGCGCGCTACGCGTACCTTGCCGCACTGCGAGAGAGCGACGAGGCCCAAGTCGACACCGAAGTGGAGCGGCGGGTCGAAGTTGCCATACAGCGCCTGGCGTCCCTCCGCGATTACGGTTTCGCTGTCGTGCAGATAAACGAGGAAGTCTCGCGCGAGGTCGTCGCCGACATCTTCGTGCGCGCCAACTCCGAAGGCGTCTCGCTCAAACCCGCGGACTTCATCCTGACGTGGATGAGCGTGTTCTGGGAGGACGGACGCAACGAACTCGAGACCTGGGCGCGGGACTCCCGCTTCTCCCCCGAAGCCCTCAACTCCATCCTCGGTACTCACGTGCGGTGGACTCCGCGCAACCCGTACATCAATTTCGACCCAGGCCAATTGCTCCGCGTAGCGATTGCCGTTGGTCTACGCCGTGGACGCCTTGGCGACGCATACAACCGCCTGCGGGGACGCAACCCACGCACCCGCGAGATCGAGCCCGAGGTGCGCGAGAAGGAACTCGCCCGCCTCCAACTGGGCCAGTCGCTCGTCCTCAATCCCCTGAACTGGGACGAATTTCTCCGAGTACTTGAACGCGCAGGATTCCGCTCCGAAAAGATGATCTCCTCGAAGTCGAACATCCTGTACACATACGCGCTTTGGCTCATCGGACGCCGCTCCTTCAACGTGCCGGTCGACCAACTGCGCGAGATCATGGCCCGCTGGTTCTTCATGTCGCAGATCACAGGGCGCTACACCTCGTCACCCGAGACCCGCATCCAAGAGGACCTCAACCGCCTGGATGGTCTATCCGAGACGCCCGCCGCGTTCCTAACCGCCCTTGACGGACAAATCTCCACGTCCGTCACGCGCGACTGGTGGGAACTTACCCTTCCAAACCTTCTCGAAACTTCCAACGTCGACGGGCCCGCCTACCTGTCCTACGTTGCCGCCCTGAACGTACTCGACGCAGATGTTCTGCTGTCGACCTCCAAGTTGAAGGACTGGACGACGCCGCGGCCGTCCATCAAGGGCATCGAGAAGCATCATCTATTTCCCCGAGAGTACCTACAGCACGGACTGGGCATCACGTCCACGCGGCAGATCAACCAAGCAGCCAACATGGCGATGGTCGAGTGGAGCGACAACATCGACATCTCCGACAGGCCACCTCACGAGTACTGGCCGCAGCAGGTTGCAGACAAGGCGATCGAAGAGCAACGTCGGCGTCGGCAGGAACAATGGCATGCACTACCTCCGGGGTGGACGGAGATGGAATACAACACCTTCCTCGTCGAGCGGCGGCGTCTCATTGCACGCGCGACCCACGAAGGATTCAAGCGCCTGACTGACCCCAACTACGAACCAGATCTGTCACGCCCCGCCGACCTCGCGCAGCCGGCGGCCGCACTCCCGTCCTTCGAACGCCTAGTCGTCATGGGCGCTCTATCCGCGGACATGCTCATGTCGCCGGTCAATGACGAAACCGATGTGGTCGCAGAGGTCACCGAGGATGGATCCATCCGTATCGGCGAGCACTTCTACGAATCGCTGGAGCGAGCAACCCGAGAAGTCGACCCCGACGTAGAAGATCCGTGGGCGTTCTGGACTGTCGCGACCGACAACGGCGATGTCCCGCTGGCGGCTCTCAGAGAGTCGGCGGCGCGCCAGTAACGTCCGGGAATCTAATCCAGATTCCGCGCACGATCGAGTACTCCAACCCTCAGGGGACTCCGACGCGGCGAGCCTGCGCCTCCCCCAAGAACTCTCGTTGGTAACGAATTTGCTTATGGGATCAAGGAGGCGGGCTCGCCAAGCCGCCGTGCTCTTCGCCCGCATTCGCGAACTTCACCCGAAGCAAACCGAGAGTCCTTCTGGTTAGACCGCAACGCAGACTCCTCGCAAGGACGGCTTCTGGCTGTTTCCCGAATGACGAAAGAGTCGGCTTCCTGGGCGGTGCGCGCGGTCCACGCTCCATTAGGACCGGCAGAAGCCCGAAGGGCTCATTCCCGGGCCCCGTCACGCACGCACGTCTCGACCGTCACCTTTGGCCCTATCGCACCGCCTGGGTTGCGTGCCAAGCCCGGTGCTTGCGTCCGGGGAGGCGCACGCGGGGATTTCAAACCCGCAAACCTGCGATTCACCTCCGCCAGGGTTCGTAAGTCGACGGCACGACGTTTGCCTTTGGCGTGCGCCAGCGCGCCGTTCAGCGGCGACTTGCCAGTTGCCTCCCACCGCCGTTCAATCTCGGCGGTCTCGGCTGTCGCTGAGGCCACGGCGGTCTCGGCGGGCTCGGCTGTCGTGGCGACTTCGGCGGTCTCGGCGACTTCGGCGGGATCGTCATCGTAAGTGACGACACCTTCGATCAGCCTGGCCCGACTGCTCGTGAGCCACCGGTCATGATCGCGGACAGGACCTTTAGTGAGCATGCCCATCACACCACCGAGTGACCCACTACTAGCGATGCCGTGGAAGATGCGCTCTATAAGGTTAAAGTCAGGTTCGCACTCGCCTCTGCGGACGGAGCCGGCCATTCGACCGAGAAGTTTCCTCTCCTCGCGCAACGCTCCCAAGGTCAGGTGATGCGGAGACCAGCCCGAGGTCCTACCGCGGAACGCCGAGCAGGAGAAAGTGTTGGATGAACGACCGAACTCTCGATGGAAATTCGACGAGCAGAACTCCGGCTGCCCTTTCTCAAAGCAATTGGGGCATGGCGTCGACTCGGCGACCTCGCTGAGACGGGCTAGGAAAGCACCACGGGCTTTACCGCGGGCCCAGGGGCGCCCGCTCGTCAGGTCCTTCGCACCGTAGCCAATGGCGTCGTCAACGGTCTTGATAGTCCTGTCAGGCTTTCCCGTCTCAGTTGCCAGCCTGGCTTTGCGCGCCTCGAACCAGTTGCCGTCGATGACCTCTGCAGTTTCAAGCGTCTGGACCTCCACGGAACCCCACGCGACATCGTCGGTGGGCTCGCTTCCAGCCCAGTAGGCACGGGTAGTGACCCCTTTGATTACCTCCTCCAGGACGGTGGCATCGAGTTTGTCGTCGTGTGGAACTCGGTAGATCAAGTTCACGTGTACGGCCATCCGTCGCTGAAACTCGTGGAAGGCCAAGTAGGCGAGTTCGGGCCAGATTTTCCGCAAGCGCGCGTTGGTCGCCTTGAGGAGCGCAGGAATCGAACAGTTCAGTTTGAACAGGAGGTCGAAGTCGAAGTCGTCGAAGTCGATCGGCACGCCTTGGAGTTCTCGAACCTGTCGCGCGGTGTGGAATGCCCCGCAGCGGCACCGGCCATCGACGCCTCCACTCTGACCATGGACGAGCCCCGTGCCCTTTAGGGTGGCCGTAACTCTGACGTAGTCGAATTTTCCTGAACCTCGCTCGACGCCGTCCAGCG
The DNA here is from genome assembly GCF_013409005.1 of Demequina lutea. Classification (NCBI taxonomy): domain Bacteria; kingdom Bacillati; phylum Actinomycetota; class Actinomycetes; order Micrococcales; family Demequinaceae; genus Demequina; species Demequina lutea. The sequence goes on from NZ_JACBZO010000001.1 coordinate 2,623,209, forward strand.
CGATCGTGATGACATCAGTCCAGTACTTGTTGGCACACGACTTGCAAACACTCGCATCGCGGCTTCGGCACGGGTGATACGCACCGTTCACAAACTTGGGGTTGGTGCAGGACAACCCTTCAGAGGCTGACATACCGTGCTACTGCCGGCTGGCCAGAGCGAGCACGACGGCGCACTCGCTGCACGCCTTGCCAAGTGCCAGCGTTGGCGTACCGACGCGGACTTCGCAGTTTGCATCCGTCACACCGACTCCTGAGCCCTCACTTGCATAGAGGAGCAACCGCCACACGGCATCGCCATAGCGTGAAGCGCGCGAGTCATTCCTGCCGCACACGCAAGGTCGCCCGCGTTGAGCCGACATTCGCATCAAGGCTGAACCGGCACCATCATGGCGTCGAGGTCGCATATTTTTATTCGAACAGTGCGGGTGTTTCCAACCCTGAAGGCGGGTAGGGCGCCATCGCTAATCCGCCGTTCGATCGACTTGACGGACATGTCCATGTAGTCAGCCGCGAACTCCTTGGAGCAGTAGCCCGCCGATTCGGTTCCACGACCTGTCGCGGCAATAGATGCAGGACGCCGTCCGGAGTCCCCCTTCGCACCCCGCTTCACAGTGACGCCTCAAGCATGCGTCCAGGTAGTGAACTCTGATGCGCTGCATCAAGAGCCTGGCGAATCAATAACGACCGATCACTTCGCCCAGCCCGGGCGAGAGATCGGTTCTCTGGCAGGTGGCTGTCAGGATGGGGCGACGTTTGAAGAACGACGCAGGTTGAGAAGTGGGTGACTCGTGCGCACATAGGGACTTGAACCTTCCAGTATTGGAAGGACCCCGTTCTTGGAGGCCGTCGCTGTTTTCCCTGAGTGAAATTTCCCTATGTGCTGGACGGGCCTGGGGCCCTCTCTCGTGCAAGAACGATAGCCCACTAGTTGCAGGCCAATTTCGCTCAGCCGAAGGGCTCTTCTCCGCGAGAACTTCGAGGTTTGGCCTGGCACGTGGGGGGCGAGCCATAAGTAGCATTAAGTAGCCGAGTCGTCATTGAATCGACGGGCGCGAAACCGTCCCAGACCGCCCGCCTTGTCCAATAGCGCGAGCATCCGTCGCGCGAAGTCCTGCTGTCATGTCACGAGCACTTCGGAAACGCCGAGCGCCCCGCTTGCGATTGATGGCATCCCCGGCACGGCTCGCACTGTCGAAGAACGTACCGGACGCTTCGACATCTCTCGATCGCAACGGACCACATAGGGCGCACCGGGCATGCCCGGCACGGTCCTCGTCTCACCTCACCTGTCCCCAGTTGCCGGAAGTTGTCCCTCTAGCGATGTCCACAGGTGCCCCCAACTGTCGCAAAATGGCCGCATTTGGGCATAAGAAAAGGGGCCGCTAACGCATACTTAGTGCATGACGCGGGCGGCCCCATACCGGGAGGACGAGTAAAGTCCCTGGTATTACTTCTTATTGCGGCGCTGGTGGCGCGTCTTCCGAAGCAACTTGCGGTGCTTCTTCTTCGACATGCGCTTGCGACGCTTCTTGATGACGGATCCCACGGAACCTACCTCGATCGATTGCTGACAACGGCGTCGACACGCGACGCGCGTGACACGAGGACCTAGCCTACAGCCGTGACGCCCGTTCCGTCATCTTCGCCAAGTTCGGAGGACAGTGCGGCGCGCTCCATGAACGCCGTCGCGGCGTCTTGAGGCACCCTGAAGGACTTGCCGAATCGCACGGCTGGGAGGTCGCCAGCGTGAACCCAGCGGTACACGGTCATCCGTGACACGCGGCACATCTCAGCGACCTCAGCAACGGTGAGGAAGCGAGGCGAGGGATTCTCGGCCAATCCAGGTCTCCTTAGGAAGCATCCGCCGTGTCTATCGGCGCGATGCCCCTCTCACTGTAGGGGCACATGTGACTGTTGTGAAGATACGAGAACCTGCCGATGTACCTATAGGCCCGCCGTAAGCGTGGCAAAGTGATGCCTCGGGTGCGCGATACGAGACGCGTTCCCTGAACGGAGTGGGATGACGGTCCTTGGTGCCGCGCGTGACTGGGTCGACGAGCACATCGACCACGTGGCGCTGCAGCACCCCGCCCGACTCGCGCTCGGAGCATTCGCGGTCCTGATTCTGGGGACGGGGAGCCTTCTGATGCTCCCCATCTCGTCGGCGGCGGGCACGCACACCCCCTTCGTCGACGCGCTCTTCACCGCGAGCTCGGCGTCCACCGTCACCGGGCTCGTCACGCTCGACACCGGAGTGCACTGGTCCGCGTTCGGCCTAGTGGTGATCCTCGCGGCCATCAAGATCGGCGGCCTCGGGATCATGACCCTGGCCTCGCTTGTGGCCCTCGCGGTGACAAGAAGGCTCGGGCTCACCACCAGGATGCTCGCCGCAGACGAGGCCCGAGCGGGCGCCCTCGGCGACGTGCGCACGCTCCTGCGCACCATCTTCGTTGTCTCGACGAGCGTCGAGGCCGGCATCTCGGCCATCCTGTTCTGGCGCCTGCTCTCGCACCACGTGCCGCTCGGCCGTGCGGCCTGGCATTCGGTGTTCTACGCGGTCTCGGCATTCAATAACGCCGGCTTCATGCCGGATCCCGGCGGGATTGTGCCGTACGCCGACGACCCGATTTTCAGAATGTCCATTGCGGCCGCGCTGTTGCTCGGAGCGACGGGGTTTCCCGTGTACTTCAACCTCGTGAGGTCCTGGCGCCACCCGCGCAAGTGGTCACTCCACACCAAACTCACACTTGTCACGATCGCGGTGCTGCAAGTGGCTTCGATCGCGCTGCTCGCCCTATTCGAGTGGAACAACCCCGAGACGCTTGGCGCCTCGCACGGTTGGGCCAAGGTGTGGCAGACGCTATTTGTGTCGGTCAACCAGCGCCACGGCGGCTTCGCCGGGCTCGATCACAGCCTGATGCACCAGCAGACGTGGCTGCTCGAGGACGTGCTCATGTTCATCGGTGCAGGCTCAGGAGGAACTGCAGGAGGCATCAGGGTCACCACGCTCGCGGTGCTTCTGCTCGCGATCTGGGCCGAGGCGCGGGGCCGACGCGACATCGAGGCGTTCGGCAAACGCATCGGCACTGAGGTGCTCCGCCTCGCGGTTGCCGTGACGCTCGTGTCTCTCTTCTTTGTCATCCTTGGTACGGGAATCGTGCTCGCCCAGACCACCGCCGAAGGCTTTACCCTGGGTCAGGTGGTGTTCGAGGTGTCCTCGGGTTTTGCCACAGTGGGCCTGTCGACGGGGATCACTCCGCACCTCCCCGCCGCCGCAAAAGTCACGATTACCGTCATCATGTACATAGGGCGCGTCGGGTCGATCACCGTGGTCGCGGCGCTCGCGCTCAATCGGCAGCGACGCGTCATTCGCTATCCCTCGGAAAGGCCCCTCATTGGCTAACGACACGCAGAACCAAGCCATCCTCGTCATCGGGCTGGGCCGCTTCGGTTCTGCCCTCGCAGATACGCTCGACCTGATGGACGTCGAGGTGCTCGCGGTCGACCGCGACGCCCAACTGGTCGAGAAGTGGTCGCGCAGGCTTCCGGTGGTCGAGGCCGACGCCACCGATCCGCGCGCCCTCGACCAGATCGGTGCCAAGGACTTCAGCGCCGCAGTCGTCGGTGTCGGCACGGCGCTCGAGGCCTCGGTGCTCATCACGGGAAACCTCGTCGACATGGGCATCAAGGACATCTGGGCCAAGGCGACATCGACCGAGCACAAGCGCATCCTGGAACGCATCGGCGCGCATCACGTCGTGCTTCCCGAGTCCGATGCGGGCGCCCGCGTGGCCCACTCCGTCGGCGGCAAGATGCTCGACTACATCGAGGTCGAGGACGGGTTCACGATCGTCAAGATGCGCCCGCCCAAGGAGACCCACAACTTCAGGCTTGACCAACTCGACCTGCGTAGTAAGTACGGCATCCAGGTGATCGGCGTGAAGGCGCCAGGCGAGGACTTCGAATACGCGGGCAAGGACACCGTCATCAACCCCGACGCGCTGTTGGTGGTAGCCGGGGACGGGGAATTGCTCGAAAGGTTCGCTCAGAGGCCCTAGACGCCCGACTGGAGAGCGCGAGGCGCACCTAGCCCCGCGCGGTCACGACCGCGGATTTCTCGCATGTAGCGCGCCAACGGCGGGTTGTGGAACGGCCCCAGGGCCGACAAGCCCTCGATCACGCGGTCTGCCACGGCGTCGGGCTTGTCTTGGCTCATCTTGCGCTTGGCCTCGAAGCGATCGACCTTCATGCGAAAGGCCACCGTGCCGCCGACGATGCGCTCCGCATACTCGGTGTTCGCCGCGCTCGCGTGCAGCCGCGCGGGTTGGTCCGTTTGATCCTCGAAGTAGTCCACCAGCACGTCCGTAAGCCGCAGATTCTCTGCTTGGGACACCACCTCGGGAGTCCCCGTGAGGTGGGCAACGACGAAGTTCCACGTGGGGACGGCAGGCGAGACGCCATACCAGCCGGGTGAGATGTAGCCCTGGGGTCCCTCCACGATCACGGTGAGTTCCTGCTTGCCGAGTTCGTGGAGATCTTGGTCGGGCTCTTGCCCACGTGACCAAACACGGTGAGGACGTCGGCCTGTTCATCCACCAAGACGGGGTAGTGCGAGGCGACGATGCCGCGGCCGGGCACGTGCAACACGATCGCGCACCACGGGTATTCACGAAGCAGGTCGGCAACCTCGGCCTCGTCGGCCATGGAATAGTCGGGATTCGGTCTCACCGAAACTCCTCGGATTGAAGGGCGCCGCTCGCAGCAGACTAGCCGCCTCTCGGTGGTTCGGCGCGATGAGGTCGATCCCTAGCGGACGGCGACGGCCTGCGGCTAGGCTTTGTGTAAGGCATAGGAGCCTCACGATGAACCTCTCTCATCACCACACCACGGACGCCCGCCGGGTCTCAAGGATTGCCCGGTCGGCTACCCTCGCCGTCATCGCCCTCGGCTTCACGGCGGCGTGCACTTCCTCTCCCACGGAAAGTTCTGCGGGCGCGAAGGCCACCCCGACAGCCGCGGACACCCCGGCGACCTCGTCCCCTCCACCGACGCCCTCTCCGGCGACGTCGTCCACGGCGACCGCGACATCCACCCCGGCGCCCAAGCCTGACCCCGCGCCACTCGGCTGGCCACGCCCAGGCTGGACTGCCCAGACGCTTGGCTTCTACGGCATCTCCGTCTCGATTCCGGACACGTGGTATTTCGATAACAACGAAGTGGGAACCTGGACCGACGGGACCATCAACATCTTCTGCGACGCTTGGCGCGACCCCGATCTGCTCAATCCCGAGGGACCCAACGTCATCGACCTCGCGAACTCACGCTGGAACGCGACGTTTGGCCATGGTGCCGCCGCGAACGCGTACGGCTTCCAGACGTTCTACGGCGGAAACGTGTGGGGCGCCGACGTCACCCTCGGCGACGGGACCACGGTGGAGCCGCGTGCCTTCATCGTCAAGGACAACGTGTGGATTCACTGTGGCGCCATCACCCGTGGCACCACGTCGACCGCCCCAGAGCTGCACGACATCATCGATTCGATCCAGGTCGTGAATCCCGCCGCCATGCATCTCAAGTCCTGGATGGAGAACCCCTAAGGTACGAATGGCTCACCGAGGAGACGCACGGCCTCGTCGGCGGAGCATCGCAGCCGGGCCACGGAATCGTGCGGGGCCGCTCCGACCGCGACCAGGACGCGTTCCGCGCCCAGGGCCCTAGCCACACCGATCGTCGCGAGCATCGTGCCTCCCATGGCGACGCCGTCGTCGACGGTGACCGCCGTCCGGCCGGAAAGATCTAGCGTCGGGCGTCCCGGGAGGTACAGCGCCACGCGGCGCTCAAGTCCCGCGCGTTCACGTTCCGTCACGCGCTAGATTGCCGCCGGTTCGAGGCCGAGGCCGGCGACGACGTCGACATCAAGCATGCGAACCCAGCCCTCGCCGATCGCCCCGAACCCGAATCCTGCGCGGCCGGGAACGCCCGGCGAGGTCCTTGAGTACGCGGGCAAGGAAGCCGTCGTCCGCCCCGACGCGCTGTTGGTGGCATCGGGGGACAGAGAGCGGCTCGAAAGGTCCGCCCAGCGGCAGTGGACGACCCCTGGACGGGCGCCGGGCTGCCGGGCCACGCACAGGCACTCGGCCCCCCGACCCCGAGATGCTCCGTACACCTGAGCAAGGCCCCGGGGCGGTAGGCAGGATCAGTTCGGCCGTCGGCTCCGCGCGCGCCCACGCGGTCTACGCAGGCACCACCGAAAGCGTGCGGCGCAAGACAATCGCCAGACGCCCACCGCACACGCCGTTGGCCCGGTACCTCAGAAAATGGGCAGCAGCCTCAACCAACGGCGCGTGCGGTGCCTTACCTATGCGGAAATGGGCGTCCGCAGCACGCGAACGTCACCTCCGGGAATCGTGAGGGTGTGGGAAACGTCCTCGCCAGTGATCAGGTCGTGCCCGTGCGCAGGGATGCCCATCTCGTCGCGACTGTGGTTGATGTAGAACGTGAACCGCTCTTCGCCGTTTTCCCGTGCCGCGACCTCGAGGCCTTCTGGAAGCCCGTTTGCACGAATCCCGAGTTCCTGACGCACAAGGTTCCCAATTGAGGCGCGATCCAGCCCCGCCGACACGTAGTAGACCCTGCCGCCGCCATCGAGAGTTCGGCGAGTGACGGCCGCGCGGCCGTCCAGCGCTCCCCCGGTATAGCGCGCGACGATCTCGGCATCGGCTACGCGAACGAGTTCGGTCCAATCCGCGCCCGTCCAGCCATTGTCGAGCGTGAAGGTTTCGCCTGCCTGCAGCGGTCGGAACTCCTCGCACCACGCGCCAAGCAGGTCACGGAAGGCGCCGGGGTAACCCCCCAGGCGCACCGCGCTGTCCGGTGTGACGATTCCCGAGAGGTACGTAATCACCACAGTTCCGCCGCCCAGGGCGAACTGCGAAATCCGCTCCGCGACCTCATCCTCAACGACATAGAGGGCGGGTACCACCAACACCTCGTAGTCCGCGAAGTCCTGCCAAGGCGATGCGACCTCGATCGACTCGTTCCCGGTCCAAAACGCGTGGTGCCAGTCACGTACCGCGCGCCCGTACTTGAGCTCGTTGCAGGGTTTGATCCCCTTGGATAGTGACCAGCCGGACTCGTCGTCAAACAAGATCCCCACGCGTGGCGCTGAGGTGCGGGAGCCCACCACAGGGGCGAGTCTCTCCAGGTAGCCGCCGAGACGGCACACCTCGCGGAACAGATCGCTATCCTCGCCCGCGTGGGGCACCATGGCGGAGTGGAATTGCTCAGCTCCGGAACGCGAAGCCCTCCATTGGAAGAACATCGCCCCATCCGAACCATGGGCCACATGGCTGATCGAGTTCCTGATCATCTCGCCCGGTTCTTTGGCCCGGTTACGCGGCTGCCAGTTGACTGCCGACGTCGAGTGCTCCATGAGTAGCCATGGACGGCGATCCGTGGTCATCGCGCGCATGCGGTCGCCGGAGAACGCGACATCCTGCTGCGGACACGGGTCCGGCGATCGTGTGTAATGGTCGTTCGCCACGATGTCCATGTGCGGCGCCCACCTGGCGTAATTCACGACGTCGGGCTCGGCACCCACCATGAAATTCGTCGTGACAGGAAGTTCGGGAGTGACCTCCTTGAGAATCTCGCGCTCCATCAGGAAGACGTCGAGGAGAGCATCCGAAGAGAAGCGGTCATAGTCGAGAACTCTCGCGGGATTCTTTGCGTCGTTTCCGCGGGGCGCCGTGACCTGATCGAAGGACCTGAACGTATGGCCCCAGAACGCGGAGCCCCACGCCTCATTGAGCGCATCGATCGAACCGTATTTGGCACTCAACCACTGCCGGAACGCGTCCTGTGACACGTCGCAGTAGCACCTGGCATTGCCACCGCCGTATTCGTTGCTCGCGTGCCACATGACTACATGCCCGCGGTTGCCGTAGCGCTCCGCCACGGCACGGACGATGCTCTTTGCGTAGGTGCGGAAGGTGGGGCTTGACGGGCACCACCCCAACCTGGCGCCTGGCCAATGCTGTTGCATGTCCTGATCGACCGGCAAGATCTCCGGGTGCTTGTCGAGAAGCCACGCGGGAGGCGCGGCCGTCGGGGTCGCCATATCGATCGCGATGCCGTGCTCGCCGAGGAGGTCGACGATCTCGTCCATCGACTCCCAGTCGTAGTGCCCTTCGCCCACCTCGAGGAGGCCCCACGAGAAGATGCCCAGGGACACCATCGTGACTCCCGCAGCCTTCATGAGGCGCATGTCTTCGCGCCACGTGTCGCGGTCCCATTGCTCTGGGTTGTAATCACCTCCGTAGCTCAATCCGTTTGTCGGCCATGCATTGTCGCTGTGCGACCAGGTCATCCTTTAACTCCTCCGGCAATGAGATCGAGGCGCCAGTAGCGCTGCAAGAACAGCACCAACGCCACGAGGGGAATGATCGCGACGGCTGCGCCGATGATCGCGAGCGAGTACAGCGAGGGCGAACCTGACCCTCGTTCGAGCAATGAGTTCAGTCCCACGGTGAGCGGGAATGTCGACGAATCCGACAGCATGATGTACGGAAGTAGGAAGTTGTTCCAGATTCCGACGAATTGCAGGAGGAACACGGTGACCATGCCGGGAAGCATCAGCGGCATAGCGATGCTGCGGAAGATGCGCCACTCTGACGCGCCATCGATGCGCGCGGCCTCGAGCGCTTCCTGCTGAACGGCGCCGTCTGCGTATACCTTGCACAGATAGATTCCGAACGGCGTGATAAGCACGGGAAGCAGCACCGCCAAACGAGTTCCGGCCAAGTTCAGATCGGACATGAGCAGGTACTGCGGAATCGCCAAGGTAATACCAGGAATAAGGAGTCCGCCCAAGAGCGTAAAAAGGAAGACCCGTCCCAGCACAAAGTTGAACTTCGCCATGGCGTATCCCGCGGCGGCCGAGATGAGGGTCGAGAGGGCACCGCCGACTCCGGAGTACAGCAGGGAGTTGAGCGCCCACTTGCCATAGACGCCGTCGCTGAAGGCGAAGAGCGCCTTGAAGTTGTGGACGAGTCCGGAGCCTGGTGCAAACGTGAAGGAGTTGAACAACTCGTTGGGCGCCTTCGACGCGGCAACGAAGACCCATGCCACGGGGATCAGGCAGTAGATCGCGCCGATGACGAGGATGCCGGTCGGAATGATCTTGATGCGCCTGAGACTCGCTGGTTCGTTGTTGGCCATCACATCCCCCTGCGAGCGTTCACGCGCACGACCTGGAGCACCGCGATGGACACGAAGATGATGGCCACGGCGAGCACAACCGACGCGGCGGCGGCCTCGTTGAGGTTGTCGAGCCGGAAGGCGTTGCGGTAGATGGTCAGCAGGGGCGTCCACGTATCGCTGATGCTCGTGGTGAGTGGCTTCAGCATGATCGGCTCGCCATACAGTTGGATCGCGCCGAGCAAAGCAAAGACGCTCGTGAGGATCAGCGCTGGCCGAACGAGCGGCATCTTGACGCGAAAGGCGATGCCTACCTCGGTAGCGCCGTCAAGACGCGCAGCCTCGATGAGCTCTCGCGGCAGGCCCTGGAGTGCCGTGAAGATCACGAGCATGTTGAATCCGACGCCGCCCCAGATGGAGATGTTCGCCATGGACAAGTAGATGTATCCCGATTCAAGAAAGGGGATGGTCCCGAGTCCCAGATGCTCTGTGATGTATGAAAACGGACTCGTGCGCGGAAGATACATGAATCCCCACAGCAGGGCGGCAACGACTCCTGGCACCGCATATGGCACGAAGATGCTGGTCCGCCCGAAGCGCGTGAGCCTTACTCCTGGAGTGTCAAGCAAGAGTGCGAAGAGAAGCGCGAGCCCCAATGTGGCCGGAACGGCAATGAAGCCGAAAATGAGGACGTGCCTGAGTCCCGAGAGCATCTGCGGATCGGTCAGCACCTTGATGTAGTTCTCGAACCCGACAAATACCGTCGTACGCGTGCCGAGCACGCCTCCCCCGGTGACGCGTTGCGCGTAGAGGCTCTCACGGATCGCGTATCCGATCGGGATCACGGTGAACAGAATGAACAGGATGAGCGCGGGAGCGACGAGAAAGTAGGGCGCCTTGGTGCGGCGGCGGCGTTGCCGCCGCCGCACCAAGGCCCTACCTTGATTCTTCGTGCCGGCTCCCGTACCGCTCGGAGCGACGGTTGTCACGGATTACCTCCAGTCGAGTCGTTGACAGTGAATGAGTTGAGCCCAAGTCAGTTGGAGACCTTGAAGCCCTTCTCCTTCATATCGGCGACAACGGCCTTCTGTGTCGCATCGAGGGCGTCCGCCCACGACGTGCCGTTTTGTACGGCGGCGTTCATCGCATCGGTAAACGCCGACTGGGCGACGTCCGTGTCCGGGCCCCAGGTCACGGGGCGAGTGTCAGACGCGATCTTCGCGACAATGTCGTAGTAGTCGGTCTGCTGCGGCATCAACTTAGGCGGATCCTGCTTCTTCGCCGCTTCCTGACCGGCGATCGCGGCGGGGTAGGAGTTCTGCACGTTGAGAATCAACTGCGAGCCTTCCGGGCTCGCGTTCAGCCACGCGCCAAACTCCGCCGCTTCCTTGGGGTGCTTGCTCGTAGAAACCACTGCCACCGAAGAACCACCCTGATACGAGACCGTCGCATCATTCGCATTCCAGCGAGGCAGCGGCGCCAACGACCAGTCGCCCGCGGTGTCTGGGGCGACGCCGTAAAGCACGCCGGGAGCCCACACTGCCGACGGCCAAGAGAGCATGGTGCCGTCGTTGAGCTTCGCGTTGTATTCAGGCGTGAGGATCGGTTCGGTGGTGATGAGTTTATCGTCGTACATGCCCTGGAAGAAGTTCATGACCTTCTTGGAGCCGTCGCCATTGATGTTGACCGTCCACGTGTCACCGGACAGCGACCACCACATGTCGCCCACCTGGGCGGCCACGGCCGCGTACCATCCCCAGCCGTCTGTAGTGAGTGTCGCCAGGGTCGCAGTGGGGTCTTGCGCCTTAAGGACCTCGGCATCCTTGCGGAAGTCGTCCCAAGTCACCGGGGCGTCAAGTCCGTACTTCTGGAAGATGTCGGACCTGTACACGAGAGCCATCGGGCCCACGTCCTGAGGGTAGGCGTATGTGTGTCCGTCGAAGGTGGTCTGCGCCCAGGTGCCGTCGGCATAGGCACCCTTGATGTCCTTCACGTAGTCGGTGATGTCGAGGGGCACTCCCGCGACGATCATTCTCGGCAACGAGGTGTTCTCGATCAGCGCGAGGTCGGGCGCATTGCCTGCCCGAACCGCCGCGAGTAGTTTTGCGGAAGAGTCGTTGCCTCCGCCGGCATCCGTGTGGCGCACCTGAATGTCCGGGTGCTCCTTGTTCCAGACCGCGATGTCTTGGTCCCAACCGTTCCCCCAGGCCCAGTAGTCGAGAGTAATGACCTTGCCTGGGGCAGCAGCGCCCGAGGCCGTCACGGCGCTAGTCGACGAGGTCGAGGAGCAGGCGGTAACCATCAAGGCTGTGGCAAATACTGCGGCGGCTGCGGCAGCGGCGCGTTGGTGCTTCATGAGTCTCCTTTGACTTTGGTGTTGAAGCTGTAACTGCCGCGGAGGTACTGGCGGCGTTCCGCCATCATCACGCGTGCCGAGTGAGTTTGTCAAGTGAGAGCACAAAGTCGCTATATGGTTGCTGCCGTGAGAGTGCAGAAGAGGGCGTAGCCAGCAGCGGCCCGGGCCCACTCAAGCGAGTCGAAGGAAGTCACCTCGATTTCCGGAAGCGTTTCAGACTCGCATACTTGCTGGTATCCACTCATATAGTCATCCCAGTTATCGCGGATAACATCCCGACTGTCACCTGTGAGGACGACCTTGTCTGGGTCGATCAGGTTCACTAAATTGCCGCTCGCAGCACCGAGTCCCCAGGCTGCCTGGCGCAACGCAGCCCGCGCGGCTTCATGGCCCGTACCAGCGGCTTCGAGGATCGGACGCAGTCCATGGAGACCCGTTTGCAGGCTCATCGACGCTACGGAACTCATGCCCCACAGACAGCCGTGGTGGCCCAACCGACACGGCGGTCCGTCGTTGGCCACGAGCGTGTGCGCCCATCGTCCGGCGCGTTGATGTGCACCCAGGACGATCTTGAGATCGGTGACGACGCACACGGCAATCTCATACCCCATGGAGATGAGGACCATCGAGTCCTGCCCCGAATGCAGAAGCGGCCACTGTTCAAGGGCCGTCAGCGCGGCCACGTCGTCTTCCGCATAGACGGGAACGCCCGTCTGGCGCGCCGCCAAGGCAAGCGTCGAGGCGTCGAGAAGCGTGTGTATGTGGACGCCAGTGGTCGCCCCATCGATCTGCTGAGTCGAGCCGCACACAGCCACGGCAGCGATTCGCAGCCCTGCCGCCGAGGTTTCGCGAATGCAGCGCTCAAGGTGGGTCAACACCCACGCCGAGGTGAGTTCGACCACCTCTTCCCGAAGTTCCCACACCACGGTCTTGTTGAGATCGATCGCGGTGGCAACCACCTCGGCGGCACGCACATGAATGCCGAGATGGTGGAATCTTTGGGCTTGGGCGCGAAGCATCTCAGCCGGTCGCCCGGTCGCGGCGCGCTGCTCGAGTCCGGCGTCCTCAATGAGACCCGCCGCCTCGAGATCGCGGGCGATCGTCGTCATCCGGGTGCGCGAAAGCCCCAGCATTACCGCGACCTCGGACTTCGAGAGTCCGCCCTCCCACAAAATGCGATTGAAGGCCGCCTGAGTTGTCGGGTGCAACGCAGGCCACGGCACTGGCCCAGCGCGCAAATCTTCAACGGTCGTGGTGCGACTCACCTCCCAGGTACGGCGGCGAATTCGGCCGCTCTATGGCCTGCTTAGGACGCGACATTACCATCGCCATCCGCGACCGCAGCGACCGCAGCGACCGCAGCGACCGCAGCGACCGCGCGGATCGTCGGTATTCCTCGCCGCGCGTGAATGGTCAAGGTGACCGCATCCGCCGTGACAGCATCAAACCTAAGTATCCGCTGGTACCCCACCGCCCCAGCACGCGCAACCAGAGTCTCTTCACCCCATCGCGACACCGAGACGGATAGCTCCTCGATGTTTTGACCATAGCGAATGTCCTCACGCACGACGACAGCCGAGATGTCGGTGGGCTCGTCGAATGCGAGTCGAATGAACGGCTCCGCATCGGATCCGTCGGGTGTCCACGTCGATTCCGCCCACTCGCGCGAAAACGGGTCTGACACACCGAGCGGTACAGCGCGACGCGGTGGTGCCAGCCACTCGCCCGACGAGACGGTCGGCACCGCGCGCACGGTCCCGGCAACGAACGCATCGATGAGGCCGCCGAGTTGCTGCAGCTCGTGAACGTCCGGGCCGGCGACCCGCCCGCGAGAGTCCGGCGGGACGTTCAGCAGCAGCGTCGCGTTGCCGCCAACAGAACTGCACCACAGGTCGAATAACTCGTCGGCCCGCTTCACGCGGGCGTCTTCGGTCGCGTGATAGAACCACCCCGGGCGGATTGAGGTATTCACTTCCGCCGGGTACCAGACGACGTCGTCGAGCCTGTCTGCCAGGGCCTCCCGGCTCCCAAGATCACTCTCATCGCTACGCACGAGTGCGGGGAACTCGCCATCGTCCGCTTGCTGGGATCGCTCCGCAATGCGCTCCACGTCCCTGAGCGAACCGGGGACAACGCTCCACTCGTCCGCCCGCGTGTGGCCGGCCTCGTTGCCGCACCAACGAACGTCGGGGCCGCAGACGCTGATAGCGGCATCGGGTTGCAGTTCGCGGATGACCTCGTAGTAACGATCCCAGTCGTACTCCTGAACCTTGCCGTTTGGGCCCTCGCCGTTCGCGCCGTCGAACCACACAGAAAACACATCGCCGTACTGGGTGAGCAACTCCGTGAGTTGGGCGACGAAGTAATCGTCGTAGGAGCGCCCGGATCCATACGTTGCTTCAGTGCGGTCCCAAGGCGAGACATATATTCCCAGGTCAAGCCCGTGTCGCCTCGCTGCCTCGGCCACCTCGGCTACCAAGTCGCCGCGGCCGCTGCGCCACGGCGAGTTCTTCACCGAATGCTCCGTGTGGGCACTCGGCCAAAGGCAAAACCCATCGTGGTGCTTCGCCGTCAGGATGACGCCGGTCATCCGCGCAGCCACGAGGGTACGCATCCACTGGTCGACGTCGAGGTCACTTGGAGCAAAGAGCCCCGGATCCTCATGCCCATGTCCCCACTCACGGTCCGTCATCGTGTTCATGCCGAAGTGGATGAAGGCATAAAACTCGTGGCCTTGCCACGAGACCTGCCGGGCGGTCGGGACCACTTGGGCAAGACGCGCGGCGACGTCAGCGCCACCCGCAGCGAGTGAGTCGGTGGGGGTCGTAGGCGTGTGGTCAGTGGGTGCGTAGCCCGCCTTCGATGTCTCTTCCATGTTTGTCATCTTAGTTGATTAACTCGACCGAGTTGGAGCAAAACGTCGCGCACGCGGTGGGCGGCACGATATTCGGGGGCTTCGCTCAAAGGAGGTAGAACGATCCCTCGCGGCGGCGCAATCGTCACGACGCAGCCGGGCGTTCATCGTAGTCCAGGCGATCCGCGCGACCACCGCCATCGAGAAGTACCCCTCACACCCAACGTTGGCGCGCACCCAAGCGTCTCACTAGCATGAACACCATGAGCAACAGGGGAGAGGGGACGATGCGCCGCATGCGGCGGATCGGGGTCATAGCAGGACTGATTGTTGCGGCAGGGGCGCTTGCGGGCTGTTCGGCGTCCGCCGATACATCCGTCGCCAACGCCAACGCCGGCAACGCGGCACAGGTAGACACGAAGGTCGGCGACGCGGCTGCGGCCGCGCCCGCAGCCGCCGATCGGTCCCTGGTCGTCACGGGCTCGCTCTACATCACGGTCGAGGACCCTCTCGCGGCCGCAGACAAGGCCGCAAGCATCGTGCAGACCGCGGGCGGTCGGGTCGACGCGAGGGACGAGACCGCTCCCCAGGGGCGCGACGGTGGCTCCGCCTCGCTCACGCTCCGCATCCCGGCGGACGATCTCGACAAGGTGGTCGACGACCTGCGTGCACTCGGCACTGTCGACAGTTACGCCACGCAAGCCCGCGACGTGACCACCGAGGTGACGGACCTGGACGCCAAGATCTCGACGCTGCGCGCGTCGACCGACCGTATTCAGGGCCTTCTGGCAGATGCGAAGGACATCAAGGACATCATCACGCTCGAGAACGAACTCGCCAGTCGCCAGGCGGAACTCCAGAGCCTCGAGGCGCAGCAGCGCGGCCTCCACGACCAGGTATCGATGTCGACCATCGACCTCTCGCTCACGACCAAGCCCGTCGTGATCGCGGACAACTCGCCGCAGACGTTCTGGGACGGACTGTCGTCCGGTTGGCACGGGCTCGTGGCGTTCATCTCGGTGGCCCTGGTAGTCATCGGCGCGCTTCTGCCCTGGGCGGCTCTTGGCACGGTCATCACTATCGCGGTGATCGCCATGGTCCGCGCGAGGAGAAGGCGTGCGGCCCGCCGGGCGGAGGCCTCACCGGCACCCACGCCCGCGCCCACGACGAACCCGGCTCTCTGGGCGACCCAGCCAGGTGCGCCCGCTCCCGCGGCGCCACAGGCTCCCGCGACGCCACCGGCTCCCGCGGAGAAGCTTGCGCCGGAGCATCCGACACCCAAGCCCCCAGCGGCGTAGCCCACAAACGACGACACCGGTGGCCGGCGAAGGACGTAAAAGACCAGTCCAAGCCAGCCACCGGCGTCGGCGGCGCAACCAGCGCTAGAGAGTCGCGGTGACCTGCACAATCGAACCCGCGACGGCATAGGGAACGGTGTTGCCCTCGATGGGCACACCGTCGACAGTGAGCCTGGCGCCCTTGGCGCCCGTGCTCTTGACGTTGATGACATACGTGGCGCCGCGGATCTGGCGGCGGACGGTGTACTCGCCCACCTCCTCGCCTATGCACGGGTCGACCACGAGGCCGTCGTAGTCGGCGCGCACGCCGAGCAGGTACTGCGAGACCGTCACGAAGTTCCACGAGGCGGTACCGGTGAGCCACGAGTTCTTGGCCTCACCGTGACGCGAGGCGTCCTTGCCGGCGATCATCTGCGCGTACGCATAGGGCTCGAGGCGGTGCACCTCGGAGATCTCCTCGCGGTAGGCGGGAGCGATCTGCTTGTAGTACTCCCAGGCGTACTCCGCGCGGCCAACGATCGTCTCGGCGATGATCACCCAAGGGTTGTTGTGGCAGAAGATGCCACCGTTTTCCTTGTAGCCCGGCGGGTACGTTGACACCTCGCCCAACTCGATCTTGTACGTCGTGTAGGCGGGATTCTGGAGCACCATGCCGTGGGGCGTGTTGAGACGTTCGCGGCACGAGTCGAGCGCCTTGATGGCCTTGCCGTCGTCGATGCCGATGCCGCCCATGATGCAGTAGCCCTGCGGTTCGATCCAGATCTTGCCCTCGTCGGTATCGTTCGTGCCGACTTTGTTTCCGTAGAAGTCGTAGGCGCGCAGGAACCACTCGCCGTCCCAACCGTGGTCGACGACGGCCTGCTTCATGTCCGCCACCGCACTCTCGGCACGGTCCGCCTCGGCATCGTCGCCACGACGGCGAGCGAGCACCGCGTAGTCGGGCCCGATGGCCGCGAACATTCCGGCGATGAAGACCGACTCGGCCACGCCTCCCGCCTGGTTCTCGGTGGTCTGGAAGGACTCACCGGGAGTCGAGGAGAAGCAGTTGAGGTTGAGGCAGTCGTTCCAGTCGGCGCGCCCGATGAGGGGGAGGCCGTGAGGGCCGGCCTTCTCGAGCGGGTGGTTGAACGATCTCTTGAGGTGCTCCATGAGCGACTGAGCCTTGGACTCGTCGTTATCGAAGGGCACCATCTCGTCGAGGATGCCGAAGTCGCCGGTCTCCTTGACGTACGCGCCCACGCCCGCGATGAGCCACAGCGGATCGTCGTTAAAACCCGAGCCGAGCGCGTGGTTTCCGCGCTTGGTGAGCGGCTGGTACTGGTGATAGGCGCTGCCGTCCTCGAACTGGGTCGACGCGATGTCGATAATGCGCTCACGTGCGCGTTCGGGCACCAGGTGGACGAAGCCAAGCAGGTCCTGGCTCGAGTCGCGGAAGCCCATCCCTCGGCCCATGCCAGTCTCGAAGTACGAAGCGGAGCGAGACATGTTGTACGTCACCATGCACTGGTACTGGTTCCAGATGTTGACCATGCGGTTGAGCTTGTCATCGCCCGATTCCACCGTGTAGGAGCCCAGCAGCTGGTCCCAGTACGCCTTGAGTTTGGCGAATTCGGCATCGGTCGACTCGTTGGTCGCAAAGCGAGCGAGCAGCGCCTTGGCGCCGGTCTTGTTGATGACGCCTAGGGACTCCCACTTGTCGTCTTCCGCGTTCTCAAGGTAGCCGAGTACGAAGGTGTACGTCTTGGATTCACCGGGAGCGAGTTCGATCTCGAGTTGGTGCGAGGCGCACGGGTACCAACCCGAGGCGACCGAGTTTTCGGACTTCCCTGCATGGGGCACGGCGGCCTCGTGGAAGCCGTTGCCGTAGCCCAGGTAGGTGTCGCGGTCGGTGTCGAATCCCGCGATCGGGGCGTTGACGCCGTACACCGCGTAGTGGTTGCGTCGCTCGCGGTACTCGGTCTTGTGGTAGATCGCGCCGTCCTCGACCTCGACCTCGCCGATGCTCAGGTTGCGCTGGTAGTTCGTCTGGTCGTCTTCCGCGTTCCACAGGCAGAACTCGACGAATGAAAACATCGAGAACGACTTCGCAGCATCGGACGTATTCGTCACGGTGACCTGGTGGATCTCGGCGTTGACGTCGACGGGCACGAACAGCAGCACCGAGGCGCGCAGCCCGCCGCGCTCACCCGTGATTCGCGTGTAGCCCATGCCGTGACGTGTCTCGAAGAAGTCGAGCTCCGTCTTGTATGGACGGTACGAGGGGCTCCATACATCGCCGCCGTCGTTGATCGAGAAGAACCGACCGCCGTCGTCCACGGGGGTGTTGTTGTAGCGGTACCGCGTCAGGCGGCGCATCTTCGCGTCGCGGTAGAAGCAGTAGCCGCCGCCCGTGTGCGACACCAAGCCAAAGAACTCCTGCGCGCCCAGGTAGTTGATCCACGGGTAGGGAGTGTGCGGCGTCTCAATGACGTATTCGCGGGCTTCATCGTCGAAGTGACCGAACTGCATGTTGAGACCTTCCAGAAAGTGTGAGGGCCGTCGGGCCGTGGTCCAGCCTAACCCAATGATCGCGCTCTCACGAGGCCTCAAGGGCCACTCGTACGAGAAACTTTTCGATGGAACCGGTTCGAAACCGGCGAGTGGGCCCTACGCCCCCCGTGGCCCTCGGTGGACGAGTGTTTGAGTGAGCTCTAGGGTGAGGCCATGCGCTACCTCCTGCCGATACTTCTTTACATCGGATTGACGGCGTACGTCATCGCCGACATCGCTCAGCACAGGGACGAAGAGCCGTACCGACTTCCCAAGGTGCTTTGGGTTCTGATCGTCCTGTTCGCGCCGTACGTGGGCGCGCTTGCGTGGCTTTATGCGCGGTGGTCGAACCCGAGGCAGTCTCCGAGGTCGAGCGGTTACAGGGCGCCGAACCCCGACGACGACCCTGCGTTTAGGGTGTGGCTCAACGAGCAGGAACGACGCCGCAAGCGCCGCGACGGCGGCGAGTAGTTTCGCCCGCCGCCGCGTGCAGCGTCGCGCGCGAGCCCCCGACGTGGGAGTTGGCACGCTAGATTCATTCCATGCTGCTCTCGGACCGCGATATCCGCTCCCAGATCGACGCAGGCAGGGTCGCACTCGACCCTTACGAGCCAGCGATGATCCAGCCCTCGTCAATCGACGTGCGGCTCGACAAGTTCTTCAGGGTGTTCGACAACCACAAGTACGCCGCGATCGATCCCGCGATTGAGCAGCCAGACCTCACTCGTTTGGTCGAGGTCGAGTCCGGAAACCCCTTCGTCCTGCACCCCGGAGAGTTCGTACTCGGTTCCACGTACGAGTCCGTGACACTGCCGGATGACATTGCGGCAAGGCTCGAGGGAAAGTCCTCCCTGGGTCGGCTGGGGCTTCTCACGCACTCGACCGCCGGATTCATCGACCCCGGCTTTGAGGGCAACGTGACCCTTGAGCTGTCAAACACCGCGACGCTGCCCATCAACCTGTGGCCCGGCATGAAGATTGGCCAGCTGTGCTTCTTCCAGCTGAGCTCTCCTTCGGAGCACCCCTATGGGTCGAGCGCGTACGGCTCGCGGTATCGCGGCCAGCGCGGGCCGACGGCGTCGAAGAGCTACCTGAACTTCTACCGTACCGCCCTTTAGTAGGCCGCACGTCTGGCGCAAAAGTTGGCTCGGAGGGCCGACGCGCGGTTAGTCGAGGGTGGGCTCTGACCCAACAGTGGCGGCTGCGGCCTCGGCCAACGCCGCCGCTTCCACTTGGCGTCGGTGAAGGCCATCGGAACGGTGGTTGCCATAGACCCAGAAGCGATACATCAGGAACCTGAACGCCGTCGCAATTCCCAGGCCGATCACGTTCGCCGAAATGTTGTCCGCAAGTGCGCTCGTGTGCCCGAGCGTGTAGTGCGAGATGTAGAGACATCCCACGGCTATCCCCATTCCAAGCGCCGCGATCGCCGAAAACTCGAGCAACTCGAGCACAAAATTCGCTCGCCGACGGTCCTTGAAGGTCCAGTACCTATTGCCGAACCAGGTCACGATCGTGGCGACGGTGACCGACACAACCTTGGCGCCCACGGGCGTCGCGGCCCAGGTTCCTTGGCCGAGGTGTTCGAAACGGAGCACGTTGAAGATGCCGACATCGATGATGTAGCCGAACATGCCAACGACGCCAAACTTCATGGCATACGTCAGAAGCCCGCGGTACACGCGGATGATCAGTGCTCGCATCGCCATCGCGGACGCTCTCCCTAAGTTCTGGGCTCCGATTAGTGTACGGGCCGTCCGGCGGGACCAGCCTCCCCCCACCGGACCATATATGCTGTTCTGGCACTCGGCACGCGCGCGGGTGACTTACGTACGACTGTTTTTGGAGCGGGGTAGTCCATGTCAGAAGCGTTCACTCACGATGTCGTCGTCGTCGGTGGGGGGGGCCACGTTGGCTTGCCGCTCGCGATCGGCTTGGCAGACAGAGGTTCAAAGGTCGCGATCTATGACATCAACGCGGCCACAGTTGACGTCATCAATTCGGGGGTCATGCCGTTCACCGAGCCCGGCGCCGAGCCGAAGCTCAAGGCGAGCCTCGCGAACGGCCAACTGATCGCGTCGGCCGATCCGGCGATCGTTGGACAGGCCGCACACGTGATCGTCGTGATTGGCACTCCCGTCGATGAGCACCTGAACCCGGACCCGAACGCCATTCCGGCCGCTCTCGCTGACACGGCAACCTACTTCCGCGACGGCCAGATTCTGATTCTGCGCTCGACACTGTTTCCCGGAGTCACTGCCCTCGTTGAGCGCATGGTTGCCGACCTCGGTCTCGACATGGACGTTGCCTTCTGCCCCGAGCGGATCGCCGAGCACAAGGCAATGGAGGAGCTTTTCTCCCTGCCGCAGATCGTCTCGTCTCGCACGGACCGCGGACGGGAGCGTGCCGCGAAGTTGTTCTCGACCCTCACCGATGAGATTGTGCACCTCAGCCCAGAAGAGGCCGAACTCGCCAAGTTGTTCACCAACACGTGGCGCTACATCAAGTTCGCGGCGGCCAACCAGTTCTACATGATGGCCAACGAGCGCGGTCTCGACTACGAGGTCATACGGGAAGGCCTCAGCCGCAATTACCCTCGTGCCAAGGACATCCCGGGGGCGGGATTCGCCGCAGGCCCTTGCCTGTTCAAGGACACGATGCAGTTGGCCGCGTTCTCGGACAACAAGTTTGGGCTCGGCCACTCGGCAATGCTCGTGAACGAGGGTCTGCCGCTCTACGTGGTGTCGCAACTTGAGAAGCGCTACGACCTGTCACAGATGACCGTTGGAATCCTGGGCATGGCCTTCAAGGGCGGCTCGGACGACATCCGGTCCTCGCTGTCCTACAAGCTTCGTCGCGTGCTCAAGTTCAAGGCCAAGGCGGTGCTGTGCACCGATCCCCACGTCACTGAAGAGACAGACCCCACCCTCATTCCCCTCGCAGACGTGATCGCGAAGTCCGACATCCTGATCATTGCCACCCCGCACTCGGAATACCGCGGCTTGGTGATCGAAAAGCCCGTCGCCGACGTGTGGAACCTCCTCGGCAACGGGGTGGTGGTGTGACGCCGTCTCCACGCGTCAGCATCGTCATCCCCGCCTACAACGAGGGTGAGAACATCGTCGCCGGCCTCGACCGCATCGTCGAGGCAGTCACAAGCGACTTCGAACTCTTAGTTGTTGTCGACACCGACGGTGACACGACCATCCCCGTGGTGGACGCGTACCGAGACAAGCGCGTGCGTGCCGTAGTACAGACGTACGGCCGGGGACCGGCGAATGCCATCCGATACGGCATCGACTCGGCGGCGGCTCCCACCACGGTCGTCACCATGGCCGACGGGTGCGACGACCCGCAGCAGATCGACGACCTCGTTCGACTGATCGAGCGCGGCGTCGTCGTCGCGGCAGCATCGCGCTACATGGCTGGAGGACAACAGGTCGGTGGTCCTCGCTTCAAGGCCTTCTTGTCACGCACCGCTGGTCGAACCCTGTATTGGTTCGCCGGCGTCGGCACCCGAGACGCGACCAACTCGTACAAGGCCTACAACACCGACTTCGTGCGCCGTGTCGGCATCGAAAGTCGCGACGGTTTCGAGATCGGTCTGGAACTTGCAGCCAAGGCTAGGCGTCACCGCCAAGCGGTGGCCGAGATCCCCACCATCTGGCTCGACAGGACATTTGGCCAGTCCAATTTCAAGATGTCCAAGTGGATACCGAAGTACCTTCATTGGTACTTCTACGCTTACGGGGGCGCCAAGGGGATGCCTTCATCACCCGCAAGCCCCGATATCACCACCTCGAAGGGAAACAACCATGGCTAAGGTGCTCGTCACCGGGTCGGCAGGTTTCATCGGCGGCTACATCGTCGAGGAGCTTCTCAAGGGCGGCCACGAGGTCGTCGGAGTCGACAACTACTCCAAGTACGGCCCCGTCAAGAAGTCGTACGATGACCACCCCAATTACAAGCTCTACGTGGATGACGTCGAGAAGGTCGACCTCATGGCCGAGCTCGCCTCCGACGTGGACCACCTCATCGCTGGTGCCGCGCTCATCGGCGGCATCTCGTACTTCCACACGTACGCCTATGACCTGATCGCACAGAACGAGCGCATCCTCGCGTCGACGTGCGACGCGGCCATCAAGGCGTACGACGGTGGCAACGGCCGCCTGCAGAAGGTCACCTACATGTCGTCCTCGATGGTTTTCGAGTCGTCGACCCACTGGCCGTCCAAAGAGGGTGACGAGCGCAAGATCCCACCGCCGCTGTCGTCCTATGGATTCCAGAAGCTTGCGGTCGAGTATTTTGCGCGCGCCGCCTGGGACCAGTACAAGTTGCCCTACACGATCCTGCGTCCGTTCAACTGCGTGGGCATCGGTGAATCCCGTGCTCTCGGCGATGTCGAGATCGACTCCGGCAACGTCAAGCTCGCGATGAGCCACGTGGTCCCCGACCTGGTCCAGAAGGTCTTCAAGGGTCAGGATCCTCTCCACATCCTCGGCTCCGGCGAGCAGATTCGTCACTACACCTACGGCGGCGACCTTGCCCGCGGCATCGTGATGAGCCTGTTCCACCCCGACGCGATGAACAACGACTTCAACTTGTCCACGCCCGACGGTCACTCGGTGACGCAGCTATCCGAGATCATCTGGCGCAAGATCAAGGGTTCTGACGTGCCCCTCTCGTTTGCGCACGACGAGGGCTTCGAGTACGACGTGCAGCGTCGGGTTCCCGATACCTCGAAGGCCAAAGAAATCTTGGGCTTCGAGGCCAACACCAAGCTCGAGGACATGCTCGACGAGGTCATCCCCTGGATCGCAGCCGCTATCGAAGAGGGAACGATCTAGGTTTCCCGAGGCAGCCTCCTTCACCATGAGGAGCATCAGTCGAGGGGCGTTCGCGGGCGGTGCGTACTTAGGGGGCGTCCGGACGCCTTCCGCACGGTTCGACGCCCTCGTCATGCTCGCTGGCACCGCAGTCGGGGCGGCGATCCTGCTCGCTCGCCGCCCCCTCAGGGCCCTCGACGTCTCGTGGGCTGAAGACGGAGCCGTTTTCCTCCACGATGCGGCCACCAAGGGAATCTCGGCGCTGTTCGATACCTACTCGGGGTATCTCCACACCGTCCCCCGCCTGAACGCCATGGTCATCGCCGCCGCCGTTCCGGTCCAATGGTGGGCGGTTGCATGCGCGGTCGCCGCCGCTCTCGTGGCAGCCAGTTGCATCACCACGATCGCGGTTGTGGCCGCCCGGGTCGTGCGATCAAAGCTGGTCATCGGGGGTCTCTGGTGGGCCCTCATCGCGCTTCCCGTCGCGGGGGGCGAGGTGGTCGTCACCCTCGCTAACCTCCACTGGTATCTCATGGTGGCTGCGGTGTGGTGCGTTGCGTTTCCAACCAACGAACGACGCATCATCATCCTGACCTCGGCCGTGATCGCGTTGGCCATCTTGTCGGATCCTCTTGGGGCGGTTCTCGTGTGGCCCGTGCTTGCCGTCCGTATCGCGGTACGCCCGTGGCGTGAGGGCACCTGGGCTCTCGCGGCAGCGGGCGTCGCCACCGCGATTCAGGGTGTCGCCAGCCTCGCGAGCATGAACGAAAGGACCCTGGCCGAGACACAGCCCAGCCTCTTTGACCATGTCAACGAGTTTGGGTTACGGGTGGTCCTTGTGGGACTCGTCGGCGTCACTGTGGCGACGTGGCTCGCGGCCAACGTCGCACACATCTTGCAAGTAGCCGCCGTGATTGGCTTGGTTGGCGTCGCGCTGGGCGCCTATTTCGGGCCCACGCAACGGTGGAGGGTGGTCACCTTCTTGGGCATGGCGGTAGGCCTCAATGCCGTGCTGTACACCTTGCAGGGTCAGTTCATGGGCGCCAGCGCCTGGACCGACTTCACCCTCGGGGACCGATATGCAGTTGCCCCTGTCGCGTTGTTTGTGAGCGCCCTCGCGTTCGCGGCGGATGGGCTCGCGCGAGCAGGGGGTGCACGCGGCACTATCGCCCTTGCCGCGTTCTTGGTCATAGCGGTCGCGCCGGGTCTCAGGGACTTCAACTGGGGAGACAAGCGGGCCGAGACTGCACGCTGGTCTGTCTCCGTGCGCGAGGCACGGACTGAGTGTGCGACGGGCGTCGATCACGTCCACATTCCGATCGGACCAGTGCCACCGTGGTCCGTCCAACTGCCGTGTTCGCTGATCGGCGACTGAGTAACAAAGGAACCGCGTCGTGAGCACTTCTGGACGACTTCTGGGGGTGGCATGCGGCACTCCGGCGCCCTCCAACGCACAAGTCAATGGCGCGTCGGCCCACCTACCCGCATTCGGGACGGGCGGGATCTGTGGCCACGCGGTCGCGCTCCCAGCGGCTGCGAGATGTGGAACGAAGTCCGTCGAAGTGCTCGACAGGGGTAGCCTTGCGGGAAGAATTCCCTGACTCTAGCGTTGAGCGTGGCTTGCTTGGCACGTGCTCTGCGCGAACCTGCCGTCCAGTGTGATCCCTGCTCCACAAGGCAAGGTGCTAACGCCTTGCTTCGATCCTGGCAATGAACTCGTGAGCCGTTGCGCGGGAAGGAACCCCCTCAAAGCCATGACGCAACTGACTCACGCGGTGGCGCGCGACCTCTGGTCCCGCTCGCTAGACGCGGATGACCGGGTACTGGTCCTTGGGGCGTCCGGCTGGTTCGGACGCACGGCTGTCGCGTTGCTTGCGGACGTCCGTTGCCCCACCTTCTTCATCGCGAGCACAAGCAAGCAGATCATGGTTGGTGGAGTGCAAGCGCTCTGCGAACCATGGGACGAGCGCGCGGTGCGGGCCTTCGCGCCGACGGTCGTGCTCGACTTTGCCTTCCTCACTCGCGACGTGGTCGCGACGATGCCGCTCGCCGACTACGTCGCCGCAAACGAGGCGCTGACGTCGAAACTGCTCGCGGCCGCAGGCCTGCCGTCGGTGCGTCGCATCGTCACGATTTCGAGCGGGGCCGCCGTGTACCCCGACGACGCGTTGCTTCACCCCATGGACGCGAACCCATACGGCTGGCTCAAGCGCCACGCCGAGGACGCTCTCGCCGAGTTGGCCGAGTCGCGTTCCCTGTGTGCGGTGGTAGCACGCGCCTGGAGCGTATCGGGCGCCTTTGTCCAAAAGCCTGCAAGCTATGCGCTTTCCGACATGATCACGCAAGCGAACCGAGGTGCCATTCATATCCGGGCGACGAGGCCCGTGTATCGCCGCTACGTGAGCGTCGAGGACCTGCTCGCCGTCGCCCTTGCGAGCGCGACGACGCCAGGGGTCCTCACCATTGACAGCGGCGGCCCGTTACTTGAAATGGGCGAACTCGCCCATGTGGTCGCCAGAGTCGTCAATCCGTCTGCGACGATCACCAGGGCCGAACCAGATGGCAGCGACCCCGACAGGTACTACGCCGCGAGCGAGTCATGGAATGGAGCTTGCCGTGCCTCGGGACACACGCCCAACGACATCGAAGGCCAGGTGACGATTGCCGCAGCGGGCCTCCGCGGTCGCTAGGCAACCCCGAACTCTTACTGGTTGAGCAGGTGCCAGCGTGACTCGAGCATCTCGATACGCTTCGCGTCCTCGCTTGTGATGCGACCGTAGTAATCGCGCTTGTTGGTGAGCCACAGCAACTCGAAGTGAACCGCGTTGACGAGACCCTCGTGAACGTTGCCGATCGTGGCCGCGTGGCCGCCGAAGACCACCTTGCGAGTTTCGAAGCGGGTCAGGTGCACCGCGGCAACTTCCTTGACGATGTCGAGCGTGTCCGACGACACCGCGCCGCCCATCACGAAGTCGAGCCCGGCCGCCTTGGTCTTAGCTGCCGCGTTCAACACGTAGTCGGTGATGCGCGGGGTGTTGATGGTCTCGCGCGTTTCACCGAGCGAACCGCAGAAGTCGACGCGGCCAAAGACGATTCCCTGGACCCCGCCCTGCGCCGATGCGATCGCGAGGATCTCGTCCAGGTTGTTGTACGCGGTGATCGTCTCCAGGTTGAACAGGAAGTCGGTGTCGATCGACTCGTCCTCGTTGTAGACGATGTTCTTCGCCTGGACATACTTGGACACCGCATACGGGGTCTCGACCATGGGCGCCACGATGTAGCGCACGCCGATCTGCTTGGCTTCCAACAGGTCGCGCATCGCCTCGCAGCCGCCGATCTTCACCGTGAGAGGAAGCCCGGCCGTGCGAGAGATGTCGACCAATCGCAATAGCTCGTCGACGCGCGTTCCCTCGGCCTCAAACTCCGCCTTGACGCTCACGACGCCATACTCTTCCTTGCCTTTACGCAGGATGTCGGCCATCAGGCGTTCGGTCGTATTCATCTTCCCCAACTCTCAGTCATGGTGTCCGCACCCCGGTCTCACCGTCTCTCTAACCGCAAGAAGGCACGCGCTAAAGGGCCGGAAGGCGACTGTGACGTCCCCGCGAGCCCCGCATGAAATCTTAGTGCGTATCGAAGACGCCCATGCCCGCAAGGCCCAGCCATCGCGACCTCGCCGATAGGGTCGAGGGATGGACACACCCCTGACCCACACGGCAGATGTGGGCGCTCCGGCGCGGCCGTACTCCAGCGTGCTATTCGACCTTGACGGCACGATCGCCGATTCCGCCCCTGGAGTCGTTGGTAGCGTCCAGGAGGCCTTCGCGAGGTCGGGACTCGAGGCGCCGCCGCTGAGCGAACTCATGACGTGGCTAGGGCCGCCGATGCTGTTCTCGCTGTGCGAGCGAGCGGGCCTGGAAGAGGAGACCGCACAGCACGTGCTCACCCACTACCGGGCACACTACGACTCGATAGGGCTCCTTAACGCAGAGCCCTACCCGGGCGTGAGGGATGTGCTGCTGGCGCTGAATGCGGCTGGCGTGCCGCTCGCGATCGCCACGTCCAAGCCGGAGGGGCCCGCCAGGGCCATGCTCGATCACCTGGAACTGACGGGTCACTTTGCCGTGGTTCGCGGCGCGATGGATTCGGCGGGTCGTTCGTCGAAGCGCGATGTCCTCGCAGCGGCGCTCGATGGGCTCGCTGAGGGCAACCTCCTAGGGAACCGACCCGCGATGATCGGGGACAGACACCACGACATCGGCGCGGCCGTCGAACTGGGCGTCGCGTCCATCTTTGCCACATGGGGATACGGCACCGTGGACGAGGCCGCAGGGGCCTCCGCCATCGCGACCACCCCGCTCGACCTCATCGAGTTACTGCTCGGCTGATCGCACCAGGCCTGTTGCGCGACGCTGAGAAGGCTCAGACGTCGAGGTAGCGGAACACACGCACGGCAACATCCTCGGAAAGGTCGGGGCTCATGAGGTGCAACGGATTCGACCGCATCGAACCGTCGGGCTGCACCGCTGACATGATCTTCGGGAAGTACGTCTGCTCCGGGTCAATGGGCACCTCGATCAGCGCAGGACCTGGTGCAGCGATCGCTTGACCCACGGCTCCACCGAACGGGTCGCTGGGATCCATCCGTGCGAAGCGAATCCCATAGGACGCCGCGAGGGTCTCCCATCGGGGCAGGCCAAGGCCCGTGGACTCATCGCAACCAATCCACGCGCCACCGAAGTAGTTGCGCTGCGTCATGCGAATCGAGGCGTAGCCACCGTTGACCATGAGGAAGATCTTCACGGAACATCCGGTCGCGGCGAGCGTGCCCAGTTCCTGCAGGTTCTGGGCGAAGCCGCCGTCACCCTCCGTCAGGAAGACGGTGCGGTCGGGGTTCGCGAGCGCAGCGCCGATCGATCCTGCGAGGCCGTAACCCATGCTGGCGAGCGACTTGTCGCCCACGAGCTTCTGGTCGGCCCGCATCCGCAACGACTGCATCGACACGGTCGCCGCGCCGCCGCTGCTGCACGGAAGCACCACATCGCGGGGACCGGCTATATCGCAGATGCCCATCGCCAACTCGTAAGGCTTGACGAATCCCTCGGCCGTGACATTGACCGCCTCGTTGAGGGGCAGCTCGCGGCGCACGTCCTTGATGAACGATCGCCATTCTGCCCACCGCGCTGGCGCGGGAAGCGATCCCGTGTACAGGTCGAAGAGGAACCGGTCCGCATCGCCCCTGAGCGGCAAATCGACGCGCGGATGACCCTTGGTAAGTTCCGCCTCATCGATCTCGACCTGCACCACACGGCCGACTGAGGCGAACTGCTGCCAGGAGAAGCCCGTCTGCTGGAGGCCAAGTCGGGCGCCGACGGCGATCACTAGGTCTGCCTGCTGCACCAACACATTCGCCGACCGCTGGCCCCACGTATCGGGACGCCCGGCGTACATCGGGTGTTCTGTGGGGACCCGATCCGCGCCATTCCATGTGGTCATGAGAGGGATTCCCGCCGCCGCCGTCTCCTCGACAAGGGTGCGGATGGTGGCGCGCGACGCACCGCCGCCCACGAGAACGACGGGGCGGGCGGAATCAGAAAGCCACTCTCGCACCCGGTCGATGTCCGCGGTGGACACCGCATCCACATCGGGCAACCACGCGGGGAAGGCGCCAACGCCGTCGTCGGGAAGAGGAGCCGCGGCCGTCGCGTCGAGACATATTTCTAAGAACACGGGGCCCATGCGGGGCTCGCGTCCCTGGTGGACGAGCGCCATGATCTCGTCGCGCGGCACGGGAGCTTCGATGCGTAGCGAAGCCTTCGAGATGCTCTCGACAAGCGCCATTCCATCGATCTCCTGGATTCCGCGCTGGCGCACCTCGCCGTTTGCCAGGTCTTCCTTCTTCACCTGTCCGGCGATGACAAGAAGTTCCCTGCTCTCTTGCCATGCTCCCGCAACTCCAGTGAGGGTGTTGGTGACGCCGGGGCCCGCCGTGACCAGGACGAAAGCTCGCCCGCCCTCGGGGTCGCGCGCTGCATTGAAATACTCGGCGCCGATCGTGGCACCCACTTCGTGGATGAAGGGCACGCACGTCATGCGACTCCGCACCGAGTCGAGCAGGTGCATGATGTTGCCGCCGGCGACGAAGAAGCAATGGGTGTAGCCGTCCTCCTTCAGCCAGTCGATCAGCTGATCCGAGTACTTGACGGGCGCCACGGCTACCATCCGATCTTCCTCGAGATGATGTAGTTCGGGCGCTGCTTGACTTCCTCGTAAATGAGGCCGACGTACTCGCCGACGACTCCCACCAGCAGCGTCAAGACCCCAAAGCCGACCAGCATGATCCCGATGAGCGTGCCGAATCCGTTGAAGGGCACACTGAACGCGAGCGCCTTGACGGTGAGCACCACGAGCGAGATGGCGGCGACGAAAGTCATCACGAATCCGGTGATAGTGATGAGACGCAGCGGCACGTACGAGTGGGCAAAGATCCCCTTGAACGCGAGGTCGAGCACCTTGAGGCTGTGTGCGTTCGAGACACCAGCGAACCGCGCCTCGCGCACCATCGGCAGTCCGATCGACTTGAACCCCGTCCACGAGACCAGGCCCCTGACGAAGCGGTTGCGTTCCTCCATGGCCCGCACGGCCTCGTACACCTTGCGGTCGATGAGCCGGAAGTCGCTCGCGTTGCGCGGAATACGGTCCTCGGTGAGCTTGCCCGCAAGCCAATAGAAGGCCTTGGAGTTGAAGGTCCTCAGAGGTCCGGTTCCGGTGCGCTTGGTCACCACCCCGTAGACGTTCTCGTAGCCCTCCTCCCACTTGCGGATAAAGTTCGGGATGAACTCAGGTGGGTCCTGGAGGTCCGCGGCCATGAGGATGCACGCGTCGGCGTCGACCACGCTCAGCCCTGCGGTCAGGCCGCCGTCCATGCGAAAGTTCCGCGCGAGCTGGAGCACCTTGAAGCGCGCATCGGCCGCGGTGATGGCCTCGAGCTTCTCCATGGTGCTGTCCACGGAGCCGTTCTCAATGACGATGCATTCGAAGTCGTATGCGGACTCCGTGTCGAACATGATGGTCAATCGCCGTGCCAACTCGTCGATGCTGTCCTCTTCGTTGTACGCCGGTACAACAAGCGCGATTCTCTTCTTGGCTGAGGTGTCCATCACTTCCAGATCTTCCATGGAGCGGCGCCCGTGTCCCACAGGTCGTTGAGCATGATCGATTCACGGTAGGTGTCCATCGGTTGCCAGAACCCGTCGTGCTTAAAGGCAGCGATCTGTCCCCGATCCGCCAACTCGTGGAGCGGTTCCTGCTCGAGCACCGAGTTGTCTTCAAGAACGTCAAAAATACCGGGCTCAAAGATGAAGAACCCGATATTGATCCAATCGTCGCTGCGCGGCTTCTCCCTGAACTGACGCACCCCGCCGTCCTCCGCCACGTCCACCACACCAAAGCGGGTGGTGGGCTGGGTGGTAGTCATCGTGGCGGTCTTGCCGTGCCCGGCGTGGAATGCCTGCAACGCCTTGAGGTCAATGTTGGCGATGCCGTCGCCGTACGTGCACAGGAACGGCTCGTCTCCCAGGTATTTCTGTACCCGCTTGATGCGACCACCCGTCATGGTCGCGGCTCCGGTGTAAGCCACGGTGACCGTCCAGTCGAACTCATCATGCGCGCCATGGACCACCATGCTTGATGGGTCGCCCAACTTGACGGTGAAGTCCTGATTCGCGGCACCGTAGTTCGCGAAGTAGTTCTTGATGAACTCGCTCTTGTACCCGGTGCAAATCACGAAGTCGTTGATGCCCTGCTCGCCTAGGATCTTCATGATGTGCCACAGCACCGGCTTACCGCCGACTTCCACCATCGGCTTCGGGCGGAATTCGGTTTCCTCGCGCATGCGGGTGCCCAGACCTCCAGCGAGAAGCACGGCTTTCACGGTTTCGCACGTCCGTTCGACGAGATCTAAATGAGGACGCTAGTCGACCTCATCGGTTACGCGCCCACCTTACTACCGGGAATTCGGTAGCGTGGCGCGCTGGCGCGCGCCCATGAACCGAGCCGGTAGCATCGACGCACACGCAGTTGGACGGGCCTTCCCTGACCACAGGACGCGAGCAAGGAGCCAGGCGCGATGCCGCTGAGGACCACCATGGTGAGAAG
The DNA here is from genome assembly GCF_013409005.1 of Demequina lutea. NCBI lineage: Bacteria > Bacillati > Actinomycetota > Actinomycetes > Micrococcales > Demequinaceae > Demequina > Demequina lutea. The sequence continues at coordinate 2,654,429 of NZ_JACBZO010000001.1, forward strand.
TGCCACGAACGCCCTCGCGCGAAGCCGACGAGCCGCTTCGACACTGACTTCATCGGTACGCGCCGGGTACTCACCGAGCGCCCTACTCATCGCCGCCGTCCTTATTGGGGGCGCGCTATTCCTCGGCACGAGCGTCGTCGCGTCGTATCAAGGCGTCGACGTCGTCAGTTCGCTGTCGTTCATTCCTCAGGACGATCACTGTCCCGATGGCGATCCCAACACGTCCGGCGTCGGCACGCACTGCTTCAGCGACTATTACCAGGTCGTTGAATTCGTCCACTCAGAGAACCCATGGTCGGATCACAAGTCGAACTACTCGGCCTCGGGGATGCTCCCCAACGTGATCACTAGTTGGATCGGCGACGTGGCTGGCAGTCCCAGGGCCGGCCTGATGTCTTTTCTGCTGCTGCTGACTGCGGCGCTCGTCACCCCCGCGGTTTGGGCAAGTCGGGGCAAGTCATTGACGCCGAGACTGGTTGCCTTGGGCGCCTTCGGCCTTCTCACCGTTCCGGCCCTGTCGGCTCTCGACAGAGGGAACAGTGCGGCCCTTGCCGTTCCCGCCCTTTTGGCCTTTCTCGTCGCGATTCGCCGCGGCAAATTTGCCGGCGCCGTCGTTGCCATCACCGCGGCCTCCCTGATCCGCCCACAATTCCTCATTTTGATTGCCGTGCTGTGGGCCCTGCGCAAGTGGCGCCTGTCCGTCGTTGCGCTCCTCTCCGTAGGACTGACCAACCTGTTTGCGTACGCGGCATGGCCGCGGGCTTTCCCGCAGACTTTGGTCGACTCCGTGATCGCCGTGGTGCACTACGGCAGGCAGTATTCGATGGCCGCCGACTATCCGCCCAACGTGTCGCTCGGTAAAGGCGTCTACGAGCTCGACCGGCTGTTACTGGGATTCGGGGGCGAGCCTCTTGGCGGGTTAGGGATCGCGCATTACGGTGGCATCGCTGCGTTCATCGTCGCGACCATCGTGATCCTGCTGGTCATCGCGCTCGGCCGCGAGCTCCCCGTGCTCCTGTCGGCCAGCCTCGTGTTAATGAGCGCCACTCTCTTTCCGGGAGCCACGTGGTCGTACTCCCTCTCGTCATGCCTCGCAATCGCCGCGGTATTGCTGCGCGATCCGCTCGACGCCTCGCCCGACCGCGACCGGTGGAGGGGCGCCCTCGACGGCGTCGCCAAGACTCGAATGCAGGCCGCGGCGATCGGGCTCTTCGTCCTCGCCACGGCGGCGAGTCTCACGCGGATCCTGTTGCCGCACATCCTCACGTTGGATCCGACGCAGTACCCGGGAGGCCAGGTGATCGCGTCCACGACGGCGTCTCTCGCACCGATGCTGTGGATTCTGGCGAGCGCCGTCGTGATCGTCGCGTGGGGCCGGGGTCACCTAACGGAAACGATCCCCCTTGGTAATCTCGACGCGAACGCCTACGGCGAGCCGGCCACGGAAGTCCAGGCTGCCACCCACGCCCCGTAGTCGCGGCTAAGATTGGTGAACCTGTGGCGCCCGGGGGGCGAAGCACCGCTGCATATGAGGAGACAGATCATTTCCGACCTAGAACGCAAGTCGATTCTCGACCAGGTGCGCCAATACGCGGAGACCAAGCTCGCGAAAGCGGAGTTCGTCCCCGGTGAGTCGACTGTGCCCGTGTCCGGCAAGGTCCTTGACCCCGAGGACTTCGCTGCCCTGGTCGACGCTTCTCTGGACGGCTGGTTCACCGCGGGACGGTTCCATACCAAGTTCGAGGAGGCGCTCGCCACGTACGTGGGCGCGCGCAGCGCCCTGTTCGTCAACAGCGGTTCGAGCGCGAACTTGGTGGCACTGAGTGGCCTCACGAGCCCCAAGCTGGGCAGGCGGGCCCTCAAGCCGGGCGACGAGGTCGTCACCGTGGCCGCTGGGTTCCCGACCACCGTTAACCCGATCATTCAGAACGGCCTTCGCCCCGTCGTCGTCGACGTCGAACTCGGCACCTACGACGCGATCGGCGACCGCCTGCGGGAGGCCATCGGGCCAAAGACGCGCGCCATCATGATGGCCCACACCCTGGGCAACCCCTTCGACCTCGGCGTGGTCCAGGAACTCTGCAAGGAGCACCGGCTCTGGCTGGTCGAGGACTCGTGCGACGCGCTCGGGTCGACGTACAACGGCCAGCGCACCGGCAGCTTTGGTGACACCGCGACCGTGAGTTTCTACCCCGCCCACCACATCACCACGGGTGAGGGCGGCGCCGTCTTCGTCAAGTCGCCGCTGGTGCGCAAGCAGGTCGAGTCCTTCCGCGACTGGGGTCGCGACTGCTATTGCGAGACGGGCCACGACAACACGTGCGAAAAACGCTTCGAGTGGCAGTTGGGCGACCTCCCGATGGGCTACGACCACAAGTACATCTACAGCCACATCGGCTACAACCTCAAGGCCACCGACATGCAGGCCGCGCTGGGGCTCTCGCAACTTGACAAGCTCGACGGCTTCGTGGCCGCGCGCAAGCGCAACTTTGCCTACCTCGAGAAGCGTCTTACCGGAGTCGAGGGGTTGATCCTCCCCCGCGCCACGCCCAACTCGGATCCCTCGTGGTTTGGCTACCCGATCACGCTCGACCCGGAGCACCCCGTCGACCGCTCCGCGCTCATGCGGTTCCTCGACGGGCGCAAGATCGGCACCAGGCTCATCTTCGCTGGAAACCTCATGAAGCAGCCCGCTTACCGTGGCGTCGACTTCAGAGTGGTCGGCGACCTCACCAACACCGACATCGTCATGAACCGCGCGTTCTGGGTGGGCGTCTACCCGGGCCTCACGGAGCCGATGCTCGACTACGTCGCGGACTCGATCATCGAGTTCGTCACGGCGGCGGCGAGGTAGGCAATGCACTACCTGGTCACCGGGCACACGGGCTTCAAGGGCAGTTGGCTCACGCTGATGCTGACCGGCCGTGGTCATACGGTGTCGGGGCTGTCGCTCGACCCTGTCGCCGGGTCTCTCTTTGAGCGGGCCCGCATCGGCGAGCTCGTGGAGCGCGACCACCGCGTCGACATTCGCGACGCCGAAGCCACCGCGCGGGCCATCACCGAAACGGCGCCCGACGTGGTACTCCACCTCGCGGCCCAGCCGCTCGTGAGGGAGTCCTACCGTGCGCCGCGCGCGACATTCGAGACCAATGCGATGGGCACGCTCAACGTCATCGAGGCGGTGCAGAACACCCCGTCGGTCAAGGCCCACGTGGTGATCACCACCGACAAGGTGTACCGGAACGTCAACCAGGCGGCTGGCTACGTCGAGACCGACCCGCTGGGCGGCTTCGACCCTTACAGCGCCTCCAAGGCGATGGCCGACCTGCTGGTGCAGTCGTGGGTGCGGTCCTTCCTCGGCACGCCCACCGCGATTGCGCGGGCTGGCAACGTCATCGGCGGGGGCGACGTGTGCGACGGCAGGCTGCTCCCTGACCTGATCGAGGCGTTCTCTGAGGGCCGCTCGCCCCTGCTCAGGTACCCGGAGTCGGTTCGGCCGTGGCAGCACGTGCTCGATTGCCTCAACGGCTACCTCAGCCTCGCCGACGCCCTCCTCGGCGGACGCGGCACGGGCGAATGGAACTTTGGTCCAGGCCCCGACAGCTTTGTCGACGTGGCGCACGTAGCCGAGTTGGTGGCGTCGCTCTACGACACCACCGCCACGTGGACGCGTGACGAGGGCGACCACCCGCATGAAGCGGGACTCCTGGCGCTCGACGCCACGAAGGCCGAGTCTGAACTGGGCTGGCACAACAAGCTCACTTTCGCCCAAAGCGTCGGCTGGACGGTCGAGTGGGAGAAGGCGACGCAGTCGGGGGCCGACGCTAGGGCTACCGCGGCCGGTCAGGTTGCCGACTTCGAAGTGCTCGCGTGAGCTTCGATCTCCCCGAGGAAGAAGCCCCACGGCGCAAGGGCCTGCTACTTCGCCTCATCAAGGACCAGCGCATCGCGTTCCTCATCGTCGGCGGTGTCAACACCGTCGTGGGCTTCGTCCTATTCGTGGCAGTGGACCGCACGCTCGGCCAGTGGGTCGACGGCACCTTCGGCACCGTCGCCGGCTCACTGTCGACGCTCTTCGTCGCTCACATCCTCGGCGTGCTCTCCGCATTCGTGCTGTACCGGCGCTTCGTATTCAAGGTCGAGGGCCACGTGTGGAGAGACCTCGGGCGCTTTGAGAGCGTCTACCTGACCTCGCTAGGAATCAACGCAGTCGCGCTACCCCTCGTCGTCGAATGGGGAATGACTCGCATCGTGGCCCAGGCCGTCATCACGGTGGCCCTCGCCATCATCAGCTACTTTGGGCACAGGCACTTCTCCTTCCGCCGCAAGGCCGAGGCCTAGTTCCTGACGTAGAGCGTGCACGACTCGCAGTGCAAAACGCCCCGCCGCTTCGTGAAGTCCTTGTTCAATACCACAGTGAACTCCGGGTACACGAGTTCGAGGCTCGCCGACGTGTCAGCGCCAAAGAATGGTGGCCCGCTCGCGTCAATGACGCAATCGGCATTTGCTATGCCCTTGCTGACGATCGGACGAGCGGCCTCAAGGTTGGCGGGCGTTGACCTCAATCCGAGCGTATTCATGAACGGCACGGTGTTTTCCCAGGAGTAATACACGTATAGTTCCGCCGCCCAACCCCAGACGAGCACGTGCGACCCTGCAGGACAGGCCGCAGCCACGGCCGCATCTCGCGGCACCGAGTCCGCGCTGAGACCGGCGCGTACCGTGCTAGGACCGGCAATGATCAACCTGTCACTCGCGATGCCAAAGACCATCACGTCGAGAAGACCGACGAGGGCCAAGCCTGCCAGTGCGCGGCGCGCACGGAGATCCCTTGCCCACGGAATGAGGCGCGCACCTTTGCGCACCGGCTGCGCAGCCGCGAGGGCAAGCGCAATGTAGAGAAACCACAAGTAGTGGGGGAAGGCCATGCCGCCCGCAGCCACAGCGATGAAGCCGCTCAACGCCAAACCGATGCGCGTGATCATCACCCGGCGCGAGGACAGTGAACTCAGCCGCGCGAGGAGGATCAATACCAGCACGACGTAGACCTGGCGTGAAAACAGCCACACGAAGTTCGCCACCCGCGAGGCGACATCGAGTTTGCCCGCGTAGGCGGATAGAAACGACAGGTTCTGACGAATCAGGTCTAGCGAGACCGAGGGCGAGATCACGAGCGCAATGGCGATGATCGCGAATGGTGTCGCGGCTCCCGCCACCCACCACGCGCTTGCCAGCAACGTCCTCCGCCTCGACTGGTGTGTCGAGATCAACTGGGCGATGAGCAGCGCGCCCGCTACCGGAACCACTTGGTACTTGGACCCGACCGCGAGGCCACAGAGGAGCCCCACCGGAGCAAAGAGCCACGGACGTGAGGCCAGCGAAGCCGGACGAAAGAGCGCCGCGGACAGGACTAAGACGGATGGCAAGAGCTCCGTGGTCAGCGCGCCGAAGTCGCTCCGGGCGCCCACGGGAAAGATGAGCGCCAAAGGCAACCACATCATCACGGCAACCAAGAGCCCCTTGGCGTTACCGAGTACACGGCGCATGAGAATCCAGACGAGGAAGCCCATGATTCCCGTGAGGATCGCTGCCAGCAGGTGCGCCGAGGCGATCGTGAGAGGGTAACCAAGATGGCCGAGAACCGCCAGGAACATCGGCCAGATGGGACCCGTCGTTCCCATGGTCCATGTGGTGAACGGCAGAATGGATCGCTCGGCCGCATGGGCCTGCGCCATGAGTTCCGCCTCATCAGCGTTGAGGGGCTGCCACACTTGCAGCGCCCAACCACGCAGGGCCACCGTGACGGCGACGAAGAGGACCGGCACAGCGATATTGGCGATAAGCATCCCGCGCCGGGAGGCAAGCAGCCCCCTCATGACGCCAACTTAGGCGCGGCCGGCGTTGCAGTTTCGGGCGACGACGCGTGCGCGATCAGGACGCCGCCCACGCAAGCGCACACCCCCGCGACAGCCAGGAGGAGTCCCGCAGCGGAGAGTCCCCCGCCATTCGTCGCAGGCGCATAAACCACGATGGTTGCGGCCGCTTGAGTAGCGACTAGCGCCCACGCCAACCATGGGCGCCTGAGCGCCAGCCACGTCGTCGGCGCCGCGATGAGAAGAATGATCCAAACCTGTGAGCCTTGGTGGACAACTGTTGATCTCGGCATGAACATTAGGACGCACCACATGGCAATGGAAGCCGCGCTCGCGGCAACGGCGAAGAGTACGGCCTTATCGCCGGACCCGAGGCGCCGCCGCCTAGCGAAGAGCACGATTATCACCGCGAGAACAGCCAACAGCGCCGGGTATGCCAGGCCAAGGGCCGCGGTCGTCGTATAGAACTCCGCGCTCCTGCGACTCACCAGATCGGCGGTGCACCCGCAGTGAATGCCCGACCACGGGTTCGAGCCGATGACCGTCGCCAAGTTGTCGACTCGCCCAGACCACCACTCCGCGAGGGAGAGTGAACTCAGCGAGTCACTGATGGCGGTAAGCGCGCTACGCGGGTCGCCAGCGGAAATCACACCAGCGAGGTGCCATTTGATGAGTCTGTCTCCCGGCGGGTCGGCGAAGCGCTGATACAGCGCCCACGGAACGTAGACAGCTCCGCCCACAACTCCCGCTGCCACGACCGACCGCCACGCACTCCAATGGACCGAGCGCCGCAAAGCGATCAGACCAAGAATGATGACGAATGGAACGGCAAATGCGGCCGCACCGTGCGCCAGCATTCCAAACATGTAGGTCGCCACTGCCAACGCCAAGTTGCGGGCGACGTTGGAGGGTCGCCTGGCGGCCTCTATAAGGAAGGCGCAACTGACCAGAATTAGCGCAGCCGACATCATCTTGGGCCAAGTGAAAACCGTGTTGACGAGAGTGGTCCCCGTCACTGCCACCATGGCCACGCCCGCGAACGACGCCCTCCTGGGGATCGCCGCTGACCTCAGGAGTGCATAGAGCGCGGGGATCCACAGCGCCTGAGAGATGACGCTCGCGCCGAAGCCTTGGGCGACCGCCCCTGCGATCCGCAGGTCAAATACGCGTGTGAGGAGAATGAGTCCTGCCTGGAGGGGTGGGCGGTCGCTCCCGTTCCAGTCGAGCAGCAGCAGGTGGGTCGATTGCCCAGACGCAAGGCGGTCCGCAAACAGGACGGGCACGTGATTGTCGATGGGTAGCGGCGTTTCGGCAAAGCGTGCCTGCGCCAACTGGAAGGCGTCGAACTGCGTGTGCCACAGGTACAGGAAGCCGACGTACGCAACGATCGTTCCCGCGGTGATCAACACCATGGGCGCGACCTGGCGCCACGCGGTCCACGCCTTCATCCTGACGAGGATGGCCGCGCTCACCGCGACGATCACCAGAGAAATCAACTTTCCGGCTATGGGCGATGCCCATGTGACGAGGAAGACAACGTACGACGCGGCCGCCACACCAGTGACCCCCAGGGACACCCCAAGGTAATTCGAGCCTTCCCACCAGCGTCTGGTAACGCCTGCGGCCGCGGCCCCGATGAGCGCGGTGACGCCGCCCGCGACGAGGATCGAGATCAGGGAGTGGAACACGTGACGAGAATAGCCGCCGGATCACTACTTGCGGTCTTGCCCATCCGCACGGCCCTCACGCTGACCGAGCGGGCGGGCGCGGCCCAGGGGGCTTTCGACGGGATCGGATACCGGCAGGTATGGCGGCCTACGCATCGCCGTGTTGACGTTGACCCCGATGTCAGCGCTGGTGCGACCGTCATCGCCACGAGTGTCGCGGCATGAGTTTGATGCTGCAACGCGACCCGAGGGCCTTCACCGGCATCGCCCGCGACCGTGCATTTCCTCGCGAACTCCGGTGGCATACTTCTGGCATGGCGACGCCCACGCGAACACATGGACCAGCAGCCGGTTCGATCCACTTGTCAACGTTTTCTGACAAGGTGAGGGCCGTTTCCCCGCGCACTTGGCATCTCGCCACGCTTGCTGCCGGGTTGGTCTTCATCCTGTGGTTGCAGAAGGACCAATGGTTCTTCTTTGACGAGTGGGCCTTTCTCGAGCCAAACCACCCCGGACTCTTCGCACCTCACGTGGGCCACTGGAGCACGAGTCCCCTGCTCATCTTCATCGGGCTGCGCAAGTGGTTTGGGCTTGGCAGTTACTTTCCCTTCGCGCTCGGCGTGACTCTCATCCACCTGGCTGCGGCACACCTCACCTGGCGCATCAGCATCCGATCCGGAGCAAACGCATGGGTCGCCACCGCGGTCGCAAGCGTGTTCATCGCCCTGGGCGCCGGCTCCGAAAACATCCTCTGGGCGTTCCAAATCGGGTACCTCGGCGCGATCGCCCTTGGCTTGTTCGCGTTCCTGCTCGCGATGACGCCCCACATCACCCGCGGGCGATTCGTCACCGTTGTCGCGATCGCCCTGTTTTCACTCACGTGGTCGGGGACCTCGATCCCTTTGGTGGCGGCGACCGCCGCGATCCTCTGGGCGAAAAGCGGGAAGAGGCCCGCGATCACCTTCGCCGCGATCACGGGCCTCGTTTACCTCTCGTGGTACGTGGCATTCGCGCTCGGTAGCCCCAGCAATCCCGCCACGGGCGGGCTCGGGCTCCACAAGGTCCTCGTCCAGATGCCTGAATTCATCGGCGTCATGCTGTTGCTCGGCTTTCAGAGTGTGTTCCCCGTATGGGGTACGGGAACACTCGTGCTCCTCGGTCTCGCTACGTGGTTGGTCTTGGTGCGCTGGAAGCGACTCTCAGTTCCGGGTTTGTTGCCAGCGATGATCCTGACGGGAGCGGCCGCATTGTTCGCCTTCATGTCTGCCTTTAGCAGGGCCGAGTTTTCGGTGGGCAGCGGCCGATCGTCGCGCTACGTCTACTACATCGTGCTGTTGCTGTTGCCCCTGTGCGCCCTCGCTTTGAGCCGATTATGGGACAGGGGAATTGCGTGGCGGACGAGCATCGCTGCTGCGCTCGCAATTCTCCTCGTATTTCAGGGCTCGCAGTTGGCAAGCGCGGCTGCAGCCGAGTCTGGTCGCGAGTTGGGGTCGGAGCACGTCATCTCGGCCGCCCTGTACTTATGGGTGTCAGATCCAAAGAGCGTTGACTTGACGGCCCAACCGGATCCACAATGGGCGCCCGACGTCAACCTCGGGGACGTCGTCGTCATGTATGAAGGCGGCCAATTGCCAATCTCGAACTTTAGTTCTGGCGACCTCGCACGTGCAGTCGCGAACGTGGGCGTCAAACCGTAGGCACCGCGCGAGTCGCAATTCAGCGCGTTGCCGCCGCGCGCAAGCGTGCGCGGCGCGCCTTGTAGCGATCGGTAACCGCGGCAAACCCCCCGTTGCGTAGGTAGTAGATCGCGCGGTCCAGGTCGCGTCTGCGACCGCTGTGGTTGCTCGATCGGGGTCGACGCGCCGCCGCAACGAGGTCCTTGGTGGTGCCGCCCGGTGCCGGAATGTCGTCACGCTTGTCGGCCGCACGCACAGGATGACGGCAGAACTCCACGAGCGGTGCAAGCACCTTGTCCCACACGAAGTCCTCGCGCACTCGACGCACATTGGTGCGGGCTCGCTCCGCCTCGGCGTCGTCGAAGAGGAGCCTCTCCATTGCCGAGGCCAGGGTGGCCGCGTCGCGTTCGGGTACTACCGCTCCGAGGCCGTCGGCCTCGATGAGCTCGGCAAACGCGTCGCCCTCGGTCGAGACAATGGGCAGGCCCGCCCACAGGTAGTCAAGGATCCTGGTCCGGAATGAGAACGTCGTCTCGACGTGATCGAAGTGAGTCGAGACGCCAAGGTCCGCGTCAAGCAAATAGTTCTGCCTCTGTTCGTACGGCACCCACGACTCATTGAAGAAAACGTGACCGTTGAGGCCCAGCGCCGACGTCAAATCGCGCGCCTGCGAGACGGCCGCCATCTCCGGCACGTTCGGACTTGGGTGCTTGACCCCCATGAAGAAGAGCCGCACGGTGGGCCTGCGCTCCGAGAGGATCGCCATGGCCCGGATCAGGGTCTGCGTGTCGAACCAGTTGTAGATGCCTCCGCCCCAGATCACGACCTTGTCATCTGCGTCGATTCCGGGAACCACACCCTTGATGGCCAACTTCTCGGCTACGGGTGCGTCACTCGGTGTTCCAAAGGGAACGACATCGATCAACGACCTGAGCTTGTCGTCACGGGAGTAGGTGTAGGCGTTCACCCTCCCGAGGCCCGCGAGTTGCCCCAGCCAGAAGTGGCGTTGTCTCTCGCTCGCACACAAGAAGAAGTCGCCGCGCGCAAGTTGGTGGTTGAGAGCCTCGTTGGAGTGGCCGACCTGTTCATTCCACTCGCGCATGCTCCGCTCTCGCCCTTGCTCCAACTGTTCAAGATGCATGGGGTCATAGATGTCAACAACCGTGACCTTTGATGTCGACTCGAGCGAGGGGAAGTACTGCAACGCGTGCCCCTGGACGATGATGACGTCGGCCCACTTCTCGTGCTCCTCCATGCCACGAGGGTTCGTGGGAGGCACCGTGAACACTTCATACGAGGGATCGATCGAGATGGCGGCCGTCGTGCTGATGAGCCTCACATCGTTTTCCCTGGCAAGGACACGCGCAATATTCGACGCGCGGATCGCGGGGCCCGCCATCCGGATCCCGACAGGGTCCCCCGTCACAACGACGACGCGTCGCTTGCCCTCGATGTCGAGGATGCCCAGCGTCTGCGCGATGTTCTCGTAGCCCTGGAGATAGGTCTCTGACGGATAGGCCGGTTCGTCGGTCTCACCAAAGAGGGACTTGAGTTGGCGATCTGAGACACGACGAGTCGATTGCACGCGCGTGCGTTCGCCCGCCATCGTGGGGAGGTTCTCCACGAATTGGTCGATTGCGAAGACGCCGGCGAGAGTCGACTTGTCGACGCTCATCATCCGGTCGCCGTCGTCGCCAGGCACCCTCAGATCGAGGCTTCCCGAGGCGAGCGATCCGCGCGCGACCGATCGCCGTGTTGCCAAGAGAATTGCACCAGGCAGCACTTGCGCCAGGGACGCGTCGTCGAGGTTCTTGTAGAGGGCGTACAGGGCGTTGCGCTCGAGGAGGTACTGCTCCCTGAAGTCTCCGAACTTCTCGATCGAGGCGTGATGCTTGTGGAACACGAGCGACTTCGGCTGGAATCTGACACGGTGGCCGAGCAGATTGAGTCTCCAACCCAGGTCGACATCGTCGTAGAACATGAAGAAGTTGTCGTCGAACCCGCCCACCTCTGCGAAGGCCTTGGCGCGAACGAACAACGCCGCCCCCGTGCCAAACAGCACATCCTTTTCCACGTCCCATTTGCCCTGATCGCGCTCGCCCGCGTGAGGCTTATAGCCCATGCCATACCAGGTCACGGCGGCATCAATGAAGTCGATCCGGTCCCCCTCCCAGTCGAGGACCTTGCTCGCCACCGCGCCGATGTCGGGGGACGTCCTGAAGGTGGCGACTGCGGACGAGATCCAGTCAGGTGCGGGTTTCGCGTCGTTGTTCAAGAAGGCGAGATACTCACCGGTCGCGCGGGAGACTCCGAGATTGCACCCTCCCGTGAAGCCGAGGTTCTCGCGGGACTCGACCACCGTGACCTTGCCGGGCACCGCGCGAAGTTTTGCGACGCTATCGTCGCCCGATCCGTTTTCCACCACGATGATCTCGAGGAGGTGCTGGGGCCAGTCGAGTTCGCGGAGGCCCCGGATGGCTTCGACGGTGTCATCGGCGCCACGAAAGTTCACGAGCACGACGGAAACGAGGTCGGGGATGGTCTTCTTCACGCTAAGAACCTATCTGTTGGCGTAGGAATTCTCCTCAAGCAGGCAAGGTTCAGTGCAAGTCATACGCACGACCGAGCTCAAATACCTCGTGGGGATTGGTTGGCCACCAGGGGCTCGACCAGAACAGATGCTCCCAACGACCCCAAGCGGTCAACACTTCATATCTGGAGACACTCGGGTCCCTCGTTTTCGATTCGAAGTGATACAACTCCGCATTCGGAGTCCAATATGCCTGGTAACCAGCTGTAGACAACTTCATGCACAGGTCGACATCGTTGAAGTTGCCCGGGAGCAGAGGCGACAACCCTCCCACAGAAAGGAAAAGGTCCTTGCGCACGAGCGCGCACGCGGCCGTGACGCCTGCGACCTCGCGCTCCACGAGGAACGCCCCCCAAGGCCCCGCGGAACCCCTCAATGAGTGCAGGCCGATATGCGTGACGTCGAGCCTGATGTACGCGTGGCCCGCATGCTGGATCGTCTCGTCTTCGAAGTAGAGCATCGGCCCAACGATTCCCGCATTTGGCAACTGCGCCAGCGCCAACATGGGTTCGATCCAGGAGTGCGAAATCACCTCGACGTCGTCGTTGAGTAACAGTACGTACTCGCCCGCCGAGTGAAGCACGCCTAGGTTGATCTTGCCGGAGAAGCTGAACGGCTTGTCCCACGCCACGAGACGAAGCGCTTCGCCGGCAACTTCGCGCAGCTGAGCCGTGACGTCGTCGGGAGCTGACGAGTCGAGAACGACCACGAACTCTATGTTCTTGTACGTCGACATCTCGACGACGCTTCGTACGGCCTCCACCACAAGGCACCTGTCGGAGCCATGAATCACGGCGCGGTCTCCGCGCGTGGGAATCACGATCGATACGAGTGGTTCGCCCTTGACGGTGCGACGAGTCCGATGGACGCCGTTAGCGCCGACTGCAAGCACTTTCCCTCCGCCGGTCTGGCGAAGGTGACCCCCAAGAACCACCGAGATGTTTGAATTTTGGACGTCGGCGGGGATTGTCCACAGATTCGCGATGGACTTCGCGGGCCTCGAAGAAAGCACCTCGGCCACGTGTGCGACCCGTGACGCAACGCGCGTGGTGCTCAACGCAAGGTCGTAGAGTTCCGCCCCCTCGACATCTGCCCGGATGCCGCCGACCTGATTCACGAGCGACGCCTTGAAAAGGGTGGTGTCGCCAAGGTAGGGCTGACAGCGCAAGCGTTCCGGTGAGAACTCGGGCTTGAAGAAGGTATCGGCGCCGATGCGCTCGTCGCCGTACGCAATATCTGCGCCCGATGCCGCCTCGGCCAACAGCAACGCGGTCGCTTCCGGAGCAAGACGCGAAGCGGGGTTCAGGAACGCGACGAAATCCCCTTGCACCGCCGCGAGGCCCCGGTTCAATGCGTCGGCAAGCTTTGCGCCTGTCCCCGCCGCGATATGGCTCACTTTGCCGTCGTCTGCGGGAACCTTGTCGGCAGGCAGTTTGTGGACAAAGACCGCGTTCCAGGATTCGCTTGTCTGCCGCTGGAGCGACTTGAACAAGGGCAGCCAGGAACCGCTCGAGTCGCCAGGCATGGGCACGACGAAGGTGACAGTGGGCGCGTCTCCTCGCCTGTGGGCAACCGACACTACGACCGCCCCTTCAGGAGCCGCGCCACACGCACTGGGCCAAGGAATGCCCGGCCCACCCACCAGGTGCGCGATGCGTATACCGCCGCGAGCGCGGTCTCGAGACGCTCGATCTCCGCGCGAGCTCCGCCTGATTCCCGCGCCGCCGCCTCGAGTCGCGCAACCTCTGCCTCAAGACCGATCACCCGGTCGACGAGCGCCATCTGGCGCAACAGCACCTGATACTCACCATCGTCGCCGAAGGGTGTCAAAGGCTCGTCGCTGCACATGGCTCAAGGGTATCAAGCGCTACCCGGGAAATATTTCGATCTCAGGGCTCTAGCCAGACGGTTGGCAAATGTCACGCACCATATCCATGGCTCCGCGGCCAAACGTCCCATAGCGACCCGCGACGCCCGCCGCTAAGACCGGAATGAGTCTGCGTACACGCATCGTCGGAAGTGCGCTGCGTGCGCGCTCGTGTGCGAGTTTGGCCGCCGCGGTCTCCCGCACCCGTGGGCTCAACAACTCGGTGTGAAACGCCGTGCGTTCCGCGAGCGCCTCGGCCCGAACAAGCAAGCGTGCGTTGCGGTCGGCGCGAGGCTCGAACAGCCTCCTCACCTTGTCCGGCAGTGAGAGTCGCAATGCCCCAATCTGGTTGCCGCCGTGCTGCCGGTAGTCGATCAGTTGGTCTTCCACGAGGACCACGTCGCCAAGCGCCGCTCCCATGGTGGCGATCCACTCGTCGTGAACCCACGAAGACGGGAAGGGCATGGCGACATCGAGAACGTCACGCCTAAACACCATGGTGGCACCCGTGATGATGTTGCGGCGCATCAGCGTGGCGAAAGGTTGTTGACCGTTGACGAGCGCGAGGTCGCGCTCCGTGACCTCGAGCGCTTCGAAGAGCGAGTAGCCGAGACGAACGCCCTCGCGGTCTACCAGGGTGGCGTCCGAAGCGACAACGCGCACCGTCGGCCGCTCGGCCAAGATATCAAGGACCCTCGCGAGCCTTCCGGGATGCCACACGTCGTCTTGATCGCTCAGTGCGATCAGGTCGCCGCCGCACGCGGCAATGGCTTGTTCGAAGTTGGCAGTCACTCCGAGCGGCGTCGCGTTGCGCAACATCACCAGTTCGATGGGCGTTGGTAGAGACGAGTTCCAGTCGGCGACCGCCCGCTCGACGATCGCGACGGTCCCATCCTTGGACGCGTCGTCAGAGACGACCACTTCCCACGGAGCGGGGTCCTGGGAAAGGATGCTGAGCAGTTGCTGCTCGATAAATGCCTCACCGTTGTGCGTGCATAGGGCAACGGAGATCCGCGGTGGCGGGAGGCTCCCAATCAACTCGGCGCCCTACTGCCCGTCGTGTGGGACGGAGTCGAGGTACGCCTTGATTGTCGAGTCGACATCGCCCACCTGCATCAGTTCGCCCTTATTGATCCATGCCGCCTGGTCGCACATGTTGCGCACGGTCTCGGTGGAATGGCTCACCAAAATCACGGTCTTGCCTGCCTCCTTGAGCGCGCCAAACCGCTCGAAACACCGCTCCTGAAACTCGGCGTCGCCCACCGAGAGCACCTCGTCAACCACCAAAATGTCCGGATCAACGTTGATCGAGATGGCGAAACCCAAGCGCACATACATGCCGGAGGAGTAATTCTTGACGGGTTGGTCGATGAACTGGCCCACTCCGGCGAAGTCGACGATCTCATCGATCTTCGCCTCCACCTGCTTCTTGCTCATCCCCAAGATCGAGCCGTTCAGGTAGATGTTCTCCCTGCCCGAAAGTTCACTGTGGAATCCGGAGCCGACCTCAAGCATCGCGGCCACGCGGCCGGTGTGCGAAATCGTTCCCTTGTTGGGGTAATAGATGTTCGCGAGGCACTTGAGCAGGGTCGACTTTCCGGAGCCGTTGCTGCCAATGAGTCCGAACGTGGACCCCTTTGGCACGTCGAAAGACACGTCCTTAAGCGCCCAGAAATCCTCGTGCACGGACGTGCGGCGGCGCATGATGGCCGCCTTGAGCGTCTGATTGCGCTCGTAGTACATGCGAAAACTCTTGCTCACGTGGTCGACGTGGACTGCAATCTCCGTCATAGCGCCTCCGCAAGGCCGCGGGCGTGGCGTTGGAACACGATGAGCCCAAGCACGATCGACACAGCGGCGGCCGAGAAGGACCAGACCCAGTCGGACAGGTCCGGCATTCGGTTGTCGTACAACAGTGTCCTGAAGAGATTGACGATGTGTTCCATGGGGTTCAGGTGGAAGATGTCCGCCACCGTGATGCGGGTTCCCGCGAGCCCCCCGAGCTCCACCGACTTTGTGTCGACCAATGTCGCCGGATAAATGATGGGCGTCAGGTACATCCACATCTGCAGAGCAATGGAGATGAAGTATTGGGTGTCCCTGAAGTGCACGTTGGCAATCGAGAGCATGAGCGCAAGCCCTGCGGCAAAGAGCGCGAGCAATACCATCGCGACCAAGACCAAAGGAATCCACGGAATGACAAACCCGCCGACGACCGTGAGGGCGATGACGAGCACGCCCATCTCAAACATCCAGTTGTAGCCCGCGGAACCGACGACGGCTAACGGCAGCACGATGCGAGTGAAGGACACCTTCTGGATGAGGTTCGCGTTTTCCACAAGCGATCCAGCACCCTGGTTAATGACTGTCGCCAGAAAGGTCCAGGGGAGAAGTCCGCACAGGAGCCAGATGGCGAAGACGTTCAGCCCACTGGGGCTTCCTGCATCGGGCTGAACCTTGATCACGAACTTGAAAACGAACGTGTAGATGAGCATCAGTGCCAGGGGGTTGACGAGCGACCACAACTGGCCAAGCACGGTGCGCTTGTACTTGCCGCGCACCTCACGCATTGTCAGGTTCGTCAGAAGTTCACGCGCACCAAAGATTTCCTTTAGGTAGTTCACGTCACCTCCCGAACCACTCGTCAACGGCGTTGGAGCCCGGACCAGTCTAGGGTGCGCGCGCAACTACGGTAACTCTCGCGCCGAGCATCGTCCGCTCGTCTCCTTATCGCGTTGGACCCGCACCATAGTGAGGTACACGACAGGGGAGCGCCTCCGTTCACACCGAACTGGTCAGGGCGCTGAGAGTGCGGACCGCCACAGACCCTCGAACCTGATCCGGCTCGCACCGGCGTAGGGAGTCGACACTCGTCCCCTCCTTAACCGGGAGGAATCCATATGCCTCAGACGAATGCGGCCGCGCGGGCGGCAGTTGCCATCGCCTTGATCCCTTTGACTCTGGCGGCGTGCTCACCTTCGGCGACCGAACCAAACCCGAGCGTCTCCCCACGGGAGGGGCTTCGGGCTCGTATTCCAAAATGGCCGGCTTTTTCCTCATAGGACAGTCGAGGGCAACGTCGCCTTCGGCCTAGAGAGTTCTGGGATGCCGCGCCGTCAACGCAGCGGGCGAGTCGCCGCTGTCTTATAGATGGTGGGCCTCGCAGGCTTCGGCCCGAGAGACACGAGGGACCTCTCGGGCGGCGAGAGGCAGAGGGTCGCGTTGGCCCGCTCCCTGGCGCCCTCTCCTCGTCTGCTGGCTCTCGATGAGCCGCCCTCTTCCCTCGATGCCGAGCTACGAACCCGTCTAGGCGCTGAGGTGCGAGACATCCTGCGGTCCGCAGGGACCACCTTCATCATGGTCACGCACGACGCTGCCGAGGGGGAGTTGGTCGACGATCGCGTGGTTCTCATGTCTGATGGCCGCCTGATCGACGCGTGACTCCGCGCGCAGCCACGCGGTGCTTGCGGCACGCGGCACGCGCCGAAACGGTACTAGCAGTCGCAAACGATGCGCTGTGCGGGGACGCCCGCTGGCACGGTCAGCGGGTCCGCAGCCCTCGTCGCGTCCACGATGATCTCGACCCCCGTCGCGTCACGCGCCACGCGATCGACTGGAAGACCCTCCCTTGCCCAGTACTCGAAGCCGCCGATCATCTCCTTCACTGCATAGCCGCCCTCCGAGATGATCAGGCCCGCTCGCGTCGCGCCATTGCACCCTGGGCCCCAGCAATAGACGACGAACTGGGTCCCGACGGGGTACGTCGGGATCACATTCGGCATTTCCGGCTTGGTCACGTGCACGGCTCCCCTGGCGTGGCCCTGGTCCCAGGCCTCGTCGCCGCGGGTATCCACGAAGACGAATCCCGGTTGGCCCGATTCGAGCGCCGCGTGGACGTCACCTGGATCCGTCTCGAACCGGAGCCGCGCGGCAAAGTGCGCGGCCGCTTGGGCAGGTGTTTGCGCGGAGGACATGACTCGTACGGTAGGCGCGGGCGGGTCCGCCAGTCCACCTTCCGGTGGCTCCTATGATGACGATGAGGAGTTGCCCGTGACATTTCAGCCCGAGCACGAACCAAGCGGGGACGAACGCTCGCGCGCCGAAGCATCGGCTGGCGACCCATCGAATGGCGGCGACGGCACGGCAGGAGACGGCGACACGTCTCGGCGACCTCCCGAGTCCCCCGCACAGGACTTCGCGGCGGTTCCCGGCCCCGACGACGAGGCGCCGATGTGGCTCGTCGCATCGCTCGAACGCGGCGAACCGCTCGCACCGCCACCACAGCCGCGGCAGCCCACCCAGGGAACAACGCCGTCGTCGGCTGGCTGGCCGGTCCACGAACCGTCCGCAGCCTGGCCCCCGCAGCCGTCTCGCGACGCCGAGTATTCCCGTGCAGCCCAAGCGTCGTTCCCTGCCGGCCCTGATTGGATCGAGCCAGTGAGTGGTGCCGGCGCCCACAAGGCACGACGACGCATCTCACAGATCGTGGTGCTCGTCCTCGTGCTCGCGGTGGCCGTGGTGGGGGGACGCCTCGCGTTCGGGGCGCTGACAGCAACGCCTGACGACTACACCGCGCCGCTGATCTCGCCTCAAGACGTCGCGACTGAGGGCGGCCTGATGTGGATATCGCAGACGGGCAAGGCAGCGCTCGAGGTGGACCCCACGTGGACAAACGAATCGAGCGTCGAGTCAGGAGACGTCTCCGGGCTCTTCTCGCACGAAGTGACGGTCTATGCGAGCACCTGGACGTTGCCGGGAGGTGCAGGCACCGTCAGGATGTTCGAGGCCGCGGACCCTGAGGCCTCGAACCAGACCCTCACCGCAATCCACGAAAGTGCGGTCTCCTCGGCAAGCAAATTGGTCATGAAAGACATGGGCGATGTCGTGCAGGTAGCCCCCACGATTCCGCACGGCGTGACCACGTCAACCGGCCTGCACGGCCGGGTCAGCGACCTGGCTTGGAATGCGAGCGGCAAGCACGGCACGGTGACGGTGTACACGTTCATGCATCACGGCCGTGTCGTGATCGTGCAGGTGACCGTGGTTGGTGACACCGGCACTCAACCCAGTGTGGGCCGTGCGGTTAGCACGCTTCGCATCGATAAGTAGATCCCCCGCCATCTTCGAGTCGGATGGGTGCCTCATTGCCATTCTGAGAACTTGAGCAGGGTTCGCTCAACTTTGCCCCTTTCAACTTGACACGCTTCGCGCCGAGGCGTAACTTGAGTGCATACCGCTCAAGTCTCGAGCGGGCAGTCGCAATGGCGGGAGAACCCCGCACAAGGAGGAGCCACCATGTCCCGTGCAGTAGGCATTGACCTCGGCACCACGAACTCGTGCGTCGCCGTGCTTGAGGGTGGCGAGCCCACCGTCATCGCAAACGCGGAAGGCACCCGCACCACCCCATCCGTGGTCGCGTTCTCGAAGACTGGCGAGGTGCTCGTTGGCGAAATCGCCAAGCGTCAGGCCGTCACCAACGTCGATCGCACCATTTCCTCGGTCAAGCGCCACATGGGCACCGACTGGAACGTGAAGATCGACGACAAGAAGTACACGCCGCAGGAGATTTCCGCGCGCATCCTGGGCAAGCTTAAGCGCGACGCCGAGGAGTACTTGGGCGAGAAGGTGACCGATGCGGTCATCACCGTCCCCGCGTACTTCAACGACCACCAGCGCCAGGCCACGAAGGACGCCGGCGAGATCGCGGGCCTCAACGTGCTACGCATCGTCAATGAGCCCACCGCGGCCGCTCTCGCGTACGGGCTGGACAAGGGCAAGGAGGACGAACTCATCCTCGTCTTCGACCTCGGTGGTGGAACGTTCGACGTCTCGCTGCTCGAGGTGGGCAAGGACGAGGACGAATTCTCGACCATTCAGGTGCGCGCCACCGCCGGCGACAACCGCCTCGGCGGCGACGACTGGGACCAGCGCATCGTCGACTTCCTGGTCAAGGAGGTCAAGAACTCCGAAGGCATCGACCTGACCAAGGACAGGTCGGCCGTCCAGCGCCTGCGTGAGGCGGCCGAGCAGGCCAAGAAGGAACTCAGCTCCGCGCAGCAGACCACGATCTCGCTCCAGTACCTGAGCATCGGCGAGAACGGCCCCGTCCACGTGGACATCAAGCTCACGCGAGCCCAGTTCCAGGAGATGACCAAGGATCTGCTCGAGCGCACCAAGGCGCCGTTCCACCAGGTGATCAAGGACGCCGGCATCAAGTTGGCCGACATCGACCACGTGGTCATGGTGGGTGGTTCGACGCGCATGCCCGCCGTGACCGAGGTCGTCAAGGAACTCACCGGCGGCCAGGAGCCAAACAAGGGCGTCAACCCCGACGAGGTCGTCGCCGTAGGCGCCGCGCTCCAGGCGGGAGTCATTCGTGGCGAGCGCAAGGACGTGCTGCTCATCGACGTCACCCCCTTGAGCCTCGGCATCGAGACCAAGGGCGGCGTGATGACGCAGCTCATCGAGCGCAACACGGCCATCCCGACCAAGTCATCCGAGGTCTTCTCGACCGCGGACGACAACCAGCCGTCCGTGATGATCCAGGTCTACCAGGGCGAACGCCAGTTCGCCCGCGACAACAAGCTCCTGGGCACGTTCGAGCTTGGCGGCATTGCGCCCGCCCCGCGCGGGGTGCCGCAGATCGAGGTCACCTTCGACATCGACGCGAACGGCATCGTCCACGTGCACGCAAAGGACCGCGGCACCGGCAAGGAGTCTTCGATCACGGTGACCGGCGGCTCCGCGCTCAGCAAGGAAGACATCGAGCGCATGGTGAAGGATGCCGAGGAGCACGCTGCGGAAGACAAGCAGCGCCGCGAAGAGGCCGAGACCCGGAACAGTGCGGAGACCTTCGCCTACTCGACCGAGAAGATCCTGGCCGACAACGCCGAGAAGGTGCCCTCCGAGGTGGCCGATGACGTCAAGGCGGCCATCGCCGAGGTTCGCAAGGCCCTCGAGGGCGACGACGCCGCAGCGGTGAAGACCGCACACGACGACCTCGTCACCAAGGCTCAGCGCATCGGCGAGGCGATCTACAAGGCCGAGCAGTCCGCCGAGGCAGACGCCCCGGCCGACGGTGAGGCCCCTCGCGCCGACGGCGAAGAGGACGTTGTCGACGCCGAGATCGTTGACGAGGACGAGAACAAGTAGCGTGACTGGCGACGGGCGGGTTAGCCCGCTCGTCGCCGCCGCGCGCGAAAGGAAGCCATGAGCGACACCACTGGATTCACCTCGCCCGACGACGACGGAGCCGACGAGGCCTTGGCCGAGGCGGAACGCATTGTTGACGGCGCCTCCGGGCAGACCGTCGACGATTTGAGCGTCGACGAGGACCGCGCAGATGACGCGCTCACCGCGGTCGAACGGAAGGCCTCCGAGCACCTCGCGGACCTGCAGCGCCTGCAGGCCGAATATGTGAACTACCGCAAGCGCGTCGACCGCGACCGCTTGGCAATGAGCGAATCGGCGACCTCGAAGGTCATCGAGGCCCTGCTTCCCGTGCTCGACGATGTCGCTGCCGCGCGGGCCCACGGCGACTTGGCCGAGGGCCCCTTCGCTTCGATCGCGGAGAAGCTTGAGGAGACGCTCGGCAAGCTCGGCTGGTCGAGCTTCGGCACCGTGGGAGACCCCTTCGACCCCACGATCCACGAGGCCCTCATGTCGCAGCCAAGCACCGACGTCACCGAACCCACCGTCGTCCACGTCGCCCAGCCCGGCCACCGCGTCGGCGATCGCGTCGTGCGCGCCGCGCGCGTCGTCGTCGCGCAGCCGGAAGACCACTAGCGGGCCCCGCCCGCAGGACATGCTCGAGAGGAGGCGACCGTGACTAGCCAGGATTGGTTCAACAAGGACTTCTACGCGATCCTTGGCATCCCCAAGGGCGCCTCACAGGCCGAGATCAAGAAGGCCTATCGCAAGGCCGCCAAGGATAACCACCCCGACCGCCACCCGGGCGACGCCGCCGCGGAGAAGCGCTTCAAGGAGATGGGCGAGGCGTACGCGGTGCTGAGCGACGCCGAACAGCGCAAGCAGTACGACGGAGTTCGCGCCATGGGAGGCGGCGGCCCACGGTTCCAGGCGGGCGGCCCGGGAGGTGCCGGCTTCGAGGACGCCTTTGGTGGCGTCTTCAACGGCGGCGCGAACAGGGGTCAGAATTTTGAGGACATCCTGGGCGGGCTGTTCGGCGCTCGCCGGGGACCCCAAAGGGGCAACGACGTCGCCGCGGCGACCGAGGTGAGCTTCCGGCAGGCCGCCGAGGGTGCCACCGTCACTCTCAGCATGGACGGCAACAGGCTCTCAACCCGGCTCCCCGCAGGAGTGGCGGACGGCCAGAAGATCAGGCTGCGTGGAAAGGGCCGTGCGGGCATGCACGGAGGGCCCCCTGGCGACCTGATTCTGACCATTCATGTAGGGAGGCACAAGGTGTTCACCGTCGACGGAAAGAACCTGCGGATGAATTTGCCGGTTTCTTTTGACGAGGCCGTCCTTGGCGCCACCGTCGAGGTGCCGACGCTGTCGGGCGAGCGAGTCAAGGTGAAGGTCGCGGCGGGAACGTCGTCTGGCACGACGCTACGCGTGAAGGGCAAGGGCATCGTCGGAAAGGAAGGCGCCGGCGACCTGCTGGTGCGGGTCGACGTGCACGTGCCCACCAAGTTGAGCAAGCAAGCACGCGAGACAATCCAGGCCTTCGCGCTCGAGACCGCCAAAGAAGACCCGCGCGAGCGGCTCTACGACGACGCTGCAGGGTAGCGCCCTCACCGAGACGTGACGATCAAGCGGCGACGACGACGCGCCTACGGAAGGAGGCACCGTGGAACAGCCCAATGTTGACGAGCCTATCTTCCTCATCTCTGCGGCGGCTGAGCTTGCAGGCATGCACGCGCAGACGCTGCGCCAATACGACAGGCTTGGCCTCGTGGTGCCACGACGCAGGCCCGGTGGCGGCCGACGCTACTCGCTTCGCGACGTCGTGACGCTGCGCGAGATCCAACGCCTGAGCCAAGACGAGGGAATCAACCTCGCGGGCATCGCCCGCATCTTGGATCTGAGCAAGCGCGTCGATTGGCTCGAGCGCGAGGTAGAAAGGCTGCGCCCGCGGGCCGATGTCGGCTCCCGGATTTTCACATCCGGCCCCACCGGAAAGGTCGTCATCGTCGAGCGCGGCCAGAGGGGCCGTCGCGACGAGGGCCGGTCGATGGTGGTGTGGCGCGGTCGCTCGCAATAGCGCGGCGGGTCGTCGCCTCCTGGACTAGTCGTCGACCTCGATCGTCTTGATCCGGGCACCATGGCCATTGACGATGCGCACGTCGCCCTTGCGCACCCCCAGTGCTCGGCGAGCACGGCGATGACTCCCTCGTTTGCGGCACCATCGACCGCCCGCTCGCGAACGAAGACCGCCAACAAACCGTCCCCGCCCTCGGTACCTCAACGGGGTGGGGTGGACCGATAACCGGCATGTGCGGCGCCGAGTCCTCACGACCGTAACGATGCCCGACGCCGCCCTGACGGCGCTTCAGACGGATCACACCTGACGCTCAGAGGTGGTCCCTCTGTCTATCAGGCGGGGAGCCAGCAAAACGCGTTGGGAGCCCGCGCCATCGATCGCGTCAATCGCGACGTGGACGGCCGCAGCGGCGATCTCGTCCACGGGCACCACGACGGTGGTGATGGGTTCCGGCAGTGCCGTCTCGGTGGCGATAGCGATCACCGACATGTCGCGAGGCATAGCGATTGTGCGTTGATGGAGCGCGTGCAGCAGAGTCGGCAATTGCGTCTGATCGTGGAGCACAACCGCGGTGGAGTCCATGACCAGCTGCATCTGACGTCGGCTGAGCGGGGCGGCGTCCCAAACCTTCAAGATGGTTAGCTCGATATCCGGCACCTCGGCGGCTCCTCGTTCGACTCGCTCCACGGAGTTAAGGCCTTGCGGACCGGAAACCACGGCGATTCTTCGGTGCCCGAGCGCGTGGAGATGTTCCACGGCCAGACGCCCGGCGCCCTGGTAGTCGAGGTCGGCGATCGAGAGATCGTGGTCGGCGCCGGGTTCTCCCATCAGCACGACCGGGTAGGGAGCCCGGGCCAGAAGCGGCAGCCGTCCTTCGTCCCAGAGCACGTCCATCACGATAAGCGCGTCGACGAGGAGTCCTCGCTGCAACCGCTGGATCTGCTCCGTCGCCTGCTGCGCGAGAAGCAGCATGTCGTACCCCTCGGAGCGCAGGGCGAACGCGATCGACATCACAAAGTCGTCGAGAGCGACGATGTCGACCTTGGGGGCGTTGGGGGTCAGCGTCGCAGCGAGGCCGACCGTCCACGTGCGCCGCGTCGTCAGGGCGAGAGCCGCCGGATCGCGCCGGAAAGCGAGCGCTTCGATGCTCTGCCGCACCCGCTCGCGAGTCGCCTCCGAAATCGGCCTTTTACCCGAAAGCACGTACGAGACAGTGCTCCTACTCACCCCGGCGTGCCGCGCAACATCGGCGATATTGACCACGCCGACCATTATCCACACATCCGTTGCAGGAAAGTTATCGAACTAGTTCGACAAATCGCTCGCAAGAGAGTAGAAATGTCTCACTAGGCCCGACTCAACGGCTCCGACGCCGCCGGTGGCCGGGAACTCATTCACAGCAAGGGAGCTCAAGAAATGACACAACGACGTGTAATGGCAGCTGGGGCGGTGGCACTCGCCGCCGCACTCGCCGTCTCGGCATGCTCGGCGACAGCCTCGAATAGTTCGGCGACAGCCTCGAACAGCACAGCCAAGTTAAGTCTGTCGGTCGAGGACTACCACACGAACGAGCCACTGAAGTCCGCGATGGAGGGAGTTTACGAGACTTGTGCCGCATCGATCGGCGTATCGGTCAACTACAGCCATGTGCCTGGTAACAACCTCATTGCGAAGGTCCTTCAGCAGGCCTCATCGAAGACAATGCCCGACGTGCTTATGCTCGACAACCCTGATGTGGCACGGATCGCAGCGACCGGCGGCCTGACGCCGCTCTCGGACTACGGAATCTCGACGGAGGGCGTCACACCCTCCGTCATCGAGGCCGGCACATACGAGGGCAAGCTCTACGGCCTCGCCCCGACGGTCAATACGCTGGGCATTTTCTACAACAAGGACATGTTCGCCGAAGCCGGGATCTCGTCTCCCCCCACGACCTGGGACGAGCTTCGGGCGGATGCCAAGAAGCTCACTACAGCAGATCACGCAGGGTTCGCCCTCGGCGCGTACCCGGACGAAGGTGACGCGTGGTCTTTCCTGCCCTTCATGTGGTCCAACGGTGGCGATGAGACGGATCTCACCGGGGCGGCGACCGTCCAAGCCTTGCAGTTCTTAGTAGACCTGCTCGGCGACAAATCCATGCCAGTTAGCGTCGTCAACTGGCAGCAGGGCGATGTTGCAACGCAGTTCGCCAACGGCAAGGTGGCCATGATGATAAACGGCCCTTGGAACATCGCTGGTTTTGAGGCGAGCAAACTCAACTGGGGCACCGCATCAGTGCCGACCCGAGTGGCGGGCCAGACCGTCCAGTCGCCACTTGGCGGCGAGGCCTACACCGTCCCGAATACCGGCGACTCGGCCAAGATGAACGCGGCTGGCAAACTCGTCGCATGCATCAACACCTCGGAAAATGAGTTGACGATCTCGAAGTTGACCGGCAACATCCCTTCCATCACCACCGCCGCGCAGACGGTTGGTTCTGAGGACGCTAATGTCGAGCCCTTCGTGGGGCTTGTCGCGACCGCTCGTGCTCGAACCGCGAAGCTTGGCGTCGAGTGGCCTGCGGCCGCAAAGGCGATTTACACGGCGGAGGGACTTGCGTTCACTGGCAAGGCCTCGGCATCCGACGCGCTCGCGCAGGCACTGAAGCAGTAGCGGGACGGTGCGACCCGGTCCGGACTAGCGCCGGGCCGGGTCGCACATCCGGCAGAAACGAGACGCGACATGACTCAAACGATGCAGCACCCTCGGCGAACCCGACTCGCGTGGTGGCGCGGCCCTAGCGCCGGTAACCGGCTGGCGTTCACCGCCTTCCTCGCACCAGCGGTGGTGTATGTGCTGGCGTACTTTGCGTACCCGGCAATTCAGAACGTCATCATGAGTTTCCAGGACTACAGCGCGACGACGTTCTTCACCGGGGAGGCCCCTTGGGTTGGACTCCAGAACTACCGCGACGTTTTCGGGTCGCCCATCTTTGGCACCACCGTCCTGAACACATTGCTGTTTACCGCCGGTTCCATTGTCGGCCAGTTTGTGATTGGGCTGCTGCTCGCGATCTTCTTCAGCCGTAGATTCCCGCTCAACTCCGTCCTCCGCGCGCTCCTGCTTCTGCCGTGGCTCATCCCGCTCATCTCATCGAGCTCGATCTGGCGCTGGATGCTGGATCCGGAGAGTGGCGTGATCAATTACGTGCTGCTCCAACTGCACATGATCTCCACCCCCATCCCCTGGCTCACGAGCCCAAGCCTTGCCCTCCTCGCAGTAGTAATCGTCAACGTCTGGTTGGGCATTCCGTTTAACGTGACGATCCTCTACGGCGGCATCAAGGAGGTCCCGAGCGAACTCTACGAGGCGGCCGCGCTTGACGGCGCAACGGGAGTCAGGGCGTTCCGCTACATCACCTGGCCACTCCTGCGGCCCGTGGTGACCATCGTCCTCGTGCTGGGCGTTATCTACACCCTCAAGGTGTTCGACATCATCATCGGTCTGACCGGAGGAGGGCCAGCGAACTCCACGCAGACACTGGCAACCAACTCGTACCAACTGTCCTTCGGCCAGTTCCTCTTCGGTCAAGGGGCCGCCGTGAGCAACATCCTGATCGTCTTCTCGATGCTTTTTGCCGCGCTTTACCTGTTCCGCACGCGGCGTCAGGCGGATGCAGCATGAGCGGCAACCGCCTCTCCGGGCGCCTCCTCTCGACGGCCTTCGGCGTCATCGTGGTGGCCGCCATGCTGTTTCCGTTGTATTGGATGGTCAACCAGAGCCTCCAGCCCGGGACCGGGAGCGGGAACAACGCGTTATTCCCCGTCCACCCTGACTTCAGCGTCTACGCGCAGGTCATTGGTGAGCAAGGGTCGAGCCTCCTGACGAGTCTTGCGATCGCGTTCGGATGCGTGATCGTCACACTAGTAGTGGCCATTCCGGCCGCATTCAGCCTGGCGAAGTTTCCCGGTCGGGCGGTCACCATCGTCCTGACTATTCTCCTCGTTTCCCAGATGGTTCCGAGCATCGTGATCGCGAACGCGCTCTACAAGACCTATGTGGACGTCGGGCTGCTCAACAGCCTGCCGGGCCTGATTCTCGCGGACGCATCCGCCGCGATCCCCTTCTCGATCCTCGTCATGCGCGCTTTCATGCTCTCCATTCCGGACGGACTGCTCGACGCCGCGCGTGTAGACGGCGCCGGACCGATCCGGACGCTCGTCTCGATCGTCATCCCGATCAGCCGAAACTCGATCATTACATCCGCTCTGTTCAGCTTTCTCTTCGCGTGGTCGGATTTCGTCTTCGCGCTCACCCTCACTACCTCCGGAAAGATTCGTCCCGTGACACTCAGTATTTACGACTACCTCAGCTCGACCATCCAGGACTGGGCGCCCGTCCTTGCGACTTCGGTGCTCTCTGCCCTGCCAGCGGTGGTGTTACTCGTTGTCGCGCAACGCTACGTGGCCGCTGGCGCACTCGGCGGAGCGATCAAGTGACTCACATGAGCGACCAGCGCCGCACTGAACTCGACCCCTCAGCCGTCGTGCTGACCCATGGGCGCTTCCACACCGGCCGCAATTTGGTGCGCGAGTACCTCTTCAGCCTCGACAACACGGCGCTGTTGCAGAACTATCGGATCGAAGCCGGTCTCGGCAGCATGCCGCCCCTGCGGACTCCGATCGGTGGCGACCCAGGGATGGGCGATGAGTGGCACTGGGGCTGGGAGACGCCCGGCACGCAGATGCGCGGCCACTTCCTCGGACACTGGCTGTCGGCGGCGAGCCGGTTCGGGGCGGAGGGCGACCACGAATTGGCCGGCAAGGTCGAGCATATCCTTGAGGGACTCCACGCCTGCCAGATCGCCAACGGTGGCGAGTGGGTATTCAGCATTCCCGTTCGCTACCTGGAGCGACTCGCCGCTCATGATCAAATCTGGTCACCGCAGTATGTGATGCACAAGACCCTGATGGGGCTCGTGGACGCGCACCGCTTCTTGGGTTCCCCGCTCGCCCTGGAGATGGCCACCGCCGCATCACGGTGGCTCCACCGGTGGGCCACCGGATTCTCGCGGGAAGAGTTCGACGACATTCTCGATGTGGAAACCGGGGGGATGCTGGAGGTCTGGGCTGAACTGCTGGATCTCACGGGAGACTCCATGTACTTCGAGCTGCTTCGGCTCTATCGCCACGATCACCTGTTCGACCCCCTACTGGACGGGAAGGACGTTCTCACCAATCGCCATGCCAACACCACCGTCCCCGAGGTCCTCGGCGCGGCGCGCGCCTACGAGGTCACCGGCGATCCGCGATGGCGAGACATCGTCGTGGCGTACTGGCGGTCCGCCGTCGAGGAGCGCGGTTCCTTCAGCACCGGGGGGCAGACGACGGGCGAGGTCTGGAATCCTCCGCTCGCCTACGCCGCCCGCCGCGGCCCGCGGACCCAAGAGCACTGCACCGTATACAACATGATCCGGCTCGCATCGTTCCTCTTCAGATGGACAGGAGAGTCGAGTTACCTCGACTACATCGAGCTCAACAACCTCAATGGCATCCTCGCCCAGCAGCATCCGAAGACCGGGATGATCTCCTACTTCCTCCCGCTCGCCGGCGGATCGCGCAAGAGCTGGGGGCGTCGCACCGTCGACTTCTGGTGCTGCCACGGAAGTCTGGTGCAGGCGCACTCCTCGCGTTCCAGTGACATCTTCTACGCGCGCGAAAGTGAGATCACCGTCGCGCAGTACATCTCCGCGAGCGCTTCCGTCGTGGTGGGCGGACAACCCGTCGTCATCACATTGAACTCGTCGGAGGACGCCGGCTCCGGAGGGCCCGACGACAACGTGTCGGTGTCGACGACGTGGTCCCGGCCGAACAGTTGGATGATCAACGTGAGGATCGCAGCACCTGTAGCGACGCGGTTCGCGCTGCGGCTGCGGGTGCCGGAATGGTCAGACGGACTGCCGGTCATCTCGGTGAACGGTGAGGTCACCAGCGTCGCTCTGGAGGACGGATTCATGACGCTGGACCGATCCTGGGGCGACGACATCGTCACCCTCGAGATCCCCAAGTGCATCCGGGTGCACCACATCCCGGATGAACCCCACACGGTCTCTTTCCTGGACGGTCCGGTCGTGCTGGCGGGGCTCGTCGATGCGGAGATTGCGCTCATCGGCGATCCCAACGCGGCCGAAGACCTCCTGGTTCCGGAGAACGAACGCGAGTGGAGTCGCTGGCTCGGCGGCTTCCGTGCCGTCGGCCAACCGAAAACGGTCTCCCTAATCCCCCTGAACCAGGTGATCGACGAGTCCTATTCCGTCTACTTCCCGATCGTGCTCCGCTAACCACTCCAAAGGACATCCATGTTTACCACCACTCCCACCTCCATCCGCTGGACTGCAGATGGAGAAGTCGTCCAGGTCGATGCCTGGGGTGAGCACAGCGCGCGGGTGCGGGCCTCGGCCGGCGGTGATGTCCGCGACACGCGGCACGCCCTCCTCGACCCCGCTGACAGTTCGCCTGTCGTCGAGGTGGATGGCGACGTCGCCACCCTTCGCAACGGACGCATCCGCGTCGTCGTCACCCAGCGCGAGTTCGAGGACGTCCAGTTAAGCTACCCCGTTTCGACGTGCGAGATCGCCTTCTTTGATGAGGACGGCACCCTGCTGCTACGTGAGTTGTCGTCTGGCGGCTCGCTCAAGCGCAAGGCCCGGGAATTTCGGCCCGTGATCGGCACCTCGTCATTTCGTACGACGGCGGCGTTTGAGTCCGATCCCACGGAGCACCTCGTGGGCATGGGGGTCTATCAAGAGGCCAGCTCAGACCTCAAAGGCAACGTCATCGAGCTCGCGCATCGGAACTCGCAGTCGTCAGTGCCCTTCGTGGTGTCAAGCGCCGGGTATGGGCTTCTCTGGCATAACCCCGCGATCGGCAAAGTGAGCTTCGGGCGCAACCGCACCGAATGGTTTGCCGAGTCGACGGACCAGTTGGACTACTGGGTGACGGCGGCGGGCTCGCCTCGCGAGATCGCGCGGGTCTACGCCGAGGCGACGGGCCACGTGCCGATGATGCCGGAGTACGGACTCGGATTCTGGCAATGCAAGCTGCGCTACTGGAACCAGGAGCAGCTACTCGACGTGGCCCGCGAGCACCGCAAGCGCGGATTGCCGCTCGACGTGATCGTCATCGACTTCTTCCACTGGCCCAAGATGGGCGACTTCCGGTTCGAAGAGGAGTTCTGGCCCGATCCGAGCGCCATGGTCGCCGAACTGCGCGAACTCGGTGTGGAACTCATGGTGTCGGTCTGGCCGCAAATCTCGATCGAGTCCGAGAACTTCGACCAGTTGCGCCGCGCCAATCACCTCGTCACCACGGAACGCGGCACCGACATTCAGATGTCGTTCGGCGGCCCGAGCAGGTACCTCGACGTCACGCACCCCGGCGCAAGGGACACCCTGTGGGAACTTTGCCGCAAGAACTACTACGACAAGGGCATCCGCCTCTTCTGGTTGGACGAGGCGGAGCCGGAGTACGGCGTCTACGACTTCGACAACTACCGCTACTACTTGGGTTCGAACGCCCAGATTGGCAACCTCTACCCGCAACTCTATTCTCGGGCGTTCCACGACGGAATGACGAATGAGGGGCAACGCGACGTCGTGAACCTTGTGCGGACCGCTTGGGCGGGAAGCCAGCGCTACGGGGCGCTGGTCTGGTCTGGCGACATCCACACAACTTTCGAGGACTTGCGAAGCCAGATCTCGGCGGGCATTCACATCGGCGCCGCCGGCATCCCGTGGTTTACGACCGATATCGGTGGCTTCCACAACGGCGACCCTGCCAATCCCGACTTCATCGAACTGCTGGTGCGCTGGTTCCAGTTCGGCGCGTTCTCGCCCGTGATGAGAGTGCACGGCGATCGCAAGCCGTGGACCGTTGTGCACGCGGCGGACGGGTCCGAGCGGATCGGGACCGGTGGCCCCAACGAGGTGTGGACCTTCGGTGAAATGGCATCCCCCATCATCGAGAGGCTCTTGCACTTGCGTGAGACGCTGCGCCCGTATACGCGGCGGCTCATGCGGGAGGCGCACGAATCGGGTCAGCCTGTGATCCGCGGACTCTTCCATGAGTTCCCCGACGACCCCGCCGCCTGGACGGCTCGCGACGAGTACCTGTACGGACCCGATCTGCTGGTCGCGCCCGTGACGGAGCTCGCAGCGCGGAGCCGCGAGGTTTACCTGCCGGTGGGCGCGACCTGGACCGAGCTGCGCACCGGTGCGCAGCACGCCGGCGGGCAGTCGCTGCTCGTCGATGCCCCACTGGAGTCGATTCCGGTGTTTGCGCGTAACGGCGCCTTCTCCGAGCTCATCGGGGCACTGTGACTCGCATGGCCATTGGCCACCTCGACCCCGGAAGTGCGATCAGCCCTGTTCTCTGGGGCGTCTTGTTCGAGGCTTTCAACTCCTCCGCCGATCGCGGCTTGTATGCGGGGGTCGCGCGCAATCGTAGTTTCGACTTCCACGACCGCGATGACCCGGGCTGGAACACGGTCACCGGTTGGGAGGTGTCGCGCAATGTGACCGGGACGGCCGCGCCGATCGAGCTGCGGCTGCCTATCAGCTTTGTGCCGTCAGAGCTCACGGTCCCGACCGGCGCGGAGCGCTCGGCCGGCAGTTCGTGCGAACCGGCTCCGTTCTCGCCAACTGTGACGCCGTGGCGCGACGAGCTCGTCCCTCCCGCCTATGCCTTCGCCGACGCTCGATGCGTTTCCCACGCAACCGCCACCCGCCACGCCTTGGAGAACTCCTCATGCTCGACGCCCGCCTGACCGTCCACCCCTCCCTCCAACTGGGCCCGATTGATCGACGCCTGTTTGGCGGCTTCGTCGAGCACCTCGGTCGTCACATCTACGACGGGATCTACGAACCCGCTCACCCAACGGCCGGTGCTGACGGCTTCCGCCGGGACGTCATCGACCTGGTCAAGGAGCTAGGCGTCACCTGCGTGCGTTACCCCGGTGGGAACTTCGTGTCGGGGCTCCGATGGGAGGACACCGTTGGCCCGGTGGAGTCGCGGCCTCGCCGGCTCGACCTTGCGTGGCACTCGACCGAGCCCAACACGGTCGGGCTACACGAGTTCTCCGCCTGGCTGGAGCAGGTGGGCGCGGACCTGATGCTCGCGGTCAACCTTGGGACGCGCGGCGTCCAGGAGGCGCTCGACCTGCTCGAATACGCCAACATCCCCGGTGGCACCGAACTGTCCGATCGCCGCAGCAAGAACGGTCGCGGCAAGCCGTTCGACGTGCGCATGTGGTGTCTCGGCAACGAGATGGACGGGCCATGGCAGCTCGGCCACAAGAACGCGACAGACTACGGTACTCTCGCCGCCGCGACCGCTCGCGCCATGCGTCAGCTCGACCCAGCCATCCAACTCGTGGCGAGTGGTTCGAGCGGGCGCGCCATGCCAACCTTCGGGGCTTGGGAACGCGGCGTGCTCGAAGAGTCTTACGACGTTGTCGACTACGTCTCTTGCCACGCCTACTACGCCGAGAAGGATGGCGATGCCGCGAGCTTCCTCGCCTCGGGCGTCGACATGGACCGGTACATCGAGGACGTCATCAGCATCCTCGACGAGGTCAAGACGGACAAGCACTCGTCCAAGACCGTGAACATCTCGTTCGACGAGTGGAACGTCTGGTACCAGGACCAGTACAACGACGTCCGCCGCGTCGAGATCGGCGACTGGCCCGTCGCCGCGCGCCTTCTTGAAGACCGCTACAACGTGACCGACGCGGTCGTGGTGGGCGGGTTGCTGATATCGCTTCTGAACCATGCCGACCGCGTGACCTCAGCAAGCCTCGCCCAACTGGTCAACGTGATCGCGCCGATCATGACAGAGCCCGGTGGACCGGCATGGCGCCAGACCACCTTTCACCCTTTCGCCCAGACCGCAGCGGTCGCGCACGGGCACGCGATGCGAGTTGAGATCGAGGCATCTACCTTGCCGACGTCTGCGTTCGGTGACGTCGCCTCCGTGGATGCCGCGGCGTCGTACGACGGCGAGCGCGTGGCGGTATTCGTGGTGAACCGCCATCTGGAAGACGCGTCCCGGTTGACTATTGACCTTTCAGCGTTCGAACTGAACGGCAACGTGATGGCCTCTGGGATTTGGGACGACGACCGCTTGGCGGCCAACACTCTGGAGGCGCCCGACCGGGTGAAGCTCCGCGAAAACTCCTCGGTACGATGGAATGGATCCACCGTCACCGTTGACCTCCCACCAGTTTCGTGGACCGTCATCACGGTGACCAGAACGGGAACGGAAGCCGGAGCGTGAATGCCTTTGATCCACGGCGAGGCGGGGCTCGCTTCGGGATGCGTCCGGGCGGCAGCATATTGGCCACTGTTGAGGCTCCTCGTTGTCCAGAGGGCGGAGGGGCGCGGACATGACCCGGGTCGCTCTCGTCGTGCGAGGTGGATGGGACGGTCACCAACCCGAGCAGACCACCGACTTCTTTGTGCCGTTCCTGGACGCCAACGGTTTCACCGTGCGGGTCGAGGGCTCGCCGTCGATCTACGCAGAGGACGCATTCATGGACACCGTCGACCTGGTGTTGCAAGTCAACACGATGTCGACGATCGAGCCGGAGGAGTTCGCCGGACTGCAGCGCGCGGTACTGCGTGGAGCTGGCTTCGCGGGGTGGCACGGCGGCATCGCCGATGCGTACCGCAACAACGCCGACTACTTGCACATGGTTGGTGGCCAGTTCGCCCACCACGCGGGCAAGGATCCGGCCGACCGCATCGGCGAGCAGTCGGACAACTACATTCCGTACACCGTGCACATCACCGAACTCGGCGCCACGCATCCGATCACGCAGGGCATCGGCGACTTCGACCTCGTGACCGAGCAGTACTGGGTGTTGAGCGACGAGTACAACGACGTGCTGGCCACCACCACACAGGAAGTCCGACCGTGGGATGCCTGGCACCGGCCGGTCACCGCTCCGGCAATCTGGGTGCGCGAGTGGGGGCACGGCCGCGTGTTCGTGTCGGCGCCCGGTCACAAGCTCGATGTCGTCCAGAACCCGAACGTCCGCACCATCATCGAGAGAGGTTTGCTATGGGCAGCCCGTTGAGAGTCGGGATGATTGGGGTCGGAAACATCAGCGGCCAGTACCTGGAACACCTGCCTCATTTTGACAGTCTGGAACTGGTCGCCGTCGCCGACCTGGACCGCAGCCGTGCCGCCAGCACGGCTGCGGCGCACGGGGTGCGCGCGCTCGACGTCGAAGAACTGCTCGCGTCCCCTGACATCGACGCCGTGCTCAACCTCACGATCCCTGCCGCCCACGTCGACGTCGCGCTGCGCGCGCTCGCCGCGGGCAAGCATGTCTACTCCGAGAAGCCGTTCGGGTTGACGACTGCGAGCGCGCTCGAGCTCGTCGCGCCACGAGCCGACGGTCTCCGCGTCGGCAGTGCCCCCGACACGGTGCTCGGAACCGGTGTCCAGACCGCGCGGCGTGCGCTCGATGACGGACTCATCGGCGATCCGGTCGGGGCGTCGGTGCACTGGTCATCGGCCGGTCACGAGCGCTGGCATCCATCGCCTGCCTTCTACTACCAG
Source organism: Demequina lutea (assembly GCF_013409005.1). Taxonomy (NCBI): domain Bacteria; kingdom Bacillati; phylum Actinomycetota; class Actinomycetes; order Micrococcales; family Demequinaceae; genus Demequina; species Demequina lutea. The sequence continues at coordinate 2,688,928 of NZ_JACBZO010000001.1, forward strand.
CCGGGAGGCGGCCCACTCTTCGACATGGGGCCCTACTACTTGACGAGCTTGGTCACCCTGTTTGGCCCGGTGGTGCGTGTCGCGGGATTCGCCGGACGGTCGAGCCGCCTGCGCCGTGTCGAGCAAGGACCTCAAGCAGGCTCCCCCGTGCCGGTGGACGTCGACACGCACGTCACGGCGCTACTCGAGCACGCGAACGGGGCGACCTCGACGGTCGTGGTGAGCTTCGAGATCTGGGCGACGAAGACGCCCCTGTTCGAGGTGTACGGCACCTCAGGCACCCTGCTCATGCCGGATCCGAATCAGTTCTCGGACTCGGTCAGCGCATGGACGGTCGACGATCCGGAATGGCGGACGGTGGTCGCGTCGGCCGGTTATCGCGACGCGGGACGTGGCGTGGGTCTTGCCGACATGGCCGCCGCGATCTCGCAGGGAACCCCCCACCGGGCGTCGGGCGAGCTTGCCTTCCACGTGCTCGAGATCATGGAGGCCGTGCTTGCAGCCTCGGCGGAGCGGCGAGTCGTCGAGCTGAGCAGCACAGTTGGTCGCCCCGCGGCGGTGCCGCTGCGCGACCTCGACTCCGCTTCGTGGCGGTCGCAACTTTCGAAACTCGGATTCCAATCGGACCGCGGCACCGACTTCTACCCCAGGCCGCTCATCGACGGGCACCCGCGCTGAAGGACGACCGCCCGCCCGGACCCGATGTCGTCAACGTCGAGGGGTGACGGCAACTCACTCACGCGTCACAGGATGCTTCCGGAATGTCATAGCGCCGCTTTCGACCAGCAGCCGGGGAGCTGAAAAATCTGTAACCTGTGGCGCGATGCAGGGGCGGCAAGACACACCTGCTGGATCTCGGCAGAAGCACTCGCGCTACCAATCGGGTTGCCGCGCCCGGCGACCCCCGTCTATTCGATTCGGCGATGTTCGACATTGGACGTGAGCAGACGCCGATCGCTGGCACCGACCGGACAATCACCACCTCCTCGACCGAGCAGTCGGTCGCCCTCCCAATGCCCAGGGACCGCTCGATCGGCGACCTCGCCAGGACGCTCACAGATCGAGACGGCATCCTTGATTTCGGACCGCCATTGACCGGTGACGGTGTCGTGGACGCTGCGGCGGATAGGCCGACCGGAGCGTAGATGCTGCTGTAGTTCCTTGGCCAGCATGCTACGGGATTGGACAAATAGTGTCTTGTAGATCGTCACGTGCGACAACCGCATTCTGCTTCCTGCCGGGTGCTTCTTCCTCAGCGCACCGGCGATCTGCTCTGGAGACCAGTCTTCCCAAAGCCTCGCCGCGACATAACAGCGCAGCACCGGATTCCTTGCGAGCTTGCACTTCTTCGGACACCAAGCCTGCCGCCACACACGATCATCCGCATCAACAGCGCGATACCGCCGAATACCCTTATTCTTCGCGACCTCGCGACTGATCGTCGAGGCCGATCTGCCGAGGCGTCGACCGATCGACCGATCGACCGATACGGCTCACCCGCCGTCAGCCCCCGCGAGATCTCTTCCCGCTCTGACAGCGTCAGTGCCCCCGGACGTCGACGTTGCGGCGACTGATAGAACCGGCCATACGGCAACAGAATCGAGAAGATCGACCCTGGCGGTGAACCCACCGTTCGGGAGATCTCGCTGATCGACGCACACGCCTTCCACAACTCCCATACCTGCTGCCGTTCATCCGACGGAAGCCCCGACCCACCGATCTTCGCCACACCACACCACCGAGATGATCATCGATGGTGTTGCTTTGACCGATTGAGTTCACCCCGCGGAGCTTTCCGGAATGCACGCGCAGACGCTGCGCCAGTACGACAGGCTCGGCCTCGTGGTGCCGCGACGCCGGCCCGGTGGAGGCCGACGCTACTCGCTTCGCGACGTCGTGACCTTGCTCGAGATCCAGCGTCTGAGCCAAGAAGAGGGAATCAACCTCGCGGGCATCGCCCGCATCTTGGATCTGAGCAAGCGCGTCGATTGGCTCGAGCGCGAGGTAGAAAGGCTGCGCCCGCGGGCCGATGTCGGCTCCCGGATTTTCACATCCGGCCCCACCGCCGGCAAGGGCGTCATCGTCGAGCGCGGCCAGAGGGGCCGTCGCGACGAGGGCCGCTCGATGGTCGTGTGGCGGGGTCGTTCGCAATAACGGGACCGCAGTCCTGGCCTCCGTCTTCTACGGTCGCGGTGAGTCCCGAGACGTACGGGAGATATGCGAGACAGGGGTGACCTCCTGGCTGCCGCGCCCTGCGGCGCGGATCGCGCTTGCGTCCGCACCCTCGTACTCTCGCAACCAACTCTCAAACTGCGCCGCTGGCAAGGGGCGTGTCCAGTGATAGCCCTGGGCCGTGTCACAGCCGAACCGTGCCAACATCTCGGCAACCTCGGCCTCCTCGATCCCCTCTGCGACCACTCGCAACCCGAGGGCGTGGGCCAGGTCGATTGTCGACCGGACGATGGAGGACGATCGGTCGTCTAGCAACATCGGCACGATGAACGTTCGGTCGATCTTCACCTCGTCCACGACGAGCTCGCGCAAGTAGACGAGCGAGGAGTATCCCGTCCCGTAGTCGTCGATGGCGATCCGGACCCCAAGGGCCCGCAAGTTGCCGAGCACGGACTTGGCGCGAGCGGGGTCTCGCAAGAGCGCCTCCTCCGTGATCTCCACCTCGAGCGCCGAGCCGGGCAGCCGTTGCGCAGCGAGCAAGACCGACACGCGCGCCGGCAGTGTCTCGTCGATGAGGTCGGGAGCGGGAAGGTTCACGGCGATAGGCAGCACGATCCCTGCCGCCCGCCACAGGGCTGACTGGGCCAATGCCTGCTGCAAGACGCTCTTGGTGACTGCGGGCAGTAGCCCTGCCCTTCGGGCAAGCGGGAGGAACGCGTCGGGGAAGACGAGTTCACTTCCTGGACGATCCCAACGCACGAGCGCCTCGACACCCTCCACTCGACCGGTGCCCAACGCAATCTTCGGCTGGAAGTGCAACACGAGTTCGCCGTCGTGAATGGCGCGACGGAGCTCCGCCATCCGCTGCAGCCGATCCTCACCGGACAGGTCAACGCGCGGGTCAAAGACGGCGACGGTGAGGTGCCCCGCCTTTGCCCTGTACATCGCAATGTCCGCCCTCCGAAGGAGCCCCGACAAATCCATGCCATCGCCCGGTGCCGAGGCGATGCCGATGCTGGCAGTCAACGAGACCGACGTGCCCTCGACGTCAAATGGAACCGCGAGGGCGCGGCACAGACGAGCGGCGAGTTCACTCCCTGACTCCGCTTGCGTCCCCGGAAGCAATATGGCGAACTCGTCCCCGCCGAGACGGCCCAGCACACTTCCGGCAGTCCCGGTCTCCGCTAACAGGCGGCCGGTCACCGCGCGCAGCACAGCATCGCCCGCGTGGTGCCCCAGGCTGTCGTTGACCTCCTTGAAACCATCAAGATCCGCGAGGAGAAGAGCTGCGCCCGTGTCCGCCACACCTCCATCGGCGAGGAGCGAGGCCGCCTCCGTCGTGAATCCGCGGCGGTTGGGCAGGCCGGTGAGTTCGTCCGTCGTGGCATCGCGACGGGCGTCCATCATGAGCAGCGTGTGACGTACCGTCGCGTTGAGCCGATTCAAGACGCCAAGGAGTGCGGCGACGGCGATCACCACGATGAAGAGGGGAATGTCCCTCACCGTGCCCCACGCAAGGGTCGCCGTGGCCGCGAGCAGGCTCGCTCCCGGCACGATCAGCAGGCCCCTGGAGCCCGAAGCGGTCTGGGCGCGGAGCGTGCCAGGAAGCCAGGCGCCTATGGCGAGCATGATGCTGCTAAGTGGCCAGAGAGCATCCACCCAGGCGCCCTCGGTGTAGGCGTCGCTGGCTACGAGATTCCAATACGTGAGGTCCGCGAGGGCCGAGACCGTCATGGCCCCTGCGATCCACAGCAATGCATGCGTGCGACGCACCCCCACGAGCGCGACGCCCAGCCCCGCGAGCAGCAATATCGCGGTGTCGCCGATCGGGTATGCGGCACCGACGGCGACGGCCGCCGCGCCGCCGGTCAGCGTTCCCGCCAGGGGAGCCAGGAAGACCGCTCCGATCAGACCACCGATGGCGAGCGTAAGCACTGCGCCGTCAAGCCAGACGACCGTGGGCACGTCGCGGACCCTGCGCCGCACAAACACGACCACAGCGACGATGCCGAGGGGGTAATACGCGAGATAGAGGAGGTCGGCGATCGAGGGGAAAGGCACCGGGACTCGTCCTGACACGAAGAGCACGTACACGGCGTCCCCAGCGGCGGACACAAGCATCGCGGCCCCGAGTGCCAACCACACCGGCCGGTCGGCACTCATCACCAGGCCGCGGGCGATTGTGACGCTCGAGGAACCGACCATGAGCACGAGGTAGAGGGCAACTTCGCGGTCGGGATGGTCGCCGTGACCCCCCGCCAGCAGAATGGCCCACCCGACCGCGAGCAAGGCGAGGACGACTTGCACCACCTTCGGCGCGCCGCGGACCCACACCCGTGGTTGTCTGCCGCTGAGTCCATCGAATCGCATGGTCACGTCTTTCCTATCGTCCACTACGGGTGGCGTGTGAGACTCTCACCCGGCGCCACCGGGCAAGCGCATCTCTAGCGACAAACATGGGCGGCTCTAGTCATCAACCTCGATCGTCTTGATCCTGGAGCCATACCCATTCATGATGCGCACGTCGCCCTTGCGCACACCGAAGTGCGCCGCGAGCAGCGCCGCCACGCCCTCATTAGCCGCGCCGTCAACGGCCCGTTCCCTCACGAAGACCGTAAGCAGGCCGTCATCGTCGAGCGGGGCCAAAGGGGCCGTCGCGACGAGGGCCGCTCGATGGTCGTGTGGCGCGGCCGCTCGCAATAACGCGGGGGCTCGTCGCCCCTGAACTAGTCGTCGACCTCGACGGTCTTCATTCGCGACCCATGCCCGTTGACGATGCGCACGTCGCCCTTGCGCACCCCGAGGTGAGCGGCGAGCACGGCGATCACGCCCTCGTTGGCCGCGCCGTCGACGGCGCGCTCCCTGACGAACACCGTCAGGAGGCCGTCCGCGCCGTCCTCGACAAGCGGCCCCTTCTTGGAGCCAGGCTTCACGTGAATGCGGTAGCGGGTCACACGGAAACGGTAGCCGCGTTGCGCATCGTGAGCGTGCGTCAGGAACGCGAGGCGATGAAGAATGCGACGATCGGCAGTATCCACAGCCATGGCGAGCTCACATGGACGTCGATATTCGCGCCACTCGCGATTCGGGCCTACAACCGGAAGGCTTAGGGAAAAGAAGGCGGCGCGTGACGCCCTCAGCTCGTCACGCGCCGCAAATTTGTGGAGTCAGCGCTGCAGCGACTCGATCAGCTCGTGCGCATAACGGTGCGTATCGGGGAGCGACTCGATCCACACGCGGGGGGGCCGACGCATGAGATTGCCAACGCTCATGGAGATCGCACTATCCGATAGGTGGTCACGCAGCGCAGCGATTCCCTCGCCGAGCATCGGGCCGCGTTCGACCAGTACCGCGTAGAGCCCGTCACACAGACGTGCCACGGGGTGACCCTCGCCGTAAGCGCTCGTGAGCGCCTGACCCACCGCCGCGTTACGCGCCAGCCGCTGCCAAGGGTCCGTATCCGCGACGGACACGTCAATCATCACGAGCGCATGCGTATTCGCGACCGAGACGCCACTTCGGTGCGCGGCCCCGTAAACCTCGGACAGACGCTGCGTCAGGTACTCCGCCGTACCGAGACCCGATTCGGCGTCGGCCATGAACGGAGCCGACGGAGGAGTGGTGGATCCCTGGGTCCAACCCTCACACAGCGCCCTGATGGATCGAATCGGGGCAGATTCGTAACCGGCGGCGCGGAACAGCACGGCCATGTCGTCGATCGCCTCCGTGATGCCGACCCCTGCCTCGGACCTGGCCTGGCCAAGGCGGAAGGCCGCGGCGGCGGTGTCGAGTCGGGCCTCAAGAGCCTCGGCCAATGCCTCGGTGGCCGGGGTGTACCAGTCGCCCGGACGCAACCACACCGAGTGGATGCTCTTGGCCTGCCACTGCTGCAGCAAACCCGACGCTCCCACCGTGCCCGTGAGGTGTTCGTTGCCAGTCATGCTAGATGAGAGGCGCCAGTGCCGGGTTTATGACGCGGGCGCGAAAAGTCCCGGGACTTTTGCCCCCTCCAAGGGGCCGATGTGACATACGCCACTCGTGCGCGCCCTTGTGGAATGCCCCCATAAAAGGCGAAAATTGTCGTGAAACATGCCCATGTCTGGGCGGACTTGAGGGCAGATGGATCACGAGACGATCGCGCTGTGGACAGAGTTGTCCAGCGATCCCGAGTTGATCGCTGGCGTACGCGCGGGCGACACGGCGGCGTTTGGTGTGCTCTACGAACGTCACGCCGATGCCGCACGCAAGGTTGCCACCCAGTACACCAATACTCCGACCGACATCGACGACGTGGTCTCCGAGTCCTTCTCGCGCGTGCTGCGCGCGCTCCAGCAGGGCGATGGTCCCGACCTCGCGTTCCGTGCGTACCTGTTTACCATCGTCCGCCGCACGGGCATGGACCTCATCAACAAGGGGATCCGCACCAAGCCGCGCGATGACATGTCCCTCTACGAGTCCTCCCTCGGATACGAGCCCTCGTCCGACGAACCTGCCATGGAGGGCTTCGAACACGCACTCGTTGCCGACGCCTTCAAGTCACTCCCCGAACGGTGGCAGGCCGTCCTGTGGTACACCGAGGTCGAGAACAAGAGCCCCAAGGAGATAGCGCCCTTGCTGGGCCTGTCTGCCAACGGAGTCGCAGCGCTGTCCTACCGTGCGCGTGAGGCACTGCGCCAGGCCTACTTGCAGCAGCACCTGTCAACCGCAATCGACGTGAACTGCCTCGAGGCAAACGCGCAGTTGGGTGCATTCGTACGCGGCGGCCTCAATCGCAGGGAGGCAACCCGCGTCGACGAGCACGTGAAGGTGTGCGAAAAGTGCGCCGCGCTCGTCGCAGAACTTGAAGACGTCAACAAGGGGATGCGAAGCATTATCGCGCCCCTTATCCTTGGCGTCCTTGGCATGGGCGCTCTCGAGGGTGGCCTCCCCATCGGCGGAGCCCTTGGCGCCGGCGCGGCCGCTGGCGGCGCGACTGCGGGCGGTGCCGCCGGATCCGGAGCGGGGGGCACGGCCGCGACCACCGTCGGAGTGGGTGCCGGAGTGGGTGCTGCTGGCGCCGCAGCATTGGGCGCGGCGCTGACCACGGGAGCCACCGGCCCCGGCGCGAGCGCTGCTGCGGCAACAACCGCCGCTATCGCGGGACTCGCGGGAAGCGCCACGGCGGGTGGCGGAGTGGCGGGCATCTTCGCCGGTGTCGGCAGCCTCGTCATCCCGATCGTCGCCGTGGCAGGCGTCGCCTCGTTGGCCTTCGCGGGTGCGAGTTACTTCGGAGTGTTCGGCGGAAGTCCAGCTGATCCTCTCAGCGAGGCGCTGCCACAGACGACGCCGAGCAGTGTCGTCCCCTCGGCCGGCGCAAGCGCACCCCAAACGACGGCACCTCCCGCCGCACAGCAACCGTCGACAACGCAACCTGACGTCGGTGGCGCCACTGGCGGCACTGGCACTAATGCCGGCGGCACAGGCGGTGGCACCACGGACGCGAGCGGCACTGGCGGCACTGACGCAGGCACCGGCACCGGCACCGGCACTGGCACGGGCGGTGGCACCACGGACGCGAGCGGCACGGGCGGCACTGGCGGCACTGACGCAGGCACCGGCACTGGCACGGGCGGTGGCACCACGGACGCGAGCGGCACTGGCGGCACTGACGCAGGCACCGGCACTGGCACGGGCGGTGGCACCACGGACGCGAGCGGCACTGACGGCACTGACGGCACTGACGCAGGCACCGGCACTGGCACGGGCGGCACGGGCGGCGATACCGGCGGCACGGGCGGCGATACCGGCGGCACAGGCGGTGGCACCACGGACGCAGGCACCGGCACTGGCACGGGCGGCACTGACGGCGGTACGACGACCGGTACCGCGCTCCTCGCCCTCGAGAAGGCGCCTTTGGACTTCCTTGAGATCCCGCGATCGAGCCCAGCCGTCGGCATGCAGGTGAGCAACGTGGGCGGCGCCGACGCGCCGACCCTCGATGCGATGATCGTGCTCCCCGCCGGGCTTACCTTCTCAGCGCCCCCGGGTGGGGCCTCACCGTCGATGGCAGTGAGTAGCCAGAAGTTGAGCAACTTCGTGCGCTTTGCGCTCGACGGCGAGTTCTCGTCGGGCGACTGGACGTGCACACTCAGCACGGACGCCACCACCGCCGACTGCACGCTACCGACGCTCGCTATGGGCGCCGACACCAGCCTCGACCTCGGTCTCGCCCCTATTCATGGCGCGCTTGCGGCCGATGCGGAGACGTCGTTCACGGTCGTCTCTGGCGACCAGACGGTTTCGTACAGCGTTCGCACGGGCATCGCAGTGAATCACGATGACGTCGACGGCGCCTACTCGGCCGAGGGGCACATGGCCGCCATTCACGTGGGCGCGACGCTCATGGGCTGTGATGTCACCACGACGAACTGCCTCAACGCGATGGACTTCTCGGGCAACTCGACAAACAGCCAGTACAACAACAATGGCCAGGTCATGCGTCCGCTCAACGAGGCCGGTGGTGTCCGCAACTCGGCGACCACCACGCTCAACATCCCCGCTGGCGCCACCGTCAAGTACGCGCTCCTCGAGTGGTCAGCCAACCGCTCGGACGGCACCGACAAGGACCCCGCCGACGCCCTGACCGGCGACATGGCCAGCGCCCGCCTCAAGGTGCCAGGGGCGTCCGACTACATCCCCGTGACGGCTGACTCGGTCAAGACAATTTCCAAGGACGGCCGCGAGTACTACCGCTCACGTGTTGACGTGACCGGCCTGCTTGCCGCCGACGCCTTCAGCGGCACTTGGTCACTCGCGGACATCGCGCTACCGGCCACGATGAAGGACACGGACAAGACGTATTACGGCGGCTTCGCCCTGACGGTCATCTACGAAGACCCGACGCTCACGAACTCGCGGGTCGCTATCTTCGACGGCGCCCAGTGGATCACCGGATCCGATACCGCAAACGTACAGTTCGCGACTTCAAGCGACGCGAAAGTCACCGTCGGCTGGACCGCCTGGGAGGGCGACCGCGCACTTACGGGCGACAGTCTCGACATCGATGGCAGCAAATTCACGCCTCTGAGGTGGGATGGCACCCGCTCGTCCGAAGGCGAGAGCAACAATGCCGCCGACTCCACCGCATTCGGCGGACAGTACGCGAACACGCTTGGAGTAGACGCCAAGCTCTTCAAGCCGCGCGAAGTGAGCAAGGGCGTCCACAACGTGACTGTGAGCACTAGTGGCGACAACTTCCTGCTGAGCACCATCACCGTCACGATCGCGGACGAGTCCCCGGTGACTCCTCCCGACGAGTAGTAGTCGGCGCCAGAACTACGAAGCGCCGGTCGGGTCCCACGGCTGGTCGAGTTGCTTTGCGGTGCGCACCGCGTGGTCGACGCCGTAGTCCCGAGCCACCAGATGAAGCGCCATGTGAATCCCTGATGTGAGCCCACCTGACGTCACCACAGAGCCCTCGTCAACCCAACGCACCCCGGAGCGCACGTCGGCCAGTTTGCCGGTCCGCGCGAGGTCATCGACGTCTTCCCAGTGGGTTGTCGCGCTCTTGCCCTCCAATGCGCCCGCCTTCGCCAACAGGAATGCCCCCGTACACACGGACGCCGTCACACCGCTGGATCCGATCAAGCCCTCCACAGTCGCCGCGAGCACCGGATCGGCGACGACGGCAGCCACATCGATGGTGCCGGGCACGATCGCGATGTCGATCTGGCCGACGTCGGCGGGGTCGTGCAAACGGGTCAACGTCATGCCGCCAAACGCCACGGCGTCGGCGCCTCCTGGGCTCACCAAGACCACCTCGTACTGAGGCGGAAGCCCATCTCGCTCGGCCAATCGAGAGGCGGTGAGGAAGACCTCGTAGGGCCCGCCCGCATCGATCAGATCGAAGCCGGGAAACAGCAGAATCGCGACGCGCTTGGTCATGCGAACACGCTAACGCTCGCATGGAGGTCCAGGGGGTTTAGGACTGGCGCCGTTAGCGCAATACGTCGGCGGAGGCGCGCCTGCGGACCACAAGCCAGAAGCTCGCATTCGCGAGGACCATGGACCCCACCATTACCGTCGCCATGGATGTCACTGAAATCCCAAGGACGCTGATAAGCGGCGACACGGCGCCCGCGACCGCAAAGTTTAGCGCGCCTAGGACCGAGGCCGCGGTTCCCGCCTCGTTGGGGTGATCGTTGAGAGCGAGGATCTGCGCGGTAGGCATGATGAAACCAAGCGGCGCCACCGTGAAGAACAGCGCTACTAGGAGCCACGGCATGCCGACTCCCGTCACGCCGAGAATCAGCAGCGAGAGCGCACCCAGGGACACGATGCTCACCCCGATTGTCATCACGGCGCGCGGGGGCCACCTGCGCATGAGTCGCGCGCCCGTCTGGGTGAAGACGATCATTCCCACGGCGTTCATGCCGAAGGTCATCGCGAAGTGCGGCGTGGAGAAGCCGTACTGATCCTGCAGGATGAACGACGACGCCGAGAGGTACGAGAACAGCGCAGTGAACGTCATGGCGCTCACCAAGGCGACACCCAGAAACACGGGATCGTGAAAGACCACCCGATAGCGCTGACGCATGGCGCTCGCATTGAGCCGCCCGCGGCGTTCTCGATCATGCGTCTCGCGCAGGAACAGCGCCGCCGTGAGCGTCATCAACGTCCCGTAGATGGTAAGCGCGATGAAGATGCCTCGCCAAGGAGCAAAACTGAGGATGGCCGCACCCACGAGGGGCGCCACAACAGGAGCCGTGCCGCTCACGAGGGCCATTCTGGCGAGCATGCGCACGAGGCCCTGACCCCCGAACATGTCACGCACCATCGCCATGGCGACGACCGCGGATCCGGCCGCGCCCAGACCCTGGCCAACGCGACCGATCATCACGGCGGTGACGTTGTGGGCAAACAGAATGCTGATGGAGGACAGCACGTGAATCGCGGTTGCGATGAGCAAGGGGCGCCGACGCCCTAACGAGTCACTCAGCGGGCCCGCCACCAGCTGCCCGAGCCCGAAGCCCACCATCGTCGCGGTGAGCGTCAACTGGATCAGAGTCTCCGTGGTCCGCAGGTCCATCTGCACGGCGGGGAAGGCGGGGAGGTACATGTCGACCGTGAATGGGCCCAGGGCAACCAGGGCTCCCAGCAGCAAGATGTACCCGAGCCGCTGGGGGCGAGTCAGGGAAGCGCCGTGTTGAGCGGGGGTCGCGTTCAAAGCCACGGGCGTGGGCGCCGTCGGGGCTGTGTCGACTGACACGGGTAAACCTCCAGGAAAGACCGTCGCGCATCAAGGCGTCGCGCATAAAGATCTGGCGCCGATGCCGCAGACGGGGAAAGTAGTGACCGGTGCGGACGAAGCCGCGTATCACCGCTGTATCGAGGTTAACCGATCGACGAGACCGGCCATTCCCACGCCCGGAGAAGGGAAGAGGCGAAGCCTCTCCGAAAGGGATCAAGCCTGACCGCGCTCCTGGGAGCACTTCACGCCTGCTCCCCCTGTGACGCTAAGCGTTTGTCCCCTTCGCGTTCACCTCGTACGACGTGTTGGTCGCCTCGAAGAAGTTCACGAGCTGCAGTGTGTCGTTGGCCGTCGCCATCCACTTGGCGGGGTTTGACACGTTGTAGTGGGACTCGAAGCCGAGCTCCTCGAGCCTGCGATCCGCCAGGTACTTCACGTACTGGTTCACGTAGTCGGCGTTGAGGCCCAGGATGCCCTTGGGGAGCAGGTCGCGGTTGTACGCCTCCTCCATCTCCACGGCGCCGAGGATCATGTTGCGGATCTCGTTCGCGAACTCCTCGTTCTGCAGGTCCGGGTTCTCCTCGAGCACCGTGAGGATCAGGTTGATGCCGAACTGCAGGTGCAGCGACTCGTCCCTGATGACCCAGTCCATAAGCGAACCGAAGTTGCGCAACAGGTTCCGCTGGCGGAACGACAGCGCCACCATGAAGCCCGAGTAGAACCAGATGCCCTCAAGGATGATGTTGTACGCGATGAGGTTGCGGATGAAGTCCTTCTTGCCCTCGGTTGTCGTGATGTCGAGGGTGTCCTCCGTCATCCGCTTGATGAACTTGACCTGGAACTCTTCCTTCGCGGCCATCGACGGCACGGTCACGTGCGACGCGTAGGCCTGCTCGCGATCGATCGGGAAGGTCTCGAGGACGTATTCGAACGACATGCAGTGGTTGGCCTCTTCCCACATCTGCTTCGCGAGATACAGATGCGTCTCGGGGGCATTGATGTACGGATACACGCCAAAGGCGAGGGCCTTGTTGACGAGCAGCTCGTTCGGGTTGAAGTACGACATCAAGTATGTGACCGCGTGCTTTTCTTCGTCGGTCATCTTCTTGAAGTCGGCGAGGTCCTCACCCAACTGAATCTCGTTGGGGAACCACGTGTTCGCGACCGCCTGGTCATACAGATCCATGGCCCACTGGTACTTGACCGGCTTGAGTACAAGCCCGTCTTGGATTCCGGTTCCGAGGATGCCCATGGTGTTACTCCTTGTCGTCTTTCAGGTCTGAGGGGCTGTCAATGGCTACTGGCAGGACTCGCACTGGAGTCGCTCCATCGGGTCGACGGGGCAGGCCACGCCTCCCACCATTTCCATGTCACCGTCGGCGGAGTACACCGTCTCGACGACCTCGAGCATTGTCGCGCCCTCGGGCGCCTCGTAGGCGTCGAACCGGTCCGTCTCGCCCGCCGACGCCGTTTCAACACCCGCCGTTTCAACACCCGCCGTTTCCACCAAGGGGGGCTCGACGATGGCGGGAAGCGCCGAAGGCGGAACAACGGGCTTCTGCTCGGGAGCCGGCGCGAAGGCCTTGGCGGCCAATGCCGACATGAACGACGCGGGAGCGATCGAGATGCCGCCCGTCCTGGGGGACGCTTCGACAACGACTTGGGCTGAGGGAACGGGAGCGGCCGAAGTCGCCACCGCACCGAATCCGCGCTTGACAGGAGCCGCCGCCGGAGCCTGCGCGGCAGGGGCCGCTTCGACCGCCTGCGCAACACCTTCGTCGGCGATCACCGCGTCGGCGACGGGAGCGTCGGCCGCAGCGGTCGCGGCGCCGAAGCCCTTCTTGGCGCCGCCGAAGCCGCCGAAGCCCTTCTTGGCTGGACCGGAAGAGCCCTTGCCCTGGCCGTTGGCCGAGCCGGTCGTGTTGATCTTCTCGGTCTTGTTGACCCTGACGGTCGACTGCTCGGCCGTGTGTCGCGGCTTCATGTGGAGGTAGTACGTCGTCTTGACGCCGCGTTCCCAAGCGGCCGCGTACAGGGCCATCATGTTCTCGACGTCGCGGTCCTCGAGGTAGATGTTCCGGCTGATGGCCTGGTCGATCCACTTCTGGGCGCGCGCCGCCACCTCGATAAATGCGTACGGGCTGAGCTGGAATGAGGTCTTGTAGACCTCCTGCAGGTGCTCGGGGATGCCCTCGATCCGCGACAGGTCGCCCTGCGTGGCGAGGAGTTCGTCCTTGACGTCTTCCCACAGCCCCAGGTCCTGCAGGTCCTTCACCAGGTTGCGGTTGACCTCGAGGAACTTACCGGACGACGTCGCGCGGGAGAATATCTGCGAGAACTGCGGGTCAAAACCCGGAGTGGTGCCCGCCACCAGGCCGATCGATGCCGTGGGCGCGACGGCCATGAGGGTCGCATTGCGCATGCCGCCCGCGACCTTCGCACGCAGGGTGTCCCAGTCCTGGCGCATGGTGCGGTTGACGGCGATCGGCACACCACGGTCCGCCTCGGCGATCGCAATCGTGTCGAAGGGAACGAGGCCCTTGGACCAGCCGGAGCCCTCGAAGTTCGAGTACGAGCCCCGCTCGCGCGCAAGGTCGGCCGATTCGTCGATCGCGTGGAAGGACACGAACTCGACGATCTGGTCGATGAGGTCGTAAGACTCCTCGGACTCGTACGCCAGGCCCATCTTCTCGGTCACGTCGGTGAAGCCCATGACGCCCAGGCCGATCGCACGGTTTTCCTTGTTCGCGTGCTCCGACTCGGGGACGGAGGAGAGCGTGATGTCAACGAGGTTGTCGAGCTGACGCACCGAGAGGCGCACGGAGGTCTCCATGCGCTCCCAGTCGATCTTGCCGTCGATGTAGTGCGCCGAGAGGTTGATCGATGCGAGGTTGCAGACCGCGATGTTCTCGCGGTCCTGCGGCAGGCAGATCTCGGTGCACAGGTTCGACAGGTGGATGGTGCCCGTGTTGGTGTTGAGGGCACGGTTGTTGATCGTGTCCTTCCACGTGAGCCACGGGTGCGAGGACGCCTGCAACGAGATGAGGATCGCCTTGTACTGCTCGCGTGCGCCCATCTTCTTGAACCTGCGGACCTTGCCCGCCTCGGCGAGAGCCACGAGCTCGTTGTAGCGGCGCGAGAAAGCCGACCCGACGAGCTCGACCAGGTCTGGCGCGTCGGCGGGGTCGAAGAGGTACCAGTCTTCGTTGGCGGCCACACGCTTCATGAACTCGTCCGAGATCCACACCGCGGTGTTCGCGGTACGCGTGCGGCGGTAGGGGTCACCGGAGTTTTGGCGCAGGTCCAGGAACTGCGGGAAGTCGAGGTGCCAGTTCTCCATGTAGAAGCACAGGGCGCCAAACTTCTTGCCACCGCGGCTCACGGCGCGCAGCGTCGAGTCGATCGTGTGCATGAACGGGATGGGGCCGGTCGAGGACGTGTTGTTCGACTTGATGGGGCTGCCCTCGGAACGCAGCTTGGTCACCGACAGGCCGATGCCGCCGGTGCCCTTGGTGAGCCACATGACGTCGCCGACGGTCTTGGCGATGTGGTCCATGTCGTCTTCCATCTGCATCACGAAGCAGTTGGAAAGCTGCGGGTACGACGTGCCCGCGTTCACCAGGGTCGAGCCGGCGGGCAGGTATTCGAGGCGCGAGACCTTCTCGTAGAACTTGAGCGCCATCTCCGTCGGGTTGTTCTCGTTGAGAGAAAGCCCCATGCAGACGCGCATCCAGAAGTACTGCGGCACCTCGAGCGCCTTGCCGTGGCGGTCGGTAATCATGTAGCGGTTGCGCATCGTGACGGTGCCGATGTACCGCATGAGGTCGTCGCGACGGTGGTCGATGGCGGCCGCAAGGGCGTCGAGGTCAAACAGCGACTCCAGGCGGGTGTCGAGCAGGCCCTCCTCGACCGCGTCGCGAATGTAGCCAGGGAAGCGGGCCTGGTGGAGCAGCGCCAGCTCAAGGTCGGTGTCGAAACCGCCGAGCACGCGCTTGTAAATCACCTTGCGCAGCAGGCGCGACGCGACGATGTCGAAGTCGGGGTCGTCCTTGACGTTCTGGACGGCCACGCCGATGGCGGCCTCGTCGAGCTGCTCGGTCGTGATGCCGTCGAACAACGTGATGGCCAACTCGGAGGCGACCTGAGTGGTGATCGAAATCTGATCGGGCAGTCCGGCCGCCGCGCGCTCGATCGCCTTGTTGATGCGGTCCGCGTTGTACGGCTCTCTGGTCCCGTCGCGCTTGGTGACGTGGATTCCCGTCCGGGTCGGGTTGGCGTCGGCTACGGCCGAAGCGACATCGCCATTGACGTCGGCTGCGTTGTTCTCCGTGATCGTCACGATACTCCTTTGAAAACTGTGGCCCGAGGGCCAAATGGGGACTCCGGCAATCAATCGCCGGACGTGCTGGGGTCCTACCAGGGGACTTTCACTCGGAAGGGCTGCGAGGCCTCGAATTCTGCTCAAAACCCTCTCGAGTACTGAGGTCGAGAGTAGCCCGTCCTTACCGTCGGTGCAACAACATGTGGGGGTGTTCCATGCCTTTCGACCCTAGATGTAGTGGTCATGTGCAAAACCATGGGATAAGCCTGTGGACAACTGCGTGGTGCCGGTGGATGACGCGCTCCGTGGTGAAGTTGGGGCATCCCGCGGTCCTTTGCCGCCAGTCCATGGTCCCTCGCGGGTCCGACATTGCCGCTCGGCTTTGCCGAATAGGCCGCGAACAGTCAGACTAGGCGCGTGAAACGTGTAGCCACTCTTGCCGCCGCTGCTGCTCTCATGCTTTCCGGTTGCGCTCAGAGCACCACAACGAACCCTTCCGCCGCGCCGACCAAGCCGAAAGACTTCTGCCACGCCATGGCCTCAGCGGCCGCGCTCGCGTCCCCGGCGTCCGATGCGCTCGACAGTCTCTTCACGATGATCGACACCATGGCGGCCGGCTCCAAGGACGGGGACATCGCCAATCTCCACACGGTCGGCGACGCCACCACGAGCACGTCTCAGGCGTACGCCGCAGCGCTTGGCACGGCCGCGGGCATGGCCCCCACCACCTTGGCCGCCGACATCACGTCGCTGCAGAGTTACTGGACGCTCTACGCGGTCGGCCTTGGCCAGATAGCGCAAGGCGCGACGTCGTACGGCAGCCTGGTGGACCAAACATCCGCACTGTCCACGAGCGACCAGGCGGCCGCGCTCATCAAGGAACAGCCTGCGGCTCAGCAGCGCATCAACGCGGGCTACCTCACGGAGTGCGCGGGCTAAGTGTTGCGGTGCGCTCGTGGCGGCGCACTCAAGAAGACCGCGTACCCGCCAGCCGAAGGCTGCGTTAACGCCGCTAGGGCTGCTAGTCCTCCCGTGACTCCTTAACCCGGGCGACGAGCTGGGTCGGGCTCACGAACCGCAGCGCGATGATGAGGATGACCATCATCGTCACGGTGTAGACGACTGCCATGGAGGAAACCAAAGCTGCAGCATTCCCCTCCGTGGTCATTCTCCTGCCAGCCATTGGGCGACCGCTTCCGGCATGAAGCTGTCTGGCGCGTGGGCACCAGGGCGCCACCTGACCGTGGCGACGCCGTCCGGGAACGACGCAATCACTTTCGCGGCACCGGCCGCGGGGAAGTGCTCATCACCCTCCGCCGCCAGCACGAGCAACCGCTTGCCGCGAAGGCTCGCCGCGACTGCGGCGTAACCTCCAGCATCCTCGAGGCCCGGAATATACCAACCTGGGTTGTGCAAAATTCCTGCCTCCCGAGCAGCGCCGTACGTGGTCACGCCGCAACTGATCACAGCGTGCTTGAGGCGTTCGTCAACCGCGAGAGAGAGGAGGGCGATCTGCCCTCCGAGTGAATGGCCCGCAACAGCCACCGGGCCGGTGACATCCTCGAATTTCTCAAGGTAGTCGACCACGCTGAGAACATCGCGCACATGACGGCCGTGCAGGGTGCCTCCCTCAACAAGTGCGTTCATCGCCTGGAACAGTTCATAGCGGAGCCCCGCGTCGGTCGGGGGCTGCCGGTCCTCGAAGCCATCGAGGTCCGGCATCGCCACAATGAATCCGCGGCGCGCCAGAGCTAGGCCATAGGCGGCGTGGCTGTCGCCGTGGAGGCCAGCGGGCTCACTCTTGCCCAAGTGATATTCGTCATTGTGTTGGTGGATAGCCACTGCGGCGGGCCACGGCCCCGGGGACAACGGCCGATAGAGCAGGAAGGGGATCGCCGAACCTGGTGTCACAAGCACTGCGGACCACAGGCCGAGCCCAGGGTCAGGCGACGCCTCCGAGCGCCACTCCGTGGCGCTCGCGACGCCCGGCTGGCCAACTCCAATGAGGGCGGCCAGTCGGGCGGGCGTCAATCCGGCCGTCACGCGTCACGGCCCGTAATCGCACGAACCGGGGTCTCGGAGGTGTAGTTCTCGATACAGTCATTGGCCACCTGCCGGCCCAACCGGACGACGACGATGCGATCGGTGACCTCCAGCACCTGACGCAGGGCGTGGGAGATGAGGATGATGCCCAAGCCCTTGTCCCTCGCTCTGCGGATCACGTCGAGGACCTGCCCCGATTGATGCGGCCCGAGGTGATTCGTCGGCTCGTCAAGCAGAATGACTCTTTTCGCCCAGGCGACGGAACGTGCGATCGCCACGGTCTGCCGCTGGCCGCCGGAGAGATCGCTGACCGCCTGCCGCGGGTCGGGTACGTTCATGCCGAGCATGCCGATCACCACTTTCTGCCAGTTCGGTGGGATGCCAGCAACGATCAGTCCGCTCGGGACCCCGGTGATCAGGAAGGCGCCGAGTACCGAACCGAGCATCCTTCCACTCCCGCCAAAGATACTGGCAGCTCCCAAGATAACAGGGGGTGTCAGATGTTCTGTGTAAGGGCGGGTCTCCGATCTGAAGGAGATTGACTATGGGTATGACCAAGCGGAGTGAGGGCAAGCAGGATGAGCCGGGGGCTCGCCGATTGCGGCGCGAACTCTTCGACGAGGAGATGCTCGACCGGTTGATGGCGGCCTCGGATGAACGTGGACTCGCGCTCACGGGTGAGGGTGGCTTCCTGCCGGAGATGATCAGAGCGGTCCTGGAGCGTGGCATGGACGCCGAGCTGAGCGACCATCTGGGCTACGAACGGGGCGATCCCGATGCCCGGTACTATCCGAACTCGCGTAACGGCGCCTCAGCGAAGACCGTGACGTCCATCGCTGGAGATGTCGAGTTAGCGATCCCACGCGACCGTGATGGGACGTTCACGCCCCGGCTGGTCCCGAAGGGCGCCAGGCGTCTGGGCGGGCTGGATGACATGATCATCTCGCTTTATGCCAGCGGGATGACGATCCGTGATATTCAGCATCACCTGGTCTCCACGATCGGCACGGATCTGTCGCCAGAGACGATCTCGAAGATCACCGACGAAGTCACCGCGTGGCAGTCGACGCCGCTGGAAACCGCCCGTTCTACCCCGTGATCTACCTCGATGCCCTCCAGGTCAAGATCCGTGACGGGGCCCACGTGACCGGCAGGGCCGCCCACATCGCTGTCGGCGAGTGGTGCGGCGCGCTCGAACGGTCCTTCAGCCCCTCGAAGCCCTCACTCTCATAACGCTTGAGCCACTTGTAATAGGCCTGCCGGCTGATCCCGTAGTAGCGACACGTGGCAGCAACGCTGCCACTGACTTCCTCGACGTGCCGCAGCACGGCTAGCTTGTGCTTCGCGCGACGCTCGAGCTCCCGCTCGGCCGACGCAGAGATGGTTGTTGTCATGGAACCTTCCTCCCAAAGGGAAGGCCCGACTGTCGACAACCTCCATCTGTTTTATACCTAGTCCTCCCGTGACTCCTTAACCCGGGCGACGAGCTGTGTCGGGCTCACGAACCGCAGCGCGATGATGAGGATGAACATCATCGTCACGGTGTAGACGACGGCCATGGAGGAGACCAGCTGACGGATCTGGCCACCCCCCGCAGCGGTCATCGCACGGTAGATCGCCACGACCAGCGTGTCCGAGTCGGGACCGGACACCAGGAACGTGAGATCGAACATCCCGACGGTGCGGACCAGCACGAGGATCGATGCCGCGAGAACTCCGGGCACCAGCAGCGGGAAGAGGATCTTCGTGAACACCTTCCGCATGTTCGCCCCGGACATCCGGGCCGCGTTCTCGATCGCCGGGTTGATCTGCTCGATGAACGGCGTCATGGTCAGGATGACGAACGGGATGGACGGAACCAGGTTCACGAGGATCACCGCGGTGAGGGTGCGCCCGAGCCCGAGGTTGTACATCACGGTGGCCAGCGGGATGCCGTAGGTGATGGGTGGCATCAGGACGGGTAGCAGGAACAGCAGCGTGATGGCCTTCTTGAACGGGAAGTCGCGCCTCGCGAGGATGTACGCGGCGGGCACCCCGACGGCGACAGCGACGATGATGACAGCCAGCGCGACCACGAGCGTGACGCCGATGATGTGCGCCATGCCGAAGGTGCTCCACGCACTCGCATACCACTTCGCGGTGAAGCCTTCCGGGAGCCAGTTGGTGAACCACGACGTCCCGAATGAGTCCACGACCACGCTGATGAGGATCCCGATCAGGAAGATGAAGAACGCGGCCGTCCCGGCCCACACGAACCAGGTTGAGGGTGCGGCGGCGAGCGAGCGTTGACCGGGAACCCGGTTGGCGGACCTCGTCTTGACGGCGTCGGCCGGTGCCGGCGGGTCCGTCCGGGGCTGAGAAGTCTGAGTGGTCATCAGCCCTTCCCTCCTGTCGATCCTTTGTAGAGGAACGAGCGCCACATCAGGACGACGGCGATGACGACGAGCTCGACGAGCCCCATCATGATCGCGATCGTCGAGGCCATCCCATAGTCCGTCTGCTCCCCGAACGCCCGGTAGGCCATGATGGCCATGACGCGGGTCGAGCCCATCGAGTCACCAACGAGCCGTGCCGACGGGAAGACGCTGAACGCGAGCACGAACGTCAGGATGAACGTCGTCGCGAGCCCAGGGGCCAGCAACGGCAGGATCACCCGCCGGAACCGCTGGATCCAGTTCGCGCCCATGGTCTTCGCCGCAGCCTCGATCGACGGGTCGATCCCTGACAGGTACGACGAGATGAGCAGGAAGGCGAACGGAAACCCTGAGATGACCAGAGAGAAGAACACGCCCAGATAGTTGTTCACGAGCGCCAGCGGCTGGTGGATCACGCCGATCTGCTCCAGGAACCGGTTGAGCCAGCCCTGTCGGCCGGCAAAGATCAGCAGCCCCTGAGCGGTGAGCACGGTGCCGAGCGCGATCGGGAGCACCAGAAGTGTCGTGAGGAACTTCTTCCCGCGGAACCGGCGCCGCAGCTTGAACGCCATCGGGATCGAGGCCAAGACGTTGAACAATGCTGCGGGCAAGGCCAGCTTCATCGTCAACCAGACCGAGTTCAGGACGAACGGGTCCTTGAAGAACTCGACGTAGTTGGAGAACGCTCCCGCGCCCCACTGCTTCTGGATCGCCGCGCTGGGCTGGAACGTCAGGCCGATCCCGTACGAGAACGGGTAGACGAACAGGAGGAGGGCGAAGATCAGAGCGGGCACGAGCATCAGCAGCGAGATGTCGATGCCTCGCTCGGCGAGTCGGTGCCTCAGGCTCGCCGTCGACTTCGTCGACTTGTGCCCTGCGATCGTCGGCGCCGTCATCTCCGGACCTCGGCCAGTTCCCGTTCCTCGACCGAAAGCGTCGCGGGATCGACCAGGTCCGCGGGGAAGACCAGGACGCGAGCCGGGTCGGCGGTGAGCTCGACCACCGAGCCGACGACCGGGGCGTGGTCCGATCGCACGTGCAGCCCGCGGCCTCCGGGCGTCGTGACACCGACGGCGAACTCGCGGCCGTGGTACTCGACCACCGACACCGTGGCGGTCGTCGTGTTGCCACCCGTCACGGGGACGGTCGGGGAGACGACCACGAGGTCCTCCGGCCGGATTGCCGCCCGCACCTTGTCCCCGACATGGGGCGTGTGAACGGCGGTCCCGCGCAGCGTGAAGCCCTGGTCCGCGACGGTCACGGCGCTGCCGGTCACCGCCGTGACGTCCAGGTCGATCAGGTTGCGGTAGCCCATGAAGTCCGCGACGTGCCAGTTCTCCGGGCTGTTGTGGAGCTGTTCCGGGGTGCCGACCTGCTGGACGCGGCCCTCGCGCAGGACGACGAGGCGGTCCGCCATGGACAGCGCCTCCTCCTGGTCGTGGGTCACGTAGATGGTCGTGAGCCCGAGCGACTGGTGCAGCCGCCGGATCTCCGTACGCATCTCGAGCCGCAGCTTGGCGTCGAGGTTCGACAGCGGCTCGTCCATCAGCACGAGCCGCGGCTCGAGGACGACGGCACGCGCGATCGCCACACGCTGCTGCTGGCCGCCCGAGAGCTGACCGGGAAGCTTCTTCGCGTGCTGCTCGAGCTTGACGAGCGCGATCGCCTCCGCGACGCGTCGCTTGAGCTCGGCCTTCGGGACCTTGCGCATCTGGAGCCCGAAGGCGATGTTCTTCTCAACGGTCAGGTGAGGGAAGAGGGCATAGTTCTGGAACACCATGCCGAACCCGCGGTTCTCCGCGGCGACTGTGTCCACCCGCTTGCCGTCGATCAGGATCTGACCGTGGGTCAGGGGCAGCAGCCCGGCGAGGCAGTTCAACGCGGTGGACTTGCCGCAGCCCGACGGCCCGAGCAGGGCGATGAACTCGCCCGCCCGGACCGTCAGGTTGAGGTCCACCAGCGCGTCGATCCCGCCGAAGCTTCGGCCGAGGCCGAGGAGCTCGAGCGACTCGAACTTGCTGGCAGCGATGGTCATGATTACTTCGCCGTGTACTTTCCGGTCCCGACTTCGCGGTCCCACATGTCGAATGCCTTGACCATGTTCGCCGGGGTCAACGGAACGGCCTTCGGCTCCTTGGCGATCAGGGCGTCGTACCAGTCACGACCGAACTTCTTGATGACGTCCTGGCTCGCCTGGGGGGCCTTGTCGAGCGTGGCGCCCTTGACGGCCGGACCCGGGTAGAAGTAGCCGCTGTCGTAGGCCATCGCGTTCACGTCGGGCGTGAGGATGTACTGCAGGAGGTCGAGGATCGCGGCCATCTTGTCCGCCGACTGCCCCTTCGGGACGACGGCGTAGTGCGCGTCCGTGACCCAGGTGAAGTTGCTGAAGGCGGAAGCCTCGATCGTCGCCGGCTCCTGGCCGAGGGCGCGCGGGTTGATGTCCCACCCGGTCGTGGTCGGGACCATGGCGACGGTGCCGTCAGCGACCTGAGCGATGAGGGCACCGGTGCCGGTCGGGTAGTTGTTGATGTACTGGCCGAGGTCCTTGAGATAGGCCCAGGTCTTGGCCCACCCGTTCACGGGGTCGGAGGGGTCCTTGTCGCCGAGCATGTACGGCAGGCCCATGAGGAACGTCCGGCCGGAGCCCGAGTTCGCCGGTCGCGCGTAGCCGAACTTGCCGGGATTTGCCTTGGCCCAGGCGAGCAGTTCCTCCGGGGTCGTGGGGACGTTCTTCACGACGTTCGGGTCGTACTGCAGCAGCGGCCCCGACGGGTAGTACGTGGTGACGACGCCGAAGCCGTTGGCCAGCGCCTCCATCTTGGCTGCCGGGTCGAGGTAGTTCGCCATGTTGGAGATCCGGGAGCCGTAGTCCGTGACGATCGGAACCCACAGGTTCTGCTCGATGCCGGCGGACAGCCCGTCTGTCCCGGTCATCACCAGGTCGACCGACAGGTTGCCGCTGTCGACCTGCGGCTTGATCGTTCCGACGAGGTCGGGCGCACCGGCGCTCTCCCAGCTCACCGACGAGATGATGTCGGGGTGAGCCTTCACGAACGCGTCAACCATCGGCCCCGTCAGCTTCTGGTTGCCCGCGACGTCGAGGATGTGGAGCGAGACGGGAGCCGACGGCTTGTCCGGGATGGTGGGGGTGGTGCTGCCTGACGCTGTGGCAGCAGCCGTGTTGGTGGTGGTGGTGGCTGTTCCTGAGTTGGGTGCGCTGCAGGCGGTGAGGACAATCCCCAGGGCTGCAAGTCCGGCCACCAGGTGCAGTGGTTTGGCGATTCGCATTGCGTGTCTTCTCTCTGTACGTATGGCCAGAGCATCGTCGCCCGGACCTTGGGACTGCGGATAGATGGAAATTTCAAGCGGTGGCTTGCAGGGCGGCGCTGGTTCGAACGGGCCCGGTTGATTCGCGCACGACCAGCCGGAACGACAGATCGTGATGGTGTTTCGGCGGCGTGGACGGATCCCGTACGAAATCGAGAAGCAGGTCGACACCCGCGCGACCACAATTCACCAAGGGAATCCCGACACTCGTCAGGGAGGGGAAGGTCAACTCGGACATCCGAATGTTGTCGATGCCGACCACGCTGATGTCATCCGGGACGCTGACACCGCGATGACGCAACCGATCCAGGAGGCCGAATGCGACAAGGTCGTTGTACGCGACCACGGCGGTAGCTCCGCTGACAATCACGAGGTCAGCCGCTGCGATGCCGCCTGAGACGTACGGCTGGAAGGATCCGAGATCCACCAGCTCCAGGTCTGGATCCTCCGCGGCAACGACCTGCAGGCTGGCGAGCCGGGCAGTGTTCGACCACGAGGTCGCGGGTCCGCCGACGTACGCAATCTTGCGGTGTCCGAGAGCAACCAAATGCCCCATCGCCTGGCGGATTCCCGTGAGGTTGTCGATGGCGACCGCTGGGATGTCTCCGCAAGACCGGTTCACCAATATGAGCTTGCACTCGAGCGCCACCTGGGCGATCACCGAGTCCGGCGCACGTGGCGAACACAGGACGATGCCGTCCACCCGCTTGGCCATGGTGCGGGCGAGGTCTTCCTCCTGGCTGGGGTCTTCATCGGAATCCGCGACGACGACGTGGTAGCCAGCGGCGCGGGCTCGGCTTTGCACGCCCTTGGTCACCGCTGCGAAGAACGGGTTCTCAAGGTCGGGGACGATCAGGCCTATCGTGCTCGTCTGGCCAGTGATCAGGCCACGGGCGGCCGGGTTCGGGAGGTAACCCATCCCGCGTGCGGTTTCCAGCACTCTTGCTCGGGTTGCCGGTGCGACGTCATCTGGCTTGGCGAGCGCACGCGACACCGTGGAGATGGAGACACCCGCAACTCGGGCTACATCTCGGGCGGTTACGGACACGGGCTTCACCTCAGTCGTGTGGTGCGGCCACCGCGTTGTGGCTCCACGACAGTATGCAAACCTTTTCAGTAGTACGTCAAGCATTTTCAGAAATTCTTTTGAATCGCGTGACGTATTCAGTCTAAGAAGGTACTGTTCATACGTGTCTGGAGCCTCACGGCCCCGGTCTCTCGATTAGCTCATCCCTATGAGTGACTGTGTCATTTTCACTCATTCTGTTTCAGAGAGGAGACAGGATGCTCGTCGTTCGACAATGCCGCGACCAGTCTGTTGCGTCCGTCGGAGGGGCCCGATGAAGATCGAGGGCGTCGACGTGATCATCACGAGCCCCGGTCGCAACTTCGTCACGCTGAAGCTCACAACGAGCGATGGCGTCGTCGGGCTCGGGGACGCGACCCTCAACGGGCGCGAGCTCGCGGTCGCCTCCTACCTTCGCGATCACATCGTGCCCCTACTGATCGGGCGCGACGCGGATAACATCGAGGACACGTGGCAGTACCTGTACCGCGGACCGTACTGGCGGCGCGGGCCCGTGACCATGGCGGCCATCGCGGCGGTGGACATGGCGTTGTGGGACATCAAGGGCAAGGTCGCGGGGCTGCCGGTCTACCAGCTGCTCGGCGGGCGGAGCCGGCGCGGGGCGCTCGCGTACGGGCACGCGTCCGGCACCACCGTCGATGCGCTGTTCATCGCGATCCACAACCTGCTGGACGACGGTTTCAAGGCGATCCGGATCCAGACCGGTGTGCCCGGCCTGGCCAAGGTCTACGGCGTCGGCAACGACCAGCTGGCCGGGCAGAAATATGACTACGAACCGGCCGGGCGCACCGCCGTGCCGATCCAGGAGGACTGGGACACGGCCGCATACCTACGGCACATTCCGAAGGTGTTCGAGGCCGTACGCGCGGAGTTCGGCGCCGCGCTGCCCCTGCTGCACGACGCACACCACCGGCTGACGCCCAACCAGGGTGCCCAGCTTGGTCGCTCGTTGGAGCCGTTCGACCTCTTCTGGCTCGAGGACTGCACACCCGCGGAGAACCAAGAGGGCCTGCGCCGGGTGCGGTCGCAGACCACCACCCCGTTGGCGATCGGTGAGGTCTTCAACTCGATCTTCGACTACCAGACGCTGATCACCGAGCAGTTGATCGACTATGTGCGCTCCTCCGCCACGCACGCCGGCGGCATCACCGGACTGCGCAAGATCATGGACTTCGCGGCGATCTACCAGATCAAGTCCGGCATCCACGGGCCGACGGACGTTTCGCCTGTGGGGATGGCGGCGGCGCTCCACCTTGACATCGCGATTCACAACTTCGGCATCCAAGAATTCATGGTGCACAACGAGCGCACGCTCGAGGTGTTCCAGACGAGCTACACGTTCATCGACGGACTGCTGGACCCTGGCGAGAACCCCGGCCTGGGCGTCGAGCTCGACGAATCCGCGGCCGCCGCGTTCGAGTACACCCCGGCGTACCTACCGGTGAACCGGCTGCTCGACGGCACGATGCACGACTGGTGACCCGATGACTCCCTCAGAGAAAGAACAACGCGTCGTGAACCTGACCGATGGATCCCCAGTGGTCCCGCTGGCTGAGTGCGCCCTCCTCCTGCGGACCGACGACGACGTCGCCGTCACCACCCGCGAGCTGAAGGCAGGCACCCGGGTGCTCACTGCGGCGGGCGAGCTTGTGCTCCCTGGCGACGTGCCACGCGGCCACAAACTAGCCGTCCGCGACGTGCCCGCCGGCTCGGCCCTGCACAAATACGGACAGTCCATAGGCCTCGCAACCACGCACATCGCGGCAGGCGCTCACGTGCACACCCACAACCTCGGCATGGACGACAGCAACCGGGCCTACGAGTTCAGTACGGCACAGGCAACGTTGCCGGCCCAGTCCGCGCCTGCGCGCACTTTCCAGGGCTACCAACGGGCGAATGGTCGGTTCGGTACCCGCAACTTCATCGGCGTGCTGACCTCGGTGAACTGCTCGGCGTCGTCGGCCAAGATGATCGCCGAGCAGTTCCGCGGGATGGCACTTGACGCGTTCCCGAACGTCGACGGCGTAGTGGCACTCACCCATCAAAGTGGATGCGGGCTCGTGACGGGCAGCGTCGGTGCCAACACGCTGGTTCGCACCCTGCGTGGATACGCACAGCACCCCAACTTCGGCGGCCTTGTGGTGCTGGGGCTGGGCTGCGAGATGGTGCCCGTGCAGTCGCTGGTCGAGGGTCTGGACGTGCCCACCGACACGATCCTCAAGACGCTCACGATCCAGGACACCGGCGGGGTGCGCGCCACCGTGCGAGCAGGAGTCGACCTCATCCGCGAGATGCTTCCCGTGCTGGACGCCCGCCGTCGCACCCCTGCCCCCATCAGCGAAATCGTGCTCGGTTTGAACTGTGGGGGATCCGATGGCTACTCCGGTATCACCGCGAACCCCGCGCTCGGTTATGCCTCGGACCGGTTGGTCGCCGACGGCGGGACGTCGATCCTGGCCGAGACGCCCGAGGTCTTCGGCGCCGAGCACCTGCTCACCCGACGAGCCGTCTCCGAGGACGTGGGACGGAAGCTGCTCGAGCGGATCGACTGGTGGAAGAATTATGCGCAGACCGGTGGCGGGAGCCTGGACAACAACCCGTCACCCGGCAACAAGGCCGGAGGGTTGACCACGATCCTGGAGAAGTCGCTGGGCGCAGTGGCGAAGGCGGGGCAGGCCGATCTGTCCGCAGTTTACGAGTATGCGGAGCCGGTCACGGAGCGCGGTTTGGTGTTCATGGACACCCCTGGCTACGACCCCGTCTCCGTCACGGGGATCGTCGCCGGCGGGGCCACCGTCGTCTGCTTCACGACCGGTCGAGGGTCGGTCCTTGGATGTAGGCCGACCCCGTCCATCAAACTGGCAACGAATACCGAGATGTACGAGCGCATGGCCGAAGACATGGACATCAACTGTGGTCGGATCGTCGACGGAACTGCGGGCCTCACGGAGGTGGGCGACGAGATCTTCGAACGAATCATCGCCGTCGCCTCGGGAGAGCGCACCGTCAGCGAGGAACTTGACCTTGGCCAGGACGAGTTCGTCCCTTGGCAGTTCGGCACGGTGACCTGACGCGTTTGGACCGGCGTCCGCCGGGACTTCAGCAGCGACAACATGCGGCAGCCAACTGCCGTGTTACGGAAAGCGACACGATGACAGTCAATCTCCACCAGCCAGCCTCGCTCGTGCTACACCCTGACCGGCTCCTGCCCACGGACCCTCGCGTCCGCGACATTGCCCGTCGGCTCTACGACGCGGTGCGGGATCTCCCGATCATCTCTCCGCACGGCCACGTCAATCCCCGAATGCTCCTGGACAACGTGCCGTTCCGTGATCCGGCGGAACTCTTCGTCACCCCGGACCATTACGTGACCCGGCTACTGCACGCCTCCGGTGTGCCGCTCGAGGCGCTCGGCGTCGGGCAGGGCCCGTTGTCGGAGACCGCGGCGCGCGCCGCATGGCGGTTGCTTTGCGAACACTGGGATCTCTACCGAGGCACGCCGGTGCGGTACTGGCTGGAGTCCGAGCTCGTCGAGATCTTCGGAGTCACCGTGCGGCCCTCGGCCGCGACGGCCGACGCCATCTACGACCACCTCGCCGAGCGGCTGAGTCAGGACGAGTACAAGCCGCGGGCGCTTTTCGACCGCTTCAAGATCTCAGCGCTCGCGACGACCGATGACCCGTGCGACGACCTGGCCGTGCACGGCGCGCTGGTGGCTGATCCGACATGGTCCGGGCGCGTCATACCCACGTTCCGTCCCGATCGCTATCTCGAGGCGTCCGAGGCTGGTTGGCCCACCCTTGTGGCTCGGTTGGGCCAGGTATCCGGCGAAGACACAAGCAACTACGCCGGCTGGGTCAAGGCAATGGAGGCACGCCGCCAGTACTTCATCTCTCACGGCGCCACGTCTGCGGACCACGCGCACACCGACTGCGGGACCGAGCCGCTCCAGCCCTCCGAAGCGGAACGGATCTACCACGCCGCCGTGGCCGGTACTGCGACTCTCATCGAGGCTGTGGCCCTTCGTCGACACATGTTGCTTGAGATGGCGCGGATGTCGACCGAGGACGGCCTGACCATGACCATCCATGCAGGTGTGCGACGCGATCATCACCAGCCGTCCGCCGCGAGGTTTGGACCGGACACCGGCCACGACATCCCGCTGCGCGGTGACTTCACCGACCCGCTGCGGCCCCTTCTTGAGCGGTATGGAACGCACCCGAACCTGAAGCTGGTGCTCTTCACGCTCGACGAGTCGACCTTCTCTCGTGAGCTTGCGCCTCTGGCCGGTTTCTACCCGTCGGTCTACGTAGGGCAGCCCTGGTGGTTCCTCGATGCTCCAGACGCGATCCGAAGGTGGCGATCGGCGATCACCGAGACCGTTGGTTTTAGCCGCACGTCAGGCTTCATCGATGACACCCGCGCGTTCTGCACGATCCCGGTGAGGCACGACATGTCTCGTCGACTCGACAGCGGGTACCTCGCCACACTCGTCGCTGAGCACCGTCTCGACGAAGACGAGGCCTTGGAAACGGCGGTCGACATTGTGACGCGTCTCCCGCAGGAGGTCTTCAAACTGTGAAAGAGCTCCATAGGTCAGCAGGTGGCCCCCCCGTGCGCCTCGTCCATCTTGGGTTGGGCAACTTCTTCCGGGCACATCAGGCGTGGTATACCGCGAACGCCTCGAACGCGGCCGAGTGGGGCATCGCCGCCTTCACCGGTCGCTCGACGAAGCGGTCGCGTGCGAGAGTGGCTGCACTCAGGTCGCAGGATGGGCTCTACACGCTGATCACTCGCGCCGCTGACGGGGACCGTTTTGAGGTCGTGCGCAGCATCGCCCGGATCCACCTTGGGGACGAACACGCGGCCTGGCTCGCCTACCTCGCGGATCCGCAGGTTCAGGTCGTCACCACCACTATCACCGAGGCAGGGTACCTGCGTGGCCCCGACGGCGGCCTCGACGTCGACCGGGCCGAGGTCACCACCGATATCGAGGCGTTGCGCGCCGATGCGATGGCCCCCGTCAGTACCGCTCCTGCCAAGCTGGTCGCTGGCTTCGCGGCGCGGCGGCTGGCCGGCGCCGGCCCCCTCACCGTGGTTCCCTGCGACAACCTCCCCGGAAACGGCGCGGCCGTCGCCCAAGTGATTTCCGATCTTGCCGAGCGGGTCGACCCGGAGCTGCTCCGTTGGATTCGGGACAATGTCCTCTACGCCACCACCATGGTGGACCGAATCACCCCTGAGCCCACCCCTGAGGACTTCGCCGCCGTCGAGGCCGCGACCGGCGTCCGTGACCGTGCGGCTATCGTCACCGAGCCGTTCACGGAATGGGTGATCAGCGGTGAATTCGCCGCCGACCGCCCGCGTTGGGAGGACGCCGGCGCGATCTTCACCACCGACGTCGCACCGTTCGAGAACCGCAAGCTTTGGATGCTCAACGGCGCCCACTCTCTGCTCGCCTATGCGGGTTCCATCCGGGGACACGTGACTGTGGCCGATGCCATGCGCGACCCGACGTGCCTTCGCTGGCTCGACGAGTGGTGGGTCGCCTCGTCACGACACCTGAGCCTGCCCGCCGCCGAGAACGCTGCCTACCGCGCGGCACTCATCGAGCGCTTCGCCAACCCGCGTATGCAGCACAGGCTCGACCAAATCGCGTGGGATGGCTCATTGAAGCTGCCGATTCGCGTCTTGCCCACGGTCCGCAATGAGCTCGCGGCTGGGGCGCTGACAAGCGGTGTTGTTCGACCCCTCGCCGCGTGGGTGTGCCACGTGCGTGGCAGCGGGGCCAAGATGACGGATGCGCGCGCCGAGGATTTCCTACCGTTCGCCGGTGGACCGCTGCCCGGGGCCGTGCGTCTCCTACTCCGGGCCCTCGACCCGGAGCTCGCCGAGAACGAGGCTGTGGTCGCGGCAGTCATCGCCGAGGCCCGCGATCTAGGACAGCTTTAGCCCAGGAGGCAATCATGGAACACACATGGCGATGGTTCGGCCCAAGCGATCCGATCACGTTGGCGGATATCAAGCAGACCGGCGCGACCGGGATCGTGACCGCGCTGCATGAGGTCCCCAATGGGGAGGTGTGGACCTCGCAGGCCATCGCGGATCGCAAGAAGCTGATCGAGGCGTCCGGATTGACGTGGTCGGTCGTGGAGAGCGTGCCGGTGCACGAGGACATCAAGCGCGGGGGTCCGCGCCGTGACCGCCTGATCGAGGCGTATCAGCAGAGCCTGCGTAATCTCGCGGCCAACGGCATCGACGTGGTCTGCTACAACTTCATGCCCATTCTGGACTGGACACGCACCGAGCTTCGGTACGTCCTGGCCGACGGCGGATGGGCGCTGCGCTTTGACCAGGATGCCTTCGCGGCGTTCGACCTGTTCATTCTCGCCCGAGCGGGGGCTGCGGCAGAGTATGACGAGGTGGAGACCGCTCGCGCCCGGACGTACTTCGACGAACTGTCCTCGGAAGGCCGCGAGCTGCTGGTGCGCACCATCATCGCCGGGCTGCCCGGCGCGGAAGAGGGATACACCCTCGACTCGCTCAGGACGATGCTGGCGACGTACGCGGACATCGACGCTGCTGCGCTACGGGAGAATCTCGGGTACTTCCTGCGTGCCGTGGTCCCGGTGGCGACGGAGGCCGGGATCCGGATGGCGATCCATCCCGACGACCCGCCTCGCCCGCTGCTCGGCCTGCCACGGGTGGTCTCCACCCAGGAGGACGTCCGGTTGCTGTTGAACGCGGCACCTGGCGTCGCAAACGGGCTGACGTTCTGCACCGGCTCGTTGGGGGTACGGGCGGACAACGACCTCGTGGCGATGGCGAGGGAATTCGCATCCCGGATCTACTTCGCCCACCTGCGCTCGACCGTGCGTGAGGAGAACCCGCTCAGTTTCCACGAGGGGAGCCACGTGTTGGGCGATGTTGACATGGTGGCGGTCGTCGCCGAACTCGTCACCGAGGAGCGACGGCGCGAGCGTGACGGCGGCCCGAGAATCTCGGTGCGGCCTGACCACGGCCACCAGATCCTCGACGACCAGGGACGGGCGACCAACCCCGGCTACTCCCTCATCGGACGGCTGAAGGGGCTCGCCGAGCTTCGCGGCGTTGAGCTCGCCGTGAACCGACTCCTGCCATGAGACCGCAAGGGATCACGGTCACCACAGCACCTTCTACAGAGATGGATACACCATGGATGTCTTGTCACTTCTGAGTTCCGCGCGTCTGGTTCCGGTGGTGGTGCTCGACGATGCCGCCGATGCCGACGCCCTCGCTGGTGCCCTGGTCGCGGGTGGGCTGCCGGTCGCGGAGGTGACCTTCCGGACGTCCGCCGCGGCGGACTCCATCCGTGCAATGTCGGCCCGCGGCGACATCCTCGTCGGCGCGGGCACGGTGCTCACCGTGGCCCAAGTGGACCAGGCGGTGGCGGCCGGTGCCAGTTTCGTGGTCTCGCCGGGTCTGTCCAGGGCGGTCGTCGAACGTTGCCAAGACAAGGGTGTGCTGGCGCTTCCTGGCGCGGTCACCGCGACCGAGGTCCAGGCTGCGCTCGAGCTGGGCATCACTACGGTGAAGTTCTTCCCAGCCGGCACCTCCGGAGGCGCCGCCGCGATCAAGGCGCTCGCCGCTCCGTTCGGTGACGTCCGGTTCGTGCCCACCGGGGGAGTTGGTCCCAAGAACCTCGCCGAATACCTGGCCATCCCCACCGTGGCCGCCGTCGGTGGTTCCTGGATGGTCCCTCGAAACCTCGTGAAGTCCGGCGACTTTGCCGACATCCAGGCTCTGACGGCCGAGGCCGTCGCCATGGTCCGCACGTTGTTGGCCGTGGCCCGCTGAGCACCCCCTGACCTCTTCGAACCGCTGACCAACGAAGGATCTCGACCATGGCTGACTTGAACCTCCGCCCCGCATCCGAGTGCCGCTTCGACGCGGTGTCCCTGGGTGAGGTGATGCTACGACTGGACCCTGGTGAGGGACGGATCCGCACCGCCCGGTCCTTCCGGGCCTGGGAGGGTGGTGGGGAGTACAACGTCGCCAGGGGCCTGCGTCGAGCGTTCGGGCTGCGTGCCGCGATCGTCACGGCGTTGGCGGACAACGAGATCGGGCGCCTGGTGGAGGACCTCATCCTCACGGGCGGGCTGGACACCTCGTTCATCCAATGGGTGCCCTACGACGGGATCGGTCGCGGGGCGCGCAACGGGCTGAACTTCACCGAGCGCGGCTTCGGCGTGCGAGGGGCGGTCGGCGTCTCCGACCGCGGCCACACCGCCGTGTCCCAGCTGGGGCCAGGGGATGTGGATTGGGACCACCTGTTCGGGGAGCTCGGTGTGCGCTGGCTGCACACTGGCGGGATCTTCGCTGCGCTCAGTGAGTCCACCGCGGCTACCGTCATCGAGGCGGTCACCTCCGCGAAGAAGTACGGCACTGTCGTGTCCTACGACCTCAACTACCGCCCGAGCCTGTGGCAGGCCATCGGTGGGCAGGCCAAGGCCCAGGAGGTCAACCGCGAAATCGCCGCCTTCATCGACGTCATGATCGGCAACGAAGAGGACTTCACCGCGAGCCTCGGGTTCGAGGTGGAAGGCGTGGACGAGAACCTCTCCGCCCTTGAAGTGGACAAGTTTGCGGCGATGATCACCAAGGCAGCCGCGGCGTACCCGAACTTCAAGGTCATCGGGACCACGATGCGCACCGTGCGCACGGCCAGCATCAACGACTGGGGCGCGATCGCCTGGTCCCCGGCGACCGGCGTCGTGCAGGCCACCCACCGCGAGCGGCT
Organism: Demequina lutea; assembly: GCF_013409005.1. Lineage (NCBI taxonomy): Bacteria > Bacillati > Actinomycetota > Actinomycetes > Micrococcales > Demequinaceae > Demequina > Demequina lutea. The sequence goes on from NZ_JACBZO010000001.1 coordinate 2,722,300, forward strand.
GGAGATCCTCGACCGCGTCGGCGGGGGCGACTCGTTCGCATCCGGACTGATCTACGGTCTCCTGACGGGCGAGGACCTCCAGACCGCGGTGGAGTACGGTGCCGCACACGGTGCACTGGCGATGACCACGCCCGGCGACACCACCATGGCAACCAAGGCCGAAGTCCTCAAGCTCGCCGGCGGCGGCGGCGCCCGCGTCGACCGCTAAACGACGCCGTACAACCTGTCGCCCGCATCTCCAAGCCCGGGAACGATGTAGCCGACCTCGTTGAGCTTCTCGTCGACGCAAGCCACGACGACGCTCACATCGGCCCTATCGCCCACCGCCTTGCGCACGTTCTCGATTCCCTCCGGCGCGGCCAATAGGCACACGCACGTGACATCGGTGGCACCGCGTTCGAGAACATACTCAATGGCGGCAATGAGCGATCCACCGGTCGCAAGCATGGGGTCGAGGACGAAGACCTGGCGCCCGGAAAGGTCCTCGGGCAGGCGATTGGCGTACGTGATCGCCTTGAGCGTCTCCTCGTCGCGTTTCAGGCCCAAGAAGCCCACTTCGGCGCTCGGCAGCAGGCGAGTCATCCCGTCGAGCATGCCCAGACCGGCGCGCAGGATTGGCACGATGATCGGCGCCGGACTCGCGATCTTGGTACCCATCGTCACGGTCAGGGGGGTGGTCACCTCGTGATCGACGACGCGAACGTTACGGGTGGCCTCATAGGCGAGCAGCGTCACGAGCTCATCGACGAGAAGCCTGAAGGTCGGTGACGGCGTGCTCGCGTCACGCAAGACGGTGACCTTGTGATCGATGAGCGGGTGATTAGCGACGTGGAGGTGCATGGCCACACGCTACCGCGCGACGGGCCCGCTAGGGCAGCCCCACGGTCCCATGGTCCGCTAGGTTGGCGCCTATGGACGTTCGCGGGGCGATGGCGGAGGCGCTCGCGCAGGCGCGCGAGGCGGCCGCCCACGACGATGTGCCCGTCGGCGCCGTCGTACTGTCCCCCGAGGGCGAAATCGTGGGTCGCGGCCACAACCGGCGAGAGGTCGATCGTGACCCCACCGCTCACGCCGAGATCCTCGCGCTGCGCGACGCGGCTTCGCAACTGGGAAGGTGGCGCCTCGACGGCCACACCCTCGTCGTCACCCTCGAGCCGTGCGCCATGTGTGCGGGGGCCATCTTGGCGGCACGGATTCCTCGACTCGTCATCGGCGCTTGGGATGAGAAGGCCGGCGCGACGGGCAGCCAATGGGACCTGGTGAGAGACGCGAGGCTCGGCGCGCAGGTCGAGGTCGTGGCGGGAATCGCCGCCGACGCATCGGCCGCGCTCTTGAGCGAGTTCTTCGCGGCCAAACGCGGGACCTGAAGCTCCCCGGACACGGGCCGAGCGACGACTCACGCCCTGGTTTGGTAGGCACCTATCGGGCCGGTATCCTTGTCCGCGGTGCCGTGTCCGAGCGGCCTAAGGAGCACGCCTCGAAAGCGTGTGTGGGTGAAAGTCCACCGTGGGTTCAAATCCCACCGGCACCGCCAGCGTAGTGGGCCTGTTCTCCCTGGTAAAACAGCGAGAACAGGCCCTTTCTGTTGTCCAGATATGGCACCGTAGCAACAGAACAGCAACAGTCCGGCATGAACAGCGCGTCAGTCAGGCAGACGAGCCGAGTTGTCGCGAGTGTGCTCCCTGGTCGGGATGCCGCTGACGTGGCCGGTTTGGGCAGCGAGGTGCGGCGTGAGCGGTCCGTCCAACTCATCATCGTCGGGCTTTCGTGACTCCCGTCAACCCGACAGTTTCAAGGTTCTCGCAGAGGGTGCTGTCTGCACGCCCGCTTGGGCACGTTACCTAGCGCCGGGCCGTCTCGAGCGCGGCGAAGGCGAGCCATGCTGCAGAGACTGCGGCCGCAACAGAGGCGACGCTCAAGAACACGGACCACCGTTGACTTCTCATCGACGAGAGCGTCGAGGTGAGCGACAACACGACGCCGAGGAGCCCATTCAAGGATCGGTCGGCCTCGGCGAGTGCGGTGGCTTCGTCGACAATTGCTTTCGCCATCGAAGCAAGCTGATCTCTTTCGTCCGCGGCAAGCGGCTTCGAGCCAGAGTTTCTGGGTCCGGCTTGGAACTCGAGAGTCGGGACGCAGAACTCGAACTTTCGCGTATTCGAAGCGAACCTACTTACCTCGGCGGCGCTGGTTGCGATGTCGAGACTGTTCGTCAGGAGGGAGGTCCTTAGCCGCTTGATGCTCCGCGCGGGGCGCCGCCCGTTGTGGATTCGAAGTGCGAGGTCCCGCGAGTGGCTGACGTTTCGAGCCTTGAGCCGGAGTAGTTCGCCAATCGCAATACGGGTGAGTAGGCGCATTGCGCCGTCGCTAACGTCACGAGCGATCACCCATCCGCGCGCGTCATCGGCGACGTCTCCGTTCGCGTCCTCTCTGCGGAGGTCCCGGAGTCGATTTCGCTGCAGCGAAAAGAGACTGCGGTCAGCCGATCGAAGACGTTCAGGATGATACGTGTCGAGCAAAATTCCCGGGAATTCAGGAAGGGCAACCTGCCACCAACCCGGCGAGTCGAGGCCAAGCGAGCGGAGGTAATGCCGTTCGGACCCCGAGGGGTCCGAGATAAGTGGGTCGAACTGATCGGTCAAGAGCAGATCGAGCAATGGGAGCCTTTTCGCTCCTTCGGTTGCGAACACGCCAGGCAGTTTGTTCGCAAGCCAACCTCTCGCTGAGTCGTGAAGCGCCTCGCGCTCGCCCTGGACCTCGTTGATCGCCTGAAACAGGGTCTGGTAGAGGTGCAACCTTCTTCCTTCTCTGATGATGCGCGGTTTGTGGTCGAGACGAATTTCGCGATCAAGCGCCATCGCCGCCTTCTGACTGAGTCGAAATCGGGCGGCAACGACTGTGAGGGAAGGACTCAATGAGCCAATATGTAGATCAATGCTCGAAAAGCCCTCTGGCAAGCTTTCGCGCTTAGTCCACGGATCTCCGAATCCCCTAGAGTCGCTCGGCACAAAAGTGCCTAGTGGCGCCCATGATTCCCCGCCGTCCTCGCGAATCGTATTCAGTATCGCGTCAAGACCTTCTCCGGGCGGGTCGAGGCCTACGCGTCTCTGCCAAGGCTTAGCTCGCAGGAGCGAGTCGAGGCGTACCGCGTACGTTGGGCTATAGATCTCCACTACCCACATGGCAGGAACCTCAATGCGCTCACCGTCTGGCATGGCGAACTCGTCCCAAGAACCAACGCTGTCGCGGGCCTTCTCGTGATCAAGTTCGTTGAAGATCCTTAGCCAGTTCTCCGCATTGACCGCGGCCGTGCGGGCCGCCCGAGGCAGCCTCCTCCACCATCGCCGTCGAACGAGCGCACTCTCAATTAGGCGATACGGGTAGTCGTACCATCGCGACCACGACTCGCCTATCTCTGGAACGCCCTTCAGTGGTTCGCTTGCGGCCGACGCGAGCACCCCTGGCTCCGAATCGCCATCACTCGCACTATCCGGCGAGGAGTCCGGCTCTTCCTGTGGCAATGCACGATCAGCCATAGCCAAATACTAGGTGGACGGTGCACTTGACGGAGTTGCGGGCAGCTCAAACCACGTGCGCCAGCAGACCATCTTCTGTGACAGTGCGCAGCGTCGGGAGGACGGTACCGGGGCGCTCGAGAGGAGGCGGCAGCGGGTCGCGCTCGGGTGTGCGCGCCCTTCGCGTTGCGGGGACGGACCGGCACACCTGGCCGCTTGGCTTGCGCCGCCCTACACAAAGAAAAAGGCCCCTCGCATGTGCGCATCGTTGAGAGGCGTGCGAGGGGGACTATTGGGAGCAATCATAGTCCACGAAAGCTCGGGCAACTCGTCCGATCCGTACCCAAACGCACATAGCCTCGCAGCGACCGTTGACACGCGGTTGGCGTGCGGACACGTATGCGGGCGAGGGAATTCAACTGTGCACACCACCGAGGGGCATGGCTTAAGACAGGCTGAGTTGGGCTTGGACCTACGAACGACGGATTATGAGTCCGCTGCTCGTGCCGATACTGTCGGCGCCCCTTGGTTGCCCCCAGGTGTGGCACCGCGGGAAGTCCCGCCACCCGCGGGCGCACCTGATACTTTCTGAGTGACCTGCGAAAGGCAATCTTCTCGAGGGGGAATTCGATGCTGAGTTCGATCACAGTCCACGGGCGGGCGCCGGTTAGCGCCGATAGCGCCTGGGTCACTAATAGACCACTGAACTTCCTATTCGGCGAGAACGGCTCCGGCAAGACAACAATCAGCCGATACCTCGCTGGCGACTACCCTTCCGGACTGGAGTGGGCAGATGGCGTGCCGCAGCGTATTCACGTTTACAACCGCGACGTTGTCGATAAGACGATCCGCGAGCCCGAGCGAATGCCCGGCGTCTTCCTCCTGGGCGAGCCAGACGTAAGCGCGCAAGCAGAACTCGATGAACTCGAGGGCAAGGGCGATGAGAAAGGAGGGATCGCCCTGGCCGAAGACGAACTCAAGAGTCGCAAGAAGACACTCGACGCCTGCACTGCCAGGCTAGATGCGGCAGAGGAAGCTCTGACGGAAGCCGTGTGGGTCGCATTTCGCGCCTTCGATCAAAGCTTTGCACCCACGTGGGAGGGGTCTAAGCGCAGAGAGCTCATGTTCGACGAGGCGGTCAAGACACACGATGCCGTCAGAGAATCTACCGATCCTTACCCTGCCTTGGATGAACTTAGCACGCGAGCGGCCGCAGTCTTCGTCGAAGACATGCCGCCGGTGGACTCGATCCCCTCCGTCGATCACACCGATCCCAACAAGTTGCCGTGCGCCGAATTGCTAAGTGAGGAAGTCACCGGAGCTGCCGACGTCTCACTCGCCGAACTGATTGACAAACTCGGAAACCGCGACTGGGTCGAGACGGGCCGTGAGTACCTCGAGCACAGCGCCGGCAGGTGCCCTTTCTGTCAAAACGTTCAGCCGCAGTCATTACTCGAGGATCTCGCCGCATACTTCGACGGCGAGTACCGGGCGAAGAAACAGAGCCTGGCCGCTCTCGCCAAGGATTATCGGACGACGGTGGTGGCCGTCAAGGAGACATTGGCAAGCGTCGCCAAGGCAGACCCACAATTCCTCGACGCCGCGGAGTTCGCTGCGTCGCGCGTGAACCTCGAGAAGGTCCTCGAAGACAACTTGCGCATTCTCGAGGACAAGCGGGATCACCCATCAAAGGTGGTGCGTGTCGACTCCGGCGACAGTGAGGTCGCAGTTACTGAAGCCCTTGTCGACGCAGCGAACGCTGCGATCACCAAACACAACAGCCTTCTCGCCGATCGCAAGACCTCCCGCCGAGAGCTCGTCAGCGATGTCTGGGAGCACTTTGTCCGCAACACCCTTCGGGCAGACTTGGCGGTCTACGACACGGCGCGAAAGAGCGATGGTGGGCAAGTCCCGGTGCTCGAGCAGAGGCTGGAAGAGACGGCGAAAGAGTTGAGTCGGCTGAAGAGCCGCGCAACCGAACTGCACTCGCTGGCCAAGTCGGACAAGGCTGCAATTGAGCACATCAACGGTTATCTGGCGAACGTGGGTTTCACGAGTTTCACGCTTGAAGCCGCGGAAGAGTCCGGGTATTACCGCCTCGCGCGCAACGGCGGCGAGGCGATCACTGGCCAGTCGCTCAGTGAAGGCGAGCGGACCTTCATCACATTTCTGCACTTCTACTATCAAGTGACCGGTTCCGACAGCGCGGACCGGGACCCCGACCCTGCAGTGGTCGTCATCGATGACCCCATCTCGAGCCTGGACAGCGGGATTATGTGGATGGTGAGCCAAATGGTTCGCAAGCTCATGCGCATGGCCACCGACCCCAAGTCTCACGTGACGCAGGTGCTGGTCCTGACCCACAACACACGCTTCTACAGTGAGATAACGTTCCCACGGCAGGGAGCAAACAACACGAAGTTCCCCAACGCAGGCCAGGTCACCCACGCTGTCCTCGAGAAGACAGCGAACAGCCCCAGCACCATCCGGCCCTACGGGGTGTCGCCCGTGACGTCTGCCTATCGAATGCTGTGGGAGAGCGTCAAGGACGCAGGTGGAGAGGCAGGTGGGGCGGCCTTCGGTGTTCAGAACGCGATGAGGCGAATCCTAGAGACGTACTTCAAGCACGTCGGTGGGCGCAGTTTCCATGACCTCGAAGACAAATTCACGGACGGTGCACAGCTCGACGCATATCGATCACTGATCGGTTGGGCGAACGAGGGATCACACGACGCGCCCTGGGAGGACCTCGACTTCGTCAATGTTGGTACCTCGAACGAAGTTTTCCTTATGGTGTTCCGAACCGTGTTCGATGCCACTGGCAACATCGGCCACTACAACATGATGATGGGGATAGACCCAGACGCTGGCGATGCCGCTAACGGCGCGAACTAAAGACACAGTCCGCTCTGGTCACCGGCTGAGTTCCGGATGATTACGCGCTGCCTCAACTTCTGATTCTCCGCCGATCTCTCTCAACTCCGGGAACCTCTCGTAGATGGCCGACAAGTGGGACTGCTTTTCGTCGTTCGGCTTCCGCACCAGATCGTCAATTCGATTGCGCTCGCCTGGCGTGAGTGCGAGCTCGCGCGCCGTGGACACTATCTGCCGCATCGCCGAGCAATACTCGTCAGCGCTCGCCAAGGCCTCACGGAGAAGGCGCCGCAACACATTGGAATCCGAGATCGCCTCCTCGATCTCGTCACGGCCCTGCCTCCTCCCCTCTTCGACAGCCCCCTGTCGAAGCGCAGGGAGCGCATATTCGGCCTTGCGAAGCTCGGTCTCGCGGTCGTCGAGATGCAAGTCGTACTCCGTGAGTACGCCGTTCCGCCGGTCAAGCTCCAACTGACGGGCTTGCGCCGCCGCCTCTTTGTCGCGGACCCGATCGGCCTTGGCCGCGAACTCCTGCGAACTGAAGCGCTCCTTTGACCGGGAGCTGCGCAAGAACTCAACGTCGTAGCCAGCGCCGGCCATATGCTCACGCAATTCCGTATGCATCGCGCTCAGCGCCTCGGGGCGGGTGAAGAAGTCCTTCTGCGACAAACGCCCATCTTCTGTGACCGGGGTGAAGATCACCTGCAGTTGAGGACTGTCCTCATCGAGGTGGAGCGACGTCGCGACGATTCGATGCTGACCAAATCTCTCGCAAACCCAGGCAAGCGCCGCAGTTTGAAACCGGCGACCCGCGTCGCCGATGTCGCCCGTCGTCTTCCAGTCGGGAGCGTTGTCGTCGAACCATTTCGGGTCCAGTTGAAGGATGAACGGCCCAAAAGAGGATCCCCGCTCGCTTGTCTCATGACAAGCGGCGGGGGTCTCTTCTTTGTGGTCGGACGCGCGCGCACGCGTTTCGGAAGTGGCTCTGGGGTGTTGAAGGCCAACCCAAGCGTCAAGTGGCACTACCTTGAACGAGGTGAATACCGACGACGAGGCTGGAGGGGCTGACATGGGCTTCCGGGCGTTCGTCGACGAGTCCGCGGCCGGCCGTGGAGACGATCAGCAGGAGTACCTCATCTGCGCGGCGATCATCTCGGATGGCGCGTGTGACGAGGTCCGAGAACAGCTGCGCTCACTCCTGCTCCCTGGCCAGATCAAGTTTCACTGGACGGCTGAGAGCCCTGCACGTCGCCGGAAGATCGTCTCGCAGATCGTCGACCTCGGACCCATGAGTGTCGTCGTGACCCACCTCCACGCGAGACACAAGAAAATCGAGCGCTACCGACGGAAGTGTCTCGAGACGCTCTATCACGAGCTCATCTCGATGCCGGTGTTCGACGTGACTCTTGAGAGCCGCGATCGCAAGCAGGACAGTGCTGATCGCGAACACATCGTCGCGTTGCAAAGCCAGGGGCTCGACACCCGTGTTCGGATCGCGCACCTGCGCGGAGGCGACGAGCCACTCCTATGGATTGCCGACACCGTGCTCGGGGCAATCAATGCTGAACATCTCGGGGACTGCTCATTCATGGACGAACTCCGACCAACACTGTTAGTGAAGACTCGCACGCCTGAGTCGAAGTAGCCCAGACAAGGCGAAAGGCCCAAGGTCCAGTCGTCCGGCTGGGGTCCAAGGGCCTTCTTCCCGATCCGTCGTAACGGTGGGCGATTGCAATGTTACGCGGCCGTGGCCGCGTAAGCAACACCTGAGCGAAGCCAGATAACCAACGGCGTTAACAAAGCGAGAGGCCCAAGGTCCAGTCGTCCGGCGGGGGTCCAAGGGCCCTCTTCCCGATCCGTCGCAACGGGGGGCAATCGCTACGTTACTCGGGTGATCCGGGTTTGGATAGCGGTCGCACTGCCGGGCTAAACCGACGAACTCTCAAGGATGTCGAGGAGGTAAGGATCAACCTCAAGTCAGGTGCGGCGACTTGCGTACGGAACCTTCGATCTCCAAACGTCCAACGTGGCGAGCCCGTTTGCCGCCAAGAGGCTGCGCACGTTGTTTTCGGTCTCGACATCGACGCCGGGGCCCAACCTGACTTGCCCAATCAAGAAGCGCTGAGGCCTCTCGTCGGCCTCTTGCAGCCTCAGCTCGACGTAGGGGATCAACCTTGAACCCGAGACGCGGAACTTAGGGTGCTGCGTGCCGGAGAGTGCAGTCACGTAGCGAACTTCCCTCTCGGCGCGGAAGGCGGGATCTTTCCAGAACGCCGCCCACGTCTTGATGCGGGCGCTCCGCCACGCGGCAGTGCTCTCGAAGCCCACTCCGGTAAATGAAGTCTTGAATTGCTGGAGTGCCGTCTCGAGCAGGAGACGCGCGCTCTCTTGCTGAACCGCCGGGTCGTAGATGACAGCCCACCAGCCGTCGAGCAACGAGGGAGGGCCTTTGGTCTCAGCCACCACAGGCTCCCGCACCAGCACATCGAACTTCTTCTGCGTCGAGATGCCGAGTTCGAACCCGCCAGCGCCGCTGTAGTGCGCCCACTGATTCAGCAAGTCCTCCTCTTCAGAAGCGGAGAACACGAAGACCTTGGCCCGGTCGCCTTCACCCCCGACGCCCTTGAGAACCAGATCAATGAACTCTTCACCACGCGGCGGTAGGTCTTGCCTCTCGCACGCCGGACTCCACATTGACCGCGAGATTGCCAAGAAGAAGTTCACCTTCGGTGAGCTTGAGGAGGAGGAGCAGAGCCTCGAACGACTGCAACGCTGGATGGTTGACCTCGATAGACGCCAGTTCACCGACGTTGCCGAGACCGAGGCGGCAGCCGCACGAGAGGCGCTCAATGGAAGTGTCGCGGCACTGAACAACTACGCTGGCCTCGTCTACGACGCCACGCGGATCGCGTCGGACCCGATGCCAGAGGTGGACAACGCATGACGATTACGCCGAACCCGGCAGGGAAATCATCGCTCAGCGGTACGCGCGGGTTGTTTGGAGCGCTGCTTGTACCGTCCCCTTATCGGGCCCGGATCGTTTGGACCGCAGCGGTCGGCATCGTTGTTGTTCTGGTTTTCGGTCTGATTATTCGCACAAGCAATTTTGATTTTGCGGTCGTGCAGTTCCTGAACGCCCACCACCACGGCGCGATCGGAACGGTGACGAACGCGGTCTACAAGATCTTCGGACCGGGCCCGGCCATCGTGGGAACGGTTGTTCTCACGGGCATCATTTTCGCCATCACGCGGAACCTGCGTGTCGTCTCTACGTTCGCGGCCACCATTGCCGCTACCTGGCTCTCATTGGCCGTCGTCAAACTCATTGTGCATCGAGTTCGCCCCGATGTCAGCCTTCTTCCTTTCTCCTTCAGCCCGGCGCAGGTTGACGCCTCGTACCCGAGTGGGCACGCCGCTTTCGTGACGGCACTGGTTGTCACGATCGTCTTGGGGCTCGCCGCAACACGCAGCCGTTGGATCGCCGGAATTATCGGCGGACTTCTCGTCTTTGGAGTCGGCACCGCCCTCGTGATCGACGGTGTGCACTTCCCGAGCGATGTTATCGCGTCGATCGTCTGGGGCATCGTTGTCGCGCCACTCGCACAGATGCTCTGGGTATTTGTCGTTCTTCGCGGCGTGGATGTAGCCAGATCACGACAGACTCGAAACGTTCGACAAGTCCCCTAGCGACGGTCGCCGGATAAGCAATCGGGGACTGCCGGACGCGGCAGTCAGTGGAATCCCGTAACAGCCAGAAGAGCCCAAGTTCACGGTGTACAAGTAACTCTCTTCAATGACGCGACCGGGTGGGCGATCGGACGGGCATCAGGATGCTGCGCGGTGACTTCCAGGATCGAGCTCATCCAGGGGCTTAGTCACTGCGGCCCAAGCCGCATTATTCCAACCTTGCGTCACCGGCACCGCCAGATGACAACGGCCCGGACCTCCAAGCGGGGTGCCGGGCCGTTGTCGCTTCACATCGCGCGCTGGCTAGCGCTCCGCACACCGCCCCGGCGCTGAGCGCCTACGAACGCGCCACGTTCCCCTTCGAGCCTCTTAAGCGCTAGGGCTCGGGCTTGGTGTCGGCGTGGGGGTCGCTGTCGGGGCCAGCGGGTCAACAGGAATGAGGTGTGGCGCTGGTTGCTGGGGCGTGCGATTGACAGGGAGGCACTGCACCGGCCTTGCCAACGGCGTCGTGGCATCCAGCTCGGGAGCGTACTGCGGTCGCATGTTCTTCACCTCGAACGTGGCCCCCACGATGATGTCAACCACAGCTCCCTTCCGGGTGTCGAGCACATACTCGACGGTCGGGAAGTTCCTGCCAACGGTGTATGCCTGCCTCAAGCCGTCAACGCCAAACTGGATGCGGACCGAATCGGCGTAGGTGCGGCCGTCGTAGTTGGTGGCGCCGGGGGTGGTGGCGTTATAGCCCCTACCGGTGAGCACTGCGAGCGTGTCCCGCGCGAGTCCCGCCTGGTCCGTGGCGTTTCGCACCCGGACCACGACCTTAGCGGGGTCAAGGGGCAGCAGGGTCGTACCGGTGGCCGGGTCCAGCGGAGGGCACGGCACCGTGATGTCGGAGGAGAACGAGGGATCGGGGGTTTTGAACGCCTCAGTAAACGGCGCCTGGATGCGGCCCTGGTATGCGGCAAGAGCGATCGCTCCCAACGCGACAAGCACTCCTACAAGGAGCCCAAAGACGAGAAACTGACGCTCGCGCCGATGCCGCCGGACAACGTCACGACGCGTGCGCATGATGCGGGAGCGAGACGCCACGGTTACCTTCTTCGGGGTTCGGCACGGTCGGTTGGCGGAGGATGGGGGATTCGAACCCCCGAGGGTGTTACCCCAACACGCTTTCCAAGCGTGCGCCATAGGCCACTAGGCGAATCCTCCAGGCCCCAGAATGCTACCCGAGGCGCGAGCCCCCGGCGAAACGCGAGACCGTGACGAGCGTGCAGTTGAGTCTAGAATGGTCGCGACCCCTCACGTGGCGTCACCTCGCCCAACTCCCCCAGGTCAGGAATGAAGCAAGGGTAAGCGGGCTCTGGCGGGTGCGTGAGGGGTCCTTTCACGCCCGGATAACGATGCACGACGCCGCATCGCTCCCGACCTCGACGTGACGTCGGCCCCGCGGGCTAGGCTCGTCCCGTGACCACCGCCCTGTACCGCCGCTACCGGCCAGACACGTTTGCCGACCTCGTCGGCCAGGAACACGTCACGGTGCCGCTCATGCAGGCGCTCAAGTCGGACCGCGTCGCCCACGCCTACCTGTTCTCCGGGCCGCGCGGCTGCGGCAAGACCACCTCCGCACGCATTCTGGCGCGCTGCCTCAATTGCGCGGAGGGCCCCACGGACACCCCGTGCGGTAAATGCGACTCATGCATCGAGCTCGCCCGAGGCGGCTCGGGGTCGGTCGACGTGGTCGAGATCGACGCTGCGTCGCACAACGGCGTGGACGATGCGAGGGAGTTGCGCGAGCGCGCGGCCTTCGCCCCGGCGCGCGACCGCTACAAGATCTTCATCCTCGACGAGGCCCACATGGTCACCACGCAGGGCTTCAACGCCCTGCTCAAGCTGGTCGAGGAGCCGCCTCCTCATGTGCGCTTCGTCTTCGCGACCACGGAGCCAGACAAGGTCATCGGCACCATCCGCTCGCGCACTCACCACTACCCGTTCCGCCTGGTCCCCCCCGGCATTCTCACGGACTACATGGCGAAGCTGGCCGATGCAGAGGGCGCGACGATCGCGTCGGGTGTACTTCCGCTCGTCGTCCGCGCGGGTGGCGGCTCGGTGCGCGACTCGCTGTCGGTGCTCGACCAGCTGATCGCTGGCTCGGGAGAGGGCGGAGTCACCTACGAACGCGCCATCTCGCTGCTCGGCTTCACCGACGCGACGCTGCTCGACGACGCCGTCGACGCGATCGCAGCGGCCGACGGGGCCTCCCTCTTCGGGGTCGTGTCGAGGGTCATCGAGACCGGCCACGAGCCGCGCCGCTTTGTCGAGGACCTGCTCGAGCGGTTGCGCGACCTCATCGTGCTCGCGGCCTCCGGCCAGGCGGGCGTGCAGGCGCTCGCCGTGGATGCCGAGGATGCTCGAGAGCGATTGATCGACCAGTCGCGACGCTTGGGACTGGTGCGGGCATCCCGTGCGGGCGACCTGGTGAACGACGCGCTGACAGCGATGATCGGAGCCACGTCCCCTCGCCTGCACCTCGAACTTCTTTGCGCGCGATTGATCGCGGCCGATGCCCAGCAGGGTGCGGCCGTTGCCGTCACCGCAGTGGCTCCGGCCGCTGCGGCAGCTCCAGTTGCTAAGAGCGCCCCTGCACAGCCAGCCACCGCGACGCCCGTTCCTGCGCAGCCCGTTCCTGCGCAGCCAGCTCCTGCGCAGCGCGCGGCCCCCGCACCGGCAAGCCATCGGAGCCCGCCCCCATGGGAGGTTCCCGACGAGCCCGTGGCCTCCGCGATGACACCGCCCGCGATCGCACAGGTTGCCTCTCCGCCTGCCCCGTCCGCGCCACCAACGTCTGCACCCGCGGGCGGAGGCCTTGCCGCCGCGAGGGCTGCCGTCGCCGCAGCGCGTGAGGAGACAGCGCGGGACGAGTCCGCAACGTCGACCGTACCCGTCGTCAAGCCCGCTGCAGCGTCGGCGCCATCCGCGACGCGTCCCGCCGCAACGTCCACCCCGTCGGCCGCCGCCGAGTCGGACACCGTGCGCGCGCCCACCGGCGATGTCGCGAGCGGACCCGAGGACGCGGCGCTCGTGAGGCGCCGTTGGGACGAGGTGCTCGGCACCCTTGAGCGCAGGCGCGTCACCTGGACCATGGTCAAGCAGAGCGGCCAGGTCGCTTCCGTCGAGGGCGGCGTGCTCAAGCTCGCGTTCGACAACCCGGCACTTGCCGCGCGCTTCAGTGCGGGCGCACACGCCGAAAACGTGGCCCTGGCGGTGCGCGAAACGCTGGGCCTGCACGTACGCGTCGAGGGCGTCGTCGGCCCTGCCGGAGGGGCGGGCGTCCCCGTGACCTCCAGCGCCCCACACGGGGCGTCACAACGCGCTTCGGGCGCCTCCTCAGAGCCGCCCATGCCTGACGAGCCGCCGTCGGACGACGAGGACATGTCGGCAGATGACGCCCAGGCTCCCTCCGCCCACCTCACCGGCGCCGACGTTATCGCGTCGATGCTCGGCGGGACGATCATCAACGACTGACCGGTCGCCTACTGACCCGTCAACGACTAGCGCGAAGGGGCCACTCATGGACAATCCCCGTGTGCTGCTGCTCCACGGTGTGGGGCACCGGCGTCCGCCCGGCCACTGGCTGTGGTGGCTTGCGGAGCAGCTCCGCACCGCCCGCATTCCGGTGCAGTACCCCCAAATGCCCGATCCCGACGACCCCGACCCCGAGGCATGGGCCGCGGTGGCGGAGGCCGAGTTGGGCATGCTCACGGCGGGCGAGGGAACGACGATCGTGATCGCGCACTCGCTCGGCACCGTTCTTTGGGCGCACATCGCCGAGTCGCTGCCAGCGCACCTGCTCCCTTCACGGGTCGCCCTCGTGTCTCCCGCGACAAGGCCGCGTTGGTCTGAGGCGGCACCCAAGTTTGCGGACATCACACTCGGCCCACTCTCGTCCCTACCCACGCTGATTGTCGGTCGCACCGAGGACCCGGCTCGAACCGTTCCGCTGGCGGAGCTCGCCGACGCATGGGGCGCACCGTCCGTCGAGATCCCCGGCGAGGGGCACCTCACCCCCGCCGACGGGCATGGAGCGTTCCCCGGTGCCCTCGCCTGGGTGCTCGGCGGTCCGGCCGAGTCATGGGCGGGCGCCGTCGTCGAGAACTAGCCCGAGCGACCCCGCGGTTCTGGCTCACGACGACAGCGGCTCGGCTCATCGGTGCGACGGCCGGTTGCGGTGGTCTACCCGCCAGCATCGGGGCCTCTTTGGGGCCGCCCGATCTCGTGATGACGTCGCCCACAGATCATCGTGCCTGAACCTGATCGCCTTCCGCATATGTCGGGCGTGGTCACGGGCGTCGGGATCGCGCCGATCCCGGTCGGGCACCGCTTGTCTCGAGACCGACCGCTAAACCTGGATCCACCGATGTTTTGGGGTTGGACTCTGTCGGCTGCTGGCTGTTGCTGATGCGATTGGGGGGCGGATTCGCGCAGTCTTGGTCCGGGCAGGCGCGCGGATTCATATCCGCAAGCGCTTCCGGAGGACTGTACGATTGCGCCACTCGCGAATGCAGCAACTGCTTAGAGGGAAGGCGTCGAAATGATGTCCTCAACGAACTCGCCGTCTCAAGCTCACGACGCGGAGAACCACCTCGCACACGGCCTCAGAAGCGAGTTACGCGAGCGTCTCCTCGGCGTGGCGACGATGGATCGGCCGCTCCGGATCGCGACGGCGGTCACCTTTGCCGGCCTCATTGCGGCCGCGGTATCGATCGCCGCTCGCGAGGTGAAGGCGCCGGCGGTCTCCCTTGGCACGGTCGACAACGTGCAGGTGACGCTCAGCGCCCCCCTCTTCGCCGTCGCCTTGGTGTTGCTCTGCCTGGGTTTGGGTTTTGTCGTCGCGTCGGTCCTGCTCGCGACGCCCGTCGTCGCGTCGGTCGGCACCGTGTTGCTGGTGGCGCTGGTCGGGTGGGCGACCGGGGTCCTCGGAATCGCCGGCCTCAACGTGTTGCTGCCGGGGTGGGCTCGGTGGGTCACGCGAGGACTGCTGGCCGCGATGCTCCTTGGCGGGCTCGTGGTCCTGCTGATTCGCCGCGGCCGGCACGGCGACGCGGCGGACGACCGGCGCCTGCGCCTGGTGGTGCTGATCGTCGCCTGCGTGCTTTTCGGCGGCTACTTCCTCGTGTTGTGGAGCGCGAGCCCGACGATCAACGGGTTGACGCTGTTCCCACAGACGGTGTCGCTCCTGATGGGCGACGTTGCGCTGCTCGCGACGCCGCTGCTAATGATCGCGTCCGTCGACTTCGGCGAGTGGGGGAAGTTCGGCGTGGAGCGAATCTCGCGCCACCGTCGGGCCAGCGGGGACGAGCCCGCCGCGCCGCGCCGTCGCGTCGTCGGTTCGGTCGTCGCCAGCGTGGTCGCGATCGTCTTCGGATTCGTGATTCTCCGCGGCTCCGCGGGACATCGGCTCTGGGGCTTCACCGAGGCGCTGATGCTCCTCCTCGCGGGGATCGGGCTCCTCCTCCTTGGGGGTCGGGCGCTTCGCGTTTCCCGATTCGAATGGCCGAAGGCGCTGAGTTTCGCGGCGCTGTTCGGCGTGAGCGCGACCATCACCTGGCTGGTCGCGGCCGGCGCGGGCGCCGCGACGGGGGCGTATGCCGTGCCGCCACTCCCGCCCGTCACGGCGCAGGGTGACTACACGTCGTCCGCCAACGTGCAAAGCGTGACCGGAACAACCGGCTTCACCGCGCTCATCCCCCTGGGGTGGACCTTCACTTCCGACGCGGCCAGCAAACTTGACTACGTCAAGAACACCTTCCCCGACGGCTCGGCGGTGTTGCTCGCAGGCTTCGTCGCGTCCGCGGGCACCACGCTCGCGGCGCTCGAGACCGAGCTCACGACGACACAGGTCGGCGGGACCTCGTCGGACCAGGGATGGACGAAGGCCTCGGTGCAACCGCAGGCCGGAGGCAGCGCCTTCATCTGGTTGCGAACGGAATCGGGAGGACAGGAGCGCGGCTTCTTCGGCGACGCCACCGGCGCGAACGCCGCGACCGAGCTCGCCCAACTCGAGGCGATCGTCCGCACCGTTCGCACCAGCGACCAGACCCCGGCGACTCTCGCCACGGTGCTGGCCGCAAACGGCGGCCTCGCCGTCGACGACGCGCAGGCGCAGCATCGCACCGACCTCATCAAGGCGTTCGGCATCGGAATTGAGCTGGCGCTCACGCTCGCCGGTCTCGCGCTGTTCGCTATCTTCGGCAGGCGCTGGTCGGCGACGTGGCGCACCCTCGTGATGGTCTTCGCGACGATCACCGTGGTCACCCTTCTCGCAACCGTCAGCGCCTTGGGCCGCGTCCTCGCCGGCCCCGCCGCGACGTGGCCCGTGCTCACCGTCGGCGGGCTGCTGGCGGCCGCGGCCGTCCTCGCGGCGGTCGCGATCGGTATCGCTTCGCGTAGCCGCGCGGCCTGGGCCGACCGCCTCTTGGCGGCCCTGCCGGGAATGCTCGGCGCCATCATCGCCCTCGCCGCGATCAATGAGCTGTACGACGCCGCGCTGGGGGCCGCCACCGTACCCGCGTGGGCGGCGATCCTGATCCTCGCCGCGGTGGGCTGGGACATCGTCGCCTCGGGGGAGACGATCACCAACCTCGCCAGCACCACGTTCCCGCGATCCACGCGCGTGCTCGCCTACTTCGGCTACATCCTTGTGCTCGCGGCCGCCATGGTCTTCTACTCCGGGCAGGTCTCCTCGGCGACGGGCCGGCCCGTTACCGACCTGTTCTTCGAGCCGGAGGCCACGACCCAATCGGCGCTCTTCCGCATCGGTTTCCCGCTGCTACTCACCCTGTTCCTGCTCCAAATCGCCTCCCCAAAGCGACAGGCCGTACCGCACGGCTGATCTTGCGCTCTCGATCTGCCATCGATCGACGTTGGATGAGCTGCGTTAGCCGCTGCGCTACACACCGTTCTTGGGCATCGCGCGCTCCGCCTCAACTCAAGGGCGGGCGTCTCGCATTGCATGGGTCTTGAGGCGGTTTGGTTAGGAGCCAGGTCACGCCCAGCCACGCATACAAGAAAGCTGATAGACCCAACGTTTGGAAGTTTGCGAAGGTCATGCAACTTGGAGTTGTCGGCGATACGGAGATGCCCGGGGCACAGGCGGATCGGATCACCCAAATTGACAAGGCGTCTACTGGGCGCTCGTCAGGGTGAGTGAGACCGTGCTAACACTCGCCGCGACCTCCGCTTGGTCTGGTGTGCCCAGATCGCGATCTCGACCCGATTGCGAGCTCCGAGCTTGGTCATCATGTCGTCGTCCACGCAGTCTCGGGGATAGTGCCGATGGCGCGTTTGACGGCGGGATCTTGTCTCGCGGTGATCGACGCGTCCCCACCCGCGCGCAGGGCCGCATTCACGGTCGCGTGCCCGTAATAAGCCGAGTCGGCTCGCTACGGGATCGGAACATTCGACAAGTCCTATTTGTCCTGATCAGAAGGGCATTCTCCGTTTAACGCGCCGACCCCCACGCACGATCGATCGGTGGATCCAGGCTCAGTCGTCGTCGACAGTCAGAGCCGGCGGGCTGCCGCAGTCTGAGCCTCGTCGCGTGTGATGGCCCTGCTGGTCGGCCGGTTCGGGGATCACGACGGTGATGCCGGGGGTGCGAAGGAAGGGCAGCTACCGCCCGGGATGAGCGGGCATGGTCGCCGCGGACCACGTCGGGTCATGTCCGTAGGCGTCCGATTAGTCACGTCAGCTGCGGTCCGGTTGGCAATCTGGATCGAGCGGGTAATCAGATTTTGACACTGGTATTTTTGGCCGATAACGGCGTGATGCTCTGCACACGCTGCCACCACGACATCCACCGCCAAGGTTGGGAGGTCATGGCGGACGGGGGTGGTGTCCACTTCATCCCCCCATCCCATTGCCCCTGACGAAACCGCGGGGCGCGCCGCAGCCTGACACGGCCACCCAGCCCACGGCAGCCATGGCACCCGATGCACCCAGGGGCCTACGGCCAATACGACCCCCGCAGCCAACCCGCTAGCCGCGCCTGACGCCCAACGTCGGCGCCGCCGCCTACGCTGGAGCCCATGTATGACGGCGCTGTGCAGGACCTGATCGATGAACTCGGGCGACTCCCAGGCATCGGCCCCAAGAGCGCCCAGCGCATCGCGTTCCATCTGCTGAGTTCCGATGCGAGCGATGTCGCCCGCCTCGCAGAGACCATCACCACGGTGAAGGAGAAGGTGCGCTTCTGCACGGTGTGCGGAAACGTTGCCGAGGCGGAGTTGTGCCGCGTGTGCGCCGACCCTCGCCGCGGCGAGGACCAGATCTGCGTGGTGGAGGAGCCCAAGGACGTGGTCGCGATCGAGCGCACGCGCGAGTTCCACGGCAAGTACCACGTGCTCGGGGGCGCGATTGATCCCATGAACGGAGTCGGCCCAGACGACCTTCGCATCCGCGAGCTGCTCACGCGCCTGGGCGACGGCAAGGTCCAGGAGGTCATCATCGCGACCGACCCCAACATCGAGGGAGAGGCCACCGCCACGTACCTCACGCGGATGCTCGCGCCCATCGGCATCACGGTGTCGCGCCTCGCGTCGGGCCTGCCCGTTGGCGGCGACCTTGAGTACGCCGACGAGGTCACTCTCGGGCGCGCGTTCGAGGGTCGCCGCACGGTCTCCTAGAAGGCTGGACCCACCGCGCCCGCGATCACAACGCCACTCACGGTTTTCCACGACAATGCGGGTTCGTCTTGTTGACGGGAAGCAATGGTGAACGTGACCCCGGTGTCGTACCGGATGGCGGTGACGGAGAATGGGGGGCCGGCGACATCGCTGAGCACTTTCAGCGCAACGACATCGCCAGATTCGGTAAATGAACGCCAGGCCGTGCTTACCGTTTGCATGGGAACCGGCACCAGCGATGCGCCCTCAATGTAGTAAAGAGAGCAGCTCTCGCCCCCATCAAATTG
The DNA here is from genome assembly GCF_013409005.1 of Demequina lutea. Lineage (NCBI taxonomy): Bacteria > Bacillati > Actinomycetota > Actinomycetes > Micrococcales > Demequinaceae > Demequina > Demequina lutea. Next base: position 2,741,344 of record NZ_JACBZO010000001.1, read on the forward strand.
ATCGCCGCCACAAGAGACAAGGCCTGCGGGGAAGGGATACGGGCTTCCCCAGCTGAGATCTCCCGGAGGCTCGATCGCTGCGGATACACCATCTTGATCGACGGCAAAGAACGTGGTTGCGCCAGTGTAGTAACCCAAATAAATCGGACCGTGCTCCTTACAGGTCAGCGCAGGCGTGTTTCTCGTGATCCATCCAGATAAATCGCAGTACAGTCCCGAGACCGAGGTGACCGCGGTGACATCCTGAGACCACAACCCCTCGCCGGTCGTCGCTGAGTAGGCGTCGAGCGACAACGGTTGACCCGAGGAGTCGTCTCTCGTCTCGTGAACCAGAGTCGTGCCGTCAGGGCTGAGGCGGTCATGAGCCCGGCCGGGGAGCACTCCGACGACATCAAGTGACCGCGTCAAGACCGTGACATCCTCGCCCGAATTGCCCGTACGGAACAGCAGGTTGTTGTCCGAGTTGACACCGAAGAAGACGGTGGGTGGTGCAACGACATCGGACACGGTGATGGCGCCGGTGCGAAGGTCCAAGACGGCCAACTCTGGATTCGAGGTACCCCCTTCCTTGCGCACCTCTGCGTCATAAATCACCGTCGCGGCGAACTCCGTCGGCTCCCACGCCACAAGCTGGATCTCTGCGTCCACGGGAACGTCGAAGTGCGAGACCTCGTAGCGGTTTCCGTTGCTGTCCATGAGATAGATTGCCGCGACGCCAGGGTCAGTGACCTCCTGACTATCCACTGCCCGCGACTGCCTGGACGGCTGCCAGTACGTCAGGCTCCACCCGTCGTCGGCCGCCAGCCACACGCTCTGCGTGAGCTGCTGCGCCTCAAGGAAGAGCCCGTCCGCCGGGAGCGGCGCCGGGAATACGATCTTTGGAGAGGCACTCGGCGTGGGCGTGGGGCTGGGCGTCGGGGAAGCAGAAACGGTCACCGGCGAGGGCGATGGCGGGGCCACGAGCGGCTCGCGGTGCTGCTGGCCCGTCAGAGCCCACACCCCCACGCCTGCGATGGTGACGGCCACGGCCGCAACAGCGGCGACAGCACCCGAACGCACACGAAGCGCACGACGCGAACGGCTCAACACACGCTGTGCGCTCACCTCATCAACACGGTGCTCGCGCAGTTCGGCCGCGAATCCTTCCTCACGCAGGCCCAGGATCGCCCGCAGGTCTTCTCCGCTCATGCCACACCTCCAGGCCGAACGTCCACACGGGCCACGACGACGTCCGCGACCGTGGCTTGGGTTCCTAGACGACCATTGAGTTCCCTCAGACCGTCCGAGACGTACCGCTTCACCGCTCCGTCGCTCAGGCCCAACACCCTGGCCGTGTCGGCAATGGACAGATCCTCGAGATAGCGCAACACGATGCACGCCCTCACCCTGGGCGCAAGGCCATGCAGGATTCCTGCGACGTCAGCTTCGCCCGCAACCTCAGCGGCGTGGTCCGGAACGACGTCGGCCGAACCGACGCTCGCCCACCGCTGCCGTTCCCGCGCCCCTCGCTTTGCGGCATTGAGGTGGGTCGTGACGATCGCGCGCCGCACATACTGCTCGGCCTGCGCCAAAGAAGCGAAGCCGCGACGCTTCGAGAAAGTTGCGATCAACGCGTCCTGGACAAGGTCCTCGGCCTCGGCCAGCGAAGGCACCAGCATTCTGGCCCTCGCAAGCAGCCTCGGATGACGTTCGGCCATCAAGGCCCGCGCCATCGTTTCCCATTCGCTCACGGTTTCCTCACCCCCACACCATAAGGACAACCGCCAAGCCAAAAAGGTTGGGGTCACGAGCGATCCGCAGTTTGCTGTTCAACTTGCCGCACACCACTCTTCGATCTGGACAGCCGGGACCATGGCGGTGCCGTATTTACGCCACGCGCGTCCCCACACGGAGCTTCTTGTAAGGCACCCGCAGTCGCCGCACCACGATGATCATGGAGCCCAGCAGCAAGACCGCCTGGAGGCCGAGCCCGATCCACGGCGCGCGCGGATAGTTCGCCCACTGCTCTTGCTGCTTCTGCCAGTCGTCGTTCTGGTTCTGACCGAAGGGATCCGCACACTGGTCGTAGACCTGTGGGGTGGTGTCGGGGCCGATGCGCGCTTGGCTCACCGACTGGTGGATCTGCGCAAAGAGCCCCGATTCGGCGCGGCCGTCCTCCACAGCAGTGTTGGGATCGATGATGGGAGACGACTCGGCAATCACCACGCCTGGGTTGATGAGCAGCAACCAGGCGATCCGTTCGGTGTGAGTGACACTCGAGTCGTTGGTCTGCTCCTGGCACGGCAGGTTCGCGATGTCAGGGCTCGAAAAGTCGCCGGTCGCGTAGGCGTGGTCGAGCTGAGCCTGTTGGTCAGTCGTGAGCTTCGCGGAGTCGATAAAGCGGTTCGTCACGGTGGTGTGTTCCGACACGAGTGCTCCCGCGAACGCGTAGAACACGAGCGAGCCGATCACCAGGACGCCAGTGGTGAGGTGCGCGAGAGACACCGACGCGACGGAACGCGCTGCAATCGCCGACCATGCCAGGCCGATGGCGCTCGAGGTCAGGACGACAAAGAGAATCACGGCCAGGACGATTAGCAACTCGTCCCAGTGCCAACCGGACCGCGAGAACGCGTACACCAGGAACGGCGTGGTGGTCACGAGGATCGCGAAGGACACCAGCCACGACGAAAGCAGTTTTCCGAACGCAATGTCTCCCGCCGTGAGGTGCGTCATCTGCAGCGGCGCGAGAACACCCTCGCCGGAGTCCCCATTGATCGAGGTGGCCGACAGCGAGGGACCGATGAGGAGACCGGCACCGAGCACGAGGATGAGCACGAGCTCCAACGGGGTGGAGTCCTTACCGTCTGGCGACATCGCCGACACGAGCACGCCCAACCCGATGATGACCCCAAGCATCACTCCGTACGCGATGTTCCCCTTGGACGACGGCCTGCGACGCAACAACTCGATCCGAGTGACGAGCGCGATCCCGTGAATCGAGGGACGCCACGGGTTGCCGCGTTGCGGCTTGCGACGGGCGGGACGTTCGGGCGCCCCGGCGGGGGCGGCTGCGGAGGTGGCTGCGGGGGTGGCTGCGGCGGTCGGCTCGCTGGTTGTCATCGTCGATCCTCCTCCATCGCCATATACGTCTGTTCAAGGGCGCTGCCAGCCGGGCCGAACCGGTGTACCGCGATGCCCCGCCGCACGACCCAAGCGAGCGCCTGCGCGGCCTCGCTCTCGTCCGCCAGCCGCAAGAGCACCCCGCCCTCGGCCTCCTCGAACGGGACACCACCCGACTGGAGCGCCTCGCGCAACTTGGTCGGGTCAAGTGCCCAAATCCGATACCGCGTCTTCGCCTCGGCGACCATCCGCGCCGCATCGTCACCCAACGTGCGGCCCTTCGACATGAACACCGCCTCGTCGACCATCTCGTCGAGCTCGCTCAGCACGTGACTCGAGATGAGGACGGCGCAACCCTCGGCAGCGAGGTCACGGACGAGTGCGCGCAACTCCACGCGCGACCGGGGATCGAGTCCGTTGGCGGGCTCATCGAGCAGCAGCACCTCAGGATCGTTGACAAGCGATCGCGCGAGCGACAACCGTTGCTTCTGCCCTCGCGACAAGACACGTGTAGGACGCCCAGCAAACTCGTCGAGGTGGACCCGCTTCAAGAGGGCCATGCCCCTTTCGCGAGCCTGGGCGCGGGGGACCTCGTAGGCGTTCCCCATGAGCGTGAGCGTCTGGAGGCACGTGAGGTTGTCCCACGAACCAAGCTGATCAGGCATCCACCCGATCGCGGCGCGAACGACCGCGGCGTCCTTGCGAGGGTCGGCACCCACGACCCGGATCTCCCCAGAGTCCGGCCTCAGCAGTCCTCCCAACATGAGCATGAGCGTCGTCTTGCCACAACCGTTGGGCCCGATGAGCGCGGTCACCTTCCCGCGTGGCACGCTGAGCGTCGCATCCTGGACGGCCTGCACGCTGCCGAACGATCGCGCGACCCCGCGAGCCATGATCGCCTCCGTGACCGGTGGCGCCTCGTCAACGATGGTCATGATTCCCCCGTCCCGCGCCGCGTAGTGAGCGCGTCCCACCCACATCCTCACACAGGCGCCCAAGCGGAGTTATCGGTGACACCCCAGCACCGCCCATAGGCCGTCCCGACGCGCGCAAGTGTGCCTCGCCCAAGTTAGGCGACGCGCGTCCCCACACCGAGTTTCTTGTAGGGCACACGCAGGCGACGCACCGCGATGATCATCGACCCGATGCCAAGCAGCCCATAGAAGCCAAGCCCCACCCACGGCTGACGCGAATGCAGGGCAGCGGCGGTTTGTTCGTCCTGCCACTGGTTTCCAAGGCCGCTCGCTCCGTTCGGGACTGAGCAGGTGTTTTGACCCACCGGCTTGGCCGACGGTGTCCGCTCGATGCTCACCTGGGTGTGAACGAACGCGAGGAACCCTGGCTGCGCCCGCCCGTCCGCCTTGTACGTCTCCGGATTAACGATCGGCGAGGTCTCGCCGATCACGACCACAGGATTGATGAGGAGCATCCATGCGGTGCGCTCGGTGTGGCGCCACCCCTGGGTCTGGGTCTGTGAAAGGCAAGGAAGCGTGGAGGGGTCGAACGACGGGTCCACCTGCTGCTGCTGCGTCGCCTGGCTCCAGTCGGGGTAGTGATCCGTCACCGTCACCGACTCGGTGACGAGCGGCGTGGTGAAGGCGAACACGATGAGCGTGCCCAACCCCAACATCCCCGACGTCACGTGAGTGAGCGCCACCGACACGGCGTTGCGCGCGGCGATCGAAGACCACGCGAGGCCAGTGGCCGTGGCGACAAGGACCAAGAAGAAGATGACGCCGACCGCCGTGAGCAGCTCGACCCCCGTCCAACCCGACCGCACGGCCGCGTACCAAAGGAACGGCGCCGTCGACACGAGCGCAATGGCGCTCACGGTCCACGTGGCCAGCAGCTTGCCGAACGCAAGATCACCCGCGGTGAGCCGCGTCATCTGCATGGGCGCTAGCACGCCGTCGGTCGAGTCACCGTTGATCGCGGTGGCCGACAGCGACGGCCCGATCAGGTAGCCGGTTCCCAGCACCATGATGAGGATGAGCTCGAGCGGCGTCGAGGTCTTTCCGTCGCCCGCGGTGAGCGTGGCGGCCAGCGACAGCAGCACTATGGATCCCAGCAGGATTCCGTAGAAGATGTAGCCCTTGCGTGTGGGCCTGCGGCGAAGCATCTCGATGCGTGCCACGAGCCCGACGCCGCTCCAGGTGGGCAGCCAGGGGTTTCCCTTGGGCACGTCGAGTTTGGCGGGTGCCGGTGCAGTGGTCTTGGAAGCCGCAGTGGTCATCGTCGCTCCTCATTCATGGCCAGGTAGGTCTGTTCCAGGGCGGAGCCCGCCGAGCCGAAGCTGTCGATCGCGACTCCCGCGTCGACGAGGCGCTTGAGCAGCGCGGCGGCCTGATTGCGGTCGGCTACAGCCAGGGTCACCGACGCCTCGGCGTCGATATGCTCGATGCCCATTCGTGCGAGCGCATCGAGCAACCCCGGGTGATCGAGCGCCGTCAGACGATAGTTGGTGCGCGCCTTCGCGACCATCGCGTCGGCGTCGGCTCCCAAGGTGCGGCCCTTTGACATGAAGACCGCCTCGTCGACCATCTCGTCGAGCTCGCTCAGCACGTGACTCGACACGAGGACCGCCCTGCCCTCGGCCGCGAGGTCCCTCACCAACTGGCGCAACTCGATGCGCGAGCGCGGGTCGAGCCCGTTTGCCGGCTCATCAAGCAGCAGCAGCGTCGGGTCATTCACCAGTGCGCGCGCCAAGGAGAGCCGTTGCTTCTGACCACGGCTCAGCACGCGCGCCGGCTGGTCGGCGAACTCGCTCAAGTGGACCTTCTCCAGCAGCCCCACCCCATGTGCGCGCGCCGCGGCCGCGGACTGCTTGTATGACCTACCCACGAGCGTGAGCGACTGGAGGCACGTGAGGTTGTCCCATGTGCCCAACTGGTCGGGCATCCAGCCGATGCTCGCCCTCACTGCCGCCCCGTGCGTGCTGGGGCTGACGCCGCCTACGCGGATCTCGCCCGCATCTGGCGTAAGAAGTCCCGACAGCATGAGCATCAGGGTGGTCTTGCCGCACCCGTTGGGGCCGATGAGAGCGGTCACGGTGCCTCGCGACACCGACAGGCTCGCATCGACGACGGCCTGAACGGAGCCGAAGCTTCGCCTCACCGAGGTGGCGGACACCGCGATGGGGGCCTCGATTGCAGTAGTGGTCATGAGGCGACACTAGGGCGCACGGCGTCGCCAGGGACGGATTTGGCAACAAGATCAGGGTCCCCCACCCAAAGATCAGGGGAAACCCTGAGACGGTCTTCTAGTGGCGCGTCGCGTCCCACAAGCGCGCCTCGCGCGCGTAACCCGTGCCGACCGAGCGGCTCGCGTCGGCTCCGTAGACGACCACCTCGCGATCCTCACCGAAACGGGGAGCATCGACCGCACCGTCTCGCACCAAGGCGAGCCAGTCGCCATGAACCGCGTCCGCGAGCGCCTGTGGAGCCGCGGGGCCGATGGCCGCATCAGTGGCGGGGAATCCCAAGATGTCCATGCCAAAAGGCACGTCGACGCAGTGCGCGGCCCCATTGACTCCGGGCGCCCGCGACTCCCAGCGGAAGTCATAGACCCAGGTGGGCGCGCCGTGCGCCACCCGTAGCGCCGCCCAATGCGCCACGGTTTGGCGGAAGATCGCATCCGTCATCCCTTGACCAAGCGCCCATGCGGCCCCCTTGTCGCCCGCCTCCTCGGCCATCTCGGCGGCGATGGCCGTTGGCACTCCGGCCCTTTCCAAGATGACGGCGGCGGGCGAATCGCCGATGAGGTGCGCGAGGTTCGCGGTGGCCTCGTTGAACTCGTGCGCACACGCGCCCAAGAAGACCGACTTGCCCGCGCCCACTCCCTCCGCGAGCGCGTCCGTCACGGAGGTCTCGCACACGTCGCCGTCCACCAGGGGGCCGAGCGCGAGGGACTGGGCCTCGCGCACGACAAAGCCGGTCAGCACGTCGTCGACCGGAGCGAGGGCGGCGTCCCTCGCCTCAAAAAGCGTGAGGCCGTCGACGGCCTCCAGCGAGGCCCTGTCCGGCGAGGCTCCCACCGAGGCGGCGATGCGCGCCGATGCCGCGCGCCCCTCTGCCATCGTGGCCGAGGCATCAGGCGGCGAGATCGCGAGCACGGAGTGGAACAGGTGTTGGGCGGAGCGCATTGTCAGCAGGCGCATCACGGCCGCGCCTCCGGCGCTCTGTCCACCAATGGTCACGCGCGACGGATCGCCGCCGAAGGCCTCGACGTTGCGTTGCACCCACTCGAGCGCCGCGAGCCAATCGAGGACCCCTCGGTTATTCACTGCGTCGGCCATCCAGCCAAAGCCCTCGAACCCCACCCGGTACGAGATCGTGACGGTGACGACCCCATCGCGCGCGAACCCTTGGCCGCCGTACCACGGGCTCGCCGGCGACCCTGAGATGAAGCCGCCTCCGTGGATCCACACCAGAACGGGCATGCGCGCGCCGCGGGCGGGGTTCGGCGTCGTGACGTTCACGTTGAGCGTGGCGGGCCCCGCGATTGATGGTTCGGGGATGCGGGGCGGGTCCCAAGGCGAGCGCAGTTGGGACGTCGCACCATGGAGGAAGCAGTCCCGCACGCCGCTCCAAGCGGCGACCGCACGCGGTGCATCGAAGCGCACCTCGCCAACCGGCGGCGCGGCGAACGGGACACCTAAGAAGATCGCATGCCTGGTGACCGAGCCATCGGCGCCGCGATGGAGTCGCCACAACCCCCTGACTCTCCCGGAGTCGATCCTGGTCTCGGGCAAGGTCGTCATCGGGAGCTCCCGTCGCAACGCGGCATAATCCGACCCTATCCGCGTGGCTCTAGAATGTTGCCACGTGTGGCGAAGTCACGCACCCCCCTCATTATTTGCGGAGTTTCAGCATGTCTCTCGTGGTGCAAAAGTACGGCGGTTCCTCCGTCGCCGATGCCGACGCGATCAAGCGCGTGGCGCGTCGCGTCGCGGAGACCCACCGTGCGGGAAATCAGGTCGTCGTCGCCGTCTCCGCGATGGGCGACACGACCGACGACCTGATCGACCTGTCGCGGAAGGTGTCGGGCTCCGAGCACCCTCGCGAGATGGACATCCTCCTCACCGCAGGCGAGCGCATCTCGATGTCCCTTCTGGCGATGGCCGTGCGCGACCTTGGCGTGGGCGCCCAGTCGTTCACCGGGCCGCAAGCGGGCGTGATCACCACGGGTGCTCACGGTCGAGCCCGCATCATCGACGTCGCTCCTGGGCGGCTCCGTGCCACCCTTGACGCGGGAGAGGTTGCGATCGTCGCGGGCTTCCAAGGCCTCAACCAGGAAACCCAGGACGTCCAGACGCTCGGCAGGGGCGGTTCCGACACCACCGCCGTCGCCCTCGCGGCCGCCCTGGGCGCCGACGTGTGCGAGATCTACACCGATGTCGACGGCGTGTTCTCCGCCGACCCCCGCATCGTGCCAAGCGCCCGCAAGCTGGCGCACATCACGTATGAGGAAATGCTCGACATGGCGGCATCCGGCGCCAAGGTGTTGATGCCCCGCTGTGTCGAGTACGCCCGCCGCTTCAACGTGCCCATCCACGTCCGCTCGTCCTTTTCGGGACTTGAGGGTACGTGGGTTGTGGGCGAGACTGAAGGAGACACCATGGAAGATCCCATCATCGCCGGTGTGGCACACGATCGCTCCGAGGCCAAGATCACGGTCATCGGAGTCCCCGACGTGCCCGGTTCCGCCGCTCGGCTGTTCGAGGCCGTGGCGCACGCGGACGTCAACATCGACATGATCGTCCAGAACGTTTCGGCCGTCGCCACCGGCGTCACGGATATCTCCTTCACTCTTCCCATGGCCTCCGTCGCGGAGGCGCGCGCCGCGATTGAGGCCGACCGGCCCCTCATCGGCTACACCGAGCTCGTGTCCGACGACGCGATCGGCAAGATCTCCCTGATCGGTGCAGGCATGCGCTCCAACTCTGGGGTTTCGGCCCGCTTCTTTGCGGCACTTCGCGACGCAGGGGTCAACATCGAGATGATCTCGACGTCGGACATCCGCATTTCCGTGGTGACGCGCGCCGAGAGCGTCGATACCGCCGTGCGCGCCGTCCACACCGCTTTCGGCCTCGACTCGCTCCAGGGCGAAGCCATCATCTACGGAGGTTCCGGCCGATGACCATCGCAGCTGCTGACCTTACTGTCGCCGTCGTAGGCGCCACCGGACAGGTCGGCGCCGTCATGCGTTCGCTCGTTGCGGAACGCTTTCCCGATGCCAAGGTGCGCTTCTTTGCGTCGGCACGCTCCGCAGGCACGACGCTTCCCCACCTAGGCGCAGACGTCACCGTTGAGGACATCGCTAGCGGCGACTACGCGGGCATCGACATCGCCCTGTTCTCTGCGGGCGGCGGACCGTCCACCGAGTACGCCCCGCGCTTTGCTGCCGCCGGCGCCATCGTTGTCGACAACTCGTCGGCCTGGCGCATGGACCCCGACGTCCCGCTCGTCGTGAGCGAGGTCAACCCCGAGGCCCTGGCGTCAATCCCCAAGGGCATCGTCGCCAACCCCAACTGCACCACGATGGCCGCCATGCCCGTCCTCAAGGCGCTACACGCGGAGGCTGGCCTCACGCGCCTCATCGTGTCGACCTACCAAGCCGTCTCCGGTTCCGGACTTGCCGGAGTGCGCGAGCTCGACGGCCAGATCAAGGCGGCGTCGCCCGAGGCAACGAAGCTGGTGCACGACGGTTCTGCAGTCGCCATCCCTGAGCCTGTCATGTACGTCGAGCCGATCGCCTTCAACGTCATCCCCATGGCGGGCAGCGTGATCGACGACGGCTCGAACGAGACGGGCGAGGAGCGCAAGCTTCGCGACGAGTCGCGCAAGATTCTGGGCCTCCCGGATCTGCTGGTCTCCGGCACGTGCGTGCGCGTTCCGGTGTTTACCGGCCACTCGCTGTCTATCAACGCCGAGTTTGCTGAGTCGATCACGCCCGCGCGCGCCTACGCTCTGCTCGACGGTGCGCCGGGAGTCAGGGTGGACGAGGTTCCGACGCCCCTGAAGGCCGCTGGAGGCGACGTAAGCCTCGTGGGGCGCATCCGTCAGGACCCGGGCGTTCCCGGCGGCAGAGGCCTCGCCCTGTTCATTAGCGGCGACAACCTGCGCAAGGGCGCGGCCCTCAACGCCGTCCAGATTGCGGAACTCGTCGCCGCAACGCTTTAGGCGCTCCTTCCGTCGGTCCGCCTACCGCTTGACGCCCACGCGGAGTTCCGCCACGTGGAACAGGGGGGCGTGCGCAGGATCGTTCAGGAGTGTGCCAAACGCGAGTTCGGCGGCGCCAATGTGCACCATCCGCTCACGTAGCCCGTTGCGAACAATCGTGAGGTCGCGTCCAAGCGGGCCGAATGACTGCCTTTCGACCTCTGCACGAATTCGATCGCCGCGCGCCTCAAGCAGCGAGCCAACGTGGCCGCCCAGAATGACGCGCTCCGATCCGAACACGCAAGCGAGTGACGCGATACCCGCAGCCAAGGCATCGGCCTGTATGTCGAGCTCGGCCTCGACCGCCGCTCCCGGCCCGCTCGAGTACAGCGCATCCAACTCGTCAAGGCCGATCACCCCTCGCCCCGCGGCGCCCCAGATGCGACGGACGTTGACCACGGTCTCGAGGCAACCGGTGCGACCGCACGGACACACGGCACCGTCGCGGTCCAGCAAGATGTGCCCGAGTTCGATCCCGAAGCCGTGGGCGCCACGCATGAGACGACCCTCGGAGATCACTCCCCCTCCGAGTCCAGAGGTGGAGCCGTTGAGATACATGACGTTGTCGCAACCGACGCCCGCGCCATAGTGGGTCTCGGCGATAACGCCCAGAGTTGAGTCGTTCGAGAGCCACGTGGGTAAAGCAAGTTCCTCTTCGAGCATCGACGCGAAAGCCTCATCCCGCCACCCGAGGTACGGGGCGACAGCGATCGAGTTGGTGCGCTCATCCACAAGCCCGGGAACGGCAACGCCGATGCCCGCTACCCGCGTCGTATCGGGAAGCTCGGCGGCAATGCGGGTGACGAAGTCCCTCGTGAGAAGCACGGCGTCTTCGGGCGTCATGATTTGCGGCGTGAGAATCGTCTCTCGCATTCGAACGTCTCCGCCAAGACCGACGACCCCAGCGGTGAGGCCCGTGACGTCCGGGTTGATGGCGATGGCGACCACATCGGGGCTGGGAATGACAACCGGGCTAGGCCTGCCCACTCGCCGCTCGGCGGAGGGCTCGGTCTCCAGGACGAGGCCGAGCTCAACGAGTTCAGCCACAAGAAACCCGACCGTCGACCGATTGAGGCCAGAGTGGCGCGTAAGTTCGGCTCGGGACAGAGAGCCGCGGCTGTGAACGCTCGACAGCATGAGTGCAAGGTTGCGCTGGCGCGTCTCTTCGTTGCGGCTCCCCCGAGCCACCCGGTCATCGACGTCGTTGTCGGTCATTGTCGTCCGTTCATGGCTTTGTTGTGAGCACAAGCATACCGGCAACGATCAAACCGGTTCACGCTTGACCCTCAAGGGCGTCCGCAACGTCACCGGCGGCGTCGGGGTGCCGGGGCGTCCGCAACGTCACCGGCGGCGTCGGGGTGCCGGGGCGTCCGCAACGTCACCGGCGGCGTCGGGGTGTTCCCTCCGCGCCTACGGCGCTCCGGTCAACCCCTCCCTCGTTCGCTCGCAACACGAAAGGGCCGACGCTACGCGTCGACCCTTTCGGTTGTTCACTCTCTCAGTCGGGGTGACAGGATTTGAACCTGCGACCTCGTCGTCCCGAACGACGCGCGCTACCAAACTGCGCCACACCCCGTGAAAAGCCTGCTTAGGATATCTCCCCGTGCACCCCCACGCGAAATCGGCGGCCCGGGATCAGGCTTTCGCCACCAGCGTGAGCACCGTTGCCTCCGGTCGACAAGCGAATCGCACCGGCGCGTAGGGCGACGTTCCGGCTCCGGCGCTGACATGCAGCCACGTCGACTCCGGGTCGCCCAGGGCTCCCGGCCACGAGGAAAGCCCCTTGACTCGGCGCCTATCCAGATCACAATTCGTCACGAGTGCACCAAAACCGGGCACGCAGACTTGGCCGCCATGAGTGTGGCCCGCAAACATGATGTCAGCGTCGTCGTCCGTGAGCGCCTGCAGCGCCCTCGCGTACGGTGCGTGCACGACGCCAAGGTGGAGCGCGCCCCGATCGCCATCCGGTGCGGGCATCGCGTCCCTGCCGATGTGCGGATCGTCCATCCCCACTGCCGTGACCTCAACGCCCGCCACGGTGATCACTGCACGCGCGTTGTTGAGATCCTTCCATCCCGCGTCGACGAAGACCGCGCGCAAATCCTCGGTGGGAAGCGGGGTGCGGTCCGCGTGTATCCGTGACGGGCCACCGAAGTAGGCGAAGGGGTTCACTGGGCGCGGTCCGACGTAGTCATTCGAACCGAACACGAAGAGACCAGGGAGACCAAGCAGGGGGGCGAGCGCCTCGGCAACCGTGGGAACGGCATCGGGGTGGCCCAAATTGTCGCCCGTGACGACGACGAGGTCAGGTGCCTCCTTCGCAAGGGACGACGCCCAAGCGACCTTGTCACGCTGGGACGTCGTGAAGTGAAGATCGGACACGTGGAGCACGCGGATGGGCGTAGCACCCGGCTCCAGGACGGGAACGGCGACGCGCCTCGTGGTGAAGGCGTGCGCCTCCGCGACACCCCAGCCGACGCACGCCACGCCGGCCGCGGCAACGCCAACGGCGACCCCCAGCAAGCGAGACACCGCTGCCTATTTCTTCTTATTGGGCGGCGGACTTGGAGTCGGCGTCGGAACAGGCGCGGTCTTCGTGACCCAGCCGGTCGGGGGGTTCGTCTTGAACTGAACCGGCGGCCAGTTACCGGCGCCACCCCACCAGTCCGAGGGCGGAACGGTCTGGTCCCAACCGGATGGCCAGTTGTACCACCAAGCGGGGTATGAGGCGCTAGACATGTAGTAGGTCACGGTCGAGCCTGGAAGCGCCATCGAGCCGGCATCCGGCGACTGCTTGACGATGGTGCCTGCGGGGACACTCGGGTCATAGATCAGTTCACCGGACAGCGCGTAACTGAATCCAGCGTTGTTGATGGCGTCCTGCGCGGCCTTCTCGGCCAGGTTGCGAACGTCTGGAACGAGCGTCTTCACGCCAGTGAGCATCTGCGAACTGATGGCGGGGAAGCCCAAGGGGTCCATTCCAGCGGTCGCGGGCACCATGTAGGCCTGCCAGATCGGCGCGGCGATCGTGCCGCCATACCAGGCGCTCTTCGCCACCCCGTTGATGACGAAGTACTGGTACCGCCCATTCACCCTGCTGCCCTGCATCGGAACGTCATATTCGGCGTTGCCCACCCACACAGCGGTAGTGATTTGCGGCGTGTAGCCAACGAACCACATGTGCTTGTTTTCCTCAGAGGTTCCAGTCTTGCCCGCGGCCGGACGCCCGATGCCAGCGGTGGGGGCCGTTCCGCCCGGCTTAAGGACCGTTTGGAGGGCATACGAGATGGCGGTGGCGACTTCTTGCCGGATGACCTGCGAGCACTTCGTGGGAGGCGGCACCACCTCGGTGCCGTCCTTGAAGGTGACTGGCGATCCGTCAAGCGTGGCGATCGACTCGATGACACGCGGCTCGCAGTGCACGCCCCCGTTGGCAAAGGTCTGGTAGACCGACGCCATATCCAACGGTGAAGCATTTTGTGACCCGAGCGTGATCGAAGGGACGAGCTGGATGTCGGCGCCGTCGGCGCGTTCAAACCCGAGTTTGGAGGCCATGTCACGCACACTGCACAGGTCCAACTCGGAGGAGATTGACGCGTACGCCGTGTTGACCGAGAGCGTGGTGGCCTTGAGAACGGACATCTGCCGCGCCTCTGATGGCTCCGAGTTGGACACAGGCCAGATACCTGTCAATGAATTCGGCGGCAGGCAACTGGCCTTCCACTTGGTCATGTCGAATTTCGTCTTCTGACCGGTCACCACCTGGTTGAGTCCGTGTCCGGAGTCCAGCCACTCGGCGAGAACGATGGGCTTGAAGGACGAACCGGGCGAGAAGCCGTTTGAGCCGCCGAATATGTGGTCAACCGAGTAGTTGATGGCCGCCGATCCCGGCGTCTTTCCCGTGGGGTCAAACGGGCGGTTCTGCGCCATCGCGAGAACGTTTCCCGTGGCGTTGTCGAGCGACACGAGCGCATCCTCGAGCTGCGACGGATCGCTCGGGGGCACCCCGGCGGTGACCGCGGCGTTGGCGTCCGCCTGCTTGGCCGCGTCGAGGGTCGTCACGATCTTCAGTCCGCCCTTGAGTAGAAGCGCCTGGCCCTCACCCTTATACGCGGGGTCGCCAGCGATGATCCTGGTGACGTAGTCGCAGAAGAACGGCGCGAGCGTTGAGGCCGCACATGAAGCCTTGGGGTAGGTGACGTTGAGCGTGGCCTCCACGGGCGTGTTGATCGCCGCGAAGTAATCCGAGGAACTCAGGTCCCGCTCGCCAGTCTGAGGGTTGATGTGGTCGTGCATCGTCAGCAGGACGTGGTCGCGGCGGATCTTGGCCTGGTCAGGGTGCTTTATAGGGTCCCACTGAGTGGGGTTCTGAGTGATACCCGCGATCGTCGCGGCCTCGATCGCATTGAGGTCCTTGGCGTGCTTGCCAAAGTACAACTCGGAGGCCGTTTCGACACCGTAGACGCTGGGTCCGTACTGTGCGATGTTCAGGTACTGCTGGAGAATGAACTCCTTGCCGCAGTCGACCTTGGGGTCGGCCGTGCAGTTAGTGCCATATTCCTTGTTGACCTTGTCTTCGTACGCGAGCGCGTAACTCCATTCCCGGATCTTGCGACTAATGCTAAAATCGGTGGCCACCTTGATCGCCGCCTGCTGTTGCGTTGGGTCCGTAATGTTTTGGGCGGCGGCGAGGAGCGTGTTCTTGACAAGCTGCTGGGTGATGGTCGATGCACCCTCTTGACCATTGTGAACGAGGTACTGGTAGCCCGCGCGGACGAGGCCATCGCCGTCGACGCCGTGGTGCTCCCAGAACCGCTTGTCCTCGACGTCTACCTGGGCGATTTGAATCCAAGGGGAGATGTCCTCGAGCGGAACGACGACACGGTTCTCGTCATAGAACGTCGCCAACAACGTGGTGCCGTCGGAGGCGTAGATGCTCGACGCTTGGGGCAGTGTCGTCTGGTCAAAGACTTGAGGAAGCGCCTCGAAGAGCTTTGAGGTCCCGTTTGTCGCCTGACCCGCAACGGTGACAGCTGGCAGAGCGAGCCCCGCGAGCAGCACGCCCCCCATCACTGAAAAGAGGAGAAAGGCTGCCACCGAGGTCACCAATTGGACGAACGTGACTCTGCCGTCGCGGCGCGCGCGTTCAGAAGTAAACAGACCCATGAGAGAACCTTACGTGGTGAGACAGCCGGCTGCGAAGACCAACGAGCGGCGGCCGCACCGCGTTCCTCCGCGGGGTCTAGGCTCGTCGCATGACCACCTGGGAGTATTCCACCGTTCCGCTCATTGAGCACGCCACCAAGCAAATCCTCGACCAATGGGGTTCCGACGGCTGGGAGCTCGTAACCGTCGTGACCGGCCCCACGGGAGGACTCGTCGCGTACATGAAGCGCGCCAAGTCATGAACCATTCCGCGCGCATGGCGGAGGCAGGAATCGTCCTGCCCCCCGTGGCCACACCGGCGGGCGCCTACATTCCTGCCATCCGTCACGGCGGTCTCGTCTCGACGTCTGGCCAGTTGCCCTTTATCGACGGTGCGCTTCAGGCCACCGGCATTGTCGGGTCGACCGTCACGCCGGAAGCCGCGGCCGACTACGCACGGACGGCGGCCCTCAACGCCGTTGCCGCGGCCGCTCAGGCTGCGGGAGGGATCGACCACATCGCCTCCGTGGTGCGCGTCGTTGGCTACGTCGCGAGCAGCCCCGACTTTGGCGGGCAGCCCGCCGTGATGAACGGTGCGTCGAATCTCATGACGGAGATCTTTGGGGAGGCCGGCAAGCACGTGCGCTCCGCCGTCGGGGTGGCCGCCCTACCGATGGGCGCTCCGGTCGAGGTCGAGATCATGGTTGCCCTGCGCTGAGCCTTGAGCGAGCGAAACCTTCCGCGCGCGATCGTCGGTCGCGTCCTAGCGCGACCGGGCGCGCAGCCGCTCGGGCTCGTAGACCTCGACGGCGCCGATGTGGACGTCGATCCAGCCGCGCGACGCAAAGTCCGCGAGCGCCTTGTTGACGGTCTCTCGCGAGGCGCCGACGAGCTGGGCCAGTTCCTCCTGAGTCAGGCCGTGACGCACTGTCACATGCCCGCGCTCCATGCGACCAAAACGGTGTCCCAGGTCGAGGATTGCCTTGGCGACGCGGCCCGGAACGTCGGAGAAGATCAGGTCCGCCATCGTGTTGGACGTGCGGCGAATGCGCTGTGCAAGGGCACGCAGCATGTGTGTGCTCATGTCGAGGTGGTCGTCGAGCCACGTGTCCAAGGCCGGTTTGGGCAGCTCGTAAACCACGGAGTCCTCGACGGCGTGGGCTCGAGACATGCGCGGGCCCGGGTCGAAAACCGACAACTCGCCAAACATGTCGCCCACTCCAAGGAGGGCGAGGAGGTTCTCGCGGCCGTCGCGTGCGGTTCGCGCCAGCTTGACCTTGCCGCGCACGATGACGTACATCGCGTGGCCGTCGTCGCCCTCACGAAAGATCGTCTCGCCCCGGGATACCTCGCAGCGCGTCATCATCGCGATCAGTGAGCGCGCGTTTTCGGCATCCATCCCGCCGAACAGCGGGGCTGAGCGCAACAACTGCTCTTCACGGGGATTTTCAGGCATGATTCACCTTATGTGCCACGGAGGCGCGATGCGCCTCTCCCATTGCTTTCACCACGTCGGCTGTCACCGTCTCTGCATTCTCACTCACACGCGCCTCGTAGGAGAGCAGGCGCGCGACTAGGGCGTCGATGCGGTCGATGCTACCCGGTATCCCCTTGGGAGCCTCGGTCCATATGGCCTCGGCGAGTTCGCGCGACGTCGGAGCATCGGCGGCGAGAGCCTCCCATGCGGCGTCCAGGTCGATCGCGCCGGTTTCGCCGGGGAAAGCGATGTGCGCGATGAGGAGGTCCCTCCTGGCTTGGAGGAGACGCAGCCACCACCGGATTCTCGCCAGCTCCCTGCGCATCTCCCGTCGCTGATGGCGCAGTTGCGCCAAGCGCGCGTCGAGACTTGTCGTCATATGCGTCACCTGGCTTTCAGTTACCTCAGGAACCATCCGCTCGATGTATCGGCGTCAGGGCGACGCGCCTTGAGCGCGGCCTAGAGTGTGGCCATGGCTTTGCCTTCGCGACTTGCCGTCGCCATCCCACGCGACGAGGCCCCCGCCACCGCCTTGGTGCGTCGGGCGCGCGCCATCAACCGCCACCTCGCGGCGGTCTACCCCGAGGCGTGCTGCGAGCTCGACTATGGGGGTCCGTTCCAGTTGCTCGTCGCAACGGTGCTGAGCGCCCAGTGCACGGATGTGCGCGTCAACCTCGTCACCCCCGCGCTGTTTGCTCGCTTTCCAGACGCGGAGGCCATGGCGTCGGCGTCCCGCGATGAACTCGAGGAGTTGATCCGGTCGACCGGATTCTTCCGCTCAAAGTCAACAAGCCTGCTCGCCTTGTCCCGTGAGCTGGTGGAGCGGTATGACGGCGCCGTTCCCGGGCGTCTCGAGGACCTGGTGACGCTCCGCGGCGTCGGCCGGAAGACCGCCAACGTAGTGCTGGGCAACGCATTCGACGTCCCCGGAATCACGGTCGACACCCACATGGGCAGGCTTTCCCGGCGGTTGGGTCTCACTGTCAACGAAGATCCGGTGGCCGTCGAGAAGGACCTGGCACGGCTGATCGAGCGCCGTGAGTGGACCCTGTGGTCGCACAGGATCATCTTTCACGGACGGCGCCGATGCACGGCGCGGAAGCCCGACTGTGGCGGTTGTGAGATAGCGCGCCTGTGCCCCTCGGCGGGGCAGTTCTAGGCCGGCAGTTTCAGGCCGGCAGTTTCTCGGCCGCGTCGCCGCTGGGCGCCGCGGGAAGCAGTTTCGGCTCAACGGCGGGAGTAGAGCGACTGGCATAGACCCTGCGGTAGAAGCGATCTCGCCACATGAGCAGCACAGAGCCGATGGTCGCCGCGAGCAGGGACGCACCCAAGACCGACATCTTGACCGCCGACGCGCGGTCACCCGCGAACGCGAGGTCGCCGATCAGTAGTGACACCGTAAAGCCGATCCCAGCGAGACATGCCATCCCCAGCACGTCCCACCAACTGAGTCCGCGATCAAGGGACGCCCGAGTGAACGTCGCGACCAAGTAGGTGAAGAGCAGGATCCCCGCGGGCTTTCCGATCACCAAACCTGCCACGATGCCCTGGGCTACCGGATCGGTCGCGGCGCTTCGCAGCGCCTCCGCGTCAATCGTGACGCCCGCGGCGAAGAGCGCAAAGATCGGGACCGCCACCGCAGCCGACAAGGGCCTCCACCAGTGCTCCCAGTGCTCGGCGAGGCTTTGCCTTTCACCGGAACGCTTGATCGCGGGCACCGCAAGGCCAAGCGCGACTGCGGCAATCGTGGCATGCACTCCCGATGCGTGCATGAAGCCCCACGCCAGGAGCGCCAACGGCGTGAGTATCCACGCGTTGGTCATGCCCTTCTTGATGAGGAACCAGAAGAGGGCGATGCATGCGAGCGAGGCGCCGAGCCATCCGAAGGAGAGTCCGTCGCTGAAGAAGACCGCGATGATGATGATTGCGAGCAAGTCATCGACCACCGCGAGCGTGAGCAAGAAGGCTCGCAACGCGTTGGGGAGCCACTTGCCGACGATGCTCAGCACTGCCACCGCGAAGGCGATGTCAGTCGCCACCGGCACTGCCCATCCGGCGGTATCGCCACCGCTTTGGCTTGCGTTGATCACGAAAAAGATGGTCGCCGGAACGAGCATTCCGCCGATCGCGGCGACGATGGGGACGATGGCAGTCGCTGGCTTGCGAAGTTCGCCCGCGACGATTTCTCTCTTGAGTTCGAGTCCCACCACAAAGAAGAAGATGGAAAGCAGCCCGTCCTTGGCCCACGTCGAGAGAGTCAAGTCCAGGTGAAGGGCGTGCGGTCCCACCACCGTGTTCTGCATCGTGTCGTAGGCACCCGACCATGGGCTGTTTGCCCACAGCAGCGCGGCGATGGTGCCGAGAAGCAGCAGAATTCCGCCGGCACGCTCGGTGCGCAACACATCCGAGAGAGTCCGCTCGGTCGACGGTGTCAGTCGACTAAACAGTCTTCCCGCACGCGTGCGCGCCATCGTGGCCTCTTCCTTGGTGGGACAAACAGGAACGGTCTACCCAGCCTACCGAGCACAGGTGGACGCCGTCACGAGCCTCAACGCCCCAGGGACGTCGTGCGCTTCCCGCGCGCGAGGTGCGGTCTGGAACCTAGGCGTCGGCGAGCTGCGGGGGGGCTGCGTCCGCGGTGGGCTTGGCAGGCAGCGGATCGAAGCGATAGCCGACGTTGCGGACGGTCCCGATGAGCTGCTCGTGCTCCGCGCCGAGCTTGGCTCGCAGGCGCCGCACATGGACATCGACGGTGCGCGTGCCGCCGTAGTAGTCGAAGCCCCACACCTCTTGAAGAAGCTGGTCGCGGGTGTACACACGACCGGGGTGCTGCATCAGGTACTTGAGAAGCTCAAACTCCTTATACGTGAGGTCCAGAGGGCGGCCCTTGAGCCGTGCCGTGTAACCTCCGACGTCCACATTGAGCTCTCCTGATGAGTACTCTGCGGCCTTGTCGAGCGGGTCGGCGCTCGATGCACGACCGATAAGAAGCCGGATTCTCGCCTCTACCTCGGCAGGCGGCGCGTCGGTGAGGACCACGTCGTCTGCCCCCCAATCCGCCGTCACGATCGACATTCCGCCCTCCCTGAGCACCAAGAGCAACGGCACTTGGACCCCCGTGACCTGCACGAGTTTGCAGTTGTTGCGGGCCTCCGCGAGGTCATTGCGCGCGTCGATGACGAGGACATCCGCATCGAGGGCGTCGAGCATCGCCGAGGGCTCGGGGGCGACCACACGTGTACGGTGGCTGAGGAGTGCAAGCGCAGGCAGAACCCCAGCGGCGCCGTCAGTAGACGGCGTCAGCACGAGCAGGTCGGCCATGGCACCTCCGGTTGGGTTCACTGTACCGGTAGCACTCATGCGAGACTTACGCGCGTGAACCCCTTGACGCGAGCCACCGCCACTACCGGCGCGGCAGCCGTTGTCGCCGTCACGGGATCCCTTGGAACTCGCTATCTTGCGATCGGCGTGAGCGCACTCATCGCCGTGGCGGCGTTCGGCTGGCCGCGACTGCTTCGCGTCTATCGGCGCCGCGTCAGCACGGCCATTATTGGGGCGTCGGGCGCCATCTCCGTCATCGCCATTGGTCTTGGCCGCGACCAACCATTTTTGCGTTACGGAGTCGCTGCGGCAGGAGCCGCCGTGCTGCTCGCGCTCGCAGCCGAGGTCTTTTTCCCGTCTCCGCCGGGGCGAGCCGTCACGTCGGTCACGGGAATGATGGCCGGAGCGATGGTTGCCGTTTCCGGCGGAGCGTGGGTCGCCGCCATGCGAACACCCGGGGCGAGCGACCTTGTGGTGGCAGGCGCCGCCTCGCTCGCGATCACGGGCATCGCATCTGTTCTTACCTCGAATCCCGGACTGAATGCGGTGATCGCCTTGACGCTCGGCACCGCGGCGGGCGGGGGCATGGGCGTCGTCTTCGACTCGATTGGGTGGCCGGGCGGCGCACTCGTAGGGTTCGTTTCGGCCTCGGCGGTCCTGCTCGTGACGGAACTCACGCACCGCGAGCCCGCGCCACGTCACTTCTTCGCCTCGGTCGCCTCGGGAATCACTCCGGTTCTTGCCGCGGGAGTTCTCGTGTACCTCGGCGGCCGCCTGCTGGTGGGCTGATGCTCCTCAGAATTCTCGCCGTCGGCGTATTGCTTGCCGTCGCTTCGGTCGCTTATGCGTGGTGGTCACGCCAGCAGGGACGCGTGCAGCACGTGGCCGTGGCAGGAGCCCTCACTCCCACCGATCTGGGTGCTCCTCGCGGTCAACGCGCGACCTTCGTGCAGTTTTCGACTCCCATGTGCGCCAAGTGCCCGCCGACTCGGGACTTGCTCTTGCGCGTTGCCGCCGACGACCCATACGTGAGCCACATCGAGATCGACGCTTCTGAACACCTCGATCTCGCTCGCAGGCTGGACATCATGCGCACCCCGACGACGCTCGTTCTCGACGCCGACGGCGTGGTCGTTTCGCGCATGAACGGCGCCCCTTCGGAGGCACAGGCGCGCGAGGCTCTCGCCGAGGTCCCGCCTCCCACGGAGTATTCGATCTAGCGCTCAACTCCCCTCGCCCTAGACTGGTCCTCCACAAGGAGGTGCCGTGTCCCCCACAGACGACATCCGTATCGATCCCCGCGGTTATCGCTTCGGGGCGTTCGTGACCCTCGCGTTTGCGCTCATCGCCCTCGTGTTCGGCCCCGACCCTGTCGGCCTGCTCGCCATGGCGATGCTCACTTCGCTGTTCCTGCCCGGCGCGACCGTGGGTCCCCAGGTCACGTTGCAGTCCTTCATATTCCGCGCGTACATTCGCCCGCGCATCGGTTCACCTACCGAGACCGAGAGCTTCCGCCCGCCCCGTTTCGCGCAGCAGATGGGCCTCGTCATGGCGGGCGCCGCCCTCGTCCTCGGGCTTGCGGGCGTCACCGCAGGGTTCTTCGTGTTCGCCGCGCTCGTGACCGTTGCGTCATTCCTCAACGGCGTGTTCGGGTTTTGCGCGGGCTGCGAGATCTACCTCCTGTTCAAGCGCGCCACCACCAAGGCCGCCTGACATGCCCCGCCTCGTCGTCAAGTGCACGTGGGGAGTCGAGCGCGAGGAAACCCTCATTCAGGCGTTCACCGTCGCGGCGACCGCGGCGGCGAGCGGCATCGACGTCAGCATGTGGCTTACCGGCGAGGCGAGCCTGTTCGCCCTGCCTGGCACTGAGGACGTGAAGCTCCCCCACGCGGCACCGCTGTCGGAGTTGCGCGAGGCCGTGATGGCGGGCGGAACCCTCACGTTGTGCACTCAGTGCGCCCAACGGCGCGACATCGCGGCGGACGACCTCATCGAGGGTGTGCGCATCGCGGGAGCGGCGACATTCCTCGAGGAATCACTCGCGCCCGATGCGACGGTTCTCGTCTATTGACCGAGATCGTGTACTGAAGGTGCTCGCCAAGCGCCGTCGCGTTCGTATGATGGAGACACCATGACAGGACTTGAAGCCACGTTCGTCGCCCTCGCCATCGCCGCCTTCAGCGCGACCGCCTGGGTCGTAAGCATCGTTTTGTGGCGCGTCCTCAAGGCTCCCAAGCGGTGACTTTTACCTTTCCAGAAGGCCTCGCGCCCGAGGTCTTCCCGCTCGCGTGGCTCGTGGGGACGTGGTCGGGCCGCGGGTTCATCGAATACCCCGACATCCCTCGCACGGAGTTTCGTGCCGACACGGTCTTCGACCACGATGGCGGCCCGTACCTGATCTACCGGTCCACTCTGACGGCGATTGGCCCCGACGGCGAGGACACGGCCGTGTGGTCTAGCGAGCAGGGCTACTGGCGTGTACCGCCCGCCGCGCCCGACGGCCTGGAGCTCAACGAGAATCAACACCCGGTGGAGCTTCTTGTCGCCGATGCTTCCGGCTCGGTTGCGCTCTACCTGGGCGCCGTCGGCAACGGAAAGATCGAGTTGGCCACCGATCTCATGGCGAGGAGCGCGAGCGCACCCGACATTGGCGGCGCCTCGAGGCTGTACGGAAGTGTCGCCGGCGAGCTGCTCTTCGCTCTCGACATTGCGGCGTTCGGCAACGACCTGCAGAGCTACGCATCCGGTCGTTTGTCGCGGGTCGAGGAATCATGATGGCCTCGCCCGTCGTTGACCCATCATGACCTCATTGCTCGACACGACCTCCCCACTCCTGGCCCGCACCGGCGCCGTTCCCGCCGAGGGGCCCGACGCGGGGGTCGCGTGGCACTACGGCGACCCGACGGCGGAGCAAAGGGCGCTCGTTACCGGCCGCGCCGTGGTGGACCAATCTCACTTGGGGCTGGTGACCGTGACGGGGCCCGACCGCCTCACGTGGCTCAACTCCCTCAGCTCCCAAGAGGTCGCCTCGCTCGCGCCCGGAGTGTCGACGGAACTGATGATCCTCAGCCCTCAGGGCCGCATCGAGCACGTGGCAAGCGCGGTGGACGACGGCGAGACCGCGTGGCTTATCACCGAGACCGCGGAGGGCCTTGCGGCGCACCTGGACCGGATGCGCTTCATGCTCCGCGTCGAGGTCTCCGATGCGACCGCCGACTGGGCCGCCCTGGGCGAGCCCGTGGCCGCGCCAGACGCCGAATTCGTGACCTGGGTGGACCCGTGGCCGCACATCGGCGCCGGAGGAACGTCCTACACGCCCGCCGATGCCGCGCCCGGCGAGGCCCGCCCGTGGCGACTCGTGCTGGTCCCCCGTGGCGATCTGGACACCGTGGTCGATGGACGCCTTGCCGCAGGCGCGACCCTTGCGGGCACGTGGGCGACCGAGGCGCTACGCATCGCTGCCCACCGGCCGCGCGCCGCGACCGAGGTCGACGAGACCTCGCTTCCGCATGAACTCGATTGGTTGCGCACCGCGGTCCACCTCCACAAGGGCTGCTACCGGGGCCAAGAAACCGTTGCCAAGGTCCACAACGTCGGCCGTCCGCCGCGCAGGCTCACGCTGCTGCACCTCGACGGTTCCGGGGCGGATCTTCCCTCGCTTGGTGCGGCCGTCACGCTGCCTGGCGCCGAAGCACCTGTCGGGCGTGTGACCTCGGTGTCGCGTCACCACGAGCTTGGACCCATTGCACTGGCCGTCCTCAAGCGCTCGACGGACCCCTCCGCGACACTCATGGTCGTCGGAGACGACGGCCCCATCGACGCGTCTCAAGAAATCATCGTCAACGCCGATGGCTTCTCGGCCGACCGCCCGCCCAAGCCGGGGCCCACCGCCAAGGGCCTCCTCATGGGCAAGGGCTGCGCGGCCGACGGCGGGGACATGGAGTAACAAGGACGCCGAGTAGCGGCGACGTCGAGTAGTCCTAGCGGCGCCGCAAAGGGGATTTCGATCTCCACGCTCGTCCGCTACCGTGTGACCCGGAGGTTTCCATGGTTGGTTTTCTGCAACTCGTTATTCTTAACGTCGTCTCGTACGCCGCGTTTATCGGCGGGGTGTGGGCGATCATCGACATCATGCGCCGCGGATCAGAGGCGTTTGTCAGCGCAGGCAAGCAGACCAAGATCCTGTGGCTCGTCATCATGGTCGTCGCCACGGCCGTCCTCTTCATCTCGCTCCCAATTCCCTTCGGCGGGGGCGGCGGACCTTTCAACATCATCGGGCTTGCTGCCGCGGCCGCCGTGATCGTCTACCACGTGGGCGTCAAGCCCGCGCTGGGTGCGCACCGCAAGGGACCGAAGGGTGGCGGGCGCAGCAACAAGGGCAGCTGGTAGCCCGTGCGTGCCGTACTCCAGCGCGCATCGAGCGCGTCGGTCATTGTCGATGGGGTGGAGGTCGCCTCGTTTGACCGCCAGGGCATCGTCGCCCTGGTAGGCGTCACTCACGACGACGGCCCAGCCGAAGTCGCGCTGATCGCCCGCAAGATCCACGACCTTCGCATTCTCGATGGCGAGGCATCGGCCCTCGAGGCGGGCGCGCCCATCATCGTCGTCAGCCAGTTCACGCTCTACGCGGACACGCGCAAGGGCCGTCGCCCCACGTGGAACCAGGCCGCGCCTGGACCCGTGGCCGAGCCGCTGGTCGATGCCGTCGTGGCCGCCCTCCGGGAGGCCGGACTTACCGTCGGGACGGGCGTCTTTGGTGCCGACATGGCGGTGAGTCTCACCAACGATGGGCCGATGACGATCCTCCTGGAGACGTAGCTCGAGGCCTTCCGGCATATTTCGGCTTGGTCACACTTCTCACGCCCAACGCGAACATGGCAATGGTAATGGGGGGTGCGTGGTTAGCCTGGGAGCACGCCAAGCGTCCCCATGCATGGCCAAGGAGGTCACGATGTTCGAACGGTTCACAGACCGCGCTCGCCGCGTAGTGGTGCTTGCCCAAGAAGAGGCACGCATGCTCAACCACAACTACATCGGCACCGAGCACATTCTCCTCGGCCTGGTGCGCGAGGGCGAAGGCGTCGCCGCCAAGGCCCTCGAGGCCATGGATATCTCGCTCAACGGCGTCCGCGAGCAGGTGCAGGAGATCATCGGCGAGGGCTCACACGCCCCGTCCGGCCACATCCCCTTTACGCCGCGCGCCAAGAAGGTTCTCGAGCTGTCCCTGCGCGAGGCACTGCAGCTTGGCCACAACTACATCGGCACCGAGCACATCCTGCTCGGCCTGATCCGCGAGGGCGAGGGCGTCGCCGCCCAGGTGCTCGGCAAGCTGGGCGCCGACCTTGGCGGAGTGCGCCAACAGGTCATCCAGTTGCTCTCTGGCTACGAAGGCAAGGACACCCCGAACGCCCAGGGCACAGCTTCGGGCGGCCCTCAAGAGGGCACCCCCGCAGGCTCGACCGTGCTCGACCAGTTCGGCCGTAACTACACGCAGGCAGCGCGCGAGGGCAAGCTCGACCCCGTCATCGGCCGCGAGCTCATCATGGAGCGCGTGATGCAGGTGCTGTCGCGTCGCACCAAGAACAACCCGGTGCTGATCGGCGAGCCCGGCGTCGGCAAGACCGCCGTCGTCGAGGGCCTCGCCCAGGCGATCGTGCGCGGAGACGTGCCCGAGACGCTCAAGGACAAGCACCTCTACACGCTCGACCTCGGCTCACTCGTCGCTGGCTCGCGCTACCGCGGTGACTTCGAGGAGCGCCTCAAGAAGGTACTCAAGGAGATCCGCACCCGCGGCGACATCATCCTGTTCATCGACGAGATCCACACCCTCGTGGGTGCGGGCGCCGCCGAGGGCGCGATCGACGCCGCCTCGATCCTCAAGCCCATGCTGGCGCGAGGCGAACTGCAGACCATCGGCGCGACGACGCTCGATGAGTACCGCAAGCACGTCGAGAAGGACCCCGCGCTCGAGCGCCGCTTCCAGCCCATCCAGGTGCCTGAGCCGGAACTCGGTCAGACCATCGAGATCCTCAAGGGCCTGCGCGACCGTTACGAGGCGTTCCACCGTGTCACCATCACGGACGGCGCGATCGTGGCCGCCGCGCAGATGGCCGACCGCTACATCAGCGACCGGTTCCTTCCGGACAAGGCGATCGACCTCATCGATGAGGCTGGCGCGCGCCTGCGCATCCGCCGCATGACCTCGCCCCCCGAGTTGCGCGACCTTGACGACAAGATCGCCAACGTGCGCCGCGATAAGGAGGGCGCCATCGACGAGCAGGACTTCGAAAAGGCCGCCTCGCTGCGTGACGTCGAGCGCAAGCTCACGGAGGAGCGCTCCACCAAGGAGCAGGCCTGGAAGTCCGGCGACCTCGACGTCGCCGCCGTGGTTGACGAGGACCTCATCGCCGAGGTACTGGCGATGTCGACCGGCGTGCCGGTGGCACGCGTCAGCTCCGACGAGTCAGCGCGACTGCTGTCGATGGAGAAGGAGCTGCACAAGCGCATCGTGGGCCAAGAGGCCGCGATCAAGGTGCTGTCTCAGGCCATCCGCCGCACGCGTGCAGGCCTCAAGGACCCCAAGCGTCCAGGTGGTTCGTTCATCTTCGCTGGCCCCACGGGCGTCGGAAAGACCGAGCTTGCCAAGGCTCTTGCCGAGTTCCTGTTCGGCGACGAGAGCGCGCTCATCAGCCTCGACATGTCCGAGTACGGCGAGAAGCACACCGTGGCCCGCCTGTTCGGTGCGCCTCCTGGTTACGTCGGCTTCGAAGAGGGCGGCCAGCTCACCGAAAAGGTGCGCCGCAAGCCGTTCTCCGTGGTCCTGTTCGACGAGGTCGAGAAGGCCCACCCCGACATCTTCAACTCGCTTCTCCAGATCCTGGAAGACGGCAAGTTGACCGATGCTCAGGGCCGCGAGATCAACTTCAAGAACACCGTCATCATCATGACCACCAACCTGGGTGCCGACGCAATCTCGAAGCGTCAGGCGACGGGATTCTCGATGATCACCGAGGGAAGCCAGTCGTACGACGAGATGGTCAAGCTGGTGAACACGAAGCTGAAGGAGCACTTCAAGCCCGAGTTCCTCAACCGCGTCGACAACGTCGTGGTGTTCCCGCAGCTCACTCAGGACGAGATCATCCAGATCGTGGACCTCATGGTCGCCCGCCTGGACACCCGCATGAAGGACAAGGACATGGGCATCGAGCTCACCGACGCGGCCAAGAAGCTGTTGGCCGAGCGCGGCTACGACCCAGTCCTCGGTGCCCGTCCGTTGCGTAGGGCTCTCCAGCGCGAGATCGAGGACCCGTTGTCCGAGAAGATCCTGTTCGGCGAAGTCACGTCGGGCCAGATCATCCGCGTGGACGCTCAGGGCGAGGGCATCCTCGGCGAGTTCACGTTCGAGGGTGTCAGCAGGGACGAAACGATGGGCGAGCCGCTCACCAAGGCCCCCGTGCCGGCATCGGCCGACAAGGCCAGCGCCGCGAGCGGTCCCGCCGACGAGGTCGCCTCGACCGAGTCCTAGAACACCCGCAACGCGAGAAGGCCCCGGCTCCCCATCAGGGGGCCGGGGCCTTCTGCGCGCACGGCTCCACGGCTAGCCGCCGAAAGGGGCCAACCAAATGCGGCCACTGGCCACGATCAGCGCCAGCACACCCAGAACGATCGCGGGCATCGAGCCCTTCAGTCCCTCGCCGTCCATGACGGGGCGCCTCAGCGCAGGCTCTGAGAACACGGCGATAGGCTCGCAGCATGAGCATTCACTCCCCACATGTCGCTGCCGAGGACCGATACGACTCCATGACCTATCGCCGATGCGGGCGATCAGGCATCCACCTTCCAGGCGTCTCGCTTGGCCTCTGGCAGAACTTCGGCGATGCCACTCCGCTCGAACGCCAGCGCGACATCATCCTCGCCGCCTTCGACATGGGTATCACCCACTACGACTTGGCCAACAACTACGGCCCGCCTCCGGGTGCCGCCGAGCGCAACTTTGGCGCCATCTTCGCACGCGACCTGGGGCCCTACCGCGACGAGATCCTGATCTCCTCCAAGGCCGGTTACGGCATGTGGCCGGGCCCTTATGGCGACTTCGGCTCACGGAAGTACCTGGTCAGTTCGATCGACCAGTCGCTGCAGCGCATGGGCCTCGAGTACGTGGACATCTTCTACCACCACCGTCCGGACCCCGAGACGCCCCTCGAAGAGACGATGGGCGCGCTCGATCACATCGTGCGTTCCGGCAAGGCCCTCTACGCGGGCGTCAGCAACTACGACGCGGCCAACACCGAGGAGGCCATCCGCATCCTGCAGGGCCTCGGCACGCCCATGCTGATTCACCAGCCGCGCTACAGCATGTTCGACCGGCGCCCCGAAGAGGCCCTGTTCGACGTGATCGGGGAGGCGGGGGTCGGCTCGATCGTGTTCTCCCCGCTCGCGCAGGGACTGCTCACCAACCGCTACCTCAAGGGCATCCCGGCCGGATCGCGCATCACGCACTCCCAGTTCCTCAACGAGGGCCAGGCCCAGAACACGGTCTACCTCGAGCGCGCGAGCGCCCTGAACGACATCGCAGCCAAGCGCGGCCAGTCGCTCGCCCAGATGGCGATCCAATGGGTACTGCGCGACGACCGGGTCACGTCGGCGCTCGTGGGCGCATCGTCCGTGGAGCAGTTGCGCGACAACGTCGCCGCCCTCAGCTTTGACCCGCTCACCGGCGACGAGATCGCCGCAATCGAGCCCTATGCCGTCCACGGGACTGAATGGTTATAGGCGGGGTGGCTCTAGGCGGGGTGGCTCTCAACGGGATGGCTCTAGGCGAGAGCAACCAGCCCGCGCTCCGCGTCCACGAGCGCTACAAGGCCATCTGCCAGGAGCGATTCTAGGCAGCTCTCAACCTGGCCGGGCTCGACATCGGCGAGTGCCGTGCGCCCCTCGACGATGAGCGGGGCGTCGGCCTCCCGCAGCAAGGCGAGAATCCGGCCCCGCACCTGGCGGTCGGTGCCGTGCCACGCCTGGGTCCTGCGCGGCGCCTCCTCAAGCCCTTGGCGCCCGCCGGCGAACCACGCGCACGATGACGCGACGGGACACTCCTCACAGCGCGGGGCGCGGGCGGTACAGATCAGTGCGCCAAGCTCCATCGACGCGGCGGCCCACGCAGCAGCACTCGCGGGATCGAGCGGGGTGACGCGCTCGGCAAGCTGCCTTTCCCCAGCGCGCACTGAGGTCGCCGGTAGCGGCTCGCCGCCCCACACCCTGGCGAGCACGCGCCGCACATTGGTGTCGAGCACCACGGCGCGCTCGCCGAACGCGAAGGCCCGCACGGCCGACGCCGTGTAATCGCCGACGCCGGGAAGCGAGAGCAGGGTATCGGCGTCGGCGGGCACCTCGCCGCCGTGACGATCGACCAGGACGCGCGCGCACTCCCACAGTCGCTTGGCTCGGCGCGGGTAGCCGAGCCTTCCCCACGCACGCACCGCATCGGCCTGACTGGCTGCCGCGAGGTGCCCCGGCGTCGGCCATCTCTTCATCCACTCTTCCCACGCCGGCAACACGCGAGCGACGGGCGTCTGCTGCAGCATGACCTCACTCACGAGCACTCCCCAGGCCGAGCAGTCCGGCTGACGCCAGGGCAGATCGCGCGCCGACGCTTCAAACCAGCCGAGTACCAGGGCCACTCGACGCGCGTCGAGGCCGAAAATGTGTTCTTGAGACGTCGGCATGGCTTTCATTGTTCCAGGCCGATCCACGACTACGGTGGGAGCGTCGGAAGGAGTCTGGACATGGACGGTCTTCGTGATCCCGTGGGCGGCAAGTCGCCTGAGATTTACTGGCGTCGGCGCATCGTTGCGGCGATCGGTGTGGTGCTTGTCATCGTGGTGATCTATTTCCTTGCGTCCTCACCGGGCGGAAAGAAGACTGACGTCACGGCATCCGGCTTGACCCCGCCAGTGACAAGCGCAGATCCGAGCGCGAATCCGAGCGCGGATCCCAGCGCCGCCACCTCGCGCCCGTGCACCTCCGCGGATGTGAAGCTGACGTTGACGCCCAACCCGACGGACTTCGCCGGGGTCGCTCTACCCATGTTCAATGTCGGGATCAAACAGGCAGGCCCAACGCCCTGTCGCCTTGACACGGCCGCCACTGGCACCGAGCTCAAGATCACGTCCGGAACCGACAGGATCTTTTCATCCCTCGACTGCCCCACGGACGGGACCATCAACGCCCGCCAGTTCTTGCTCGCTCCCGCTGCCAACGAGACGTTCCAGGTGACCTGGGACCGCAAGAGGACAGCGCCGCAGTGCACCACAGTAACGGCCGCGCCTGGCGCGGGGACCTACCACGCGGTGCTTACCATCCAGGGGATCGCATCAAACGACGCCACGTTCACGCTGAGTAACTAGAACGACGCGAGAGGCGCGAACTACTCGGGCTGGAGCCCTGCCCGCACGGCATCGGCAAGGGTCTCAACCCCGAGGACGGTGACCTTGCCGCCCGATGCCTCGCGCGCGGCGTCGGCCACACCAGCCGGCACGATCGCGTGCGTGAATCCAAGTCGAGCGGCCTCCGAAAGCCGCGTCCCTATCGCGCTGATGGGACGCACCGCTCCCGAGAGCGCCACCTCGCCGATCGCCACAAGCCCCTTGCGCACGGGTCGGTCCGCCCGAGCCGACGCGAGCGCCAGCGCGAGCGCGAGGTCGGCCGCCGGTTCTGCGACCCGAGCGCCGCCGACGGTCGCCACATAGACATCATCCGCGGCGAGGGCGACGCCTACTCGACGGTGAAGCACGGCAAGAATCATTGCCACGCGGGCCGAGTCCATTCCGGACGTAGCCCTGCGCGGGTTCGCGAGAGCCGAAGGAGCCACGAGCGCCTGGATCTCCGCGGGGAGCGCCCGGCGGCCATCGAGGGTGATCGTGGGACACGTGCCCGCAATCGCCTCATCGGTGCGAGTGAGGAACAGGCCCGAGGGATCGGGCACCTCCTCGATGCCCGCCTCAACCAGTTGGAAGCACCCCACCTCGTCGACGGAACCGAAACGGTTCTTGAGCGCGCGCAACAGCCGCAAGGGCGAATGAGGGTCGCCCTCGAACTGACACACGACGTCCACAAGGTGCTCGACGATCCGCGGCCCCGCGACCGAGCCGTCCTTGGTGACGTGGCCCACAAGCACCATCGGTGTTCCCGTGGCCTTCGCCGCCTGGATCAGCGCACCCGCGACCTCGCGCACCTGAGAGACTCCCCCAGGCGAACCCTCGATCGCTCCCGAGGAGATCGTCTGGATCGAGTCGACGACCACAAGGTCGGGGGCCTCGGCGGCGAGGTGGGCGAGCACCACTCCGAGGTCCGTCTCGGCAGCTAGCTTGAGGCGCGGTTCGAGGGCGCCCATGCGTTCCGCCCGCAAGCGCACCTGACCCGCCGATTCCTCGCCGCTCACGTAGAGGACATTGCGTCCCTCCCGTGCAGCGCGCGCCGCAACCTCGAGCAGCAGGGTCGACTTGCCCACTCCTGGCTCGCCGGCGAGCAACACTGCGGCGCCCACCACGAGCCCCCCGCCTAGAACTCGATCGAATTCGGCCACATGAGTGGGGTGGCGCGTCGATTCCGAGACCGGGATATCGCCGATGGGCCTCGCGGGGGTTGTCACCGCGCTCGCCTTGGTCGCAGGTCCGGATGCGGCCCCCACCTCGACGACAGTTCCCCACGCTTGGCATTCCCCGCAACGCCCGACCCACTTGACGGCAGTCCACCCGCACTCACTGCAGCGGTAGCCGGTCGGAGCCTTCTTGGTGATCGCCATTGGGCCACCGTAGCGCCGCAATCTGACACGCGCGGCGCGCAGCCCCGAGCGCAGACCGACTCCAGGACATAACCTTGCACCATGGCCAGTGACGAACAGAAATCACCATGGTTCCCCATCCAGCCGGAGGGGCAACCGCTCGACGACGCCCCAGCCGCCGTGGACGCGACCGCCGAGCCTGCCCCACCAGCGGCGCCCGCCACCACACCTCCTGCCGCCATGCCCTCTTTCGATGATGTTGTGGCGCCCGAGCGGGCAGCGTCTGCCGGAGCGCCCGAAAGTGCGCGCCCGTTCGATCTCACTCCGTCGCGGCCTTCCATGACGCGACCCGCGACGGCCCCCATCCCCAACGTCACCCGGCAGGATCCGAGCCCGCAGGGTCTGAGCCAACAGCCCCCTGCTCTCAGCCCCTACCTCAGCGCCGGCAGGCCGAGCATTCCCCAAGGCCCCTACGAACCGCCCACATCGGGCGCCTTTCAGGCCACCCCGCCTGAGCGGACACCCGTCCCGGATGCCTACCAACCGCCCGCCGCGCCCGCACCCGCAGCCGCCGCGGATGCCTACCAGCCGTCCGCCGCGCCCGCACCCGCCGCGTTCGCCAACCCCTACGCACAGCCGTCCGCCGCGCCCGCACCGACATACAGCGCCGACGAGGCCTGGCGCCCTGACCGTCGCGCAGGGTTCCCCGCAACCGGACCGATTGCGACTCCACCAACTTCCACTGGACCCATCGAACAGCCGAGCCCTGCCGTGTTGGACATGCCAAAGGCTGAGGCGCAACCGCCTATTCCTTACGCACCGTGGACGGGCGCGATCCCGCAGGTAGAGCTTCCGGTCCCCGCCACCACACCGACTCCGACTCCGACTGCAACGCCAACGCCAACGCCAACGCCAACGCCAACGGTGGAAGCCGAGCCGGAACCCACTCCCACTCCCACATTCGCGCAGGAGCCCCTGCCCGCCCAGGAATTGGACGCCCCGATGCTGGTAGGCGGCCTCGTGCCGACGCCCGTTGAGGCAGAGGAGGCCGATATTGTCGCGCCAGTCCTGCCTCCTGACGCTACGGAGATCCAACCTCGAGGCGCCGACCCTTTGCTCTCATTCGGCGCCCCCGCGACCGCCGAGACTCGCACCCCTGCCGAACCGCAGGGCTCAACCCAGGAGTACATTCCGGACGCCGCCGATCCAGTGAGGCGACTCGGAGAATCGGCACTCTCAACCGCGAGCCTCGAAGCTGCGGGCGCCCCCACTCCACGACAAGGCGTCCCCCTCAGCGGTGGAGACCGCGGCGCTGTGCCTTCGTTTGGCGAGGAAGAGCCGTTCGTTCCCAGGTTTGAACCCTTTGGCGGTGCCGCCCCCGCGCCGTTGCCCACCGTGAGTTTCACGACCCCCAGCCCGGCAACGCGGCCCCAGTCGCCGCTCGCCGACATCGCGATTCCCGAGTCCGACGGACCCGCCTACGCGCCCAAGGAGGAGTTCCTCGACACGGAATTTCCTTACAAAGTCGGCAAGGACAAGGACGCCCACACGACGACGGCCGCACCCGCAACCGCACCGGTACGTCCATGGGCGGCGGTCGATCCAACTGAGTTCGAATTCGTCGACGGCGAGCCGCTCAGTGTCGAGGTCGGCACGTTCGGCTCCGAGGCACTCGATCCCGTCGACGGCCTCGACGATGGTGCGCCCGGGAACCCCCTCACACCAACGGCGCCTTCGTGGGAAGGCATCATGGGGGGCGAGACCGTGACCCCTCAGGCTCCCGCGCCGCACGACGTTCCGGTCACTGTTCAGCCCGGTAGCTTCCCTCCCGTCGCCGATGTGGCGGCCGAGCCTGCGGGCAGCGAGGCCGCTGTGGCGGACGACGACCTTGCACCGGATCCGACCGGGCCGTCCACGGAAACCGAAGCCGCCTCCACTGAACCGCTGGCACCAGCTTTCGCAAGCCCGGCGGCAACACCGCCTGCAACACCGCCTGCAACCCCGGCAACCCCCCCGGCAACCCCCGCGGCAACCCCCGCGGCAACCCCGGAGACTCCCGCCGCGCCCGTCACGCCCGTCACCCCCGTCACCCCCGTCGCGTCCTTCTTCGCGGCAACGGCAGCGCGCAGCGCCCATCGCGCTGACAACGCCGAGACCGCCGCGCTCGCGACTCCGTCGGTCGACCCCGTTCCCGTCGAGGCATCGGCACCCGCGTCCGTTCCCGTCGAGGCATCGGCACCCGCGTCCATCCCCAACGAACCCCTTCGCTTGGAGCCGGTCCGCACCACGGCAACGGCGTACACGCCGTCAACTGGCGCATGGTCGCGGCCCGTGTTCGCACCTGCCGATGCCGTTACACAGGTGGACGGCATGGCGCGAGTTGCAGACACCACCGAACTGAAGGCGACCGACACGGTGACACCCGCCGGATCGTCAACGGAAGCGACGGCAACAGGCCACAACCCGGAGGAAGCCGTCAAGACCCGGAAGGCGCACACACGCAGACGACTGGTGGTGTGGATCGTCCTCGGTGCCCTGGTCGCTGGCGCGGCCGTCTTCCTGGCATACCGGCTCTACTTCATGCCCGACCCCGTCATCTTGCCGACTCCGACCGCCACGGCTGAGGCTCCGGCCCCCACCGCAAAGCCGATAGCGATCACGAACGCGAGCGCTTTTGCTACCGCAATGCCCACCGTCGTGGGCACCGACGTGTTGATCGACTACACGGTCACCGACACCGTCGGAGACTCGACGATGCCCGCGCGAACCGCTGAACAGGTCACCTTGGACTACGGCCCTGGCTCGTCGTCGACGGTCTTCACCGTCGAGGCGTACCAGCACTACAACCAGACCGATGCCCAAACCGCGTACGACTCGTACGCGAAGGGCGCGACCGACGTCAAGGACGTCGTAGTCAACGGCACGACCGTCGGCAAGCGCGCATTCTCGACGACAGGGTCCAAAGGCACGGTGGTGTGGCGCAACGGCACTGCCGTCTTTGACCTGACCGGTCCCGCCAGCGACGTTCTTGGTTTCTTCGAGCACTTCGGCGTCTAACTGATGGCGACGGGCGCCATACGCAGGGGGCCTCGGCCGGGAGGAACCGACACCAGGACCGAGATCCTGGAGGCCGCGGCCGCCGTCTTCTCGAGGGACGGCTACCAGCGAGGCTCGGTGCGGGGCATCGCGCGCGCGGCCGGCGTCGACCCGGCCCTGGTGCGGCACTACTTTGCGTCCAAGAGCGAACTTTTCGTAGAGGCGCTTCGGCCGCCGTTCGATCTCTCCGAGCAAGTGACGCGCATGACCGAGGGCGACCCCCAACTCGTCGGGCACCGCGTGATGGCGTTCTTTGTCGAGGTATGGGACGACCCGGTGCGGGGCCCGCGCATCATTCAACTCATGCGCGCGGCCCTCGATCATCCCGATGTCGCCGAGTTCGTGCGAACCCTCGTCATCGAGGGGGTCATCCAGCGTGTAGCGGCGGCTGTGGGAGCCCCGAATCCCGCGCGCGCCGCGGCCACGGCGGCCAGCCAGGTGATCGGGCTGGCGATGTTGCGGCATGCGGCCCACATCGAGCCGCTGGCTTCCGAGCCGGGGGATGAATTGATCGCGAGGTTCGGACCCATCTTGACGCGACTGCTCACGGACGCGAGCGGCGACTCCACCACGAAACAAACCACCTCATCACGGTTCCGTTTGGGCGTTGCTGTTGACAGCCCCCTACAGACAGGTTGATAATTCCCCGCATGAGGAATAACACCGAACCCGACGCCGCCGTCTCGATCCGCGGCCTGCGCGTCATCCGCGGAGGCAACCTCGTCCTTCCGCACATCGACCTGGACGTTCCGCGCGGCCAGATCGTCGGGCTACTTGGCCCGTCAGGCGGCGGCAAGACCACCCTCATGCGCGCCATCGTGGGCGCGCAGATCATCGCGGGCGGGTCGGTCGAGGTCTTCGGCATCGAGGCTGGTTCTCCCGCGTTGCGCCGCCGCATTGGCTACGTCACCCAAGCCGCGTCGATCTACCCGGACCTGACCGCTCGCGAGAACCTCGCCTACTTCGCCAAGACGGTGGGCGTGGTCTCCGACGGCGTGACCGCGACGCTGCACCACATCGGCCTGGCCGATGTAGCCGATCGCCCGGTCTCGACGCTCTCCGGCGGTCAGGCGTCGCGGGTCTCCCTTGGCGCCGCACTCGTGGGCGACCCGGAGCTTCTGGTGCTTGACGAACCCACCGTTGGCCTCGACCCCGCGCTGCGCCGGGACCTCTGGGGACTCTTCCACGAGCTGCGCGACTCCGGCAAGACCCTGCTCGTCAGCTCGCACGTCATGGACGAGGCGAGCCGCTGTGACCGCCTCGTGTTCGTGCGCGATGGCGGCATCCTCGCCGACGACACCTTCGAGAACATTTTGGCAGACACCGGCACCGACAACGCCGATGCCGCCTTCCTGGCTCTGACCGAAAGGACCGCAGCATGAGCCCGGGGCTCACGTGGAACACCGCCAAACGAGTGCTGACGCAACTGCGCCGCGACCCGCGCACGCTCGTGATGCTCATCGTGCTCCCCGCAGGGCTCACGTGGCTGCTTCAGTACATGTTCTCCGAATCGCCCGTGCCGCCCACGGGCCCGATCTTCAACACCATCGGTCCGCGCATCATGGGCCTGTTCCCCCTCATCCTGATGTTCCTCATCACGTCGATCACGATGCTCCGTGAGCGCCAATCCGGCACCCTGGAGCGACTCATGGTGGGCCCCACCGGCAAGGCCGACGTGATCCTCGGCTACGCGCTCGCATTCGGCCTGGTGGCGGCGGTGCAGGCCATCGTGATGACCGCGTGGTCCGTGTGGCCGCTCGGGCTCGAGATTCCCACCGGCCTGTGGCACCTCGGGATCGTGATGGTTCTCGATGCACTAGTGGGCACGGCGCTTGGCCTGTTGGCCTCGGCGGTTGCCAAGACGGAGTTCCAGGCCGTGCAGATGATGCCGCTCGTCATCATCCCCCAGCTGTTGCTGGCCGGGCTGTTCGTCAACCGCACCGACATGCCCGCGGGCCTCACCTACGTCTCCGACGCACTGCCGGTGAGCTACTCGATCGACGCGGTGAACAGCATCCTCGCCGGCGACGGGAATGCGATCTGGGCGCCCGTGGCGATACTGGTGGCCTTCATCGCGGGCGCTCTGGTGCTCGGTTCGCTCACGCTGCGCCGCCGCACCACCTAGCCCCCCGGAAGTGGGTCATCACGTACCCGTTTGCGCCGCATCGGCGTCACAGTGGGTCATCACGTACTCGGCAGGTCCACGCAGCCGCGCATCGGCACGTCCGCGCATCGGCGCATCGGCGCATCGGCGCCGCGAGCCGATCTTGAGACTCACGTCACCGCGCGGGGCTAGCCTGGACCCATGACTGACGCAACCGCAGCACCCGCCCCAACCACATCCATCGCCGTCCTCGGCGGCGGCGTCATGGGCGGTGCTATCGCCGCAGGCGCGCGCGCCGCGGGTTGGACCGCCGCGCAAGTGACCGTCGCCGACAAGAACGCCGACGCCCTTGCCGCCCTCGCATCGGCACTCGGTGTGAGCACCACCCAAGACCTCGCGGAGGCCGCCGCGGGTGCGGACATCATCGTTTTCGCCGTGAAGCCGCAGGATGCCGCCCTAGCGCTCGACGCCTTCGCGACCTCGGTGCGCCCAGGCACCATCCTGTTGACCGTCGCCGCGGGCCTACCGTCGTCGTTCTACGAGGCTCGGCTACCGGCAGGAACTCCCGTGGTGAGGGCCATGCCGAACACGCCTGCCCTCATCGGCAAGGGCGCCACCGCGATCGCGCCCGGTGCCCGCGCCACCCCCGCGCACATGGCGCTCGCCGCGTCGGTGCTCTCCGCGACGGGGCTCGTCGTCGAGGTCGAGGAGGACCAGATCGTTGCCGTCGGGACCGTGTCCGGCTCCGGCCCCGCGTACTTCTACGCCTTCGTCGAGGCCATCATCGAGTCGGGCATCGCGGAGGGCCTCGAACGCAAACTCGCGACTGAGCTTGCGATCCAGACGTTCATCGGCGCGGCCGCCCTGCTGGAATCGTCCGAAGAGGGCCCCGGCGAGTTGCGCGCCCGCGTCTCATCGAAGGGCGGCACGACGCTGGCCGCGCTGGGAGCCATGTCCGACGCCGGACTCCAGACCGTGGTGGCCGTCGGCCTCGCGGCAGCGGCCAGGCGCACGCGCGAGATGGCCGTCGAACTCGCCGGCTAGGGCGCGCAAACCCGGGTGGCCGTGTCGCGCACCGCACCCCCACATCGTCGTCCCCCCGGGGCGCTACGCTGGTGAGCGCTCTCCCGCCGCGGCGTCGGCCCGGCTTGGAAGGCCCCAAATGGCACCACCCCGCACGGAGGCTTTGATGCAGTACGGATACTTTGACGACGCGGCGCGCGAGTACGTCATCACTCGCCCGGACACCCCGCGGTCATGGTCCAACTACTTGGGGTCGCGACTGTACGGCGGCATCATCACGCAGGGCGCAGGCGGGTATTCGTTCTACAAGTCGGGCGGCACGGGCCGCGTGCTGCGCTTCCGCTTCAACGGCGTGCCTCAAGACGAGCCCGGCCGGTTTGTCTACCTGCGCGACGATGCCGATGGCGACTTCTGGTCGGCGTCCTGGCAGCCGGTGGGCAAGACCCTGCGCGGCACCGTCGAGGCCCACGCCGACGACGCGACGCTCGACGCGGCGGGAAACCCGACCCAGGCGTCGTCCGTGCGCCACGGCCTCGGGTACTCAATCTTCAATTCGTCGTACCGCGGCATCGACTCCGAGGCGACGTTCTTCATCCCCCAGGGCCAGGCGTTCGAGTACTGGTCGGTGAAGGTCACCAACACGACCGACGCACCGCGCACCGTCTCGCTCTTCTCCTACGCCGAGTTGTCCAACGAGTGGAACTACCGCCAGGACCTGGAGAACCTCCAGTACTCGCAATACGTGGTGGTGTGCCGCATGAAGGACGGCATGATCCATCGCCTCAACTCCACGCGTGAGCGCACCTCGGAGCTGTGGTTTGGCATGGCCGGCGCCGATGTCGCCGGGTTTGACACCGACCGCGACGCATTCCTGGGCGCGTACCGGACGCAGTCGGCCCCCATCGCGGTCGAGCGCGGCGCGTGCTCCGGCTCCGAGACCACCGGCGACAACGCGTGTTCGACCATCCAGGCCAGGCTCGAGCTGGCTCCCGGCGAGACCCGCCAGGTCATCTACATGATGGGCGTCGGCGCGCCCGATGCCTCATGGGAGGACGCCGACGGCGTCGCCCTGCGCCCCGGACGGGAGATCATGGCCGAGTTCGGCACCCCCGAGGCGGTCTCGCGTGAACTTGAGGCGATCCGCGAGGAGTGGCGCGAATATCTGGCCCCCCTCCAGGTCGCGACCCCCGACGAACAGATGAACTCGATGATCAACGTCTGGCACGCGTACCAGACGCACATGACGTTCAACTGGTCGCGCGGCGTCTCGCTGATCGAGGCCGGCGACCGCGACGGCCTCGGCTACCGCGACACGGTGCAGGACATGCTCGCCGTGATCCATGCGATCCCTGACGCCGTCCGCGAGCGCCTCAATATGATCCTCACCGGCCAAACCGAAGAGGGCGGCGCGATGCCTCTCGTCAAGCCGCTGACGCACAACCCCGGCCACGAGAAGACGCCGACGCTTGAGCAGTATCGCTCGGACGACCCACTGTGGCTGCCCATCACGGTGGCGAACTTTGTGTACGAGACGGGCGACGTCGAATACCTGGACCAGGTGCTGCCCTACGCCGACCACGGCGAGGCGACGGTGTTCGAGCACCTCAAGCAGGCCATCCAGTTCTCGCTCAACCACCTGGGAAACAACGGGCTGGTCCAGGGCCTGCAGGCCGACTGGAACGACTGCATCCAGTTTGGCACCACGGGCGAGTCGATGTTCTCGACGTTCCTGATGGCCAACGGCATGCGCGTCATCGCGGAGCTCGCCGACCAAACCGGCCGCCACGACGACGCCGAATGGGCACGGCACGTATTGGATGGGCTGGAGCCAGTGCTCGAGAACGCGTGGGACGGCGAGTGGTACATCCGCGGCATCTCCTCGACTGGCGCCAAGCTGGGTTCCGATGCCTTGGACGAGGGCAAGATCTACCTCGAGCCCAACGTGTGGGCCGCCATCTCCGGCACCGTGCCCGAGGCCCGAGCGGTCGGCGCGATGGACTCGGTCTACGAGCGCCTCTCGACCGAACATGGCGTCGCGCTGTGTGCCCCCGCGCATACCAAGGAGGTCCCCGGCGTCGGCCTGTCGCTGCTGGTCTTCCCGCCGGGGCACAAGGAAAACGGCGGCATCTTCTGCCACGCGAACGCGTGGACCATCGTGGCCGAGGGCGTCCTGGGCCGGGGCGACCGCGCGTATGAGTATTACCGCGCCTTCCTGCCCGCCAAGTACAACGATCAGGCGGAACTCCACCAGGTCGAGCCGTATGTCTACTCACAGTTCGTGCACGGCCCCGAGTCCCCGCGCTTTGGCCAGGCCCGCAACCCGTGGCTGACCGGCACGGCCTCGTGGTCGTACGTGGGCGTGACCCAGTACATCCTGGGCATCCGGCCGGAGCTCGATGGGCTACGCATCGACCCGTGCCTGCCCGAGGGCTGGGGCGGTTTTGCCATAACGCGCCGGTTCCGCGGGATGAACCTGACGATCAACGTGGTGAACGTTGATGGGCTCGCGACGGGAGTGTCTTCGGTGACGATTGAAGGCATCGAGGTCGCCCCCTTCGACGACGGCAAGCGCGGGGCGCTCGTGCCCGTCGAGGCGCTTGCCGACGGGGACGTGCTTACGGTGACGATGGGTTAGGCAACTGGCGCAGTCGGCGGCGATACAGTGGGCCCATGAAGACTCAACTCCGCGAAGGCGAAACCACCATCAAGAGCGGCGGTGCCAAACTGCGCCGCGGCATCGAAGCGGTCGGCGGCATGTTTTACTTCACTAATCAACGCCTCGTCTTTGAGTCCCACGGATTCAACATCCAAACAGGTGCGGTGGCAGTGGAGTTGAGCGACATCCAGTCGCTTGAGCAGACGTACACGAAGCTGTTTGGATTCATCCGCATGTTCAAGAACGCGCTGCTCGTCACCTCCAAGGCCGGAGACTCACAGCT
This sequence comes from Demequina lutea, assembly GCF_013409005.1. Taxonomy (NCBI): domain Bacteria; kingdom Bacillati; phylum Actinomycetota; class Actinomycetes; order Micrococcales; family Demequinaceae; genus Demequina; species Demequina lutea. The sequence goes on from NZ_JACBZO010000001.1 coordinate 2,782,550, forward strand.
GTATACGCTCAATGGCATCGGCTCGTGGATGACGGAGCTCGCCCCGTTGGGGCTCACTCTCTAGTTCGGATGGCTGGGCCGATTCTCCAAGTCCAAGTCACACTTGGAGAAGATTGGGAGAACGCCCCTAAATCCGCTCGGCCAGGTCAGCAACCGGCCGCCACGCGAACTGCTTGCTGACCTTGAAGCGCTCGACCAAGCCCCGAGCCTCAAGCGCCAGCAGGTCCTGCCTGGCGGTCTCGATGGTCACTCGATGGCTGCCACCGTGGGACTTCGCGGTGTAGTGGGCCGACGGATTCCTGGCAGCATGCTCGAGGAGCGCCAATTGCCGATGGTTGAACTCTCCCGGCAGGCCCTTGAGTCTGGACTGAACCTTGCGGATCTCCTGAGCCTTCACGGCCAGGTACTCGTGCAGTTCCTCGATCGCGCGGCGAATCACGTCGAGGTGATAGGCGTAGAAGTGGGTGAGGTCGCCTTCGTCGTCCTCGGTCATCAGGAATGACTGCGCGTATTGGGACGGTGCCTTGCGCAGGATCCAGGAGATCGAGAAGTACTCGGTGAGCCAGTACCCCTCGCGCAGCATCGACCAATAGAACAAAGCGCGCGCCGTGCGCCCATGCCGTCCTCGAAGTAGTGGTCATAGCCCATCATGAAGTGGATGGTGATGGCGCGCAGCACCTTGGGCATGTAGGGCGCGTCACCCTCGCCGTTCGCAAAGGCGCACAGCGCATCGAGCCGCTGGGGAAGCTCCGTCACCGGCGGTGGCCGATGCAGCAGCTGGTCGCCGTCACCCCCCACCGAGACGCGCTCGCGCTCGTCGTCCTGCAGACGCCCCGCATACTCCGGATGGTCGAGCGTTCCGTCTGTGACGATGCGGTGAAGCTCAAGCACCATGTCGGGCGTGAGCGGATGCTGGGACAGCTCCCGAATGCGCTGCATCGGCGCTACTTCGATGAGTACCTGGACGAACTGCGCGCGCTACACCCTGGCCTCGGCGCAACCGAGTTGGCGTCTCTCGCCAGCCGCTACGTGTCTCCGCCCGAGATCGCGCCGCACTCGAGCGGCGCAGCCGTCTATCTCACGCTGTGCGACAGCGCGGGCAAAGAACTCGATATGGGCACTCGCGTCAACGCCTCGCCCGAGGAGAGCGACGGCCGCTGCTACACCGACGTCGACGGGTTGTCACCCGAGGCCCGGGCCAACCGTGACATCCTCGCGTCCGCACTCACCGCCGTCGGCTTGGTGAACTACCCCACCGAGTGGTGGCACTGGACCTACGGTGACCGCTACTGGGCGCTCGCCGCCGGCGCGCCCCACGCGCTCTACGGACCCGTGGACCAGCCCCGGCCATCTTGAGCTAGCAGTGACCCGGGATCGGCCCTCCGCGACGAGGATCGCGACGGCGGGAAGTGGCCCGCTCCGCGCCTACTCGGCCTCGAGCACGTCCACGGCGAATACCAGCGTCGATCCACCGGGGATGGGGCCCATCGAGCGCGCGCCGTAGCCCTTCTCGGGCGGGACTGACAACAGCAGCTTGGAACCCACGGGCTGGCCAACGATGCCCTCTACCCAGCCGTCAATGAGCGAGCCGCGCGCGATGCCAAACGAGATGGGCTCGCCGCGGTCCCACGAGGCGTCAAACTTGGCGCCGTCCCACAGCCAACCTGCGTAATGCACGGTGATCTGCTGGCCCTCGACCACTGCGGCGCCGTCGCCTGCCTCAAGCACCTCGACGACGAGGCCCTCGGGCTTGATCGCGCCGGCGAAGTCGACGGAGGGGGCGCCATTGGCGGCGCGGGTGATCTGGGGAAGGGTGCTCATATCGGCTCCTCGGATTGGGTCTCGGCACGCGGTCTGCGCAACAGCTCTGGGACAAGCCTAGGCGAGACTCGGCCCGGAGCCGGTTCGCGTGTCGGCCAAGCCGGCCCGCCTGCAGTTCCCCACATGGGTCCGACGTACCGTCCCTGACACAGGGATGCAGTCCGCCTGGGCGTGCCGATGCCGGGGTGGGTGGCACCGGCCGATGTAGCGGCAGGGGATGTGGCGAAAAAGGCTGCGGCGCCGGCTTACCTGCGGCCAACGAGCAGCAGCGACGATGCACCGAAGTGCACCGCCGCCGCTGCCGTCTGCGGGAGTCGTCGCCGCGTCCGACCGTCGCTCAGGTCAACGACCTCAGCTGCGTCCGCCCATCATGCCGCCTTGCCCGGCGCCGACGCCGACCTGGGGCCCGTCGCCGATGGGCCCGTTGCCGTCGCAGTTCGCGGTGTCACGAAGCTGGTCGCGCACCTGGTCGCGGGTCTGGTCCCCCGACGGGTCCTGCGCCGGGTCGCGCACCTGGTTGCGGGTCTGGTTCTGTGTCTGGTCGCCAGCCTGGCTCTGTGCCTGGTTGCCGGCCTGGCTCTGTGCCTGGTTGCCGGCCTGGCTCTGTACCTGATTGCCATTGGCGGCGCCATACATTCCGCCCGCGGGCGTCCCGTAGTTGACCTGTTGGTCTGCGTGCAGCTGTTCACGCGCCTGCACGCGCTCGGTGACGGTCGGTTGAGTGCCGTCCGACGCACTGGTGACGGCGTAAGAGACGCCGGCGGGTACCAAAATCAGTGCCGCCGAGGCCCCTGCGATTGCCCAAGTCCTTGTCTTGATCATGATGTGCTCCTTTCCTTGGTGGTGACTGGATGCCTCCATTCCACCTGCGCCACATGCAGATCAGGGGTGCGCTTCCGTGAAGATTGTGTGAAGCCGCTGTCGGCGTCCTGGGAGCGGTCGCTGGCCGTGGGGCGCGGCGGGCATGTGAACTACTGTCACTCCATGACCAACAACACCCTCACCGCGCTCACGGGAGTGCGCGTGGGCCATGCCACCCACCTGGACAAGCTCACCGGCTGCACTGCCATCATGTTCGACAAGCGCCTCACGGTCGCGTTCCAGTCGTACGGCGGCGGCGCGGGTGGCTACAACACCGAGGGCCTGCAAAGCGGAAAGACCAATTACAAGCTCAACGGCATTTTCGTGACCGGCGGCAGCGGCACCGGGCTTATGGGCGCGACGTCGATCATGCAGTGCCTGCGCGCCGATGGTCGCGGGTCCCGGTCCGGCCCCGACGGCGGGATCGTCAACCCGTCCGTCACGGGCGCGGCCATCTACGACCTTGGCATGGACATCGCTCCTTACGACGCCGAATACGGCGCCGAGGCCTACCGCAACGCGACCGATGCCCCCGTCGTGGGCGGCAACGTGGGCGCGGGCACCGGCGCGGCGGTGGGCAAGTTCTTGTGGCTCGACGGCGGGGCCAAGGTGGGTGCCATGAAGGGCGGCATCGGCTCGGCGCGCGTGGATGTGGGAGGCGGGATCATCGTCACGGCCCTCACCGTGGTCAATGCCATGGGCAACGTGGTACTCCCCGACGGCTCCGTACTGGCGGGCAACCGCGACGGCGAGGGCGGCTTCAAGCGATTCGAGGACGTGGGCGAGCGCGTGACCCGCAACCTGCAGAACACCACCATCACGGTCGTGGGCATCAACGTCGACCTCGGCTCGACGGAGCACTACGAGAAGGTTGCCCACCTCGCCTCGCACGGTCAGGTGCGCGCCATCAATCCGGTCCACACCTCGGGCGACGGCGACTCGATCTTCGTCTTCTCGACCGCCGAACTTCGCAACCCCCTCAACGCCGACGGTCCGCTCTTCACCACCGGGACGAGCGACATCCACCTGCAGGTCGACATCCTGGGCCACGCGGCGGCGACCGCCGTCCAAGAGAGCATCTACGACGCTTGCCGCCAGGCGAAGACCGTCGCCTTCGACGCGGCGTACGGCGGCATCGTGCCTGCGGTGGGCGGCTGACGCACGGGGTCAGGTCGGCTTGACGCCGCCCCGTGGACGAGGTGGCCAGTCGGTCAGGCGCTCGCCGCCTCACCCTTCAACTCGGCGGCTATTTCCTGCGCCCAAGCCTCAATCGCGGGCCAGTCGCGGAAGTCGCCGGCGGGAAGTCCGTCGCGTGCCGCCGGCATGGTGCGGATGAGCCGCTCCGACATGCCAATGGGCCGCGCGGTGGGATCGTAGGCGCCGAAGAACACCTTTTCGGCGACGGGGTGGAGCAGGTCGACGAGTTCGTCAAACTCCTTGGGGCGGCTAGCCACCAACGCGTCGACGCCCTGCTTGTTGACCAGATCGGTGCCGATCGGGCCGCTGCTGAAGAGCCACAACGGGTGCTTGGCGAGGTGCTCGGCGTACTCGCGGGCGAAGCGCACGGCTTCCTTCTGCCAGCGAAACATGTACGTCGACGCCCCGAGCACCACCGCGTCGTAGCCTTCGACATCTGTCACCTTGTCGACGGACAGCGCGGTCGCGGGGACGCCTGCTTTGCCGAGATGGGTGGCGATGTGCTCGGCGATGCCAGCGGTGGCTCCGTGCCGCGACGAGTAGGCGACCAGGACGTTCATGACGTTCCTCCGCTCTGAGCAGGGGGCCAAGCCCTCCGCTACCTCTCATCTATACCGCAACGGTGTACCTGCTACAAGGCCCTCTCGTGGTGGAACTACGACGACCGCGCCGACGGTGACTCATAAGACGGCAAGGGATCTCACCGCTCACGGGCTGCGTTGATCTCGTAGAGCCGCACCAGGAAGGCCCGCTCGTCGAGGCGTTTGCGGCGCAGCCAGTGCGTCACCTCTTCGTTGCACTTGCTCGCGTTGCATGACCTGCACGCGGGCACCACGCTCTCGGCGGTGTAGCGGCCTCCGCGCGATATGGGAAGCACGCAGTCCCGCTGGAGCGAGGCATCGGCCGATGCCTGGGCGCCGCAATACGCGCAGCCACCCCACGCCACCAGGATTGCTTCCCACTGGGCCGACGTGAGGTCGTTGTCCGCGGCGTCGACGCGACGCTTTCTCTTGCGGGCGGCCCGAGCGCGACGGGTCTGACTGATTGCCACAGTGTCGAGCGTACTGAGGCGACGCTGCTGGCGACCGCAACCCACGCCAGGGTCCCGGCAGCGCCCTATCCGCACCTGACGCAAGGTCGCGGGGTCAAAACCGTGTGCCATGTGCGCACAGGGCGCAAAACTAGGCCGCGCGAGGCGACACCGGGGCCGGGGTCCGCACGGCGTGGGGCGCCGACGGGCCTAGCGCGCGGGCGTGTGGGTCAGCAGGCGCTCGACGACGAACGGCGAGGTCATGGCACGGATGAGCGCCGAGTAGTCCACGCCGAAGCGAATCTCGGTGCCCGCGGCCAAGCGGACGGGTGTCTCAAGCACCAGGTGATCGCTACTCGCGGACAGCACCGTGACGCCAGCGGGCGGCTTGAGTCCGTCGGGGTCCACGTCTTGGCGACCAAGCGCGACGATGGTCTGGATGATGGTGCCGCGTTCTCGCGTTTGCGCGGCGGCGCCAACGGCGACGCCTGCCCGCACACCCCATGGGGCCGACGGCTTCTCGATCGACTCGATCACGGGCGCCACGACGGCGAACGCGTCGCCGCGCAGCCCCTCGATGGGCCTGCGGGTGAGCGGATCCACACCAAGCAGGATCGACTCGCCCAGGCGGAGGTCATTGATGGCCCCGACGCGACCCTCGCCGAGCGCCCAACCGAGGTTGGCCGAGTTGCCGCCGGTGATGATCGCGGGGTCGACTCCGAACTTGGAACTGATCGTCGATGCGAGGCCAGTGAGCTGCTGCATCTGGTCGTCGCCCGGTACCACGCCGCTGCGGGTAGCGAGGTTCGTCCCGATGCCCGTCAAGGTGACGTGCCTGGTACGGGAGATGATGCGGGCGGCGTCGAGGACATCGGCCGTCATCATGCCCTCGCCAAGGTCACCCATCTCGACCATGAGCACGATGCCGTGATTGAGCGCGCGCTTACCGGCCGCGACGGACAGCGCAGTGACGATGTCGAGGTCGCTGACGAGCGAGTGGGTGGCGCAAGCGACGGCGCGTTCTGCCCATTCGGGCGACGGCGAGCGCAGCAAGATGACGGGCACCTTGATACCCGCGTCGCGCAAGGCCTCGATGTTCTCGATGCGGGTGTCACCCAGCCGCTTGACCCCGCCGTTGATCATTGCCTTCGCCACCTCGGGCGAGCCGAGCGTCGCTTGAGTCACACCCGTGACGTCGATCCCGCGAGCATGCAGACGCTTCACGAGCTCGCGCGCGTTGTGTTCGACGGCGCTCAGATCGATCTCGATGCGCGGCGTTCTCACGCTGCGGCCTTCGAGGGCCAGCGAGTCACGGGGGTGCGGAAGGGGCGCATGGCGCGGGGCCTCGAGTCTGACTCAGAGGAGGCGCCCTGGATCGTGCCGACCAGGGGGCCGGGATCAACGAGAGGTCCCCACTAAGAAGTGGTGGAACTCCAGTGTACGCGTAGGGAGCGCCCTCGCGGAGGCCGCGATGGGGGCTGTTTGGCCCTAGCCGATCAGGCGGCGCAACTCCGCGACGTGGCCCGCGTAGGCCTCGGAGCCCGCGCGGGTCAGTGCCAAGCGCTTGCGCGACCGCCCGCCCGATGTGTGCGACGTGATCACCACGTAACCCTCGTCCGCCAACACCTTCACGTGTTTGCTGAGCACCGAGTCGCTCACGTCGAGATCCTCGCGTGCGGCCGCGAAGTCCATCGCGTCGACCTCGGCGAGCATCGCGCAGAGCTGCAGGCGCAGCGCCGCGTGGATGGTCTGGTCGAAGCGGGGCTCGGTGATGCGTCGCTCCGTCACGGTGCGTTCCTGATCCTGGCGATCGCTCGACGGTTGATCCAGCGGAAGCCCACATAGACGATGGCGGTGGCGAGCACGGCCGCGACGGGGGCCGCGGGCGCCCAGGTGTCATAGTTCCAGAGTCCGGTCTCGCCCACGGCCAGCGCCACTAGTGGTACCCACCAGTGAAGTGGGTCGTGGGTGCGGCTCGTGCGGCCGTCGGAAACCACGCCGATGCGCCACTGGCGCGCGCGCTTCATCCACAACACCGCAAAGGCGCACGGAACGACAACGAACGGGGCCGTCGTCGGAAAATCCGGCGACAACCACAGCACCACACCAATGCTTGTGGCCATGAAGGCATCCCACGTCCACGGGACGCTGACCCGGCGCGCGAGAGTCTCGCGGGCGACCTTGGTGCTGGCGAGCGCCTCCGCTGGGCTCAGGTCTTCGCGCTCGGCGAGGTCGTCACTTTCCTCACTTTCCATCACGATGCGCTCCTGATTCTGGCGATCGCGCGGCGGTTGATCCAGCGGGAGCCAAGGAACACGACCGCAGCGATGAACACGGCCGCGACGAGGGGAGTGGCCGCCCACCGCGTGCGAACCGCGAACCCGGTCGCGAAGGTGGCCAAGACCGCCAAGATCATCCACAACTGCAGGGGGTCGAAGGTGCGCCTCGTTGTCCCTTCGGAGACCACACCCACGCGTCGCTGACGCGCGCTGCTCAACCATCTAAAGGTGAAGTAGAAGGCCGCGCCCAAGAAACCTAGGCTGGGAGACCACATCACTAAGCCCACCACCGCGCCTGCGCCAACCGCCTGGAACGCGTCCCACACCCACGGAACCTTGACGCGGCGGGCAAGGCGCTCGCGGGCCGCCTTCGCGCTCGCGAGAGACTCTGCCGGGGTCAACTCTTCGCTCTCGCCGTCGACGTCACTTTCCATAATGGAAAGTTAAGCCTGACTTTCCATGTTGTCAAGTGATGGGCATCGGCCGGAAGAGCCACGGCATCGGCGACGTTGTCACGATCATGACCGACGCGACCGCTCCACTTGACCCATCCGTGCCCGACACCCCCGCCACCAGGGCGCTTGCCGCGTCGGGCATCGGCTACACCGTGACCGTCCACGGGCGAGTGAACTCCCTGGAGGAAGCCGCGGCGGCGAGGGGGCTCGAGCCGTGGCAGATCCTCAAGACGCTCGTGGTGCGCAAGGCCGACGACGACTTCTTGCTGGTGCTAGTGCCGGGCGATCGCCAGATTAGTTGGCCAAAGCTGCGCACACTCCTGGGCGTGAGTCGCCTGTCGATGCCGGACAAGGAGGTCGCCCGCGCGGCCACGGGCTACGAGCGCGGCACGATCACGCCGTTCGGCTCTCTTCAGTCTCCCGCGGGCACGCCGTGGCCCGTCATCGCCGATGCCCTGGCGGCCTCTCGCCCGGGCCCGGTGAGCATCGGCGCGGGTGCGCATGGGGTGGCTGCGAGCGTCGCAACCGACGACCTGGTCGCCGCGCTCGGCGCTCAAGTGGCCGACGTGACTGAGCCGTTGTAAACCGGAGCCCCTGTAAGCCGGGGCCCACACAGGCCGAAGACGGCCTAGGCGTCGTCCCGCTTGCGCGTCAGCAAGGGGAGCACGATGTCGTCGACGATCTCGTTGATGGTCTCGTCGCTGAGCGGCTGAGCGTTGAGGATGACCTCGTGCCTGAACAGGTCGAAGGGCAGCGACGCCGTGCGCGCGGTGACGTTCCTGGGGTCGACCTCACCGCGCTGAACGGCGAGCTCGATGGGCGAGAAGGATCTGACGGGGCGACCCTGCATAAAGAGTTGCCTGATATCCGCGAACGTGAGGCCCTCCCCGGCCAGGTAGATGCCGACGTGCTGAGTGGCGTCGATGAGCGTGCGCACATCGGTGCGGTTGGCCCAACGCATCATTTCGATGAGGTCCTCGCGCAGGGAACCAGTGGGTTCCGGTGCCGGTCCGCGGCCCTTCAGGATCACGTGGCGCGCGGCGGCCGCGACGAGTTCGACCTTGCCTGGCCAGCGCCTGTAGAGCACTGCCCTGCTCGTGCCCGCGCGCTGCGCGACCGCGTCGATCGTCAGGTCGTAGAACCCGACCGCCTTGAACTCCTCCCAGGCGGCGTCGAGGAGGGCAATCTCGAGGTCCTCGCCGCGGCGCCGATGCTTGGGCGCGGGGGCGTCTGGCTCGGGGGCGTCGGCGTCGTTGCCGTCGTCCTTAATAAGAGACATTGCGTATCTTCTCCGCCCGATGTACCGTGTGATTCATAAGATACACGCCGTCCCCTAGGAGTATCAAGGTGTCAGCCTCAACCCCCATGCTCGATCCCGCCGTCGACCCCTTCAAGGACCCGGTCCTGAGGCGCAGCATCATCGCCATCATGGTGGGCGCTATGGCCGTCGTCTTCGACACCACCATCCTGTCGATCGCGATCCCCACGCTGACCAAGGACTTCAACGCGCCTCTCAACACCATTCAGTGGGTCGTCACCGGTTACCTGCTCGCGATGTTCGCGGTCATCCCGCTGACCGGCTGGGCGCAGCGCCGCTTCGGCGGCAAGCACTTGTGGATCGCGGCGCTCAGCCTGTTCACGCTCGGCTCGCTGCTGTGCGGGTTCGCGTGGAGCGCCACGAGCCTCATCGCGTTCCGGGCCTTGCAGGGCCTCGGTGGCGGCATCATCATCCCGCTCATGGCCACCATCCTCATGCAGGCCGCGGGCGGGCGCGCCCCCGGAAGGCTCATGGCCGTGGTCGGGCTACCCATGGCGCTCGGGCCCATCCTCGGTCCGGTCATCGGCGGCATCGTCCTGCACTTTGTCCACTGGTCGTGGCTGTTCTGGATCAACATCCCGCTGGGCGCGCTCGGGCTGTTCATGGCGGTGCGCATGCTCCCTTCCGACGGCGCCACCGAACGCCCGCGGCTCGACGGGCTGGGTGCCGTGCTGTCCACCGTGGGCGTTGTGTCGCTCATCTACGGACTGTCGAACGTCGCCGGCGACGGCGGCTTCGGCCACGCCGACGTCCTGATCCCCGGCATCGGCGGCCTAGCCATCACGCTTGGGTACGTCGCGTATTCGATGCGCCGCGGCGAGAACGCGCTCATCGACCTGGCGCTACTCAAGCACCGACCGCTCGCGACTTCCACGCTGCTGATGTTCCTTGCGGGCACAGCGCTGTATGGCGCAATGTTCATGATTCCGCTGTTCTACCAGCAGCTTCGTGGCTCCGACGTGCTCGCCACGGGGCTGCTATTGATCCCGCAGGGTGTGGGTTCGCTCGCGTCGCGCGGCATCGCGGGGCGCCTCACCGACTCGATCGGTTCGCGCGTGGTGGTGATTGCGGGATTCGCCATCATGACCGCCGCGACCATCCCCTTCGCCTTTGCCGACGCCAGCACCAATGCCTGGTTCCTCGGCGCCATTCTGTTCATTCGCGGCTTTGGTGTGGGCGCGGTGTTCATGCCGCTCATGGCCACCGCGTACGTGGGCCTGTCCCACGAGGAGATTCCGCACGCCTCGATCGTGACGCGTGTGTCGCAACAGATCGGGGGGTCGTTCGGAATCGCGGTGCTAGCTGTGGTGCTGCAGACCCAGGTGCGCAACGTGTCCTCGCCCGCGCAGGCGGCGCACGCGTTCAGCCACACGTTCTGGTGGGCCGTGGGATTCATGGCGCTGGGCCTGGCCGTGTCGCCCCTGCTGCCAGGCAAGTCCATGACCCAGGCCGCGCCGCCGCTCGAGCTCGTCGACGCGGAGGTTTAGCCGGCCGCGGGGGCCGGGTGCGTGATGACCCACTAGGTGACGTCCGCCAGGGAAACGGGTACGTGGTGACCCACTACGACACCGTCGCCGCGCGAACGGGTACGTGGTGACCCACTTGCTGGGGAGTGGGGGCGCCTAGACGGTTGCGCCCTCGCGCGTCAGCAGCTCGCGCTTCACCTCGACACCCCAAGCGAAGCCCGTGAGCGAGCCGGACGCGCCCACCACTCTGTGACACGGCACGAACAGGGCGACCGCGTTGCGGCCGCACGCCGCGCCGACCGCGCGGCTCGCGCCTGGGCTGCCGAGTTCGGCCGCGAGTTCGCCATAGCGGCGCACCTCGCCACGCGGAATCTCTCGCAGCGCGGTCCACACGGCACGCTGGAACGCCGTGCCGTGTTGGGCGACGGGCACGCGAGCGGGCGCCTCGACATCTCCGGCGTAGAAAGCCCGCACCGCGGCCGACGCGCGGCACGCTCCCGCGGTGAGATCCGCTGGCGCAAGGCGTGCGCGACCGGCCACGCCCTCCACATCCGCCGACCACCCCGCGGCGACCACGGCGCCTTCGGGATTCTCGACCAGAGTGAAGGGGCCGTCTGGGGTGTCGAGCGTCTCGACCGTGTAGGTGGTCACGATGGTCCTCCAGGGAGTGAGGGGGGTGAGCTGGTCAGGGTGCGGGGGTTCGAGGTGCGGGGGTTCGAGGTGCGGTGGGGCGTGCGGGGCGTGCGGGGCGTGCGGTGGGTGAGCTGGTTGGGGGTGCGCTCACGGGCGACGCCGCCGCCCGCCACAGGTGCATCATCAGGTAACTGCGCCACGGAGCGAACGCCGCCGCAGCCTCGGAGAGGGGTTTCGCATCGCGCGGGAGGCCGAGCGCGGCCGCGCCGTTGCGCACGGCGATGTCGCCCGTGAGCAGCAGGTCGGGGCTGCCAAGCACGCGCAGCGCCACATAGTTCGAGGTCCACGGGCCGATGCCTGGGATCGCCTCAAGGACGGACGTGAGCTCGTCGCGGGTCGCGCCCACGTCGAGGGGGAGCTCGCCGGATGCGGCGGCCTCGCATGCGAGCGCGAGCGCCTCGCGACGCCTGCCCGGCCCCGTCACGACGTCGCGCACCGCCGACGCGAGGGTGGCCGCAGTGGGAAAGAGGTGGGTGACCTCAAGCGGCATCGGAGCCAACGCGGGCGGGAGCGGCTCCGCGAGCTCGGCCACAAGCCTCCGCACCGCGGTGCGCGCGGCGGCCACCGTCACCTGCTGGCCAAGGATCGCGCGCACCACCATCTCCACGGGATCGAGCGCACCGGGGATGCGGATGCCCCGGGTGGTCGCGATGGATGCTGCCATCCGGGGGTCAGCCGCGAGCGCCGCCTCATACATGGCGGGGTCGGCGTCGAGGTCGAAGAGCCTGCGGACGCGAGCCAGGAGCGACGGCAGGTCGGCAAGGTCGGCGAGACGGGCCGTCACGCTCACGGCACCGGGCTCGGGGGTCACGCTCACCACGCCCATTCCGCCTGCCAGCCGCACTGACCTCGTATACGCCCCGTCTTGGACCGACTCGATTCCAGGAATTGCCCTGGTAGCAAGCCACTTCAGCACTCCCGCTCCGTCAAAGGGCTCGCGGGCGGCGAGACGCACCGTGATGGCCGCCGTGCCTCGGTGTGCAGAAGTGCCGGATCCGGGGCTGTCCGCGGGTTTGTCCAGACCGGCGGCTGCTCCCTGGGGAGCGGGAGTCCCGGCACTTCGGAACGCCGCTCCGGGGTAAGCAACACCGGACCGAGCCACGCCGGGCTCTGCCGCACCGGACCGGGCCACGCCGGACCGGGCCACACCGGAGCGCGCCGCCCCGGCATTCGCCAGCCGATCCACCCGCCGCGCCGCCGCGCGCACCTGCGTGGGGGTCATCCCGAACACCTCGGCCACCGTGTCGTTGAATTGGCGGATCGACGCGAACCCCGCCGCGAAGGCCACATCGCTCGCCGGCATCGCGGTGGAGACCAACAGCGTGCGGGCCGTCTGGGCCCGCTGCGCTCGTGCGAGCGCCAGGGCCCCAGCGCCCAATTCCTCGCTGAGCACGCGGCCCAGCTGCCTTCCCGAATACCCCACGCGCGCGGCCAGGCCTGGCACTCCTTCGCGGTCCACGACGCCGTCGCCGATGAGCCGCATCGCGCGGGCCGCCACGTCCTCCCTGATCGCCCACTCGGGGCTGCCAGGCACCGCCTCGGGTAGGCATCGCTTGCACGCGCGAAACCCCGCGAGATGCGCCGCCGCAGACGTGCGGTAGAACTCGACGTTGGCTGGCCGGGGCATGCGCGCGGGGCAGCTGGGCTTGCAGTAGATCCCCGTCGTCCGCACGGCCATCACGAACTGGCCGTCGAAGCGCCGATCGCGCCCGGCCGATGCCCTGTAGCAGGCGTCGGCGTCGAGCGGGATCGCGTTCATGCCCTCAAGAATGCCCCGGCCTGGGCCCGGGCGCTAGCGGTTTTCGGACATGGCTATGGCCACATGTCAGCCGCCGACGCCGCGCACATGCCGGCGGCGCCAGCGCCTAGGAGGGCTTTGTCGCGTGAAGGCGCTCGATCGCGCCGCGCCCCAGCCGCTCGATCACCACGATCTCGATATCAAGGGATCGCGCCACAAGAGACGGCCTGCGCGTGAAATGCTCACCGAAAACCGGCCGCGTGAACGTCTCCACCACACGTTGAGCCGCCCGTAGCGGCAACGATGTCGAGACCACGTGATCCGCCATGAGCAACGCGCCGCCCGGTCGCAGCACCCGCAGCGCCTCGAGCAGCGCGCCACGCACCTCGGGCACACCACAGAGCGAGAAGGAGAAGACCACGGAGTCGAAGGATGCATCGGCGAAGGACAATGCCATGGCGTCGCCTTCGACCGCGGCGGCAGATCGCCCCAATCGGGTGGCGGCGCGGTCGGCCCTCGCGACGGCCTTTGGCTGCCGATCGAGGCCCGTAAGAACGGCGTCGGCCGGATAGAAGGCCAAGGATGGCCAGCCGCCGATGCCAATCTCGAGGGTCTCGCCGAGCGCCCGCGAGGCAACCCACCGCCTGCTGTGCACGAGCACGGCCGCCTGAGAATCCACCATGCGTCGATCATAGGGAGGCGTCCGCTCGACCGCTCTCATGGGAGGCGGCTCTCGCGAGAGCGGCGGCCGAGGGGGCCGACACGGCGACACGGCGACACGGCGACACGGCGACACGGCGGCCGCGCTTCCAGTGCTTCTTGCGGTGTGGTGTGCCCCGCCAAAGCAGAGAAAAGGACACGGCCCGGCAGAGGGGGGTCGCCGGACCGTGCCAATTCAATTCTACGCGTCTCAGGATTGAGAATGGGGGGATTTTCGAAAACTATCCGGCGCCGATGCCGCCGCGCGTGATCCACCGGCCCCGGCCACCGATTGGGCCAAGACGTGGAGAGCGGCCCGGCAGAGGGGGGGTTTGCCGGGCCGCTTCAACTACAAGTAGACATCCCCATTCTCAGATTTTGCCAAGAGTGCGGGCAATTTCTCTTGAGAGCCCGACGAGGGAGCAGAAGGCGGCGCGGGCGCTGCCCACCTAGGCCGACCATCGCGGGCTCATTTTCGCCCGCGATTGCGGCGGGATTGGCGTTCAAACAGGTGCCAGGCTTGGCCTATGACGGAGTTGTCTCTCGAGCAACGCGATCGTGCGGCGGGCGCGATCCTCGGTGCAGCCCTCGGCGACGCGCTCGGAGCGCCCTACGAATTCAGCACCTCCTCGCCCGGAGTGACCCTGCACGGAACCGCGGATGACTTCCCAGGCGGCGGCGCCCACCGCTGGAGGCCGGGCGAGTGGACGGACGACACCTCGATGGCCGTGCCGGTCCTTGAAGCCATTTCCGACGGAGACGAGCTCACATCGGACAAGACTCTCGACCGCATCGGGGTGGTGTGGTGGGCCTGGGCCAAGGATGCGAAGGACGTGGGGGTGCAGACGCGCCGCGTGCTCTCCGAGATGGCCAGGCCGAGCGCGGTCGACCTCCGAATCTCCGCGTATAACGTGCACCGGGAGACGGGCCGGTCGGCCGGGAACGGCGCCCTCATGCGGACGCCTCCCGTGGCGCTGGCCTATCTCGCCGCCCCCAAAGGCGCCGCTCGCACGGCGGCCGCGGCTCGTGCCATCAGCTGCCTCACCCACTATGACTCCGATGCCGGAGACGCGTGCGTCGTGTGGTCGCTTGCCGTGCGCTCGGCAATTCTCGATGGCGCCGTCGATTGGACGGCTGCCCTCGCGGCGCTTCCGGAGGCCAGGCGACCTCGCTGGCAACAGCTCGTGCAGGAGGCGGGCTCTGCACAACCCGACGCGTTCCCCAACAACGGCTGGGTGGTGCACGCGTTCCAAGAGGCCGTTTCGGCCCTCGCGAGCGCCGGACCCACGCGGAGCTCATGGGCTCAGGGCATGCTCACGCCGTACCTCGCCACGATCGAGGCCGTCATCAACGCCGCGGGCGACACCGACACCGTCGCAACGATCGCCGGCTCTCTCGCGGGTGCGCTCGTTGGCGCGAGCGCCCTTCCCGAGGCTTGGCTCGACCTCCTGCACGGATGGCCAGGAATCGGCGCCTCCGAGCTCGAGAGTCTCACCCACGCCGCTCTCGTCGTGACCCGCTAGGTCACTCTCGCACTAGCGAATTCCCGGGCCCTCGCCCCTCCGGGACGGACCCGACGTTGCGGATGCCCACCCAGGACGCGACCCCGCCGAGCGCCAGCAGCACCGCGGTGAACGCCACCGCGCGGTGGAATCCCGCGAGGTCGAGCTGACCCCCCACCACGGCACCAAGGGCGGCAACCGTCACGAGGCCCGCCACACGAGCCACCGCGTTGTTGACCGCGGAGGCGATGCCGGAGCGCGCCGAGTCCACCGCGCCGAGCACCGCCGCGGTGAGCGGCGAGACCGTCGCGGCCACACCCACGCCAAACAGCATCACCCCTGGCAAGAGCTGGGTCCAATAGTTAAACGGCTCGGATACCGTCAGCATGAGCAGCGCGCCGCCGGCCATCGCGAGCGGTCCAAGCGTCATGAAGAGCCGGGGCCCGATGCGCCCGGCCAGGACACCCGCGCGGGAGCTCAGCACGATGAGCGCCACGGTGATGGGCATGGTCGACAGCCCGGCGGCCGTCGCGGTGAGACCCGCGCGCTCCTGCAAATACACCGACACCACGAAGCCGTTGAGGCCCAGGGCGCCGTAGACCAGCAGCGTGGAGATGTTGCCCCACGCGAAGTTGCGCGCCGCGAATAGGCCGAGCGGAAGCATAGGCCGGGCGATGCGCGCCTGCCTCCAGACGAACGCCCCAAACACCGCAGCTCCCCCGAGGCCCGCACCCCACACCGCCGGGTCGCCCCAACCGAGGTTGGGCTGCTCAATCAGCGCGAACACGGCGCCGCCCAGGCCCAACGCGCACAGGGCCGCGGAGACCAGGTCGACGTGAGCGTTGTCACTGCGTGCATTGTCACTGCGTGCATTGTCACTGCGAACGTCGCCGGCCTCCACCCGAGTCAGGAGGTACATCGCCGCCGCGATCGGCAGCACGTTGATGACGAACGCCCATCGCCACGACGCGAGGTCGACGGCAAGCCCGCCAAGCAGGGGGCCCGCGATCATTGCGCCCGACGTCGCGGCGGTCCAGGTGCCGATGGCTCGGCCGCGCTCGGCCCCATCAAAGGTCGAGGCGATGAGCGCCAAGGAAGAGGGCACCAGCATCGCGCCCGCGACTCCCTGGAGGAGCCTGGCCGCGATGAGCACCCCAGCGGTGGGGGCCGCCGCGGTCGCCAGCGAGGCGATCCCAAACAGGATCAGCCCAATGCGCAACACCCGCTGGCGGCCGAAGGCATCGGAGACGGAGCCCGCGACCAGGATGAGCGAGCCGAGAGTCAGCAGGTAGGCATCGACCGTCCACTGCTGGGTGGTGAGGCCCCCGCCCAGTTGCTTCACGATCGCCGGCAGCGCCACGTTGACCACGCTCGAGTCGAGGAACGCCACAAAGCTGGCCGTGATGGCGATGGCCAGGATGAGGCGCTGCTGCGGGGTGCGGGTGGCGCTGCGGGACACCTCTTGAGGGTAGGTGCAACGGGCATATCCCGGCGCGGACAAAGGCGCCGGACGGGCCTTGTCCCCCACTTGCAAGTTGCGCGGAATGTCCGTTGCGGAGCTCCCGATCCCGGCGGCATGGTCTCCTACGCTGCGCGCATCACCAACACCAGCGCGGTGAGCTTCGCGGCGCCGCAACGTGTCCTTGGTGTCGGCTCAGCGCGTAGCCCCCACTTCACGCGCAGTAGATAGGGTTCTCAGCAACGAGGGAGACGGGCAATGAGGCAAGTCGTGTGGGGCCGCGTTCTGATGTGGCTCGCGACCCCTCTGACCATCACGCTCGCGGCATTAGCGCTGTTTGGGGCGGTCCCATGGACCGCGACGAATGCGGGCCTACTCCTTTTTGGCGCAGGTTTCTTGATCGTACGGACGGGCGTGGCGCCCGAGACGATCAAGGCGAAACGAATCGCCGCGTCGATGGGGTGGGCGTCTCGCCCGGCGGCCGAGGCCGTGGAGACTATTCCTGGCACGCAGTATCCGTTCCGACTGACGCTCAAGCCTCAGGCTCTTAGCGTGGGCAGGTGGCGTGACCATGAGGCGCGCCGGTGGCTCTTGGGGTCGCAATTTGCTGTGGAGGCGGTCGCTTTACGAGGCAACATGCCCGCATTGCACGTCATCCCCAACACGAAGGCGTTCGCGAAGGCCATGGGCGGAGGCTCGGACTTCCTCACGGGTGACGCGGCGTTCGACGCCGCGTGGCGGGTCTGGTGTCGGTACCCGGAATATGCGCGGGCGATGCTCTCGGATGCGGTGCGAGCGCTCTTCGCCAGCGAGCGGCTCCGGGGCGTTCCGGTGCTCTTCGAGGGCGGCTTTGTTTGCACGTGGACACCACTGAGCGCGCAAAGCATCAAGGAGATTGACGGTCGGTTCGAGTCGCTTGCGGCCCTGCGCGGCGCTATCAGCAACCAGGTGCTTTCTCACTATTCGATGGCCGGAAGCGCGACCGTGTTACGGGACCCGACCGGAACTCCCGTGACGATGCCTGGGGAACACTTACCGGGGCCGGGCCTTACCGCCTCGGTCGTGCGCACCGGCGAGATCGCGCAGCGAGACAAGAACCTATTCGGGAGACTCTCCGTGTTGCTGCCGTTCACGTTCTTCTTCGCCCCGGTGGGTCTGGTCCTTGGGATTCTGGGAGCGCGCGCCGCCCACCGCGGCGAGGCGAGCAATGGCGGGCTAGCGAAGTTAGGCATCGGCTTGAGCATCGGGATGCTGGCCCTGCTCGCCGTGATGATGTGGGCTGCAATCACCGTCGGGAAGTAGTCGCGGTACTGGGTCGCGCGGCGCGAGTCGACACCGTCGCGGAACCAGGCTAGATTCCGCTCGCCCTTTGACAGCGTTGCGCCTACTGTCAAAGCAGCGGGCGCAATGGAGCGCGCGCACCAGGCCTTGGGAAGGCTGTCATGAGAAGCAATACATTCCTAGGTGTCGTCGGCGGCATGTGCATCGCCGTCGCGGTGTTCCTCACTGGCAACACCATCACATTCTCGGGCGCGGCCATCAAGGAAACCGTGCCACTCATCCTGTTTATCGCGGCCCTCGGGGTCATCGCGTTTTCGCTCGTGTCGAATCGCCTCGCGACCGGATACACGGCCATGGTCGCGGCGACCATCGCCCTCATTCAACTGGTGGACATGCTCCGCTCCGACTCGATCAACTTCTCGGTGCGGCTCATCGTCCTCTTGGTGGGCGTCGCCCTCGCGCTCTTCGCATCGGTCACGCGCCGCAAGGCGTAAGCGGCGGTGGCGCGTCCCGCTGAAGGCCAGCGGGCGCTCACGCTGGTCGTCCATCACCTGACCCGCGGCCCGGTTACCCTGAACTCCACACTTCTAGGGGAACCATGACGCACTCAGAGGGCGACGGCCAGGTGCCACAGCCGCGCGCCCCGCGCCTGCCTGGCCCTGGGTGGCTGCCGGACCCGAGCCGCATGGACCTCGAGCGATTCTGGAACGGGACCAGTTGGACGGCGCGCACCCGCGACATCGTGTCCAAACTCGAGCGCGTGCCCCTTGGGTATCCCGGCGAGACCGAGGGCCGCAACTCACGGGGCCGACTCTCACAGGGCCGCCGCTCGCGGCAGAAGCAAGGCGGCGGGTTCGCCGGGTTCCTGACGTTCGTACTGGTGGCGCTCCTCGTGGTGGGAGGGGCTGGCTACCTGGGGGCCCTGCCCTCGTGGGTGCCGTGGCCCGCGGAGTTCGTTCGCTCGATGCCGACGGGTCCCGCCGTCGCCTACCCCGTATTCGGGTCAAACGACACGGTGACCTACCTGGCGCGCAACCTCGTCGCTCAAGAGCCGGAGATCGACGTGACGTGGATTCAAGCATCGGGCCGCGACGTGAGGACCGTGGTGCAGGACGCGATGGATGAGGCGATGCTGCAGAACCCCTACGCGTTCGTCAACGGCTGGAATATGTCGATCGGGACCGCGCGGGTGCGCGTGGAGCCGAAATACACGTATTCGGCCGCCGAGGCGGAACGGCGCCGCGTCGCGACCGCCAGCGCGGTGGCGGCCATCGTCGCGACACCCGCGGTCGCGCAAGCGTCCGACACGCGCGCCAAGGTCAAGGCCATCCACGATGCCGTGCTGCGCGCCGCCACATACGACAAGGCGGCGGGCGCCGCGATCGCTGCGGGCGTGACATCGGCGGCCTCGCCAGAGGTGGCCCAGTCTCAACAGGCGTACGGAATCCTGGTGGCAGGGACTGCGGTGTGCACCGGATACGCGATGGCATTCCAGGCGCTTGCCCAAGCGTCGGGCCTGCAATCCGTGGTGGTGACGGGCGTCGCGACCAGCGGGGTGACCACGGGCGGGCACGCGTGGAACCGGGTGTTGGTGGGCGGCCAGTGGCTCGTGGTCGACACCACGTGGGACGACGCCACCGACGCGCGGCTGGGCACGGACTACCTGATGATTAGCAGCCAGGACCCGTTGATGAAGACCCGGACTGTCGACATGGACTGGGTGGTCGATGCCGACGTGGGGATGTACGGGGGGTAGCGAGGCGCGACCGTCGTTCCGCAGGCGGCCGGAGCACAATGGAGGCACGACGCTCGACGCCCCCCGACGGAGGAATCATGGCAGCGATCGACTGGCACACCTTCGTGAAGCGCCTGCCCGAGCGGATGTGGTTCCGGCTGGTGGTGTTCGCCGTGGCGGCACTGGCTTTGGTGGGCTCGGCTTTGGCCGTCGGGAAAATACTGCCAAGCACGCTCTCCGTCAACTTCGGCCAGGACGCCGCGTACCGGATTTTGCAGATTCTCGCGACGTCCATGCTCGCGGTCACCACCTTCTCGCTGACGGCAATGATCTCGGCGTATGCGGCGGCTGCCCAGGGCACCACGCCCCGCGCCACGCAACTGCTCGTCGCGGATCGCACCTCGCAGAACGCGCTGTCCACGTTCCTGGGCACCTTCGTGTTCGCGATCGTGGGGATCGTGGCGCTCAGCACCGGCTCGTTCACCGACGGGGGGCGGTCCGTGCTGTTCCTCGGCACGCTCGGCGTGATCGCGCTGGTGGTGGCCACGCTGCTGCGGTGGATCCACCACCTCACCGGTTTTGGCAGGGTGCCCGATGTCATTGACAGGGTGGAGCGCGCAGCGACCAAGGCGATCCACGCCTACGCGCGCGATCCCCACCTGGGCGGGGTGGCACCCGTCGGCGTGCCCGATGGCGCACTGACGGCGCTCTCGGAGCAGGTGGGCTACGTGACTGGGGTGGACATCGGGCGGCTACAACGCGTGGCCGATGCCGCAGGGGTGACGGTGCACCTCGACGCGATGCCGGGGGCCTTGGTGGGGCATGGGACGGCGCTAGCGCGCGTAGTGGGTCCTCTCGACGACGACGTCGCGGCGGGGATACGCGGGGCGTTCAGGTTGGAGAAGCATCGGACGTATGAGCAGGATCCGCGCCTTGGCCTGATTGCGCTCGCCGAGATCGGCTCGCACGCGCTGTCCCCCGCCGTGAATGATCCCGGAACCGCGATCGAGGTGCTTGGCGCCATCGAGCGCGTGGTGACGGAGCTGCTGAAGTCCGAGGCCGACGACGGCGAGCCTCGATTCCCGCGGGTACACGTGCCCGCGGTGGCGCTCGGCGACCTGGTGGAGGACGCGTTCCGGCCGCTCGCCCGGGATGGCGCGGGCCTTGTGGAAGTGGGCCTGCGGGTCCAGAGGGTACTAGGCGATTTGGTGCGGATCGCCGAGGTGGAACGCGAGCGCGACGTCTTCCTGGAAGCGTCGGTGCGAGCGTGCGTCAGGGCCGTCCGGGGGCTGGACGATGCCGGCGACGTGGCGCTCGTGGAGGCTGCCGCGGATGAGGTGCGGCGGGGCGAATGAGGTGCGGCGGGGCGCCGGTCCCGGAGCCCGGGACTTTGATCCCGATTCGCCCGCTATTTGCAGGTGTAAGCCGAGAGAAAGACCTGCTGCGAAGCGGTTGATCCGGCAGATCTGGATACCGAATTCGCGCGAGTCCGCCCGGGGCTCGTCTCCCGACGATGTGAGGAAGCGGACTCATGAACACCGAACAGTTCAACAAGATGAAGAGCGGCAAGGGTTTCATCGCCGCGCTCGACCAGAGCGGCGGCAGCACCCCCAAGGCCCTGCAGTTCTACGGCGTCAACGACGACGCGTACGCGAACCTGGAAGCCATGTTCGACCTCGTCCACGAGATGCGCGCCCGGATCATGACCAGCCCGGTCTTCACCGGCGACCGGATCCTCGGGACGATCCTCTTCGGGATGACCATGGACCGCGAGATCGGCGGCAAGGGCGCCGCCGAATACCTGTGGGAGGAGAAGGGCATCGTCCCGTTCCTCAAGGTCGACAAGGGTCTCGTTGCCGAGGCGGATGGCGCTCGAGTCATGAATCCGATGCCCGACCTGGCGGAGGTCCTCGATGAAGCGAAGGACCACGGCGTCTTCGGCACCAAGATGCGTTCGGTCATCAAGTTGGCCAACGAGACCGGCGTGAGGGCCGTGGTGGACCAGCAGTTCGAGGTGGGTCGCCAGATTCTCGACGCCGGCCTGGTGCCGATCATCGAGCCCGAGATCGACATCTTCAGCCCCGAGAAGGCAGGGGCCGAGGTGCTGCTCAAGGCCGCGCTCCTGGACGCGTTGGGCCAGCTGGGCCCCGACCAGCAGGTCCTGCTCAAGTTGACGCTGCCCGAGGTTGACGGCTTCCTCGACGAGCTTGTCGAGCACCCGAACGTGTTGCGGGTGTTCGCCCTGTCCGGTGGCTACACGCGTGAGGAGGCCAACGGCAGGCTCGCCCGCAACCACGGCGTCGCCGCCAGCTTCTCCCGCGCCCTGACGGAGGGCCTCACCATCCAGCAGAGCCAGGCCGAGTTTGACGCCGCGCTCGACGCCTCGATCGCCAGCATCTACGAGGCGTCGATCACCTGACCTCGCATGCCGGGCTGCGGCTCTCGCGCGCGAACAGCGGCGGCCGCCGCCCTTGCGCCATGCGCTCCGCCACGCCCACCATGGGGCATGAGGTTTCCGCGACTGTTCAGGAACGAGACGCGCCCCGACGCTGAAGGACCCCTCGATGTGGGCCCTCAGTACGTCATGGCCATCGATCAGGGCACCACGTCGACGCGGGCCATCGTGTTCGACCACGCGGGCGCGATCGTGTCGACGGGCCAGCTCGAGCATCGGCAGATCTTGCCGAGGGCAGGCTGGGTGGAGCATGACCCTCACGAGATATGGGCGAATACCAGGCGGGTCGTTGGCGAGGCCTTGACACGTGCGGACATCACTCGCCTGCAGATCGCGGCCGTTGGCATCACCAATCAGCGCGAGACCACCGTGGTGTGGAACAGACACACGGGCGAGCCCGTCTACAACGCGATCGTGTGGCAGGACACGCGCACCCAGCACCAGGTCGACGCGCTAGCGGCCGACGGTGGCGTCGACCGGTTCCAGTTCAAGACAGGTCTGCCGCTCGCCACCTACTTCTCTGCCACCAAGATCGCGTGGATCCTCGACAACGTCGAGGGGGCGAGGGAGCGCGCCGAGGCGGGCGACCTGCTGTTCGGCACCACCGACTCGTGGCTGCTGTGGCACCTCACAGGCGGCACCGGCGGCGGCCTGCACGCGACCGATGTGACCAACGCGTCGCGCACCCTACTGATGGACCTCGACACTCTCGAGTGGGATGAGGAACTGCTGGCGGCGTTCGGGGTGCCGCGCGCGATGATGCCCGAGATCAGGTCGTCGTCCGAGCTGTACGGCACCGTGGGCGGGCATTCGCTGTTGACCGGGGTGCCCATCGCCGGGATTCTGGGCGACCAGCAGGCGGCCACTTTTGGGCAGGCCGCGTTCGAGAAGGGCGAGTCCAAGAACACGTACGGCACGGGCAACTTCATCATCGTGGGTACCGGCACCGAGCGGGTGGCGTCGAAGCATGGGCTCATCACGACGGTCGCGTACCGGCTCGATGGCCAGCCCCCGCGCTACGCGCTCGAGGGTTCGATCGCTGTCACGGGTTCGCTCGTGCAGTGGGTGCGCGACAACCTGGGGATGATCGCGTCGGCCGCCGAAATCGAGCCGCTCGCCGCCGCCGTGAAGGACAACGGCGGGGCCTACATCGTGCCCGCTTTCTCGGGGCTGTTCGCGCCATATTGGCGGCCCGATGCGCGCGGCGCCGTGGTGGGGCTCACGCAGTTTGTCACCAAGGAGCACCTGGCGCGGGCGGTGCTCGAGGCGACCGCGTTCCAGACGCGCGATGTGATCCAGGCCGTGGAGGCGGACACGGGCGTCACGGTGCCGGAGCTGCGCGTGGATGGCGGCATGACGGTCAATTCGCTGCTGATGCAGTTCCAGGCCGACATGCTGGGAGTGGACGTGGTGCGGCCCGTGATCGTGGAGACGACGGCGCTCGGCGCGGCCTATGCGGCGGGGCTGGCCGTGGGGTTCTGGTCATCCTTGGACGAACTCAAGGGTCAGTGGCGCGAGGACGCGCGCTGGTCTCCCATGATGCCTCGCGACGAGGCGGAGCGGCTGTATCGCAACTGGCGCAAGGCCGTGAAGAGGACGCTCGACTGGGTGGACGACGACGTGGAGTGAGGCGGCTCGTGAGTTGCGGCCCCCGAGCATCGGCGTGGCTCAAGACTCGTTCCGGAAGATAGTTAACGTATTAACGATTCCTCCGAAGTAAGCCACTTCCGCTCCCGCACGAGTGGGACCGGCCGGCGCGTAGTCTCGGCGCATGGACACGAAGGTGAACGAGGGCACGGACAAGAACACGGCAGCGCCTCGCGGAACCGGCGGTCCCCGGGTGGTGCTGGTGCACGGTGCCACGTCCGGGCCCTGGGTGTTTGACGGCTGGGTGTCCGATGACGGGTCCGCCCCGTGGCCCCACGACGACGTGCGCATCCCCGACCTTCAGGAGGGGCTCGACATCGCCCATGCCACGATGTCCGACTATGCCGACAGGGTGCTGGCAGCGGTCGGGGACCAGCCGGCGATTCTGTGCGGCTGGAGCCGGGCACGTACGACGCCGAATCCACCTACGGCCCATCGGTGCCGGGCATGCGCCACCGGCCCGAGTCCTCGCTGGCCCGGGGCGAGCGCAAGCGCGGAATCAGCGTCCCCGCGATCACGTGCCCGATGCTCGTCGTGGGTGGACGCGACTACACCGCCGAACGCGGCCGTCCGGTGGCCGAATACTACGGCGCGCAACTCATAGAGTTCCCGGAGTTGAGCCACTTCCAACTGGTCGTGGATCCGCAGGTGCGCGATGGCGTCGCGGAATGGGTGAGTTTGGTGAGTCCCGGCTGAGAGCCGGCTACAACTCCGCGAGCAGCGCAGCCTTTTTGGCGGCGAACTCCTCGTACGTCAGCAGGCCTTCGTCCCTGATCTTCGCTAGGTCTCGCACCTGGTCCTCGATCTCTTGGACGTGGGCTTGATCGGTCGACTCTGGGGCCTGACCGGGGAACTGCTCTTCGTGTGCCATGTCAATGCCTTCGTCCTTGATTGGCGACCGCCCTCAATCTACTCCGGGCGGGCGGGCGGTAGCGGGATGGGCCACAGCGGACGAGTCCAGGGGGACCCAACGAGCGCTCCGCCATCGGGGCCGATGCGAGGCAGCGTCGCCTGGCCCTACTTGCGTTCGGTGTGGGTCCAGGTGTGGCCGGCGTCGCGGGTGGCGAGGTAGTCGGCGATCTGGTTGTCGGGGATGCGGTAGTTGTCGATGCCGTCGCCGTCGGGGTCCAGGATCGTCTTCTGGTTCCCGCCGCCTGGGGAGCCGTCGACGCAGTTGCCGTTCAGGTCGCAGTCCACGAGGTGGGTGTGGGGGTTGTAAACGTGGACCGTTGTTGAGGCCGACGTGGTGGTCGCCGTGCCCGGCGCGTCGCGCCAGGTGACACCGCCGTTGGTGGTGAACTCGCCCCGCCACGTGGTCGTCAACGTGAACGTCGTGCGGTGCTCGGCGGTGCGCGGGAAGGCGAAGGGCTGCCCGCCCTGGTCGTAACTTTTGCCCGGTGCGGTGGAGGTCCACGTGGTGCCGTCGGTGTTGGTCCACGTGTACTGGGTCGCGACCGCGCGGATCGTGACCGGGGCACCCATGAGGGTCACCGCGACCGTGCGGGGGTGGGTGTCCGCGACGAGGTTCACGCCCAGCTCCGCTATCGCGAAGCCCGCCGATGGTTGAACCTGATACGTGTTCGGCGCGATCGGCATCGTCTCCCACGCCTGCTCGACCTGGGTCAGGAGGAGGTCGCTCGCGCACTGCTGGGAGCTGGCGATTTCCCAAGGGCCGTAGACACCTGAGTCCTCTCGGCTTACCCACCAAGGTTCCAGTGGTGTCGTGCCATCCGGGCACGCGGCTAGCGGCCGGAAGGGGGCGCCCGTGCAGTCAGGGATAGACGGCGACCAAGACTTCGTAAACTCACTAACACCCACTTCGCCAACCCGGATAAACGTCACCCACTCCGAGCAGATCGCGTGACGCTGCCAACGATCGCTGCCCGCTGAGGCGGCGGAGGACACGGGAGCCCCTTGCGATGCGGCTTCGCTCGGTGAGTGAACCTCTGTCGAGTCACCATGGGTCGTGCCCCAGATGTCGCCCGGGTCACCGGTAACCACGGCGACCAAGAACAGCATGACCGTGCCTAGTGCGCCCAATGTGCCACCCGCCAAGGCGACCATCAGGCATCCTCAGATCCGACGCCCAACACGACCCAATGATCGACGTCGTACCGAAGACTCACACCGAGTCGACCGCCCCGGCCAGGGACTGTGGACGTGACACTTCCGGCTACATCCAAGAAGGTGGTGTCAGCAGTTTCGGCGTCAAAGGACGCGTTCGTGGTGCCGTCGGCTTCGAGGCCTCCTGAGGCAAGTCCCACCTCTACGGTGACATCACCGCCCGTCATCGACCCATCGGATGCCACAAGGTCCGCCAGGTTTCCAAGGGCATTGTTGCAGAAGACACAATCTGGGTCGGAAAGCATGCTGAACAATTCCGGGTCTTGGTCGTGCATCATTTCGGGATAGAGCCCGACAAAGAACTTCGCGAAGTTGCTCGCGCTCAAGAAGTCCTCGCCCCGGGCGTTCTCGGGAATCAGCGCGAGCAGTTCTTCGTCAGTGAGCGCAGTCGGCGAGGGCGACACGCTCGGCGACGGCGACGGAGTCACCACGGTCGAGACCGAGGGACTGGGCGATGCGATCGGGTCAGAATCGCCCGTGCATGCAGACAGAGATACGGTCGCGCCCCCCAAGAGGACTACAACCGTCACAAAACGTGACAATCGAGCCATGCACGAGACCATACCGGGCAAGCGCCATGCCTGCTACCGGAAGCATCGGCCCTGTGGACAATGCTCACCGCGCCGAACTGTTAGGCGTCGATTCCCCTGTGACGTGCCGCGTCATAGAGTTCCTGCGCGGTCTGGGCTGCGAGGTTCGCTTGGGCCGCGCCGACGGGTCCGGCCTGGTAGCGCTGCTGATTGCGGGACCGACGCAGTTGATCGTAGCGACGCGCCGCTGCGTCGCTCGGCGGAATGTCGAGTACTGCGCACAGGTAACGGCCGAGCGCCTCATGCTGGCCAGGGCCATTCGTTGTGCGGAAGCCATACGACGCCAGTAACGCCTCTCCGGCATCGTGACACGCGTCGTAGGCGAGGGTGTAGCGCGCGCTCGGGCCGGTGAGCTTGGGAAGTTCGTCCAGGAGGTCGCGAGCATTGCCCATGAATGAGGACGCGCGTAGCAGGTCGACCGGTACGGGCGCAATGCGCCCTGACTGTGCCAGGGCGTCGACCGCCGCTTGTTGGGCCGCAGTGAGCGGGGTCATCACCATGGGAGCTCCCCGATGACGGGGATGGCGGGTCCTGACCTGACCTCGGACAGGAAGCCTGACTGCCCGCGGAACTCGTCCCCGCTCATGACGGTCGGGTTGACCGGGCGGTGCACCATCTCCTCCACTCGCGCACAGGCGGCGTAGACCTGCGCCGCGTCAGGCGAGCCGAGCACCATGAGATCGACGTCGTGCGGTGCGGGGCCCTCGATGCCTCGCATGCGCGCGGCGAAGGACCCGTAGAGGAACGCCGCTTCGATGCCGGGGATCCCCACAAGGGCCTCGGCCAGCAGCACCACGGGCCCGGTGGACACCAACAGAATGTCGCGCAGAGGTGCGGTCAGGGGGCTGTTCACATTGGCGCGCAGCAGGCGCATGCGGCCGACTTTTCGCTCCTCAAGGATGCCGGCATCGAGAAGCCGGGCCACCTCCCGGTGGGCCGTGGGGTAGGCGAGGTGCGCCCGGTCCGCGGCGTCGGAGATAGACAACTCGTCGCCGCCCAGCAGGAGCGCTGCAAGCAGGCGCGCCTGACCCTCGGACCGGAAGATCGGTGCGAGCAGCGGCGCCGTTGTTCTCATATAACGGAGGTTAATATCCAGAATACCGATAGTCAAGCGGACGTCTTGCGTTCGGTGTGGGTCCAGGTGTGGCCGGCGTCGCGGGTGGCGAGGTAGTCGGCGATCTGGTTGTCGGGGATGAGGTAGTTGTCGATGCCGTCGCCGTCGGGGTCCAGGATCGTCTTCTGGTTCCCGCCGCCTGGGGAGCCGTCGACGCAGTTGCCGTTCAGGTCGCAGTCCACGAGGTGGGTGTGGGGGTTGTAAACGTGGACCGTTGTTAAGGCCGACGTGGTGGTCGCCGTGCCCGGCGCGTCGCGCCAGGTGACGCCGCCGTTGGTGGTGAACTCGCCCCGCCACGTCGTCGTCAACGTGAACGTCGTGCGGTGCTCGGCGGTGCGAGGGAAGACGAAGGGCCGCCCGCCCTGGTCGTAACTTTTGCCCGGTGCGGTGGAGGTCCACGTGGTGCCGTCGGTGTTGGTCCACGTGTACTGGGTCGCGACCGCGCGGATCGTGACCGGGGCACCCATGAGGGTCACGGCGAGCGTGCGGGGGTGGGTGTCCGCGACGAGGTTGACGCCCAGTTCAGCTATCGCGAAGCCCGCCGATGGTTGAACCTGATACGTGTTCGGCACGATCGGCATCGTCTCCCATACGTTTGCGACCTGCGCATAGATCAGGTCACCCGTGCACTGAAAACTCGACACCTGCGACCAAGGACCATACGAGCCGTCGACCTCGACCCGACTCACCCACCACGGATCCAACGCAACCTGGCCGTCAGCACAAGGCTGCCGCGGCGCCAACACCTCTCCCGCACAGTCGGGGATCGCGCCATCCCAGACACCCGAGAACATCTGCCCCGTACGCTCCACCGTGATCCACTCACGACATATCTCGTGACGCACCCACCGGTCACCCGCGGACGTACCCGAAGTCGGTGCACCCTGGGCGGCAGCCTCACCAACGCTCAGGTGCACGTTGGCATCGCCGTTGTCGCCTCGCGTGCTGCCGCCAATCTCGGGCCCCGGTGCGGTAGCGAATGCCGTCAGAGCCACCATCAGCGCCACGGCTCGCTTCCTACTCGTCGTCGTAGACGAATTCCACCCCATGGACACGCCATCCCCCTTCGTCGAAAGCCATTTTCAAACCGACTTCGCCCGCGCCACCACGCTCCGTCTTGTACTGACTTCCGTCCTCGAGGTATGTGATCGTGTCAGACACCTCGAACCCCTGGGTGACATACCAGTAGCCGTCGCTTTCTAGGCCTCCACGTGGCGGCTGATCGGGCCACGTGAACGTGCCGCCCTCGTTGTAGGCTCCGGCCGCCCCGGTGGCCACCGAGTCCGTGATGGCGTTCGCGCAAAATACACAGTCGTCAGCGCTCAGATACTGGAAGAGTTCGCCGTCGTGCCCTGTGTGGAATAGCGTCGGGTATTGATCTATGAAGAACTTGGCGAAGTTGCTCGCACTCCCGAAGTTCTCGGCACGGGCCTCCTCGGGAATCAGCGCGAGCAGTTCTTCATCAGTGAGCGCGGTCGGCGAGGGCGACGCGCTGGGCGACGGCGACGGAGTCACCACGGTCGAGACCGAGGGACTGGGCGATGCGATCGGGTCAGAACCACCCGTGCATGCAGACAGAGATACGGTCGCGCCCCCCAAGAGGACTACAACCGTCACAAAACGTGACAATCGAGCCATGCACGAGACCATACCGGGCAAGCGCCATGCCTGCTACCGGAAGCATCGGCCCTGTGGAAAACCGGCGCGCATACTGGGATGAGTACGCGACCCCCGTCGCCAACCGCCCACAGCAAGAGCCTCACGAACCAAGAGGAGTTCACCAATGTCCGCAACTCTGACGGTGACGCACAAGTCCATCGGCGTCGAGGTCCGCCGCGGGACCTACGACATCGAGCTCGACGGCGCGCGCGTCGGGTCCGTCGACATGAACGACACCTTCGAGACGCCGCTGGAACCAGGGCCTCACACCCTGCATCTGCGCAGCGGCCGCAAGTCCAGCCGGGCCGTGACCTTCGACGCCGCCGACGGCGAGGTCGTCGCCTTCCGCTGCACGGGCAAGAACCTGCTGCCGATCTTCCTCGCGTCGTTCTTGGTGCCGAGCCTGGCGCTCACGCTCCGCCGCGAATAGGCGCCGATGCGCGCCGACTAGTGGTTGCGGACGACGGCGATGATGACGGTCACGATGAAGAAGCCCGTCCCCACAACGGTCGCGAAGTACCCCGTCACGAGTCCGCCGATCGCCAGTCCCTTGCCTGAACGCGGCTGGATCGAGCGTTTGATATGGCTCACCGCGACATGGCCCGTCAGTACAGCGACGATGCCGAGGCTCCAGCCAAAGAACGGCACCCACAGCATCAAGACGCCAGCGATGCCAAAGCACAGCGAGACGACGGCGAGCGTCAGCATCGGCGGCTTGACCGCATAGACGGGCGTGTTGGGCTGACCGACGCCCGGGGTGACGCTCATGACAATTCTCCCTCGTTGTTGCCCGCAGGAGCGGACGCCTCCTGACGGTATCGCTGACATCGGCCATGGCCTGGTGCTTTGGGCCCTGGCTAGCGTGGCCGAGAGAGAGCGGGCGCCGCACGTGAGCGGGCGCCCTTCGACGGATCTCGCTAGCGTTTCCCTATGAGCGGGCTGCGCGGCTACCAATCCTTCGAGGAGTGGATGGGCACTCGCGTGCTCAGCCTCATCGACGTGTGGCCCGAGCACCCGCGCGCCGCGATCGTCGGCATCAATCCCTCGCCCGGGTCCGTGGCGGCCGGGCACTACTTCCAGGGCCCGTTGGGCAGGCGGCAGCTGGGTCGCATCGCCGACGCTCTTGGCTGGGACGTGCCCGACACCGGCTTTTTCGAGGAGGCGGGGCTCGCGCAAGGCGTGGGCTTCACGGACATCGTCAAGCGGCCGACGCCGCGCGAGGTGGGCGTGAGCGCCGCGGAACTCGCGCACGGTCGTGCGGTGTTGGCTACCAAGCTCGCCTCACGTCATGTGCGACTCGTGATCGCCGTGTACCGCCAACCTGTGGCCGCTCTGCTGGGCGCCGAGGGCAGTCCGGGTTTGCAACCGACGCGCACGTCTTGGGGCGCGCAGGTGTTCCGGTTGCCGGGACCGTTTGAGGTGCCTGCCCGCGCGGACGAAGTGATGCGGGGGTTGGTGGGGTTGGTCGAGGGGTGAGGGTCGAGGGTGGCGCGGCGATACTTAGCGCTCCTCCACCGCCCATGATGCGGCCGCAGGATCCCATCGCCCACGAGTCACTTCACCCGTGAGCACGGGCTCAAGAAGCAGCCGAACCAAGCCAAGCGCATCGCCGAAGTCGGTGGGGAAGTCCCGGTCAGGATAGGTGGTCACGAGCGCCCCCCATCCTGCCTGCCAGTCAGGCGGCACGTTGAAGCTCGCGGTCGCCGCGATTCCTCGCCGCAGTCGCTCCTCCTCCAGAGCTGCGCCCAGTGCCAGCGCTTCGGGCTCCGAGCGCAGCGCAAACGCGAACAAGTCATACAAGTCTCGTGGGCGACTCGAGGGCCGATCCCCGTAGATCGTCATGGTCGCCCACACCTTGTCGGCGATGTGGTCCTCTACCGGATACGTGTCTATGTGCGCCTCGACGATCCCCGGCAAGGCGATGGCCATAGGTCGTGGCAGCCGAGCAACGGAGCCCGAGGGATCCCGCCCGGTCACTAGGTCAATGGATACGGAGGCAATGAATTCGCCCCCGAGGAGCACCTCGACCCGGATGTTGACGCCGATGGATCCGCCCGTGTGATCATGG
Source organism: Demequina lutea (assembly GCF_013409005.1). Taxonomy (NCBI): domain Bacteria; kingdom Bacillati; phylum Actinomycetota; class Actinomycetes; order Micrococcales; family Demequinaceae; genus Demequina; species Demequina lutea. Next base: position 2,813,741 of record NZ_JACBZO010000001.1, read on the forward strand.
CCCAACGGGGCGGGCTCGCGGGAGACCTGGAAGAGAATGCCGTCGCCCAGGTCGGTGCCGATCGCGGCCACCAAAGCATCGACCGCAAGCGCGACCGTCCCGGCGCTCGAACGAAGATCGAGGTCGCGCGTGGACCGTGAACTGACCTGACGAACCCGCAACGCCTGCGCCCCCTTCAGCATGAAACTCCCCGGTGCGTGCGCATCGATGCGTGCGAGCAGTTGGTTGAATGCGAGATCGCGGAGCGCCACGTCACCCTTGACGCCTGCGCTCTTGGCGCGGTCCAGCACCGAGCGCTTGGACAGCGGCCTGGGCTTGTCAGGACTCATCAGCAACCCCTTCTGTGATGCGAGAGGCACGCTCTACCTCCGCGAGCGTGCTCCACGGCAGGTCTTGGAGCACCGTGGGGAAGGCGGCTGCGGTGATGTGCCCTGCCACTGTTCCGCCGACCGCTTCCTGAAATGCCCTGAAAGCCCGAGTTCCCGTAGCGGACGCCATGATCGCGCGGGCGAGGCCCGCACTGTCGAGTCCCTTCGATGCGAGCATCCGCTCCACCACGTCCGAACCAAGAGCCCGAGAGACGGAAGCACCCGTCACGCGCCGGCCCTCGAGCGCATCGGCGAGGGCGTCGGCCACGTGCGACGAGTCAGGCTCCGTCCGACGAAGGTCGGCAAGCGTGCGTTCCGGCGTGGTGACGAGCATGCCGTGTTCGACCCGGACGTCGGGGGGCTCGAGCGTGCCGGTGTGGACGCGCACGCCCTCCCGCTGCGACTGTTTGCGATACGACGACGTGTAGGTGTCGACATCGGCGGGCAGGTCGCCGATGTCGTAGATGGCGGCGGCGCTTCGATGCGACACGGCGATCATGTGCGCACGGTCGGCGACGCGCTCGGCGGCTGTGCGCCCGGGGTCGAGCGCGAGCCACTGCGCGTAGACGTCGGTGTACTCGTCGTGGTCTGCACCCGCCACTCGGTACACGCCGTGGGCGAGGCGTTCAAGGTCTCCCGACGCTTCGAGCCGCGACATGGAGAGCCGGGGCACGCCGACGAGCGCGGCCTGTCGCGTGGTGACCAGGCCGCGTTGCGCTTCGGCGACCGGAATGATCGCTCGGCGTGCCTCGCGGGTTTGCATGCTTGGATTGTATCTGCCTATTTGCTACTTTTCAAGCGTTCCCGCGTTCCCGCGTTCCCGCGTTCCCGCGTTGGCGTGTGAAGTGGTCGGTGCTGGTTCAGCCAAACTCTCGCGCCGCGAGGTATTCGTCGAGCGCCTCGCGCACGATGTCGCTGCGGGTGCGCCCCTGCCCCACGAGCCGGTCAATGATCGCGGCCTGGGCGTCGGTCACCGCGACGTTGACGCGCGCGCTGCGCTCCCCCTTGCGTCCCGCCGTGCCGCCGATGCGAGGGCGCCCGACGCGGCGTTCGACGGCGGCGACATCGACGCCAGCGGCCTCGAGCAGGGCGCGGCCGTGGGCGGCGGCATCGGCGCCGGTGGGGCCTCCTTGGGGCTCGCCCCAGGATTCGGGTTCGGCGGCGAAGCGGGCAGCCTCGGTGTCTCGGCTGGGGGTCATCAGGGGCTCCCTTCTAGTGGTCATATCCGGCGGCCTTGGCCGTGGTGTCGGCTGGCGTGATCGACAAGGCCGAGTCTCCTCCGCGTTCGGTATTGTGTCCACCGCAATTGGGAAGGCGGGGGCGTGTCCAACTCTCACCCGCAGTACGCCGCCGTTACGCCCCTATGCCCCTATGCCCCCGCGACAACTACCTTCGCGAGTCGGCGCTGCCCCCACGACGGCAATTTGAGTTCGCGATGGTGGAGTTGCCCGATGACGACACCCTCTCCGACGCCCAGCTGCCGGGCCACAAGCGCCAGATCATCGAAGGATTCGATCTGCGCCAACAGGTGTTCTTGCGCCCGTGGCACGAGCAATTCCGTCGCGAACTCGTCGGCCCGGCGTTCCGCCTCGGGCTTTTCGGCGCCACTCGGACCCTCCAGATAGATCGCATCGCGTTGGCCGTCGAGCACGTGCGACAACTCATGGAAGAGCGTGAACCAGAAGATGTCCTCGCGCCTGCCCCGGTCCGTGATCGCGACGACGGGCCCGCCGGGACCCCAGAGCGTCACCCCATTGCAGTGCGCCTTGGGCACGTTGGGCAAGAACACCAGTGCGACCCCGGCCGACGCGAGTAGTTCTCTCGCCTCAAGCGCTCCCTGCGCAGGCGCGCTTCGGGTGAGAGCCCTCAGCGCCGGCAGGTTGGCCAGCATCGCCTCCGGGTCGAATGACCCTCTTACGATCATGACGCCTTGGCGTTGAGCCAGCGCGATCATCACCTCGGTGGCCACGGGATCGGGCGTGAACGAGGTCGACACCCGGAATGCCGCCGAGTGCCGCCTCGTCAGCCGAGCCAGTCCATCGGTCGAGCTCACGCCGAGCAGGCTGAATACCTGGACGACCTGTTCGCCCTTGGCCCGCGCCGGAGCGGTGACAATCCCGGCGTCGCGAAGAAACTTCAACAACACCGCCTCGACAGGGGAATCAGCTGCGCCCGCCGCGTCGATGGCTTGGCGCCGCCTCAGCATCGCTCGGTACGAGCCCTCCATGCGCAGCCAGGTGTCCGCACTGACCCCGGTGACGAGTTCTAGGTCATGGGCCGTGTCGGCGGTGAGTGACGCCTTGGCGTTGATGAGTTGGCTGATGAACTTCTCTGACTTGGAGGTGCGGTCGGCAAACTCGCGCTGCGACATGCGTCGCTCGTCGAGCCACTCCTCCAGGACGGCGCCTGGGGAGGCTACGAGGTGATCAGGAAATGTGGCGGTCATGGTGTGTTCCTCAGGGCGGATTCGGGGCACGTGGGAAGGGAGTGGGTCACGTGTAGTGATCGGAAATCTCGATGAGCGTGATGCTGGTGACCTTCGTCAGGTCGATGCCGCCGTCGGGCTTGGAAGGCACCGGAGGCGTGGGGCGAAACTCGAGTCGTCGGCCATTGGGGAGGTCCATAGCGAAACGCCCGGCCCGGTTGCCGCTGAGCGGATGCGTCCGTCCGGGCAAGAGGTGCAATTCGGCCAGGTTGCTGGACTCACGGATGGCCGTGAGGCGGATCGCTAACCTCTTGACGACCTCCGCCCCGTGGGCCCTCCTCAGCGCACGTTCGTCGCGAAGAAACGTCTCGAAACGCGGATCTTCATAACCCACCTCCATCTGACCAGCGTACTGGCGTTTACCGTATTGGTAAAGGTCAAAGTTGAAAAGTGACTACGGATCAGAACGTTGGGGGTCTTGCCCGGACAGGCAGAGAAGTCGTCCCCAGGCGACGACGCTTGACGCTCCTCCACAGCCTCCTCAGCGTCAGAGCCTTTCGGACCCCCGGTGGTCACTATCGTCGCGTCATGGGCTACTACATCAACGTCTGGGACGGCGCGCGGCCAGCCTCGAGTCTCGAAGCGGCCAAGATTGAACAGCGCCTCTACCGGGAGGCACACCCGCGGGTAGAACCCACAGAGACGCTGCGCGACTTCGTGGCGGCGCTGAAGCGAGAGTGGCCTGGCCTCCCCGGAGACCCCATGGCTGGCACTCCGTGGAAATACCTTCCGCTGGAGGGTGAGGCTGCGGGAAGCCTCTTCGACACGGTCCTGACGTTCGGTTCGGCGGCAACGGCGGTGCCGCGCATCGCGCGCATCGCCGAGGAACGTGGTCTGGTGTTCTTCGACCCCCAGCTACCCAAACTGCGCGTGCCGTTCAAGGCGGCGTGGGAGCGGTAGCCGAACCGCGAATGAAACCGTGACGTCGCGCGGCATGGCCTAGGGCATCGTCGCCTGGTGCGCGTCCGGTAGGCCGTCCAGGTACGCGCGCGCCGCTCGTGGGCCGCGCAAACGCACCATCGTTAGGTGTGGGGATGAGTTCAGCGCGACGGCTCGGGGACAGCGCGCTGAGTGCTTCGATTCCCGCCGATATCCTCATGCAGATGGCGTCGATCGTCTTGTCGCCGAAGGCGCCGTCGGCGGCGTAAGCCATCGCCGCATCGAGGTGCAGTGTGGCGTCTGCGAGGCGTTCGCGCGCAGTGCGACTCACAGCGGCACGGCCTGCTGGAGGATGCGTTCGCGCAAGTCGGGGCGGATCGAGGACTCGGGCACAAGGTCGACGCGGGCGCCGATAAGCCCCGAGAGTTCGCGTTCGAGAGTGGACAACTGCATGAGGCTCAGCGGCTTGCGCATGTCGAATAGCAGGTCTACGTCGGAGTCCGGCCGGTCTGTGCCGTTGGCCGTGGATCCGAAGACGCGCACCCTGGCTCCGCCCGCGTCTCTGATCGCGGCGCGAATGCGAGTCGAATGGTCCCGCAGGGCTCGGGCGCGGGAGCTTGAGCCGTGGAAGCGCAGCAGTCGATTCACCTCGGGCTGGCTGCGCCCGATCTGACCGGCAATCTCGGCCTGGGTCATGCCCTGTGCGTAGGCGCGGCGCACGGCAGTGACGAGTTCGGCGCGGGCAGTTTCTACCGCAGCGTCGCACCGCTCGGCGACCGACGCGAGAGACTCCATGGCACGACTATAGCATGTCCTATTTTCGGAGGCACCGAGTCGCGGGTTGCGTACCCACGCCACCATCGCGCGGTGCGCGCCGCGTGTCCTAAGGGTTGGTTGCTCCTCGGGATTGGTTAACACGTTAATCAATTGCCAAAACATGCACAGGCAGGACCCGGCGACACGGGCGAGGAGACCAAACGGCGAGCGGAGACGCCGGTGTTCTCATATGACGGAGTTCAATATCCAGAATGCCGATAGTCAACGGCGAGTTGGCGCGCGCCCGCTCACGCTCGCGCCGCGAGGTACTCGTCGAGAGCCTCGCGCACGATGTCGCTGCGGGTGCGCCCCTGGCCCGCGAGCCCGTCGATGATCGCGGCCTGCGCGTCGGTCACCGCGACGTTGACGCGTGCGCTGCGCTCTCCCTTGCGCCCCGCCTTGCCGCCGATGCGCGGGCGGCCGACGCGGCGTTCGACGGCGGCGACATCGACGCCAGCGGCCTCGAGCAGGGCGCGACCGCGTGACGCGGCTTCGGCACCGGTCAAGCGCCCTTGGGGCTCGCCCCAGGCTTCGGGTTCGGCGGCGAAGCGGGCAGCCTCGGTGTCTCGGCTGGGGGTCATCAGGGGCTCCCTTCTAGTGGTCATATCCGGCGGCCTTGGCCGTGGCGTCGGCCGGCGTGATCGACAAGGCCCAGTGTCCCTCGCGTTCGGTATTGTGTCCACCGCAATTGAGGAAGCGGGGACGTGCCCAACTCGCGCCCGCCGTACGCCGACGCTCCGGAACTACACTGGAAGCGGTCGGTGACAAGGGGTCCAGGGGACCTCTTCCCGCGTGAGCGGGATAGCCGGCCGCCTCTCTCGGGGCGGGCCGAGCCCGACGCCCAGGTAGTGTCAGTGAAGACGCGTTCAGGCATTCCGACGGAGGAAGTCACATGGGTAGCGGCATCACCGGCTGGGGATACGAGGGACGCACGGTCGCGGATCTTGTCGAGTTCGCTCGCGCCATGGGCGCGGCGTGGATCGTGGACGTACGCCTCAACCCCATCTCCCGCAAGGCCGGCTTCTCCAAGCGCGCTCTCGCACAGGCGGTCGCCGATGCCGGCCTCGACTACCTTCACCTCCCCGCCCTAGGCAACCCTCGGGACAATCGCGCAGCCTTCGCCGACGCTTCCGGCCCCCAAGGGGCGGCGGCTCGCGCGCGATACACATCGGAGGTCCTGGCGACCGACGCCGCCGCCGAGGCCCTGAACCAGGTGCGCGCGCTAGGCGCCCACGACGGCGTGGTGCTCGTCTGCTTCGAGGCCGACGGCCGCTGCTGCCACCGCACCGAGGTACTGCACGCGCTCAACGCGGCACGTCTCGCGGCCTAGTCAGGGCTTGAGTTCGAGCAGGCCCTGCCGCGCTGCGGTACCGGGAGGCGACCAAACCCCCAAGACCAAGAAGTCCGTTGGGTGCTGGTGCATGTTGCCCACGTAGAAGTGAGTGTCGCGGCCCGGCCCGCACATTTCGTCGAGGAACCGCTCGCGGTGAAGCCTCAGCATCGCGGCGACCCCTAGCCCCCTGTTGCGCCTCGCGAGCCGGCCAGACTCCCAGTCGATCAGGCTTTGGCCGTGCCCATTGCAACTCTTCGCCTCGCACTTGTACCGGAACTTGGCGACGACGGGTGACTGTTCCAGCAGGTCCTTCTCGTGCCCAAAAAGGTCCACCGTGATGGGCCCTCCCGCAATCGGGTGGTAGTCGGGATTTGCCTCAACCGTGAACCCCAAGACCTTGGGCTTGATGAGGCCCAGAGAAGGCGCCGAGCCACCCTGGCGTTGGGCCCCAGCGAGCAACTCACAGGTGGTGGTCGCGCCGATGAGCGGCGACATGAGTGCAGCCCTGGCGGCCCACCCCTTCTTGGTGCCCACCTGTTCTCCCAAGACAAGCGACCCCAGGTCGGGTGTTCGACTCTCTGGGCGCCGGTCCGACGTTGGCCGGGCGACCTTCAGGCGTACCACCTGGTATTTGTCAAACTTCTTGTCGGCAGGGAGGTCTCTGAACCCCACGGGAAAGAGCCGAATCCACTCGGGAATGTCACTGTCGAGCCGCACCCCGGCGACGCACACCGCTTCGCCATTCTTCTTGCCGATCGCCGGGTATGCCTTCACCGTGACCAGCACGGTCGCAACGTCCTCATGGTCGCGCGCGGGCACGTACGGCGCTCGCCCTACGACGCTACGTCTCTCCCAATCCCCCATGGGCCGACGCTACTCCCCGCCCTTACCGTTCTGCCAGGGCCTGTGGAAAGGTGCTGCAGAGGGCAACTACCTGCTGGTGGACGACGGGCCATGGGGCGGCTGTGCGTCCTATCCTTGCGACGGAAACCAGATCGCCTCGACGATGACGTAGAGGTCGGCCCCTACGGGCGTTGGGCCCGGTGTCGGGCCGCCGTTGACCCCGTAGTCCGGAGCGCCCTGGCTCATGCGGATGTCGAAGTAGATCTCGTCGCCACCTGAGAAGTCTTTGCCCTCCATGTGTGGGGACGGGCCCCCGTCATACCCCTCCCCGAAGCCATAAGCCGGAAACGCGGAGATGTAGAAGTCGTTGACTTCTTGGACCGACGCGCTCGTCGCGTAGACAACCGTGACGGTCGGGGGGTTGAACGCCATGGTTCCGTCCAGACCCAAGTCCTCGGCGTGTGCCACCTGGACCCCTTGCGGCGGCGGGGACGTCACGATATCAAGCGCGGCCAGACGTTGAACGGTGTCCTTGGCCCCGGCGGGTGGTCCCTCGCACCCCGCGACTGCGAGGATCAGGCACAGCGCGGCGACGACGCCTTGACGGCGGCGCAGGGGCCGAACCCCCACCATGGCATCACGATGAAGCATGTGGTCCCCCCAAGAACACCCGTAAGTCTCTCGCCCGAGCGTAGCCGCATCAGCCCCAGCGCGCCCGAGTGATCTTGACACCGTGACCACGCTCCATGGTCGCCACCCCGACGATCGGTGACACAGTGTTCTCATGGCAAAACCCACGCATGAGGCCCGCTTAGCCGTCTTGATCGACGCCGACAATGCGAGCGCACAGCATCTTGAGCGCCTGCTCGTCGAGATCGCGAAGTACGGCACCGCGACCGTGCGCAGGGCCTACGGCGACTGGACGTCGACGCAGCTGGCCAAGTGGAAGCCGGAGCTGCTCGCGCACTCGGTGCAGCCCATCCAGCAGTTCAGCTACACGACCGGCAAGAACTCCACCGACAGCGCGCTGATCATCGATGCGATGGACCTGCTCCACGGCGGAACGGTGGACGGCTTCTGCCTGGTGTCGAGCGACAGCGACTTCACGCGGCTGGCGGCGCGGATCCGCGAGCAGGGCCTGATGGCCTACGGCTTCGGTCAACGCAAGACGCCCAAACCCTTTGTGGCGGCGTGCACCATGTTCGTCTACGTGGAGAACCTGGCTGTGGCGGAGGCCGCACCCCCACCGACGGCGACTCCCACCTTCAAGAAGGACCCGGCGCTCGACAAGCTCTTGTCCGAGGCCGTGGACACCGCCGCGGGCGACGACGGCTGGGCGCACCTCGGCGTCGTGGGTTCCAATCTGTCGCGACTTGCGTCCGACTTTGACACCCGCACGTGGGGCTACGGCAAGCTGAGGGACCTGATGGTCGCGCATCCGTCGTATGACGTGACCTCACGCAAGTCCGGCGAAGGGAAGCAGCCGAGCGCGTTCGTGCGACGTGCGGCGCGCAAGTAGCGCCGATGCTGGGGTCGGCTCCAGACGCTAGAAGCAGATAGCACTCGGAGTCTTGCCCAGTGGCCTACGGCAAGTCGCAAACGTACTCTCCGTAAGTGGGCGCTACTCGGCAAACGTGGAGCTCGGTGACCGGTCGCATGTCGGCATCCATCACCAAACGATCGGCGACGAGGATCGCATCAGAACCGGTAGGGCGCAGGAACCATGTCACGCCACCCTCCGAGCGAACCAAATACACCACTTCAGGATCGCCGCCTTCGAAAGTCAGGGAGACAAGCGGCACCGGTCGCAGGGCTTGAGCCAGACCAAGGAGCGCCGAGAGAACGATCGCGAGGAACACCACAATCGTGGCGCCCCGTGCCACGGTGACTCTGCCGCCTTTCCGGCCGCGCAACGCGAAATAGGCGGCGGCGGGCACGAGCGCGACAATCAGGATCGACCATGCACCGGTTGCGGCCGCTGGCTCCCAGGGCACGACCAACGACACCAGTCCCACGACGATCGCGAGTAGAGCCGCGACACCCGTGGCTGTGAGGCTCTTGCCAACAGTCGCGGACTGAATGATCCCACCGCCGCGAGTCATCGGCCACGCCGAGAAATTGAGGAGAACTCCGCCGATAGCCGTTCCGAAGAACACCGAAGCGAGCCCAATTGGCGCGAGTCCACGTAGGGCACTCAAAGCGTCAAGTTGAGCCGCAAACGCTAGCGTCTGGTTCAAACTACGAGTAGCCGACCAAGCCCAAATCGCGGGGAGTGCCGCAGCGATCGCACCCGACGCGACTCCCAGCGCGCCGAGAGCTTCCCAGTTTGTGAGGCCGAACGTTCGCACGATCTTGAGCGTCCGGCGCTCGCGCCCGTTCCGCAATTGTTCGCGATCACGTCGCACGCCTGCCACGGTCCTTCGTCGCCTATCCACCTCGGCCTCGCCCCCCTAGAACCAAATCGCGCTTTGCCAGCCATCGGAGAATACCTCGGGCTCGGCGGGCAGCGACACGGCTTCCCCACGCGCCACCCGCCTCGCCGTCCAAGCCATCGCGGCAGCGTCATGGACGTCATCGAGATCCACACCACGGAACGCCTTCGCGTCCAGCGATCCGGGTAGTTCGATCCCCTCACCCCCAAGCAACTGCCAGCGCAGCATCGCCCCGCTCAGCGTCTTCTTGTAGTGCTCGATGGGCTCGCCTGCCATGGCGCGGAAGCTCACCTCGGGATGACCCTCGCAGGCCGTTACCTGCGCGCCGCGCACCCAGGCGTCAACTTTCCGGATCTTGTCGCTGATCGCCCACGCCTGCTTGGACAGGCTCTTGCCGCTCGCCGAGAGGGAGGCGATGCGCGCCGCGTTGTAGTCGGGTGCCTCGAGCGCCGCACGCACTGGCGTGGGGAACACGCTGTTGTGGCGGGGTTTAATGAACCGCCGAGCCTCGACATCGGCCAGCCGAGGCCCCGTGTCCGGAATGCCGATGGGGATGTCGATTACCATGGCTTCGATGCCCCAACGCTCCACGCCGACGCTTTCGGCGGCGGCCACGGTGGGCGCTACGAAGGTGTCAACGTATCCCGAGTCGTCGACGGCGATGGCGATCCAGCCGCCCTTGCACCCGTCCAGCCCCAGCACTGTCATGTGCCGAGCCTGGCAGAGGGGTGTGACGGGGGCAACCGCCACGACGCTCGCTTGCGCGCATGACTACCGTGTCACTATGAGTTCAACGACGAGCGAGCCACCTACCGAAGTGGCGACTGACACCGACCAAATTGACGAAGCCGCGGTGCGCAGGTACTGGTGGGTGAGTCAGAGCCGCAACTTCAACAAGGTCTTCAACTTGGGCTTGCTCTGGACGTGCCGCGACCGCAATGGCATTTGGGACGCGCAACGAGAGGCGATCACGCGCCTGCAGCCCAATGACATCGTGATCCATCACGCCAACTCTACAATTCGCGCGGTAAGCCTGGTGACGTCGCACCCCTGGGAGTGTCGTAGGCCCGCCAACTACGCGGCCCGGCCCGGCGAGGGCGACTGGGGCCTCCGCGTCGACTTGGCCCCGTTGCGCTCCGACGCCTCCATGCCGAGGGCCCGCTTCGCGGAGATCATCGGCTACGGGCCCGGCACCAGCACGCCCCTCGACAAGAACGGTGTAGCAAAACATGCCTACATTGCACGGCTTGACGCCGCGGTTGCGCGGACCCTCCTCCGCGCCATGGGCGTCACCGTGGATGCGATCTGGGAGCCAGAGCCCCAGGGCTACGCCGCCTCCGGCCCTGTGGCCGATCCGACCGATCGCGCGGCGATGGTCAAGGTCCGGGTGGAACAGGGAACGTTGAGGGGAGGCCTCCTGAACGGACGCCTGGAAGCGCCGTGCGACCTGTGCGGCCGGACCTTGCCCAAGGAACTGCTGGTAGCGGCCCACATAGCGCCGCGAGCATCGCTATCGGACGCGGAGCGCCGCGAGTTCTCCAAGGTCGCGATGCTCGCGTGTGTCCTCGGGTGCGATGCTCTGTTTGAGTTGGGCTATGTGGAAGTCGACTCAAGCGGGGTCATCGTCGAAGGTCTGCGACCAAAGACGGCGGCGATCCAGACAGCCACAGCCGCGCTCCTGGGTAACAAGTGCGGCGCCTTCAGTTCCGACACGGCCGCCGGATTCGATAGCCGTAGGCGCGAACGCCTCGTCCCGCTCGCCGGATAGGTTGGCCCATGACCCGCTACTTCCGCGTCTCGGTCGGCAAGGACGCCGCCTACCTCGCGGACGCCCTCGCCAATAACTACGTCGGCACCGGCTGGATGATCAATATTGACCTGACCGGACAGTTCGCTGACGACTGGCGCGAGTTCAACAAGCGGTTCATCCCGACCTTGAAAGAGACGGATCACATCGAGTCCAACGTGACAGCGGGCCTCGCGTGCGGCATGACGTGGACCCTTGGTTACACCGTGTCCGAAGGTGACGTGATCCTCGTGCCCACAGGCCAAAGCAGCTATCGTGTAGCCCGCGTCACGGGGCCCTACACGTTCACCCCGGGGCACGGAGTTGTCACACAGGCGACCCGTCACGTGGCTCCCAGACACGCTAGAGCGGTCCTCGCTGAGCGACGCACTCCGCAGAACACTCGGAAGTAGCGGCACGGTCGTGGTGCTCGACGACTACGCGGACGAGATCGCCGCGAGGGTGGCGCAACGCCCCACGTCGGCTACCCCGGAAGCGGAGATCGATGACGAGGTTTCTTTCGCCCTCGAGCGCCACTTGGAAGACTTCCTCGTCTCCAACTGGTCCAGGACGGAGCTTGGACGCAAGTACGACATCTACACCGACGAACACGGCGAAGTGGTGGGCCGTCAGTATCAGACCGACACTGGCCCACTCGATATCTTGGCGTGCAGCAAAGACGGCTCTGAGATGCTGGTCGTGGAACTCAAGCGAGGCCGCCTGGACGACGTTGTGGTCGGTCAGGTCTTGCGCTACATGGGCTACGTCTCCGAGTTGGCGCCGACCAAGGCCGTGCGTGGGGTGGTGATCGGGCTGGAGGATTCTTTGAAGCTCAAGCGCGCGTTGCAGCAAGTGCCCCATGTGAGTTACATGAGGTACGAGGTGAAGTTCAGGCTTATTGGGGAGTAGTCGTCGGGTCTACGAAAGAACCGTCGAGCCTGGGTCGGCACCTACAACGAAAGCCTGGTGCCGTTCCTTGCACCCCCGCGCCAGTCCGATTCACGCAGCGGCGAGAGCCACGAGCGACCTGCGCCTGCGTACTTCGTCGTCCAATTCGGCAGATTCACCAGTGTTGCTTCCGATTCCAACGTCGTCCGAGTGCATCGATTGCCAACCTCGTTGCTACGACGCTTGTCTCGTGTGGAGGCCAAGCGGCCGCACTCGAGGCGAACGGAATCACGCACTCCTTCACCACAGAAGGATGCCGCCAAAGGTTCGCGCACGTGGCCATGCCCGTGAGGTGCACGAGTGCGGTCGTCTCTACTTCTGACCTTTCGGCAAAGCTCTCAAGGACGCGGCGTACGTGGTCAAGGCCCGCGTCCCGGACGCCTGCGAGCGCAACTGGAATCGAGGCACGCGACTGTCGGGGATAACAGATCCACGAGAACCGGGCCGCATCCGCTTCGTCGTCCTGATCGTCCGAAGATTGGGCGTGGGCAATCTCACTTATGATGCTGCACCAGACATGCGGCGCCGCTTTCCCAACGGGTACTTGATCGATTGAGATAATCGCCACCGCCTCAGATGTCATGGCGTCGATGAAGGCACCGCGTAAACGCCGAGCCTCAGGACCTGCTGCGACGCTGGACCGTGCAACATCGATCATTGCCGCATGCAGGGCCTCATCAAGTATCAGAGTTTCGTACCACGTCGCGCCCCCTCGGATATCCAGCGACATCTCTTCCGCGATTTGCGCCGACGGAAGACGCCTCCCGCGTCGCGTAGGAGTTGCTACATCGCGCGGACCCGTATGGAAACCCCCATAAACACGCTCAAGGTCGCGTTGCAACTCTTCGAGATTCTCCCGAGAGTCGCATGTGGCGGCCCGTCGCAAGAGGTCGATCTGGTGCCCCGCTCCGTGACAACGGCATACGCAGTCCGGCAATGCGGCGCGTTCACAGCCTGCATTGTGCGGAGCAGAAGCTATTCCTACTGGCTTCATCGCATTCCCCCCATTTCACGCACAACCACCGCGATTCATCCAAATATACAAACCCAGGTTGACACCTACGAACGAGTTTGTCCATCCACGAGTCAGGAATCGGCAATACTCAGGACTCTTGGTTTCCCGACAGTAGGCGACCGTTTTGTACGTCGATTCGACGAAATCAGAATATTTCGGCGCGCAAGAACGCCACGAGCCGTGCTTGGGGACATCACGTCAAGGCCGCTCGGGCGCGATGCCCTCAACCTCATCGGTTGGGAACCTCATCCTTGAGTCCCCTAACTTCGCGACCGCCGCAGTACCAACATCAACCCCCAATACGTCGGCCAACCGCAGCAGATAGATCAACACATCGCTGATTTCCTCCCCAGCACGCGCCCGCCGCGCAGGTTCAGAAAACACCTCGACCGCCTCTGCGGCAGGCACCCACTGAAGGAGTTCAGCAAGCTCCCCGACCTCGCCAACCAACGCAAGAATCAGCGACTTCGGATCGTGAAACTGCTCCCAGTCACGCTCGCGCGCGAACTCCCTGATGTCTGCCGTAAGCGCCGCAATCGAGTCCGAGTTATCCATGCGCCGACTCTCCCACAACACACCGACTCCCGTCGCGGTCAGTCCGCACAGATAGAGTGCTTGCCATAGCGGTCCGACGGGCTTCCGATGTCTGGATATGCCCCCTCCGCACGATCACTTCGTGCTGCCAGGGGAAAATCCATGCAGGTTGTTCGGCACAGCGCCGCCACTCTCGCCGCCTACGCGACGGGGGACTTCTCGCCGGTCGAGCGCGCCCTCGCCGACCTCTGGAGGTTTCGAGGTGCCGGAGTGCCAAACGCCAAGGAGTCGGCATCGTGGCGCAACAGCATTCCGCCACTTGTTCATGTCCTCACAGACGCGGGACTCATGGGCGTTGAAGTCATTCTCGAGCACGGTCTGCCGCTGAGCAGCAAACGATCCGACGTAGTCCTTGCGGGTGTTCATCCCCGCACCGGCCAGCCGTCTTATGTCGTCGTTGAGCTCAAGCAATGGACAAAGGCTCACCGACACGAGGACTCCGAAACCCTCGTCGATGTCGACGGCGTCTCGTACAACCCGGTGCTCCATCCGGCGCTGCAGGTTGGCGGGTACGCGCGCTATTACCGAGACTTCCTGAGGGTCCTCGACGGCAAAACCGACGCTCTCGTCGGCGCAGCCTTCCTCCACAACGCGGTCGATGCGGGTGTCGCGGACCTGTGGGCCCTCCCCCCGAGCGACGACGGACGCATGTACACGGGCGAGCGTCGGGGTGAGTTCGTTGCGTTCCTGCGAAGCCGGCTCTCACCCCAAAGTGGAAGTGCCGCCGCCGACGCGTTCATAGGATCCGCGGTTGCTCCCTCGAAGCAACTACTCAAGCTCGCAGCGGACGAGATCCGTGATCGCGAGCAGTTCGTGTTGCTCGACGAACAGAGGGTCGCGTTCGAGTTAGTAATGAGGGCCGTGGAGACCGCCAGGTCTGCGGACTCCAAAGAAGTCATCATCGTGACGGGTGGCCCTGGTTCCGGAAAGAGCGTGATTGCCCTTTCTCTGCTCGGCGAGTTGGCGCGCAAGGGCCGGACGGTGCTTCACGCAACGGGGTCGCGATCCTTCACCGAGACGCTACGGAAGGTGGCGGGTCACCGATCCCCACAAACCAAGCAACTGTTCAAGTACTTCAACAGTTTCATGGATGCCGAGAAGAACGGCCTCGACGTCGTGGTCCTGGACGAGGCGCACCGCATCCGCGAGAAGTCGGTCAACCGCTACACGTCCAAGCTTCTTCGAGAGACCGCCCGTGCTCAGGTGGAGGAGCTCCTTGACGTCGCCCGAGTGCCGGTCTTCCTGCTCGACGAGTATCAAGTAGTGCGTCCTGGCGAGATGGGTACCGTGGCGGAGATCAAGGCCCACGCGGCGTCCCGTGGTTTCCAGGTTCGCCAGGTGGACCTAGGTGCTCAATACCGGGCGGGCGGCAGCGCCGCCTACGTCGCGTGGGTCCTACATCTGCTGGGGCTGCGCGAAGGCGCTACCCCCCACTGGACCAACGAGGAGTCATTCACTGTTGAGGTCGCGGACTCCGTCGGGGATCTTGAGGCCCGCCTTGCCGAGAAGATCGACGAGGGTTACTCGGCTCGTATGACAGCAGGGTATTGCTGGAAGTGGTCGAACGCCGAAGGCGACGCCCTGGTACCCGACGTCCAGATCGGCGACTGGTCGCGGCCGTGGAACTCCAAATCCGATCGCCGCATTGGCGATGCTCCCACGTCCGCGCTCTGGGCCACAGAGGACGGTGGGTTCGGTCAGGTTGGCTGTGTCTACACGGCGCAGGGCTTTGAGTACGACTGGAATGGCGTGATCTTCGGGCCAGACCTTGTGGTGCGCGATGGCGTGTGGGTGAGCCGACGCGAGCTCAACAAGGACCCCGACTTCCGCAACCGCAACGCGGTGAGCGATGCGGACTTCGACCGGCTGGTGCGGCACGTCTACAAGGTGCTGCTCACCCGGGGCATGATCGGCACGGCGTTGTACTCGACGGACGACGAGACGCTCGCGTACCTTCGAGAGCAAGTCGGCTAGCGAGAATAGGGGAGTCGTGCACGGTGTGACGCTAGACGGCAACCCCGCTGAAAATGATCGCTCGACGGTGATCTGCAGCCCCTTTCAACGCGTCACATTTCGACTCAGTCCAACAACGGCGTCGCGCCTAAGCCGTATCCAGATGGTCCACAATCTTGCCAATGTAGACAATTCGGCCTTCAACCGCAAAGTGGATGCGATTTATCGACGGTGAGAGTTTGGTGTGCCACTCACATCTCCGAGACACGCCCGAGAAGAGAGAATCTCTCTGACTCATTAGCCGCGGCGAACGGTGTGTCTTTGTACCTTCAGGAGACGCCACGACATCGAAAGTCTTCATCAACTGAATACGCTCATGATTCTGAACCGTCTGCTCCCAAATGGCGCACGCGTGATCATTCAAAACGCCTAGGTCCCGAACTAGGCTCACTGTTAGTTCTCTCTTGTCGCCAGTCAGTGTGCTGAGTCCAACCCAAGCAACATCCGAGAAGACGAGATGCGGAAAGAGCACCAGCGCCGCGTTTGAAATCTCCTTTGGGTCACCGTGGCTAGTACGAAGAAATTCTGCTCGCATTATGTTGACTGCTGTCGGTCCGCCCGGCAGGTCCAAGTAGACCCGCTGCCCTACGCAGGCCTGACAGGAGGGCACTGCGTCCAGATCAGTCCAGCATTCTTCGACCGTTGAAACAAAAACGGCATTTCCGAAAGGTACACCTGATAGGTCTCGCAATAGCCGCGCAGGGTTCTCCTCATGGCCTAGTGACGGTTTATACGCGGGCAACCAGTGCGCGGCGCACACAACGTGTCCGGGTGACCCTCGCTCAATCGCGCGGCTTGCCAACCGACCGATCAACTTCTGAAAGTCCGCAGGGGCGATCACCTCGTGAGAGGGAGGATCCTCCCAGAGTTCAAGGAGTCCCTCCAGGGAGGCCGCGCCCAGTCGCGGCTGGCGGTCTTCGACTCGCCTCCAGAGTCGCGCCCAAAACGCGATGCTGGACTTTGCCGTCTCCGAGGGGACGATCAACTCGGGGTCGAAGATGTACTCCAGTCCCAAAGTGGTCATCTGTCAGCGCCGGCACGCCGCAGGTTTTCCCGCAAGATTGCGCCCGTGTCGTCGTCTGCGCCTGATAGGAAACCACGGGGCCAGTCCGAAAGGTCCCCGCTCTTGCTTAGTTCTAGTACCCTCGTGCGCGCTCCTTCGTCTGAGCCTTCGACGAACGTTACCCGGACACGTGCCGGGTCGAGAGTGCCTTCCGCTGCTCTCCGGCGAACGCGGGTCAAGAACGACTCGCTGTGGGTTTCAATGACCACGCACAGTTGGGGGCGTGAAGTGATCATGAAGTCTGCGAGCCGTGCCTGGACCGCGGGATGCAGGTGGAGTTCGGGTTGCTCGACAATAAAGACACTGTCGTCCGGAACAGATAGAAACGCGACGATCAGCGGAAGGGCTTGGCTAACACCGACGCCTACTGATGTTAGGTCTCGCAACTTGCCGCCCACGCGGACTTCAACACCGACCCCCAGCTTTCCTCGACTCCTTGTTGCAACCGCTTCACCGATCTGCAGATGGGCAAGCCAACTGTCCACGGCGTCGTTGAGCGAAGTCGTTACTGGCACTCCTTGAGGACTCACGTATCGCACTGCTCGCTGGGCCCTCCGCGAAAGCACCGCGGCGCTGAACTCTCCGCGCGCGCCAACTGGAAGGCCGCGGGCCTCCTCATTCCATTGAGTCCAAACCACCCGCGGTTCATCCCGAAGTGGACCAAGATATTGGACACGCGCTCCAAGGTGTTCAAACTCGTCAGCAATGGCCGAGAGCGCCTTCAAACTCTCGTCGTTGCGAGCCGCAAGGCCATGCTCGAGCAATCCCGATTCAACCGAAAACGTAGCCCAGCCACGCTTCGCTTCACGGTTGCGGATCGGAATGTGAATATAGTGGCGGCGCGCACGATGATTTGCGAAGGCGTCCACAAACCTTGGCCGTTCAGTCGCGGTTAGCGCCATCAGCTGGGGAACAAGAGCTCCCTGCGATCGCGACAGACTTGATTGGAGCACATTCTGAAACTCCCGATCATTCCCGCGAATACGCATCGCGTACCATATCTCACGTGAGGCCGAGACGAGTTCTGGAGTCGGGACGTTTGCAACCGTTTTGATGCCGTTCTCCGATAATCCTTGGGTACTTTCTCGAAGCGCGGACATCAACCTCGTCCGGTACCGCGTTTCGATTTGAGCTTCCGTCTCAAGTTTCACGAGCGCAATAGGAATCAGGCCGACAAACGCGACATAGGTGCGCAAGGGTCGTTCGGGGCTTCCCATGAGAGATTTGACATGGAGTATTTCGGCCGATTTGTTCTTTATGATTTTCGCCACTTGTGCCACGTCACCCGCACGTGCGTTCACTTTGCTCAGTTTCAGCACACTGTCGGGCAAGTCTTCCCTTAGGACGCGGACTTCGTTAAGCACCATGGCGCCACCGTTACCATCGGGACGCAACTCGAGTTCTGCCAGGTACTCGGGCACTGCCTCCTCGATCGGCAGTTCGACAGTCTCGTCCCAATGCGAATCGGAGGAACCCTGGAACCGGATCGCGATCCGCGTGGTCTCGGCCCCGTTGCGCACGAGGTCGGAGGCCTCCCCCAGCCGTGTCAGCGATCCATTCAGGACCACAGGTCCTTCCTGGTAGACACTTTGCGCCGTCAGCAACAGAGACTGCAGCAGCGAAGACTTTCCACTGCTATTGGCTCCCGCGAGAACAGTCACGGTGCCCGCCGCAAGTTCCAATTCACCAGAGGCAAGCCCCTTGAAGTCCTCGATACGCCAATGCATTAGCACGCCCCACCTTCTACTTCACAATGACCGTGCTGGATGCGCAGGGCATTCTCCTTGAGAGTAGCCTTCGCGCACCCTCACGACAATCGGCAAGCCAATCCACACGGCCATCCGCTTCTCGCCACCATTTATTCGTGAAGGTCGCGAGACACGATAGTTCAACTATCTCGAGTCACAGCCGTGTGTTCTCGAACTACGCGCACCCCTTCCCCCACCACCGGGATCCCGGACTCCCGAGCCTTCCGCGCCTTGCCCGGCCCGCTCCCAGGGTCCTGAGCAATCACCGCCTCCACCCCCGCTTCGCAGCGGGCCACACGACCAAGCCCCGCGCCCCAGCCATCGCGGTCAGATCCCGCTTGCGAGCCTCCGACATCCCCGTGAGCACCACCAGGTCCCCCGGCTTCAGCTCCACTTCAGTTACCACGCGCGACACCAACCCCTCGGCCCGAGCAAGCAGCGCCTCGACCTCCAGGTCGCGCAAGTCCAGCAGCCTTGCCAGCTGGATCACGAGCGCCCGCTCCTGGTGCGTGAGCTAGTCGTCGGCGCACACCGCGTCGACCACTCGCGCAAGAGCCTCCCGCGAACCCCCAACGGTGTTCCCTACCTCACAGTTCCTATGGCGTGCCTATAGGCACGCGCTAGCGTGAACACGGCACTGTGAGTCTGAGGGACAACAATGAGCAACGCTGCGGCGGGGTGGTTTCCACCTGACCCGAGCGCGCCCACAGAGCTGCGGTATTGGGACGGCAACGCGTGGACCGAGCGCTTCCACACCCAAGCAGGGCCGGTAGCCACCGCCGGGTGGTTTCCGCCCGATCCGAGCAAGCCCACAGAGCTCCGCTACTGGGATGGCACCACCTGGACGGAGCGCTTTCGCACGCAAACGCCCGTCGTTGTGCGCGCCAAGTCCGGGCCGGTCATCACGACGCGAAAGCTCGTCTCGTCGCATCCGTGGCTCACCTCGTGGCCCGTGATCGTCGTGGGCCTCTGCCTCTTCGTGGTCCCCGGCGTCTGGCTCTTTTGGTTCAGGCAAGACCAGCGGCCTTGGAAGAAAGTGCTCGCAACCGCTGCCGCCGTGCCGTTCTTTATCGCCTCTCTGGGCGTGATGGCGGCGGCAGCACCCTCCGCTACGCCCGACGCCGACGCACAGGCGCAAACCCCGGTCGTCTCCGCATCGGAGACCCCAAGCGCTCCCAGTTCTGAGGCAGCATCGGCAGGGACTTCGCCCGGCCCGTCGGCCTCCGCGACTCCCAGCCCTACCGCGTCGGCCGTTCCGGCGGGCGACTCCGCAACCAACGGCACCGCGATGGCAGCCGCCCTGGAGCTGACGGTCAAGGGCCGCGCCCCCAAGACCGGATACACGCGCGAGCAATTCGGCAGTGGCTGGGTGGACATCGACCGCAATGGATGCGACACCCGCAACGACGAACTGAAGCTGCGTCTGACCAACAAGACAATGAGCGGCTCGTGCAAGGTGCTCTCCGGGGATCTGCAAGACCCCTACACCGGCACCACGATCCGCTTCGAGTACGGCGGCGCGAGCGAGGTCGACATCGATCACATGGTCGCACTTTCCGATGCCTGGCAAAAGGGTGCAGCATCGTGGCAATTCGCACAGCGAGTCGCGTTCGCCAATGACCCCTTGAACGTGGAACCGGTAGACGCAAGCGCAAACCGCCAAAAGGGCGACGGCGACACCGCGACGTGGCTGCCCTCCAACAAGGACTACCGGTGCACCTACGTCGCACGACAGGTCGCGGTGAAAACCAAGTACAGCGTGTGGGTCACTCAGGCCGAGCTCGACGCCATGGTCAGGGTGCTCGACAAGTGCCCCAACCAGGCTCTTCCGGACTTCGGAACCCAACCCATCATCGCGAGCAACACGGGCGGGCCCGCGCCCACGACGTCGGCCCCAGCGCCTGCACCTGCACCCACGACGTCGGCCCCAGCGCCAGCGCCCGCGCCCGCTCCGGCACCTGTTGTTGCTCCCGCCCCTGCGCCGGTCGTTGCCGTTGACCTAGATCCACGTTTTCCGTATTGCAAAGACGCGATCCCCGCCGGATATGGCAACTACGTCAAGGGCGTCGACCCGGAATACGACTGGTACCGAGACGCAGACGGCGACGGCATCGTCTGCGAGTACTAGAGCGGCACACAGAGCCTGAGAATCGACAGCATGACAATCCATGAGGGGACACAATGAAGAGGCAGCACAAGGATCAGGCCGGGTCGGGCGACCGGACGGTGAAGGCCGTGAGGCGGCACGCCATGGCGATGCTCATCGCTTTGCCAATGCTGGCCACCGCGCTCGCCGGATGTGAGGACACCGACACCTCCAACGAGACGACGCAGCCAGCGGGATTCGTCGAGACGATCACGACACCGACTGCGGTTGAAAGCGAGCCCCCGTCGGAGGAGCCTGCTGCTGAACCGTCGCCGTCGCCTTCACCGGCGCCCACGACGACGGAACCCGGCCCCGTAGTTGAGCCAGCACCCGCCGCTCCCGTTGCCGCCGCTCCCGTTGCCGCCGAGCCTGAGCCCGCACCGGCCGTTGCCCCCGCATTGGATCCGAAATTCAAATACTGCAAGGACGCTATCCCCGCCGGATATGGCAACTACGTCAAGGGTGTTGACCCGGAATACGACTGGTACCGAGACGCTGACGGCGACGGCGTCGTCTGCGAGTTCTGACGGCGCAGGTGCGAGTCCACTGAGACCGCACGCAACGATTCACGAACCACGGGACAACTGCGCCACACCGGCGCCGTCCCCAGCCGCGGCGGGGCTGGCCACTCGATCGTCTCCCCGAACGCCAGCCACTCGTCCCACATCCGCCGCTCGCCCGACGCGCGCATATACGCGGCCAGCAGCGCGGCCGTGGCCTCGGCGTCGGCCAGGGCGGCGTGGGCATCGGTCAATTCCACGCCGGCGTTTGTTACAAGCCACCGTGCGCGCAACACGCCCCCAGCTTCGCGGGCGCCCCAAACTGCCCCGCCAGGCGCATCGTGCAGAGCGTCATGTCTTGCGTCAGTCCCAGCGGCCACCCGGCGCGCGCATACTCGGCTACCAGGAACGATGCGTCGAACGCACTGTTGTGAGCCACGACGACGCGCCCCGCCAGCAGGTCCGTCAGGTCTCCCACCACGTCGGCGAAGACGGGCGCGATGCGCGCACGGCGTCAAAGCAAGCGAGCGCGTCGATGCGGTGGATGTGTTGCGCACCCAGGTCTCTTTGGGGGTTGATGAGGGTGGTCCAGGAGTCCTCGCGGCGGCCGTCGGGGCCCACGAGCAGACGCAAATCGCACACGCGGTCGTTCGCGTTGTAGGCGAACCCGGTGGTCTCCAGATCGATGACTGCGAAGCCGCTCATGTGGGTGCCCTCCCTCGGCACTCCCGAGGCTAGCGCGAGGCCGGGCCGTGTCCACCGATCGGGCCCCGGCACTTGACGAGCGAGCCAGCGCGGCGGAAACTTGAAGGGCGATGGGCAATAGCCCTGAGAAGTGGACCCGGCAGCCCTCCGGACGGTGGGCGAGCCGGGTTTCGCGCTTTCTACACTCGGATGCGCGCCGCCACGAGCGGATCAATCCCGGCCCGGTATTCACCACCGTGCGCCCACGCCCACGCCACGAGGTCCGCGGCCCACAGGACTGGGTCTTGAGCCGCATGTAGGTGCACGTACTCGAAACTGCCTGCTCCGTCGGCCGCGCGTGCCGCACTCAGGAGGTGCCGATCGGCCCCCAGGACCGACTCGTCGCGTTCAATGACCCACCGCGACACCCCGGCTTTGCCAGCCCAGTCCGCCAGGGCGAGCACATGCGCGCCACGAGCGCTGAGGTCATGCTGACCCCGGTCGGATTCAACGATGACCACTTGAACTGCGCCCGCTGCAGAGACAAGCGAAGCCAGCGCGAACCGCCTCCGCCCGGCGCTCTCCTTCTGCGCATGGAACCTGCGTGACCCAGGCATGGCCCACGTCGAACACATGGAGCGGACGCGTGCCACCGATCCCGCAGGCACGACGACCGCCGCGGTGATATAGCCCCGCGCCTTTGATTCGTCGGAGAACATGTGGAGCATCCACGCCCCTCCCTGCCGCGCGTCCACGCGAGCGCCAGTCCATCTTCACCCACGTGCACGGCGCTGCCGGAGTTGTCCACAGATTCCCGCGCCTACGGTGTTGATTCGAGTACGAGCGGCCAGCCGCCAATGGCGCGAAAACTCGCTCCACCCCCATCCCGTCGTTGTGCTTCCGTTATTCGTTTGTTATTGTTTCGTTACACGAAGCCCGAGGCGGCCGGCCCGGGTCAAGCCCAACGAAGGGTGATCGCCATGTACTCCACTCGCCGCCACCTCATCGCCGTGGATGCTCAAAACCTCCTCGGCTGTCACCCGGCCAACGCCAGTGCGGCGTGTTGGGAGTTCGCGATCGTCGAGTCGCTCCGCGCCGTGGGATTCCGCGAGGACACGGACCATCTGGTCATCGCGGTCGCGCCCGACTGGGCGTTCACCGTCAAGGCACTCGCCCCCTCCGCGCGCCTCATGGTGCGGGGAGGCCGTCACGGCGCGGACCTGGCGCTGTGCAGCGCGCTCGAGGACGCGAGCTTCATCGCGAGCCGCTACAGCGAGGTGGTGATCGCCAGCGGATCTCACATCTTGCGCAGTTCAGTCCGCGCCTTGGCCGATGCCGGCGTCTCCACCACCGTCGCGTGCCTGCCCCTCCAGACCTCCAGCGAGCTGACCGCCGCCGCCGCGCATGTCACCTGGCTGGACCGCCCGCGGAGGGTCCTGGGCGCTGCCGCAATAGTCGCGGCAGCGTCGGCCACGCGGGAGACGTACGCACTGGCGCCCGTTGATGCCAACCCGCGCACCGTCCCCCTGCGCACCCGGCTGGGTCTCGCCGCGTAGCGGTTCTCGAGCGCGCCGGCGGCCGCATCCGGGACCACTTCAGCGTCGGCCGCGTCGATGAGGTGCACATGCTGCGTGTCCACAGATCCGGCCCGGGCAGTCGACACGATGTCAGTGGGCGGCGAGACGGTAGGCGCACGAGCCGACAGGCCCGGAGAGGGGGGCACCGTGACGAACACCGAGGTCGAGGACCGCCGACCTTCTTCCAATTCGGTACCACTAGTAGTACTATCGCTATGAGCAAGATTGAGGAGAGAGTGGAGCAGATGCGGCGGGCGACCCAAGGGTGAACATCCAGAACAGGAACGGGCAGGCCAAGCCCTATCAGGTCCGTCAGGTCTTGACCGCACTTGAGCGGCTCGAACGAGAGAGAGGAGACCCACAATGAGCGCCAACCATTACACCTACCAGGTCTCCTGGTCCCCCGAGGACGGCGAGTACGTCGGTACCGTCGCGGAATTTCCCTCGCTGTCGTGGCTCGACGCCGACGAGCAGGCGGCCTTCGCGGGCATCCGACGCCTCGTGGCCGATGTAGTAGCGCAGATGGTCGCCGAAGGTTCACGCCCGCCCGACTCGCTTGCGGACCGCAACTACTCCGGAAAGTTCGTGGTGCGCCTCACGCCCGCCCGCCATCGGGCGCTCGCGATCAAGGCCGCACAGTCAGGCGTCTCCATGAACCGGCTCGTGAGCGACACCCTTGCCTCGCGATAGGGAGAGCAGCGACGTCTGCACCCCAGCATCGGCCCGGCCTACCCAGCGCCAGCGTCGGCGATTGCCCCACCCCACCGTCGGCCGCGCGCCATAAACTGCGACCAAAGAGGGGACCCACGCCATGCACGAGATCACCTGCCCGCACTGCGGCAAAGCCTTCACCATCGACGAGGCTGGCTACGCCGACATCGTCGCCCAAGTGCGCACCAAGGAGTTCAACGCCGACCTGCAGGAGCGCCTCCACGCGGCCGAAAAGGACAAGCAGAACGCCGTCGAGCTAGCGAAGGCTCAGCTCCAAGGCGAACTTCAGAAGGCCGCCACCGCCAAGGACTCCGAGATCCAAGCACTCAAGGCCAAGCTCGAGGCCGACGACGTGGCCAAGCAGTTGGCCGTGCGGGACGCGGTCGCCGCGGTCGAGAAGCAGCGCGACGAGCTCAAGAGCGGCCTCGAGAAGGCGCAGCTGGAGATGAAGCTCGCGGAGGCCTCGCTGAAGGACAAGTACGAGACGCAGATCAAGGACCGCGACGACGCCATCGAGCGCCTCAAGGACCTCAAGGTGCGGCTGTCCACCAAGATGGTGGGCGAAACCCTCGAGCAGCACTGCGAGACCGAGTTCAACCGCCTGCGCGCCACGGCGTTTCAGAAGGCGCACTTCGAGAAGGACAACGACGCCCGCACCGGCAGCAAGGGCGACTACATCTTCCGGGAGGCCGACGACGCGGGCACCGAGATCGTGTCCATCATGTTCGAGATGAAGAACGAGTCCGACACCACCGCCACCAAGCACAAGAACGAGGACTTTCTCAAGGAGCTCGACAAGGACCGCACCGAGAAGGGCTGCGAGTACGCGGTGATGGTGTCGCTACTGGAGCCCGACAGCGAGCTCTACAACAGCGGCATCGTGGACGTCTCCCACCGCTTCCCCAAGATGTACGTGGTGAGACCGCAGTTCTTCATCCCCATCATCACGCTGCTTCGCAACGCCGCCCAAAACTCGCTCAAGTACAAGACCGAGCTCGCGCTGGTGCGCGCCCAGAGCGTCGACGTCACGGACTTTGAGAACGAGCTTGACTCGTTCAAGGCCGCGTTTGGTAAGAACTACGACCTCGCCTCCCGACGCTTCCAGCTGGCGATCGACGAGATTGACAAGTCGATCGACCACCTGCAGAAGACCAAGGAGGCGCTGCTGGGATCCGAGCGCAACCTCCGCCTCGCGAACGACAAGGCACAGGACGTGACGATCAAGAAGCTGACGCGCGGCAACGCGACGATGGCGGCCAAGTTCGACGAATTGAAGGGTGAGGACGCCGCGAGCGAGGACTAGGGGCGTGGCCTTACCCCGTCCGGACGGTGGTGGTCGGTGCCGTGTCAGACCCTGGCTCTAGCGTGGGCTCAAAGTGAGGAGAGACATCATGGGGGCCCACGATCACCACCGAGCACAGTCGTTGCCGGAGCCACCGAGTCGTATGGAATCGCCTGTACCCCGCCGCACGGCTACGTGTCTGCTCGTCGGTGGGCCGGCGGACGGCTCGAGTTGCCGCGACATTCCGATGCTCGTTCCCGGCATGGCCCCTGACTATCTCGACATCGGCCTCGGCAACGACAACGAAGGCGAACTGCGGGCCATCTATCGCCGCATGGGAGTCCAGCCGGACCCGTTTCCCGGCGTTGGCGCTGTCTGGCGCTACGCCTACGACGCGCATCCTCGGCTCGATTCGGATGAGTTCGCCCAGCAATGAGAATCCTCATACCTTGCAAACCTAATGTGTCGTATTAGATTTACCAGGTGATTCACGATTGAATCCCTCGAGACCAGGCACGGCTCGCCGATCCGATGCTCGCGCTCGAGGGCCTCGCAGGCACAGTCGTCATTGACGAGGCGCAGCGCATGCCGGAGCTGTTTCCGATGCTGCGGGTGTTGATCGACCAGGATCGCCGGCCCGGCAGGTTCCTGCTGCTGGGAAGCGCGTCGCCAGAGCTCGTGGGCCTTGGTGCCGAGTCGCTTGCCGGGCGCATCGCGCTCGTCGAGCTGGGACCCCTGACGCTCGCCGACGTGGGCGCCGGGAATCTCGACCGACTATGGCTACGCGGAGGCCTCCCCGAGGCGTTCACTGCGCCGAGTGTCAAAGCTGCTGCCTCATGGCTCGATGACTACATCGCCACCTTCCTCGAGCGCGCTCTCGGACAGCTCGGCTTCCGCGTTCCGGCGACGACGATGCGACGGTTCTGGACGATGCTGGCACACCGCCACTCGGGCCCGTGGAACGGCGCCGACATGGCCCGCTCGCTCGGCGTGTCTGAGCCGACCGCTCGCAGGTATCTTGATGCGCTGACCGACGCTGTCGTCGTCCGCCAACTGCAGCCGTGGATCGCCAACATCGGGAAGCGGCAGGTGCGATCGCCAAAGGTGTACCTGCGCGACACGGGCACTCTGCACCGACTGCTGGGGATCTCCACCTCAGACGAGCTGCTCGCCCACCCCATCGTCGGCGCCAGTTGGGAGGGCCTTGCCGTCGAGCACATCTCCCGGTGGGGCCTGCCTGTCCACTACTGGCGCACGCAGGCGGGCGCAGAGATCGACATCGTGCTCGACACCGGCGCGCGTCCGTGGGGCGTCGAGATCAAGCGAACCGACGCACCCCGGGTGACGCCCAGCATGCTTCATGCACTCGAGGACCTGGGGCTCGAGCGCATCGTTGTCGCGCACGGCGGACCGGACCGATTCCCCATGGCCGAGCGCATCGAGGCGGTTCCCGCCCGCGAGCTGCTGACGTGGCGCACCCTGTCCGACGCGCTGTGACGCGAGCAACTGAGCGACCCGAAACTCTCCTCGAGCAATAGGCTCGGCCACGAGATGTCACCCGCCTTCGCCGTCACCTACCCGACGTAGCATCGGAGCATGACCGGTCCCCACGGTGCCGACCCGGCGCGCAACGACCCGGCGCGCGACGACCAAGCCCGCGAGGTCGCGCGGCTCGAGGCCGAGCACGCGTTCGACCCCGCCGCGCACGCGTATGAACTCGCCGACGCGCTCAGCGGACTCGCCCTCACGCGCAACGTGGCAGGCGACAAGGCCGGGGCCCGCGCCCATTTTGCCCGCGCCGTGACTGTAGCGCGCGACGCCTACCAACACGCCACCCCCACGACCGGAGACATCCGCGCCCACGAGGACTTCCTCACACACTTGTTCAACTACATCCAGTACAGCCTCACGGACGGCGACGCGGCCGATGCGATCACCGGCGCCGACGAGGCGCTCGCCTTGCTCGACGCCGTGGCCACCAAGGCGAGGAGCGAGGAGGCGGACGACATGAGGGCTACCGCTGGGAGAGCCCTCTACCTTGACTTTCGAGGGACGGCGCTCAGCAAGCTCGGGCGCAACGCGGAGTCGCTCGAGGCCCACAGCGAGGCCGCGCTCATGTTGGCGCTGAGCCACGACGCGTACCCGCAGCAGGTCGAGTTCTTGGAGCGGCACATCGCGAACCGCATGGCCAAGGTGATAGAGGACGAGGACACAGCCCCTGGAGCCGACGCCTCCTGACCCGGTCCTTGAAAATACTCAAGGCATTGAGTAAAATTACTCAACATGGCGACCAACCCATCCCATACCTACGAGCGCCCCCTCGCGTCGGCGCTCGCGTCGCGCCTCACCGAACCTCGGCGCTTCATCCAGGCGCTCACCGGCCCCCGCCAAGTGGGCAAGACCACGCTGGTCCAGCAGGTGGCGGACCGCCTGGCGATCCCCGTCAGGTTTGCCAGCGCCGACGAGCCCACCCTCCAAGGCCCCGCGTGGATCAGCCAGCAATGGGAGGCCGCCCGCGGGGGCATCGGCCCCGATGGCGGGCTCCTTGTGCTCGACGAGGTCCAAAAGGTCCCCCACTGGTCCGATTCCGTCAAGCGGCTCTGGGACGAGGACACCCGCACGGGCACGCCGCTCAAGGTGGTCATCCTCGGCTCCGCCCCATTGCTGATCGCGCGCGGACTCACCGAGAGCCTGGCAGGACGCTTCGAGGTGCTGCACGTGCCCCACTGGTCGTATCCCGAGATGCGCGACGCATTCGCCTTCACCCTCCGGGACTTCATCCACTTTGGCGGATACCCCGGCGCCGCACCCCTCATCACCGACCCCGAGCGCTGGCGCCGGTACATTCTCGACTCGCTCATCGAGACCACCATCTCCCGCGACGTGCTGCTGCTCACGCGCGTGGACAAGCCCGCGCTGCTGCGTCGGCTCTTCGAACTCGCTTGCGACTATTCGGGGCAGATCCTCAGCTACACCAAGATGCTGGGCCAACTCCAGGATGCAGGGAACTCCACGACCCTGGCGCACTACCTCGACCTGCTCTCCCAAGCGGGCATGGTCACGGGCCTGCAGAAGTACTCGGGCAGCGCCGTCCGCAAGCGCGGCTCGAGCCCCAAGTTGCAGGTGCTCAATACCGCGCTCATGTCGGCAACATCCGGCCTCACCCCCGCCGATGCGCGCGCCGACTCGACCTACTACGGCAGGCTGGTCGAGTCCGCCGTCGGCGCACATCTGGCGAATGCCGCGGCGGCGGGCGAGTGCGAACTGCTGTATTGGCGCGAAGGCAACTACGAGGTCGACTTTGTGGTGCGCATCGGCCGCAAGACGATCGCGATAGAGGTCAAGAGCGGGTCGCGGCGCGACGGACTTCCCGGCATGGACAAGTTCATGACCGAATACCGGCCCGACGCGGCGCTGCTGGTGGGCGCGGACGGCATCTCGGTTGAGGACTTCTTGAGCGCGCCGGCAACGGCCTGGGGTTCGCGCTGAGGTTTGCTGTCCACCCACCACTCCCACTCGCGTCACACCCTGGCGATAACGTCGCCTCATCACAGGATCCGCATCACGGGAGGGCCATGACCATCGAGCAGACCAGGGACGAGGTGGAGCGCCTCCGGGCGCGCGTCGCCTCCGATCCGCGCGCGCACGAGCTCGCCCTGGCCGACCAGCTCAACCTCCTGAGCATCGACCTCGCCATGCGCGGCGACTACGACGCGTCCGCGAAGGTCACCATCGAGGCCCTCAAGGTGATCGCCGCCCACATCGACCCGCTCCTACTGCCGCCCGCCGAGGAGTTCAGGTACGCGGGCATCGTGGTGGGCCTCGCGTCGGGGCTGCTCATCGACGACCGCGCGGACGATGCCGCGGGGCTGCTCGACTACACCATCGAGGTCCACGCTCGCCTGGCGCATCTTGCGGGCGACGCCATCGTGCAGCCGACGTTTGGGCCACCACCTCCGCCGCCCAATCCGGAGGAGCAGGCCCAGCAGGAACGGTTCCGACTTGAGATGGACAGTTTGCCGCCGCGAGTGAGCCCCTACACCGACGACAAGCCACCCGTTCCATTCGAGACGCCGTCGGGCGCCTTCTCCAGGCCCGGCCGCGGCTGGCGCCAGCCCGCCGACTGGTCCTTTGTCCACTGGCAACTGCTGTGCGCCCGCGCCCGCGCGTTCGCCGCTCTGGGCGAAAAGGAGCGCGCACTCGACGACGCGGTGGAGGCCCTCGCCATTAACCTCCTCGGCACCGAGCTCGACTACGCGCGCATGGTTTCGAGCGCCGACGCCGCCCTCAAAACGGCGTCGCTACTGGTCGAGGGCGTCGAGCCCGAGGAGGGCCCGCTGGGCTGGTGACGGTTCGGTACGCCGACGCTAGCACCGCGCCTGCTCCGACCGGTCCGGGCGGAACAAGTGCCAGGAGGCCAAGGCTCCGATTGCCGCCCCGGACGCGGTGAGGCTCCAGCCCACGGCGGGAGGCACCACCCATCCGCCCAGCAGGATCCCGCCCACGGCAAACGCCGCGTCGCAAGTGAAACGTGCTCCCGTGCGTGGCCTGCCACCATTCCCTTGTTGTGGGGAACACTTTCCACCGCGCGGGGGCTCGTCAGGCGCGCGTGGGTTGTGGGGCGCGGGCCTCGCGTTTGCCGGTGGTGGCGTCGTCCCCGTGCCCAGTGTTGGCGGGCTCTCCACAGAGTGTCGTACCTGGCAGTTGGTTGTCAGACCCCCGTGGTTGACGCGTCCTAGGTTTGATGCCGCATCCTTTTGAGTTGAAAGGATGTATGTCATGCCAAAGAAG
Organism: Demequina lutea; assembly: GCF_013409005.1. Taxonomy (NCBI): domain Bacteria; kingdom Bacillati; phylum Actinomycetota; class Actinomycetes; order Micrococcales; family Demequinaceae; genus Demequina; species Demequina lutea. The sequence goes on from NZ_JACBZO010000001.1 coordinate 2,843,755, forward strand.
ATCGATCCTGCCCTCCGTGACCGTGCGGTGCGGCTGGTGCGTGAGCACCGCTCGGAGTATCCCTCGTTGACGGCCGCGTCGGCGGCAGTGGCCCGCCAGGTTGGGGTGGGCCACGAGTCCGTGCGGCGGTGGGTGCTGCAAGCCGATATTGATGACGGCTCTCGGGAGGGGGTTACGTCCGCTGAGCACGCGGAGATCAAGCGTCTGAAGTCGGAGAACAGCCGGCTGCGCGAAGACGTTGCGATTCTACGGGCGGCGACAACTTTCTTCGCGGGGGAGCTCGACCCCCGCAATCGATGATCATGGGTTTCATCGACACGATGAGAGCCGAGGGGCACGCGGTCGAGTCGACTTGCAGGGTTCTGCGTGAGCAGGGCTGCCAGGTCGCCGCGCGCACCTATCGTGCGTGGAGAGGAGGCCACGTCGCGGTCCGCACGGTCACAGACGCGCATGTCGTCGACGCGGTCCGTGACACCGCGTGGACGCACGTGCCCACACCCGATGGTTCCCTGCGCCGCAAGATGACTCCCGAGGGGTTGTACGGGCGGCGGAAGATGACCGCGTTGATCCGCCGCACCACGATCCCTGGTGCATCCACAGGCGCGGTCGACCGGGCCATGCGTGTCCTCGGACTGTCGGGCGTGCGCCGCGATAAGGGCGTGCGCACCACGATCCCCGCGAAGGACGGGGTCCGTGCCGGGGATCTGCTGAATCGGGATTTCACCGCGCCGCAGCCGGATCACACCTGGGTGATGGACTTCACCTACTGCCGCACCTGGGCCGGGTGGGTTTACGTCGCGTTCATCGTGGACGTGTTCTCTCAGCGCATCGTCGCGTGGCATGCGCAGACCACCAAGCACGTCGACCTGGTGATGATCCCCCTGCGGATGGGCCTCTGGGAACGCGGCCGCCAAGGCCACCCGATCCTCCCGCAGCAGCTCCGAGCACATTCGGACGCCGGGTCTCAATATGTCTCGTTGGCCTACACCGACAAGCTCGCCCTCGACGGCATCGCGCCCTCGATCGGGTCCGTCGGCGACGCGTACGATAACGCGCTGATGGAGACGATCAACGGGCTCTACAAGGCCGAGTGCATCCGCACGACCGTGTTCCACGAGGGCCCGTATCGGACGATCGCGGACGTCGAGTTCGCGACCGCCGGCTGGGTCGATTGGTACAACACTCGTAGGCTTCACTCAAGCCTCGGCTACGTTCCACCGGCCGAGTTCGAGCAAGCTCACTACGCGACCCTCAACCGAGAGCCGCAACCCGCATAGGAGCGGCAGAGAACCTGGGGCGCTTCAGGTTGACTTGTTTCATGGCGGTCGATGCGGCGAATATTGCGAGGGTGAGTGCCCTCGTGGGTGAGCTTGCGCGCGAGGACGTTTCGGGTTTGTCGCAAGAGGACTTCCTCGCGGCTCACGACGCTGCGGCGCGTCTTGGGAGGCTCGCTGACATGCTACGGGCGCGCTTTGCGGGCGATGTCGCCCGACGCTCGATGCCCGACCTTCCCGGCGGCGGGCTCGCACGGCGGCAGGGTTTTGGGAACGCGGGGCAAATGGTGTCGCGGGTGACGGGCGGGACGACGGCGGGGGCGATGCGGGCGATCGAGGCCGGACTCGCGCTCATGCCCGACCCTGCGTTGATGCCGGACCTGTCCCACCAGGCCGACCCGTCCCAGCCCGACTGTGTACCTGAACCCCGGTATCCGGTGGTGGCCAGCGCCGCGCTCTGCGGCGATCTGTCGATGGAAGCCGCGGGGCTGATCAGGTCAGGTTTGGAGACGATTGCGGACCGGGTGCCGTCCGAGCGGCTGCATGAGTTGGAGCGGCGCCTCGTCGACAAGGCCGTGAACCTTGCCCCCCACGACGTGCGACGGCTCGTCGCGACCGCGGTCGCACGGGCGGACTTGCCAGGTCACGAGGAACGCGAACTGCGTCAACACGCGGAGCGGTTCTTGGCATGGAAGGAAGACCACACCGGGATGGTGACGTTCACCGGCAAACTCGATGCGGTGACCGCGGCACCGATCCGCACCGTGATTGAACAGATCGTGACCCACGACTTTCGTGCCCGACGGGATCAAGATCCCTCTGACCAAGATCAGAGAACCGTGGGTCAGATGCGTGCCGACGCCCTCTTCGAGGTGTGCCGCCATGCGCTCGGGTGCAAGGAAACAGACCAGTCAGGGATCCGCACCACCATCGTCGTGCGGATGTACAAGAGTGGTCTGGACACGGGGAGGGGGCTAGGTCGCATCGACGGTGTTGATCAGCCCGTCTCGGTGGGGCAGCTACGCCGCCTCGCAGGGGACGCAGGCATCATTCCCGAAGTACTCGGCGGTGAAAGTGAGGTCCTTGACCTGGGCCGCAGAGTCAGGCTCTTCACGCTGGCACAAAGACTCGCACTACTCGAACGTGACGGTGGGTGCGCCAAGTGTCACGCCCCACCCGAACACTGCGAAGCCCACCACATTCGTTGGTGGGAAAACGGTGGTCGCAGCGATCTCAAAAACGGGGTCATGTTGTGTACGAGATGCCACCACGACATCCACCGCCAAGGCTGGGAAATCCTCGTCCACGCGAATCGCGTCGACTTCATCCCACCACCCACCATCGACCCCGCACGACAACCCCAACCAGGCGGACTCGCCGCAATCACCATCCGCGACATCGGCAACCTCGAACCCCCGTCCACCCGCACGAAGGAACTCGCGCACGTCCGGACGGCGCGGGCAGTGTCGTCCCTGCCCTCACGACCCACCCCCTGAGTACGCTTGGGACGCATGACCTCCATCGAGCCCACGCCGGCCAAACCGGCCTACGAAAAGCCCCTGACCGACGTCGTCGTCGAGAAGGTGCGCGATACCGCCAAGTCCGATGGCTTCCAGGCCAGGATGTACCAGGCCATTTCGATTCAGCGCCCCGTGGTGCTCGAGTACCTCAAGTCCCTCCGCCGCGACAAGCCCAACGCCACCCCTGCGGAGATCCTCAAAGAACTCGACCGCCGCTACATCGCCACCGTCACCATCACGAGCACCGGCGTGGGCGCATCGGCCGCGATCCCCGCCGTGGGCACGGGAATCGCGCTCACGCTAGGCGTCGCCGACCTGCTGTTCTTCTACGAGACGAGCGCCCTCTACGTGCTCGCCGCCACGGAGCTGCACGGGATCGAGGTGCGCGATGCGGAGCGTGCCAGGCCGCTCGTCTTCGGGATGCTGCTCGGCGAGAAGTCGCAAAGCAAGGTGGCCAAGATCGTGATGCACGCCGCGGGAGCGGGCAGCATCAACACGGCGCGCACGGTCGCCACGCGCACCGTCGGCAAGGCTCTCCCCCACGGCTGGGGCGAGGTGCTCACCCAGCAGCTCCCCGACTCGGCGCTCGCGCCGCTCGCTACCGTCCTCGCCCGTCAGGCGCTCAGGGCCAGCGGCAAGTTGACCGCCAGGACGCTCGGCAAGGTGCTGCCCTTCGGCATCGGCGCGGTGATCGGCGGCGTGGGCAGCTTCACGTTTGGGCGGGACGTGGTCAAGGCCACGCGCCTCGCCTTCCCGATGCCTCCGACGCGCTTCCCCGACGCCCTCCTGGACTTCACCAAGCCCGAGCCGGGCACGGTGTTGGAGAGCGCCCAAGCGTCCCGCGCGATGCAGGCCATGCAGTCGGCCGCGGGCAGCGCGTCCGGCTTCGGCGAGACGGCGTGGGACAGGACGAGCGGCGCGCGATCCGCGATCAGGGGCGCGGCGGTTGGCGGAGTCGACGCGGTCAAGGGGGCAGCGGTGAGCGGAGTCGACGCGATTCGGGGCAGCGCAACCAAGGCGGCCGCGGCGAGGTCGCGCCTGAAGCGCAAGGGCTAGGCCCGCCCGCGCGATGGCAACGATCGGCTCGGCGCGGTCTTCGGAGACGCACTGAGCGCCGTGTACGCCCCGAGCGACCCGGTTCCCGACGCCGACGCCGACGCGGGCTCGGGCGAACTCGCGGCTACCGGCTACCGGCTACCGGCTACCGGCTACCGGCTACCGGCAAGGGACAGGATTCTCTGTGCAGAATCTTGGCACGCGTTCAGCCCACTGCTATCGTGATCTGCGACCGCACGGCCGCGATGACCGTCTCGGGCATCGGAACACTCACGAACCCTGCCGTCCGAACGCGAGGGTTCGAAGCGCGGCACCAGTCGACGACGGAGCCGATCAGGAGTCATGACATGACAAACGACCACAGGACAGGGCTGGTGGGACTCGGGGTGATGGGTTCCGCGATCGCGCGGCGGCTCCTCGACACTCATCACGACCTCACCGTCTTCGACGTGCGCCAGGACGTCATGGACGAGTTCGCTGCCGCGGGTGCCCGGCCAGCGAGTTCACCGAGCGAACTGTCCACCTGCGACGTGGTGGTGCTCTCGCTCAACACCGCAGAGGTGGTCGAGAAGGTCGTCTTCGGGCCGGACGGCATCCTGGCTCAGACAGTGGACGACCTGCTGATCGTCGACATGTCGAGCATCGATCCGGCGCAGACCCGCGCCTTCGCCGACCGGGTGACCGGGCTCGGCGGGCGGTGGGTCGACGCTCCTCTGTCCGGGGGTGCGCCAGCGGTCGCCCGCGGTGAGCTCACCTTGATGCTCGGTGGCACCGATGACGACGTGGCGGATGCCACTCGGACGTTGACCGACCTCGCCGCCACGATCACCCATCTCGGGCCCGCAGGCTCCGGACAGCTTGTCAAGCTCGTCAACCAGGTGCTCGTCGGTTGTGCTTTCGGGGCCATGGCCGAGGCCGCCACCATGGTGCGCTCGGCGGGTCTGGCACCCGCACAGGTCCTCACCGCGCTCACGGGGGGCCGGGCCGACTCGCGGGTCCTCCAGGAGTTCTTCCTGAAGTTCGCCGACGTGGACCTGACGCCGACCGGCCGGATCAGCAACATGGTCAAGGACCTCGAGACGGCACGCGATTACGCACGCTCGGCGAACATTCCGCTGCCGGTGACGACCACGGTCTCCGAGGTCCACCGGTGGCTCGCGGCTTCCGGCCACGGGGCAGCCGACAATGCGGCCCTCATGCTCTACTACGACACCACAGCCGACGCTGAGGGCCTCGGTCAGTAGCCGGTCACGCCGAAGGAGACCGTTGCGGTGACGACGACTGCAGCGTCTGGCGTGCCCTTCCCTCTCACTCCGTCCCCGGGTTCCATGTGACTCGCGGACGAGGCGGTCAGCACCCTCGGCGTCACGGCCGAACCGCACAGCGACCTCTTCATCAACCCTGCATGGGGTCTCCCCTCAACGCTGAGTCCTTGCTCAACGCCGCAGCCCTGGGCCAAGCTCTGCTTCGAGTACGCCCCCGCCAGCGAGCCCATGGTCGTCTCCGTGGTCACCGGCGGGGTGACGGACGATACCAACGAACTCCTCGTCGCGTGGCGCTACCAACGTCCCCACGAGGACGGCGGGCCACTCCTCCGTAGAGCGCACGGCGGGCCGGGTCCACCCCGCCCCGCCGACGCCCGCAGACTGGGATCAGCGGAAGTTGGCGCCGCCGTTGACGTCGAGCACGATGCCGGTGACGAACGATGCGCCGGAGGAGGCAAGGTACGCGACAGCCTCGGCAACGTCATCGGGCAACCCGGCGCGCTTGACGGCGGTCGCGGCGATGGCGGCCTGCTGGCTGGCCTCCGGCGTGAAGGTCGCCTGGAAGGGGGTGTCGCCGATGAATCCGGGAGCAATGGAGTTGACGGTGATCGCTCGCGGGCCGAGTTCCTTGGCGAGACCGCGCGTGAATCCGTCGAGCGCGGACTTCGAGGCGGCATACGCGACGGCGCCCAGCCCGCCGCCATTCTCGCCAGCCTGCGAGCCGATCGACACGACCCGGCCGCCGTTTGGCATGTCTTGGAGCACGGCGCGCGTCACGCGGAACGTGCTCGTAAGGTTGACGTCGATGACGGCGAACCAGTGCTCGTCGGTCATCTCCGTAAGGGTCTGCCGGCCGATGAGGCCGCCGGCGTTGTTGACCAGCAGGTCGATGGGGCCACCGAGCGCCTCGGCCGCGGCGGCGATCACGGTGTCCACCTGGGCCTGGTCGGTCGCGTCGAGCGCGAAGGCCCCTGACCGACGCCCGAGCGCCTCGATCTCCGCAGCAACGGAGCTACCGTCATGCGAGCGGTAGGTGAGCGCCACATCGGCGCCCGCCCGTGCCAGGGTAAGGGCGATGGCGCGGCCGATGCCGACGCCACCTCCGGTCACGAGTGCGCGTCGTCCTGTCAGGTCCTGCGTCATGCGTGCCTCCTAGGGGGCGTCGTGTGCGTTGGGAATGCGTAGGCTAGCGGTCGACGCGGGCTCCGCCGCCGCCCGCGAGTTTGAGGACCTCGGCCGTGGTGGCCATGGTGGTGTCGCCGGGAGTGGTCATCGCGAGGGCCCCGTGGGCTGCGCCGTATTCGACGGCGGTCGCGAGGGGCTGTCCGTCGAGCAGGCCGTAAATCAGGCCGGAGGCGAACGAGTCGCCGCCGCCCACGCGGTCCATGATCTCCAGACGCTTGCGGTGCGTCGCCTCGACTAGGCCGGACGCGGGGGACCACGCGAGCGCGCCCCAGTCGTTGACCGATGCGCTGTGCACGGTGCGAAGGGTGGTCGCGATGACCTGGAAGTTCGGGAAGGCGGCAGCGGCGGTCTCGATCATGGACCGGAACCCGTCGATCTCGAGGCTGGAGAGGTTCTCGTCGACTCCCTCGACCTCGAAGCCGAGGCTCGCGGTGAAGTCCTCCTCGTTGCCGATCATGACGTCGATGTGAGGGGCGATGGCCCGGTTGACCTCCTGGGCCTTGGCCTGCCCGCCAATGGAGCGCCACAGCGAGGGCCGATAGTTGAGGTCGTAGGAAACGATGGTGCCGTACTTCTTGGCCGCCTTGACGGCCTCGAGCACTGTGTCGGCCGACGTCTCACTGAGGGCGGCGAAGATACCACCTGTGTGAAGCCAACGGACGCCGAGTTCGCCGAACAGGTGGTCCCAGTCGACGTCGCCGGGCGCGAGTTGGGACGCTGCGGTCAGCCCGCGATCCGAGACCCCGACGGCCCCTCGGACCCCAAAGCCACGCTCGGTAAAGTTCAGGCCGTTGCGCACTTCGCGGCCGATGCCGTCATAGGGCACCCACTGGATGAGCTGGGTGTCGACCCCGCCCTGCAGGATAAGGTCCTCGACCAGGCGTCCGACCTCGTTCTCGGCCAGCGCGGTGACCACGGCGGTGCGCAGGCCGAAGGCCCGACGCAGGCCACGGGTCACGTTGTACTCCCCGCCACCCTCCCACGCACGGAAGGAGCGTGCGGTGCGGATTCGGCCCTCACCTGGGTCGAGGCGAAGCATCACCTCGCCGAGCGATACCGCGTCGTAGCGGCATTCGGCGGCGGGCCGGATGGTCAGGGTTTTGTCGGTCATCGTCATGGTCCTTCGTCGTGTGTCCGTTGGTCAGGGGCGCGCTGCGAGGGCGACCGCCTGGGCCGTCAGCTCGGTGATCCCGGCGAAGTCGCCGGCCTTGACGCGGTCACGGGGGACCATCCAGGAGCCACCCACGGCGGCGACGGAAGGGATGGCTAGATACTCGTGCAGGTTCTTCGGTCCTACCCCGCCGGTGGGCACAAACTGAACCCCAACGAACGGGGCGGCGAGCGCGGCGATTGCCGCGGCGCCGCCCGAGGTGCCTGCTGGGAAGAACTTGACAGTGGTGAGCCCGAACTTGAGGGCTGCCTGGATCTCCGTCGCGGTGACCGCGCCGGGCAGGGCGAGCACGCCGAGCTCTTGGCACCGCTCGACGACCGCGCGGCTCAGGCCGGGCGAGACCACGTAGGACGCACCGGCGGCGACCGCTTGGTCGACCTGCTCGACAGTCAGGATCGTGCCTGCGCCCACCAGGATGTCGCCACGAGCCGCCATCGCCCGTATCGCGTCTTGAGCCGCAGCGGTGCGGAAGGTGACCTCCGCTACTGGGAGGCCTCCAGCCACCAAGGCACCAGCGAGCGCATCGGCGTCGGCGGCATCATCCAAGACGACAACGGGAACGAGCCGGGCCGCGCTCAGGGCTGACAGGATGTCCATTAGTGATTCCATTCCGCTAGACGACACGCTAGTATCGCTCTACGGAACTAAGAATGCCACGGAACGCGCCCGGACTCAACCCCCCTGGCGCGTACGACGCCGCATCGCACTACGCGGACGGGGCGACCTCGGCCGGCAGCATGAGGCCGTCAGGCAACAGCGGCGGCAAGACCTCGAGCATCTGGCGGTACAGCCACTCAATGCGCTCGGCAGTCATCCGTTCCGCCTGCGCCGTGATGCTCACCGCAGCTATCGCAACGCCCGCGCGCATGAGCGGCACCGCGACGCAACTGATGCCGGGTTCGTTCTCCTGCTCCTCCGTCGCGTAGCCGCGCAGGGCAGCTAGCTCCACTGCGTTCCACACTTGCTCAACTTCGGCGGGTGTGTCGCGGCCCGCGGCGCGCGCATAGCCCGCCAGCATCGACCGGTCAGTGCCCCGGTAGGCGAGGAGCGCTCGACCCAACGCGGTCGTGACCGCCGGGTTCTGTCGGCCGATCGATGACCACACCCGCACTGACCGGTCCGGCTCCACCTTGTCGAGGTAGACCACCTGGGTGCCGGTGAGCGCCCCGAGGTGCACGAGCTCTTGGACGGCACCGCACAGGGCGATCAGGGCGGGATGCAAGAGCACAGAAAGGTTCTCGTCGCTGAAGAAGTCGTCGGCGAGCTGGGTCGCGCTCGGGCCGAGGACATACATACCCGAGGACGGTTCCTGCGCGACGAAGCCACGGAACCGCAGGGCGGCGAGGGCGCGGTGCACCGTCGTCTTGTTGAGGTCGAGTGCCACCGCGAGCTCGGCGAGGGTCATCCCGCGCGAACCCGCCCTGGCGAGGGTCTGCATGGCGAGCAAGGCGCGGTCGACGCTCTCGACCGGGGAAGAGTTCTGCGACATCGTGCTCTCCTGATCGTTGATCTGATCGCCCGCAGCCACGAACCTATGTTCCGGCATGCGCCCAGGATAGGAGGAGCGACGGCCCGGCAGGTACAGCAGCGTGGCAGGCCCAGCAGAATTCAGACCTTAGGCCGCAGCCCCTGGGCGGCGCGCGGGTTGAGCACGTGCTCGGGCCGCCGGCCCTGCGCGACGTCGATGATCGCCTCGATGACGCTCGTCGCTACCCCCTTCGTAAAGTCGTCCGTCCAGCACAGCGCATGCGGGGTGACGATGACGTTGTCCATGTGCAGCAGGGGCTCGTCCGCCGCCGGGGGCTCCTGCTCCAGCACGTCGAGCCCTGCGCCCGCGATGCTTCCTGCGCGCAGCGCCGCCGTCAACGCCACCTGGTCGACCAGCGACCCGCGTCCCACATTCACTAGGTACGACGACGGCTTCATGGCGGCAAGGAAATGCTCGCCAACCAGGTGGTACGAGGAGGGAGTCAGCGCTGCGGTGACCACCACGTAGTCCGATTCGGCCGCGAGGCGGTCGATGTCGACGAGCTCGACGCCAAGCGCCGCCGCAGCCTCCCGCGACCCGGGACGGTCTGGGGCGATCACGCGGACCCCGAGCGGCGCGACCAAACGCACCACATCGGAGCCGACGCCGCCTAGCCCGAGGATGCCGATCGTGCGGCCGGACACACCAGCACCGCGGTAGTTGCCGCGGTCCGTCCATCGACCTCCGGTGGCTGCGACGTGGTTCTCGACCAGTCTGTGGCCGAGCGCGAGCACCATCGTCAGCGCGGCAAGGGCGAGCGGCCGTCGCACGGCTAGAGGAGTGTTGGTTACGACAACACCGGCATCCGCGAGCCCCTCAAGGTCGATCCCGTCGTACCCGGCCCCGTATCGCGCGATGTGCTTGAGCTGCGGGGCAGCGGAGACGACATCCCGAGTGAAGTGGAGGTGACCAAACGACAGCACGGCGTCGTACCCAGCCAGGTCACCCGCGTTCGGCAGGTGGCCGACGATCGGAGGCATGACCTCCCAGGTCAGTCCCGCAGCAGTGAGCCGCTCGAGGCCGACGTCGCCGAAAATGGTCATGCCGTCGGGCTCGGCGCAGTCTGCGGTCAGTCCGACCCGGTACGGCTCGCTGATTTCAGCCATGTGTTGCCCTCCTCAGGACCGGAGGACGGACCTCCAGAGATCCGCTCTTTAAGCACTCTACAGCACCTCGATCCGCGGTAAATGTGCCTGAAGTCCACTATTCATCTGATGAATGACCTACGATGGGGCATACACACCACGTCCGTACGCGAGGAGAGCACGATGAAGATCACCGCAGTCGAGATCGAGGACGTCCGCTTTCCCACGTCGCTGACGGCCGACGGTTCGGACGCCATGAACAAGGACGGCGACCATTCGGCCGTCTACGTCGTGCTCCGCACCGACGGCGACGGCCCTGACGGGGCACCCCTCGCCGGGCATGGCATCACCTTCACCACGGGCCGCGGCAACGACATCGTCGCGATGGCCGCCAGCCAGCAGGCCGCCCACCTGGTGGGGATGGACGTCGAGGCGCTGGCCGCCGACATCGGCGCGGTTTACCGGCTCCTCACCTCGGACACCCAGATCCGTTGGCTCGGGCCAGAGAAGGGCGTCGTCCACCTGTCCCTGTCTGCGGTGATGAACGCGGTGTGGGACCTCGCCGGACGCCTCGCGGGCAAGCCGGTCTGGCGCCTGCTTGCCGACATGACACCCGAACAACTCGTCGATGTCGCAGACCTGCGCTACTTGTCCGACGCGCTTACCCGCGAAGAGGCGATCGCCCTGCTCCGGGCCAAGGAGGCGGGCAAGGCTGGGCGGATTGCCGAGCTCGAGGCGACGGGCTACCCCTGCTACACGACGTCGGCGGGCTGGCTCGGCTATAGCGACGACAAGCTCCGTCGCCTGTGCCAGGAGGCCGTCGACGAGGGCTACCGCCACATCAAGCTTAAGGTCGGGACGAGCCTCGAGGACGACATCCGCCGCTGCGGCATCGCGCGGGACGTCATCGGTCCAGAAGGCATCCTGATGATCGACGCGAACCAAGTGTGGGATGTCGACCAGGCGATCGCCTGGACCAAAGCGCTCGCCCCGTTCGACCTGCTGTGGATCGAGGAACCCACCAGCCCGGACGACATCCTCGGCCACGCCGCCATCAAGCGTGCCATCGCGCCGATCGGCGTCGCCACCGGCGAGCACTGCCACAACCGGGTCATGTTCAAGCAGTTCATGCAGGCCGGCGCTCTGGACTTCTGCCAACTCGACGCCGGGCGCCTCGCGAGCATCAACGAGATTGTCGCCGTGCTGCTGCTGGCCGCGAAGTTCAACGTCCCCGTGTGCCCGCACGCGGGCGGGGTCGGCCTGTGCGAGATGGTCCAACACGTGTCGATGCTCGACTTCGTCGCCGTGTCCGGCTCCCGCGAGGGTCGCATCACCGAGTATGTTGATCACCTTCACGAGCACTTCACCGACCCGTGCGTTGTCGCCAACGCGGCCTACACTCTGCCCACCCAGCCTGGGTACTCAACGCAGATGCGCCCGGAGTCGGTGGCCGAGTTCAGCTTCCCTCACGGCAGCTACTGGGCCGATCGGCTAGCCTCCGAGTCGGCGTGAGCACTGACAGACCACCGGCAGTCGGGGATACTCCTCGTATGTCGCGCCCCGATCACGTGGTCGATGGGATCACGCAAATGATCCTGGACGGCGAACTGACCCCTGGCGACCGGTTACCGGTCGAGAAGGAACTCGCCGCGCGTCTCGACGTGTCCCGCGGGTCGCTCCGCGAGGGCGTCCGCGCGCTGTCGGTGCTAGGAGTCGTGGAGTCTAGGCAAGGTGACGGCACCTACGTCACCACGCTCGATCCGAGCCTGCTCGTCGCCCCGCTCGGTCTGGTGATCGAGCTGCAAAGCGCCGGGCACGCGCTACCTGTTCACGCTGTGCGCCGAGTGCTCGAAACCGAGGCTGCGGGCCTCGCCGCCTCGAACGCCGGGGAGTCTCAGTCGGCCCTCGGCCGCGCCAGTGCAGCGCTCGAAGACGCGGCCGATGTGCTCGCCGGCTCCCCCGGCGGTGCATCGGCAGACGTCGACCACGAAAGGCTTCTGCAGGCCGACATCGCCTTTCACCGGGCGATCGCCGACGCCGCTGGCAACCCCGTCCTGGCAGCACTCATCGAGGCCCTGGCCGGCCGCACCGCGCGACACCGGCTCTGGCGTGGCATCGCCGACGCAGGCGCGGACCAGCGCACTCAACACGAGCACGAAGCGGTGCTCGCCGCAGTCACCGACGGCGACCCCGAGCGGGCAAAGGTCCGGATGGCTACCCACCTGCTGGAGGTCGAAGACTTCCTCAGGGCCCGGTCGGAACCGACCGGCTGAACGGCCGCAACCCTACCGAGCGAGCCAACCGCCGTCGACGGCGAGTACCTGGCCGTGCACATAGGCAGCGGCATCGGAAGCAAGGAACACGACGACGTTGCCGATGTCCTCCGGCTCGCCCCAGCGACCGGCCGGAATGCGCACGGAGAGCTGTTCGAGACGTGCCGGGTCGGCCAGCAGCGCGGTGTTCATCTCGGTCGCCATGTACCCGGGAGCCACAGCGTTGACGTTGACGCCCTTGCTGGACCACTCGTTGCACAGCGCCTTAGTGAGCTGGGCAACGGCTCCCTTGCTGGCCGCGTAGGCCGGCACGGTCAACCCGCCCTGGAACGACAGGAGGGAGGCCATGTTGATGACCTTTCCGTCGCCGCGCTCAAGCATCGGACGGCCAAAGATCTGGCACAGCTGGAAGACGGACCTCAGGTTGACATCCATCACCCGATCGAAGGACTCGAGCGGAAAATCCACGGCGGGGTGGCGTTCCTGCGTGCCCGCGTTGTTGACGAGAATGTCGACCCGGCGCTCGGCCAGCACGCGGGCAGACACCTCTGCGATCGCGTCGCCGTCGCCGAGGTCGACGGAGTAGAGGTCGAGCTTCCTGCCGCGCTCGGCCGCGTACTCCACCAGGTCGGCGGGCAGTTCGCTGCGTCCGTAAACGATGACGTCGGCTCCTGCATCGAGCATCGCGCGGGTGACTCCGGCGCCAAGGCCGCGTCCACCCCCGGTGACGAGCGCGGTGCGTCCGGTGAGGTCGAAGGGGGTGCTCATGCGTCTGTCTTTCCGGGAAGGGGAGTGAGTAGGACCTTGAGGCAGTCCTGCCCGGAGGTGGCCGCGTCGAACGCGGCGCTGACCTGGTCCAGCCCGAAGGCCTTGGTGGGGAACGCGGCCAGCCCGAGGGCGTCGGCAGCAATGAGTTCGATCGCTCGAACGACGTCGGGGGTGGTGTAGACCCGGATCCCGACCATCGTCTGCTCCTTGAAGCACACGGCGCGCAAGTCGATTGGGGCCGGAGCCTTGTAGACGCCGACGACGACGATCCGGCCCAGCACCCTTGTCACATCGGTCAGTTCGGCGGCCACGCTCGGGTGGGCGGCGGTGTCGAATGTCGTGTCCGCGCCCTCGCCATCCGTGAACGGGGCGAGCGTCTCGGCCATCGTCTGTCCCTCGGGCACGACGGTGAAGCCCATGCCCTCGACAACGGACCGGCGCCATGCGCTTGGCTCAGTGATGACGACGCAACCAGCACCCTCATGCCTCGCGACGAGGGCCGTGAGCACTCCGATGGGGCCCGCGCCATAGACGGCGACGGTGTCACCCTTCTTCATCCCCGAAAGCGTGACGGCGTGGACCGCCACGGCGAGCGGCTCGGCGAGCGAAGCGGTCCGCGGGTCAACGCCCTCGGGAACCACGTGAAGAACCTCGGGGGGCAGCGCGACGTATTCGGCCATGCCCCCGGGAGTGTCAATGCCGTACAGGCCAAGGTTGCGGCACACGTGTGCGTGGCCGTCTCGGCAGGACTTGCAGTCCCCGCACGACAACAGAGGCTCAACGACGACGAGCGCGCCGACGGCGGGGCCGGAGGCACCCGCCTTTTCGATCCAGCCAGACATCTCGTGCCCCATGATCAGCGGAGCCTGGGCACGCGGATGCTTACCGTGCAGGATCGATAGGTCGGTGCCGCAAATGCCGTTATAGGCAATGCGCACCAGGGCCCAACCCTCGGGCACCTCGGGCATCGGGACCTGACGGGTGTCGACGGCATCCGTGCCTGTCCACACGGCCGCGGTCATCTCGGTCAGTTCGGTCACGTCAGGCCCCCGTCACGGCGTACGTCGTGACGCACGCCTCATTGCGACCGGGGGTCCCGAGAACCTCCGGATTGACGATGTTGCGCGGGGCGCGCCCTGCACAGACCTCGACGACATTCTCGACCGTGCGCCGCTTGAGTTCGGCGTAGGATTCCTCGGAATACCAGGAAAGATGCGGCGTCAGGACGACGGAGTCAAACGTGGTCAACGGGTGATCTGCGGGAAGCGGCTCCTGTTCGTGCACGTCGATCGCAGCGCCCAGAATCGTGCCGGATCGCAGTGCCTCGACCAGGGCGTCGGTGTCGGCGACCCCTCCGCGGCTCGTGTTGACCAGGATCGCATCCGAGCGCATGCGCGCGAACTGCTCGGTGCCGATCATCCCGCGCGTTTGCTCGGTCAACGGGGTGTGAAGCGAAATCACCTGAGAACGTTCGAGCAGCTCGTCGAGGCTCACCGACCGCACGCCGCGAAACGTCTCGGCGTTCGGGTCGGCGGCGATGTCGTAGCCAATGACCTGATAGCCGAGGCCCGCGGCTTTGCGCGCCGTGGCCGTGCCGATGAGGCCCAGCCCGATCACACCGAAGATCCTGTCGCGCGTCTGATAAAGCGGACGAACTGCCACGAGGTCGAATGCCCCAGCGCGCACCCCACGGTCGAGCCGCGGGATCCCGCGGGCGGCGGCCAGCGCCATGCCGATGGCGTGGTCGGAGACGGCCTCCGTACCGTAGTCGGGAACGTTGCACACCGCGATCCCTCGCGCCGTCGCTGCTGCGACATCTACGGAGTCGACGCCGACTCCGTACCGGCCGATGGCCTTGAGCTCCGGCAGGGCGTCCATCACCTCGGCAGTGATCTGGCCGTACTGCACGAGGATGCCCTCGGCGCCATAGGCATTGGCTATCAACTCGTCGGCATTGCGGGACTGCGAGATGACGAATTCTGCGCCAGCCCCGTCCGTCACAGCACGCTCGATGTCGAACGCGTCGTGGTCGCACTCGGTAATGACGATCTTCACTTCAGGCCTTTCCAAATGAGAGGTAGAGCAGGGGCCGGCGCCGTCTAGCGCGCGAGCCACCCACCGTCGACGGGCAGGATCGCGCCGTTCACGTAGGACGAGATGGGCGAGCAGAGGAAGAGCACGACCCTCGCGATGTCGTCGGCCTCTGCCCACCGGCCAGCGGGGATCCGGTCGAGGATCGACTTGCTGCGCGCGGCGTCCTGGCGCAGGTCGTGGGTGTTTGCCGTGGCGACGTAGCCGGGTGCGACCGCGTTGACGTTAATTCCGCCTGCGGCCCACTCGTTGGCGAGCGCCTTCGTGAGGCCGGCGATCGCGGACTTAGAGGAGGTGTAGCCAGGCACATTGATGCCACCCTGGAAGCTGAGCATCGACGCCGAGTTGACGATCTTTCCCGAGCCGCGCTCGAGCATCGTGCGACCCACCTCACGGGACAGGATGAAGGTGGCGCGCAGGTTCACGTCCATGACGTAGTCGAAGTCCTCGTCGGAGTGGACTGCGGCGGGGGTACGGCGGATCGTGCCGCCATTGTTCACGAGGATGTCGACGTTGCGCCCCGCGAGGTCCGCGGCGAGCTTCGTGACCTCCGCGCGCACCGAGAAGTCCGCACGCAGTGGCGTGAACGTCCGCCCCTGAGCCTCGACGGCCGTGCGTGCATCGCTGGGGCCGTCCGACATGTCGTAACTGACTCCGATGATGTCGGCGCCGGCCTTTGCGAGCGTCTCGGCGATGGCCAGGCCGATGCCCTGGCTCGCTCCCGTGACGACAGCCGTCTTGCCCTCCAGGCCCAGCAGGCTGTGGGCAAACTCGGCGGGTGTGGTGGCTACGCTCATGGCGGGCTTCCTTCGGGGTCGTTTATTCGGTCAGTGCGGTGCCGGGCGGTGTGCTCAGGGTCTCCAGCCGAGGGCATGGGAAATTTCGTCGGCCGTCTCGATCGCGTCGCGAGACATGGCCTCGATCTGCTCAGGGGTGTGCTCGAGCAAGAGAGTGGAGACGCTCAGGCCGTATTTGACCGCGCCGGTGTGGTCCCGAATGGGCGCTGCCACGCAGCCAACCCCAGGGACGTTTTCCTCGCGGTCGAGCGCGTAGCCCGACTGCCGGACCATGTGAATCTCGGACCTCAGGCCCTCGAGCGAGGTGATCGTGTGCGCTGTCCGGTACGGAAGCCCGGCCCGTGCGACGAACTGCTCCAGGGCGCCATCGGTGTACCCGGCGAGCACGACCTTGCCGATGCCCGACGAGTGCATGGGAATCGACAGCCCGACGCGAGAGGGCATCTGGTAGGGCTTGTCGGAGTCGCTACGGATCAGATAGACGATCTCGTCACCGTTAACCACACCAACGTGCACGGTGCAGTGGACCCTGTCGACGAGGGCGTCGACGAAGGGCTGCGCGATGGCGGAAATATCGATCCGTTGGAGCGCCCGCCCCGCCAATGCGAGGATCTTCGGTCCGGGTAGGTAGCCGTCCGCCTCGGACGCGGTGACGAACCCGCTCTCGATGAGCGTCGCGAGGATACGGTGCACGGTCGCCTTGGCGAGGCCCGAGGCACTGACGACGTCGGTGAAGCGGTCGTGGCTCAGCACCGCCTCGAGCACGAGCAGGGTTTTCTCGCTCGCGTTGGAGGCCGTCGCTACACGCACGCCAGAGGCCGTCGCCACACCCACGCCAGAGGCAGTCGGAGCGTCGCCGGCGGCGGCATGGAGCGGTGCAGTTTTGATGTCCATGGTCCTTAACCTGTCCTTTCGTTGTCGTGTCGGGTAGGTTAGCGCATCTCCGTGATCGCAAAGCCGTCCATGTCGTCGAAAGATTGGTTCTCTCCGGCCATGGCCCACACAAAGCTGTAGCTCGCCGAGCCGACTCCCGAGTGCACCGACCAGCTGGGTGAGATTGTCGCTTCCTCGTTGGCGACCACGAGATGACGCGTCTCACTCGGCTCGCCCATGAGGTGGACGACGCGCGCCTCGGGAGGCAGGTCGAAGTAGAGGTACGCCTCCATCCGGCGGTCGTGCGTGTGCGCAGGCATGGTGTTCCACATGCTGCCGGGATGGAGCGTCGTGACGCCCATAACGACCTGGCAACTACGGACACCGTTCTCGTGGATGTACTGATTGAGAGTGCGGCGGTTCGACGTGAGCGCGTCACCGAGCTCGCGAACGTTCCCTGCGCCTGCCTCGACGAGCGTCGTCGGGTACGCGGTGTGCGCGGGTGCTGAGACGACGTAGAAGCGAGCGGGGCCCGCCTCGCCCGTCGGGTTCTCGGACCCGAAGGTCACGTCCACCGCACCGCGGCCTACATAGAGGCACGACGCATGCTCGAGCCGGTATGCGGTCCCGTCGACCGTCACCGTGCCGATGCCGCCTACGTTGACGATGCCCGCCTCGCGGTGTTCGAAGAAGAACTCGCTGCGGATCTCGGGAAAGGTCGGCAAGGCAACCGGACCGGTGACCGGCTTCGCGCCGAGCAGCACCACGCGGTCGTGGTGCGTGTACACGGCGTTCACGTCGTCGGCGACGAAGAGCCCCTGGACGAGGTAACGGCGCCGCAATTCATCGCTGTCCATGCCGGGGACGTGCTCAGGGCTGGTAGCGTAACGCTGTTCCATAACAAGCCTTTCGGTGTTGGGTTGATCGAGCGGCCGCTTGCTTACGGCTTGACGAGCCCGAGAGTGGTCGGCAGCCACATCGACAGGCTGGGCACGAACAACACAAACAGGAAGACCACGACGAGGACGCCGAAGAACGGCATCAGGCGCCGGAAGACGTCCTCAATCCTGAGTCCCGCCACCTTAACCCCGATGAACAGGACCGGGCCTACCGGGGGGGTTATCGTGCCGATGCAGAGGTTGAACACCATTATGATTCCGAAGTGCACGGGGTTGATCCCGAAACTCATCGCGATCGGCAGGAAGATCGGCGTGAAAATCAGCACTGCGGGCGTCGGATCCATGAAGCACCCGACCACCAGCAGTACGGCCGAGATCATGAGCAGCAGAATCACAGGGTTGCTGCTAAGCCCGAACATCGCCGACGAGACCAATGCCGGGATCTTCGCGAAGGACAACACAAAGCCCATGATCGACGAGACGCCGATCAGGAACATCACCACGGCTGTGGTCCGGGTAGCGTCCATAAGCATTCCCGGCAACTGCCTGACCTTGATGGACCTGTAGATGAACGACAAGGCCAACGAGTAGACCACCGCAATGCAGGAGCCCTCGGTCGGGGTGAAGATGCCAGCGAGGATGCCGCCGATCACCACCACGATGAGCAGCAACGCTGGCGCCGCCTCGAGCATGATCTTGGCACCCGCGCCGAAACCGATCCTGCCGGTGCTCTTGAGTTCAGGCCGCTTGCGGGCATAGAGATACACGACCACCATGCAGGCACCTGCCCACAACAGGCCGGGGATGTACCCCGCGACGAACATCGCCGCGATCGAACTGCCCGAGACCAACGAGTACACGATCATCAGGTTGCTTGGCGGAATGAGCATCCCCGACGGCGCCGAAGCGATGTTGACCGCGGCCGCGAAGTTCTTGTCGTACTTCTCCTTGGCCTGCAGCGGGCCCATCGTGGACCCGATCGCCGCCGCAGCCGCGACAGCCGACCCACTGACAGCACCGAAGAGCGCATTGGCCGCCACGTTAGTCTGGGCCAACGAGCCAGGCATCTTGCCCACCATCACCTTGGCGGCGCCAATCAACCTGACGGCTATCCCCCCGTTGTTCATGATTACGCCAGCCAGGACGAAGAACGGGATGGCCAGCAAGGGGAAGGAATTGATCCCCCCGTAAACCCGCTGAGCCGAGGTGAGAACGCCGTTCTGCACGCCCAGGATGACGAACAGCGCCGCCATCGCCGAAAGGCCGACGCCGACGCTGATCGGAGCCCCCATGAGGAGGAACACAGCGATGCCTACGACCAGGATCAGACCTGCAATTGCTGCGGAATCCATGTGTCAGCCCCTTTCTACAGAAGCTCAGGTTCGGCGTCCAGATTGACGGCGCGCTCGGCGCCCGTCACGATCCGGACCAGGTGGTAAAGGGTGTAGAAGACCGTGACGATGCCGGAGATCGGCAACGCCAGGTAGAGCGGGCCCACGTTCACCGGCAAGCCCGGCAGGTTCTGATCCCAGGACAGGCCGACCACCCGGAACCCCCCCCACACCAGCACAAGGCTGATGAAGGTGAGGATTGCGAGTTGGACGATGACCGCGACCACGATCTGAACCTTTTCGGGGAGCTTGCGCACAGCGAAGTCGACCGCGATGTGGCCCCTCTCGCCGAACATAAGCGCCGACCCGAAGAGGCCCAACCAGATGAATAGGTACGTCGCCAGCACCTCGGACCAGCCGCTCGGCTGGTTCAGCACCTGACGCACGAAGACCTGGTACGAGACATCGACGACGAGCACCGCGAACAGCGCTACGCACACCCACGTCAGGATGCGATCCAAGGCATTCTTGAAAGCATTCATGTTGGAGGACCTCTTCGGCTACGGTCGGTCGGTTACTTCGCGGCGGCCTGGACCTGCGCGTAGATCTTGCGGGTGACATCGTCAGTGAGCTTCGACTCAGTCAGCGGCGCGACAGCCTTCTGGAACGCCGCAGTATCGACC
The DNA here is from genome assembly GCF_013409005.1 of Demequina lutea. Lineage (NCBI taxonomy): Bacteria > Bacillati > Actinomycetota > Actinomycetes > Micrococcales > Demequinaceae > Demequina > Demequina lutea. The sequence continues at coordinate 2,863,554 of NZ_JACBZO010000001.1, forward strand.
TCGTTGAACTTCGCACCGGCAGCCTTGGCGGCCGTGATGGCGGCATCGACCTGGGCGCCGAATTCGGTGTTCTCCTGGTCGATCGCCTTGACGAGCTCCTCCTGGAAGATCTTCTGGTCCGCGGCAGGCATCCCATTGAAGATCTCCGGGTTGATAATCAGGTAGTCCGGAACCATGAGGTGGCGCGTGTAGCTGTAGTACGGCGCGATCTCGTCGTGCTTGAGGGTCGAGTAGATGAGTTCGTTGTTCTCGCCGCCGTCGAGCACGCCCGACTGGATCGCGGTGTAGACGTCACCCTGGCCCATCGGGGTACCAGTGCCGCCCATGAGCTTCATCATCTCGATGTTCGTATCGGACTGCATGACGCGAATCTTCATCCCCGCGAGGTCCGCAGGCGTGTTGATCGGCTTCGTCTTGTTGTATACGTTGCGAACCCCGCCGTAGAACGCGCCAAGCACATGCACGCCCTTGCTGTCAAGCGACGAATAGAGACCCGAGACGACCGCCGGGTCGTTCGTCACCGCGCGCTGCTGAGCCTGCGAGGTGAAGACGTACGGGAGGTCGAAGACCACGAAGTCGGGATTCAAACTCTCGAGTAGCGAACCGCCAATCACGGACATGGCGATGGTGCCGGACTGGACCGACTGGATGGTGTCCGCCTGCGCGCCGAGGGTCTCGTTCGGGAACACGTCTATGCTGTAGGCGCCGTTCGTGCGCTGCTTGAGGCGCTCACCCATCGCCTTGAGGGCGATGTACTCCGGGTGCGTCTCGGGCTGGTTGAACGCCACCTTGAACACCGTCGTCGCGACCGGAGCAGCGGCCGTAGTGCTGGACCCACTGGGGGTGGCGGCTGGCGCGCCAGCGCTGCACGCCGCAAGTGCGAGTGCGGTCGCCCCGACCAACGCGGCGATCGAAACAACTTTGTTTCGTCTCATTCTGGACTCCTCTTTCGGCTCATTCGTGTGAGCGCCTGGTGTTGCCGAAACAACTCTGTTTCGTGTCATTCTGGACTCCTCTTTCGGCTCACTCAATTGTGAGCGCCTGGTGTTGCCGATGATCTTGATGCGTCGAGATCCTGCGTACCGACGGACACCCGGGGCATCTTCGCGAAGAGTTGGCTCGCTTCGATGCCGGTCCGCTGGGTGGAACTTACTTCCGTCCTATGGAATAGTAGTTTCAATGCTCGGGCTCGTCAACCGGTCCCGAGTGCCCCAGGAATCGTTCCGGTGTCGCGACCGGGCTCGATGACCGGGGAGCCTCAGCACTTTGTCTAAACGACGGAGGAACCATGGCCACACACGCTGACCTGTTGCTGGGCGCCTACGCGATGGCGCCCACAGACCCTGCGGCCGAGGAGACGTTCTACGCAGGCGTCGCCGAACTCGATGTGGGCGGTCTCGAGCTGCCTCTCCCGCTCGAGGACGCACCCTCGCTCGAACCTTCGTGGATCGCGCGGAATGTGCAGCCCGCGTGGGACCTGCTGGTCACGTGCATCCCGACGGTCATGGGCCGGCTCGGCTCCGAGCCCGCGTACGGCCTCGCGTCCGCCGACGAGGTGGGGCGCTCGCGCGCGCTGGCCGACGTCGCACGGGCACGGGAGCTCGCGCTGCGGCTTGCCGACGAGCACGGCCGGCGTCGGGTTGTCGCCATCCAGGTGCACAGCGCGCCGGGGCCCGCGGGCGGCTCGCGGGACGCGTTCGCCCGCTCTCTCGATCAGATCTTGGCGTGGGACCTCGCGGGTGCACAGGTGCTGGTCGAGCACTGCGACGCCCTCATTCCGGGGCAAATCGCGGCCAAGGGCTTCTTACCGATCGAGGACGAGATCGCCGCGGTCGGTACAGTCGGCGGCGGCGCTGACCAACTCGGTCTGAGCATCAACTGGGGTCGCTCGGCGATCGAAGGCCGCAGCGCGCAGACCGCGGTCGAGCACGTGCAGGCGGCGGTCGAGGCTGGGGTCCTGCGCGCCCTCGTGTTCTCGGGTGCGAGCGATGTCCGCACGCCGTGGGGACCGGCCTGGAGCGACGCGCACATCCCGCCGCGCGGTGACGATTTTGCGCTTGCGGCGTCGTCGGCCTCGCTGCTGGGTCCCGACGAGATCTCGGCGACGCTCCGGGCGGCCGGTGATGTGCTGCGCATCGCCGTCAAGATCTCCATGCGCCCCAAGGATGCGAGTGTGCACGCGCGCCTTGCCGTCGTCCGCGCCGCCCTTGACCAGGTTGCCCTCGGCCGCGTGCACGTGCCTCTGACACCGACCGAAGAGGTGCCTGCCGGGACCCCCCCAGCCCAAACGCCTCGCACCCCATCTGGGAGACGCGCATGACCAGGCGACCACAGAACCTGTTTAGCCGCCTGACCCCAGGCGGCGAGCGCCGCTTCGCCGTCGACCTGCGCGCCGAGAACACCGGTGCGATCTTGCTACTCGCGGGCGCAGTTGTTGCACTGGTCTGGGTCAATTCTCCTTGGGGTAATGGGTATCACGCATTGGGCCACATCGTCGTGGGCCCGGCCGCGCTGGATCTCAACCTCAGCCTCGCCCAGTGGGCGACAGACGGTCTGCTGGCGATCTTCTTCTTCGTGGTCGGCCTCGAGCTCAAACGGGAGATGGTCGACGGCCAACTCCGTCGACCCTCCACCGCGATCGTCCCGATCCTCGCCGCGGTTGGCGGCATGGCCGCACCTGCGGCCATCTATGCGCTGATCAACGCAACAAGCGCAGGCGGTGCGATGGCTGGTTGGGCCATTCCGGTGGCCACCGACATCGCCTTCGCCGTCGCCGTCCTGAGCATCTTCGGCAGAAGACTGCCCACCGCGCTGCGTGTGTTCCTGCTCACACTTGCCGTGGTCGACGACTTCCTCGGAATCGTGGTCATCGCGATCTTCTACGCCGACGACCTGAAGTTCGCCTGGCTCGGAGCGGCCTTTCTCACGATCACGCTCTTCGCGGTCCTCGTCCGCCGACGCGGTATGACCGCCTGGGTGCTGGTCCCGCTCGCGATCGCGGCCTGGGGCTTCATGCACGCCTCCGGGATCCAAGCCACGATTACCGGCGTGATCCTCGGCTTCACCGTCCCGGCACTGGCCCGCGGGGATGAACGCATGAGCCTCGCGGAGCACCTCGAGCACCTTTGGCGCCCCGTCTCAGCAGGCCTTGCCGTCCCGATCTTCGCCCTGTTCGCAGCCGGTGTCAGCATGAGCCCGCACGCCCTGGCAAACGCCGCAAGTGACCCCGCTGCTCAGGGCGTCGCCCTCGGTCTGGTGTTCGGCAAGCCGATCGGGATCCTGCTGGCCACGGTGCTGCTCGTGAAGCTCACAGGGGCCAACCTTGACCCAACCGTGAAGTGGCTGGACCTGTTCGCTGTGGCCGTCGTGGCCGGCGTCGGATTCACGGTCTCCCTGCTGATCGGCGAACTCTCGTTCGACCCGACCTCCCCGCACAGCGCGCACGTCAAGGCGGCGATCCTCATCGGTTCGTTGACGTCCACCGCACTCGGCGGGATCCTGCTGACCTGGCGCTCCCGCGTGCACAGGCGCCTTCAGGCGGCGAACAAGGAGCCGGTCCCCAGCGTCTGACGCCCGCAGCCCCTATTGACCAGGACTGTGACGGGCGCGACGCGGCGTCCAGACAGCACTCGGGTGCTCTGGTTGCTGGATTCCGCCCTGCAGTTGTAGCCGTTCATGTTCACTGCCAACTTCGCGAGACAGGTACTGGCACCCTCCGGACAGCACCAGCCGGTCTGGGTTTCCGCTTCCACCGACTTCTTTGCCCGCCTTATCCGTGTCCGCTGACGGAACGGGTGTGGTGACCCATGCCGGGAGCATCGCGGTCGGGTTGCTGACCGACCGGACCGGGCTGACCAAGGACCTGGGCAGGGCCATCGCGAGACGCTCGTTCGTTCCCGTTCATCAACGGGGCCAGGTACTGGTTGATATGGCGGTGATGCTGGCCGACGGTGGTGAGGCGATCGGCGACATCCACGTGCTGCGCCACCAAGGTCAGGTGCTCGGGCCGGTCGCATCGGCACCGACGGTGTGGCGTGCCCTGGACGAGTTGACGCCGGCGGCGTTAAAGCGGATCGAGGTGGTCCGGGCCAGGGTCCGCCGGCACGTGTGGGAACAACTGCCCAAGCTGCCAACCTCACAGGTCGGCGGCAGCGACCTGGGCGGGGTTGTGGTCTTGGATGTGGACGCCACGTTGGTCACCCTGACCATCGGCCACGACCTGTCACAGCCAAGTGCTTTAGTGGACATCAAGCGTCACAAGCCGTAACCCACCGAAGGGGCGCCGATTCCCGATCAACCACCGACTCCATGCATTGCGAGCCTGCGGCACTTTGCCCGGAGGGGCATGGGCGAAGATCACCTGGACGCCGCGTGAAGGCGCGGGATTCAGATGGCCGTAATGATGAAGCAGATCCTCAAGGTGTACGAGTACCCCTTGGACACGGCCGTGGGCGCACGCGGTCCGTGTGGTTGTAGGCGAACCCGGTGGTCTCCAGGTCGACGACTGCGAAGCCTGACATCGTTGTCCCCGCTCTCGACTATCGACTATCGACTATCGACTATCGACGACGCTACCGTCTCAACAACTCGACGCCACCGGGCCGCAAGCCCTCACCTACGTCCGCGGCGCCGCGGCAGTCAACAGCGCCTCGAGCTCGTCCAGCGGCGCGCCCCAGTCCCCGAAGCCAAGCACGTGCGACTGCACCAGCAGCCCCGGCACCGTCGCAAAGAATACGGTTGCGAGCGCCGCAACATCGGCTTCGGGTGCGAGCCTCCCCGCATCACGCCATCGAGTGAGCGCGTCGGCTACACACGCACGTACCGCGTCGTCGTTGCGCGCGACGAGAGCCCGTACCTCCGCGTTGCGCGTGGACTCGGTCCACACGCTGAACGCCACCACCGTGAGGTCCACGTCCCGTACCTGTAGCGATCCGCGCGTGTTTGCGAGCAGCGCCCTGTACGTGCTCGCCGCCACGGAGCTGCACGGGATCGAGGTGCGCGATGCGGAGCGTGCCAGGCCGCTCGTCTTCGGAATGCTGCTCGGTGAGAAGTCGCAAAGCAAGGTGGCCAAGATCGTGATGCAGGCCGTGCAGACCGCCGCAGCCGGCGCTTCGGGCTTTGGCGAGGCCGCGTGGGACAAGACGAGTGGCGCTCGATCCATCATCAGGTGCGCTGCGGCCGGCGGAGTGGGCGCGATCAAGGGCGACGCCTCCTGACCTAGCGGCGCTCCGCGACGCAGGCACGCGCACCCGGCGAAGCGCGACCGCCACCGGCTACTCCGAGGCGGCCGGCGCAGCAAGGGTGGCGGGAATGCGCCGAACGGCCACGAGCAGGGCGACCGCGAGCACGCCATACACGACGGCCCACACGGGCAGCCCCTTCACGACGAGCAGCGCGACCAGCCCCGCACTGAGCGCGATCCGCGCCGCGAGCCCCACCGCCTTGTTGGAGATGAACAGGGAGCCCTTGGGGAGGAAGAACACAATAGTGGCGCCCAGAATCAGGACGAACACGAGAACACTGATGAGATAGTTTCCGTGCGAGTAGCCCACGGCGTACATGGCGAGCGTCGGAGTCAGGAACCCCCAGGCGAAAATCAGCAGCCAAACGACCGGACCAATGGTCTTGACGCCGGTTGCGCGCGACTCGTCAGCCGCGGCCGGGGTAGCCGAGTTCTGATCCATGCTCGAAGTCTGGCACGGCTCCGAGGTGACCCAGGGGCGCACTGCCGCGCCCAAGTCGCCGCTACCCCACAGCCCGTCTCAGATGCTTGATGAGCAGCACCAGGTGCATCGGGTCGCTAGGGCTCGGCTCGAACGAGGGCAGGTGGCGCAGGTAGAACTCGCGCGCCTGCTCGGTCTCACAGTGCACCAGCAGCCCACGACAGCCGATGCGACTCCCGACGTCGATCGTACGCGCGACCACATCCCGCAGGAGCGCTCTTCCAAGCCCGCGTCCCTCGTGCCGCTCGTCGACGGCGAGGCGCGCAAGCAGTGCGACGGGCACGGGATGCCGTCCGCCCCCCGTTGCCGCACGCACGGGCGCCGCCTCAAAGCCGAGCCCCGCCATGGTCCACGCGTAGTACGCGACAACGTCGCTGGCTCCGCTCTCGACCACCACGAATGTGCGGGTGAAGCCCCCGCCGTGGGATCCGACAGTTTGCCCGACGAGCCACTGGGTTTGCTCCGCCGAACGCGAGCGAAAGCCCTCGAGCACATGATCCCTGCGCAGCAGGGAGGGAACGACGTACGACGGCGGGATCCCCGCACCCTCACCTGCGGGTGGCGTGGTCATGCGATCCGCCTACTCGTCGACGAAGGTGCTTGGCTGGGCAAGCAGCGCGCGCACATCGGGCAAGTCACGGGCGGGGCGCTCACACATCTCATCCCACAACGCCGCCTCGACGGGCGAGAGCACAAACTCGGTGCGATCGGCGAGCACCCGCAGCGCGGCGATGCGCAACTGCTCATTGGCGAAGGTAGAGATGGGGGTGCCCACCGCGTCGGCCGCGCGCGCGAACAGCTCGCGGTCCGCGGTACTGGTGCGGAACTCGAAGCGCTGGTCCTTTTTGGGCTGAGTGGTGTCGGTTGACATGGCACGGCTCCTCTCGCCACCGGGGCAACGTACGGACAGTGTACGGCGGTCCCCGTGTCGTGCACAAGAGCAGCGTCGCCCCACAACGCCTACTCGGTCACGGTCTCCTCAGGCTCAAGTGGCACGGCCTTCCCCTTGGCGTGCGCCATCCACAGCGCCACGTCGATGAGGCGCATCGGGTTGGTCTCGAGCTCTACCGGCCCCAGCTCCGTGCCTACCTTGCTGCCCCACTTGCCGGTGACGACGCAGGTCTCGACCCTCTTCTGAGCCTCCACAAGCGCGTCCTGCACGGCGGTATCCCTCAGCGCGTCGGCCATGAGCTGCCAGTACACCCCCGCGCTCTTGAGCGCGGCAGGGCCGAGCGCCCTGCCCACCACGTTGTCGCGCACGGGGATGAGCAGCGGACGCTTGCGGGCCGAGATCTTCGAAGCCGTCACCCAGCAGTTGCTCTTGTTGGCACCGTACGGAGCGAGAGCCTCCTTGAGCGCCGCCTGAAGATTCCAGGCTCGCTCCAACTGCTCCATCTTGGCGTCCTCAAGCCTCACGTCCACGGGCACATGCGCCAGCGCGTGCAGCACCACCTCGCGAAGCATGCTGGGCTCCAACAGGCGTCGAGTCGCGGCGGGCTCTACGGTGACGGACAACATCGACACCGCGTGGAGGTCTGACGCCGTGAGGTCATACGGATCGTTGGGCTCGATGTCCGTGAAGGTCACCCCCGCATAATTGCCGTACCTGCGGTAGTACGCGGCGAGGTTGGCGACCTCCAGCGCGTGGACGATGGTGTCGCGGGCCTTCTTGAAATCGGCCTCATCAAGCTCGGCCCACGTAAATTCTTCGGTGGTCATCTCCCCAGCGTGGCAGACGCGCGGATAGCGCGCACGGTCGCCGCTCACCGGCGCCGACGGCATGGGTCGCCGACCGCAAAGCCTGACACACGCGCCCTTCGCGTCGGACCCATCGCCGTCGGGACGTACGTCCCTTTCCGGCTTCCTCCACGGGTCTAACGTCAAAAACGGAGGCATGTCATGGGCGACATCCGGATCTTCACAGCAGCGGATCTCGGCACGCTCATTGCACATTTGCGAACCCGCGGGTACCGAGTCATGGGGCCAACCCGCCGGGGCGATGCGATCGTCACCGACGAGATCCGCTCGATCGCCGACCTGCCGCACGGCGTCGGCGATACCCAAGGGCCCGCCAACTACCGCCTGACCGAGCGCGACGACGGCGCCTACTTCGGCTTCGCCGCCCCCGCCCAATCCTCCAAGCCCGTGTTCTTCCCCTCCGAGGAGGTCGTGTGGCGCGGCCGCCGCGACCACGAGAAGGGCGGCCACTTCACCGTCGAGCGCGACACCCTCAAGGCCTCCCCCGTGGCACTGCTCGGCGTGCGCAGCTGCGACCTGCGCGCGGTCCAGATCCACGACCGGGTGCTCTCGAGCCGCCAGTACAAGGACGCCCACTACACGGCTCGACGGGGCGGCACCCTGGTCATCGCCGTCGCCTGTGGCGAGCCGGCCGACACGTGCTTCTGCGCCTCGATGGGCACCGGCCCGCGCCCCGCCGCCACCGACCCCCAGACCGGCGAGCCGGCCTACGACCTGCTGTTCACCGAGGTTTTGGACAAGGACAACCACCACTTCGTAGTCGAGATCGGCACCGATGCCGGCCGCGAGGTCGCCGACGCCATCGAGGCTGGCGAGGGCACCGGCCACGACCAGGCGCAGGCAATCGAGATCACCGACGCCGCGGCCGCCCGCCAGACCCGTCGCATCGACCGCAAGTCCGTCCACGACGTGCTGCGCGTCTCCGCCGAGTCCCCCCGCTGGGACGACGTCGCCAGCCGCTGCCTCGCCTGCACCAACTGCACGATGGTGTGCCCCACCTGCTTCTGCACCACGGTGTCGGACGTCTCCGACCTGACCGGTGAGAACGCCGAGCGCCACCGCGTGTGGGACTCGTGCTTCTCCTCCGAGTTCAGCTACGTCCACGGCGGCCCCACCCGCGAGTCCACCAAGGCCCGCTATCGCCAGTGGATCACCCACAAGCTGTCCTCCTGGGAGGAACAGTTCGGCATGCTCGGCTGCGTCGGATGCGGCCGCTGCATCACCTGGTGCCCGGCGGGCATCGACATCACCGAGGAGGCGGCGGCCCTGGGCCGCATGAGCGGCCTCGGCTCCAAAGCAAGCGCGGCAATGACGTAGGGCGGGCGGCGACAGGCGATGACGACGACGGCCGATGCAGGGGTCACTGACAGCGCAGGTTTTGCGAAAGTTGCAGACCCGATGGTCCCGCGGCGCTACGCCATCTCGCGGGTGCGCCAAGACACCCGCGACACCTTCACGCTGCTACTCGATCCCGTCGACGGCGAGCCCATCATGTTCCGCGCCGGCCAGTTCACGATGCTCCACGCGTTCGGCGTGGGCGAGGTGCCCATCTCGATTTCGGGCGACCCGCGGGGTATCCGGAGCGACGGCAGCCCCGCACCGCTCGAGCACACGATCCGCAACGTCGGCGCCGTCACGCGCGCCCTCGTCAACGCCCCGCCAGGCACCGAGGTGGGCGTCCGCGGCCCCTTCGGCACCTCGTGGGACGTGGCCGACGCGACGGGCAACGACATCGTCTTCGTCACCGGCGGCATCGGGCTGGCACCCCTGCGACCGGCAATCCTGGACGTGATCGCGGAGCGCGATCGCTACGGCAAGGTGCTGTTGCTGTACGGCTCCCGCACCCCCGACGACATCCTCTACGGGCCCGAAATGCGCCGGTGGGCAGACCTCAACGACGTCAACGTGCAGATGACCGTTGACAACGCCCCCTACGGGTACAAGGGCAAGGTCGGGTTCGTCACCGAGCTGATCACCCGCGCCGGCTTCCAACCCCGACGGTCGTATGCGTTCGTGTGCGGGCCGGAGGTGATGATGCGCTCCGCGGCGACGGCGCTCACCAGCCGCGGGGTGCGGGAAACGCGCATCCGACTGTCCATGGAGAGGTCCATGAAGTGCGGCGTCGGCCTGTGCGGCCACTGCCAACTGCGCGAGCTGTTCATCTGCGTCGACGGGCCCGTGCTCGACTTTGCGCGCGTCAAGCCGTTCATGACCGTGAGGGAGCTGTGACGACATGACTGACCCAGGAACGACCACACCCGCCCACACCCACGAAGGCGCCGACGGGTCGCACACCCACGGCGACGCCGACGCGTCACAAGCCCCGACCGCGCCCGCCCGCCCCAAGCTCGCCGTCTGGAAGTTCGCCAGCTGCGACGGCTGCCAGCTCAGCCTGCTCAACTGCGAGGACGAGCTGCTCAGCATCGCCGGGGCCGTCCACATCGCGTACTTCCCGGAGGCCACCCGCGCCGTGGTCGAGGGCCCCTATGAGCTGTCGCTCGTCGAGGGCAGCATCACCACCCCGGAGGACGTCAAGCGCATCCACGAGATCCGCGCCCAATCGGGCACCCTCGTGACGATCGGCGCCTGCGCCACCGCCGGCGGCATCCAGGCGCTGCGCAACTGGGCCGACGTGGACGAGTACCGCTCAATCGTCTACGCCCACCCCGAGTACCTGTCTACCCTCGACACCTCTACGGGCATCGCCTCCCACGTGGACGTCGACTACGAGCTGCGCGGCTGCCCCGTGGACAAGTCGCAACTCGTCGAGGTGCTCGCCGCGTTCCTCGGCGGCCGCAAGCCCCGCATCCCCACCTACTCGGTGTGTGTCGAATGCAAGCTCAAGGGCAACGTGTGCGTGCCCATCGCCTCCGGGCAGCCCTGCCTTGGCCCCGTGACGCAGGCCGGATGCGGCGCCCTGTGCCCGTCCTACGGGCGCGGATGCTACGGATGCTTCGGCCCGCAGGACAGCACCAACACCGACTCGCTCACCCATCAACTCCGCAAGCTCGGCATGCGCTGGGATGACATCGTGCGCGTCTACCGCACGTTCAATGCGGGCGCCCCCGAGTTCGAGGCGGCCAGCAACAAGGTGGCCGCGGGAGGCGCGTCATGACCCACCAGCTCAAAGACGGCGGGCAGGTGCTCAACGTGGGCATGCTCGCCCGCGTCGAGGGCGAAGGCGGCATGCACATCGAGATCAAGGACCGCAAGGTGGTCTCGGTGAAGCTCAACATCTTCGAGCCGCCGCGTTTCTACGAGGGCTTCCTTCGCGGCCGCAAATACACGGAGCCTCCCGACATCACCGCCCGCATCTGCGGCATCTGCCCCGTCGCGTACCAGAGCGCTTCTACCGAGGCGATGGAGACCATCTGCGGCGTGACCACCACCGCCGAGATCCAGCTCATGCGCCGCCTGCTGTATTGCGGCGAATGGATCGAGTCCCACTCCCTCCACATCTTCATGCTCCACGCGCCCGACTTTCTGGGGTACGACTCCGTGCTGGAGATGGCCAAGGACCACGCCGACGTGGTCAACATGGCGCTGCGCCTCAAGAAGGCGGGAAACGACGTTATGGAGCTCGTCGGCGGGCGCGCCATCCACCCGGTCAACGTCAAGGTGGGCGGCTTCTATCGCATGCCCACCCTCACCGAGCTCGAGGGTCTGAAGCCCGACCTGGAGCGCGGGCTCGAGGACGCGCTCGCGGCGGTGCAGCTCGTGTCCACCTTCGACTTCCCCGAGATGGAGCAGGACTACAACTACGTCTCGCTGCGCCACCCCGACTGGTACCCGCTCGAGCGCGGCACCGAGATCGTCGCGACCTCCGGCGTGCGGTTCCCCGTCGCCCAAGTGGGCGAGCACATCAAGGAGTTCCACGTCGAGCATTCCAACGCCCTGCACGCGAGCTTCGACGGCGAGAAGTACTTTGTGGGTCCGCTCGCGCGCTACAGCCTCAACTTCGACCAACTTAGCCCGCGCTGCCAAGAGGCCGCCCTCAAGGCGGGGCTGGGTGAGACGTGCCGCAACCCGTTCAAGTCGATCATCGTCAGGACGGTGGAGCTGGCCTACGCCTTCGAGGAGGCGCTGCGCATCATCGACCTGTGGACCGACGGCCACGCGCCCTCGGTACCGGTCGCGCCCAGGGCCGGGGAGGGCATCGGCGCCTCCGAGGCTCCCCGCGGCACCATCTGGCACCGCTACAAGATCGACGCCGACGGCGTGATCCTGGACGCGCAGATCGTGCCCCCCACGTCTCAAAACCAGGCGAGCATCGAGGCGGACCTGCGGCTCGCCGCGGAGCAGTGGGTGGACCTCGACGATCACACGCTCTCGCACCGTTGCGAGACCGCGATCCGCAACTACGACCCCTGCATCTCCTGCGCCACCCACTTCCTGGACCTCAGGATCAAGCGATCATGAAAGCCCCGGCAATGGTGATCGGCCTCGGCTCGCCCGACAGGGGAGACGACGCCGTGGGCGCCGCCGTCGCCGAGCGGGTGCGAGGGGTGGTTGGCGACGGCGTCGAGGTGCTTACCAGGGAGGACCCGACCGCCCTGGTGCACGCGTGGCACGGCCGCCACGTCGTCGTGCTTGTCGACTCCATGATCTCGGGTGGCGTCGCCGCAGGCACCGTCACCGTGCGCCGCGCGGGCACCCACGACGCGCCGCTGCCCACCTATGCCTTTGCCGCGGCGGGCCGAGGGGGCAGCCACGCCTTCGGGGTCGCGGGCGCGGTCGAATTGTCGCGCACGCTCGGCACGCTTCCGGAGCACGTCGCGATCGTGGGCATCGAGTCCACCACCTTCGAACACGGGCCCATGTCGCCCAAGGTGGAGGCGAGCATCGACGACGCTGTGGCCGCCGTGTGCGCCGAACTCGCGAGCGCCGGCATCGCCACCAAGGGGAGCTCCACCAAAGGATATGAGGCCGGGACATGTGCCTAGGGGCGGTGGCGAAGGTGGTCGAGGTGCACAGGGGCGGGCGCGCAGTGGTGGAGCACGCGTCTGTCGAGAACGGTGCCGTTCACTACGCAGGCCGACGCGAGGAGGTGCTCGCCATAACCATGGCCGACGACGACATCGAGCCGGGGGACTGGTTGGTGATCCACTCCGGATTCGCGCTCGAGCGGATCTCCGAGGCGCGGGCGATCGACGCGCTGGCGATCCGTGCCACCAATCCCGACAACACGAACTCCAACAACACGAACCCCGACCCCGCGGCATCGGCCGCCCCACACCACCAGGAGATGGCGCCATGACCCCCACCCGTAACCGCGGCCTCGCACTCGCTGCCGGCACGGCAGTGATCTCCGGAGTGTCCATCTGGGTCAACTCGAGCGGCGTGGCCGCCTACGGCAACCCCACCGCGTACACCACCGCCAAGAACGCCGCCTCGGCCGTGGTCATCGCCGCAATCTTCCTTGCCGCGCGCCGCCTCCGCGGGGCCGACGCGGTATCCCTCACGCGCCCCTCCCGGCCCCGACAATGGTGGGGTCTGCTGTATGTGGCGATCCTCGGTGGCGCAGTGCCGTTCGTGCTGTTCTTCGGCGGGCTCGCCTCGACGGCGTCCACTCAGGCCGCGTTCCTGCACAAGACGCTCATCGTGTGGGTCGCGCTGCTCGCCGTGCCGCTGCTCAAGGAGAAGTTCACGCCGTGGCACGGTGCCGCGATCGCCCTGCTGCTGCTGGGCCAACTGGGGCTCGCCGGCGCCGTCTCGTTCGCCCCCGACGCCGGCATCGTCATGATCGGCGCCGCGACCCTGATGTGGGCCGTCGAGATCGTCGCCACCAAGCGTTTGCTCGTTGGCATCACGCCGTGGACCGTGTCCCTAGTGCGTATGGGCGGAGGCTCCCTCGCATTGCTCGCGTGGGCCGCCGCGACCGGCGCGCTCGGCGGCGTGATGCCCCACACCTCCTCGCAATGGGCGTGGGTAGCGCTCACCGGGGTTTTGCTTGCCGGCTACGTGCTCACGTGGCACCAGGCGCTGTGGCGCGCGCCCGCCGTCGACGTCACCGCCGTGCTGGTGCTGGGCGCCATCGTGACCGCGGTGCTCGCGGGCGTCTTCGACGGTGCGCCGCTGGCCGCGAAGGCGCCGTGGCTCGCGCTCCTCGCCGCGGGTGGCTTGCTCGTGTGGCTCGCGCCCAAGCCCGTCCCTGTCCCCGTCGAGCAGCGAGCCCTCACATGACGACCACCGAGCATCGGGCACAAGCGCCTCCCGGCTCCTCTGCAGCGGACCCTCGCAGGGTGCCCGCCGAGACCGACGGCGCGATCCTGTTTGGCCGCTACGCGTTCCCACCCAACGAGCGCGGCTACTGCGGGCCCGACCGCGCGGACGAACTCCTGGAGCGCGTCGCGACCGGCGCATCGGGCCCCGCGCTCGCCGAGGTGGTGCGCGGATTTGAGGGAGCCTGGCCATACCTCGAGTTCATCGGCGAACGCCTTGGCCGTTCCCCGCTCGACCCGACGGTGGTGCGCACCTATTGGCTTGGCGGACCCGAGCTCGCCCGCTGCGGCGGCCGGCCACTGGTGGACGCGCTCGAGACCAGGTTCAGGCCCCGGCTGTCGCGCCTCGAGTTCGAGCGCCTCGCGGCCGCCGCCGTCGCCGGAGCGACCCCCCACCACAACTTCCACGTCTTCGGCGTCTATCCGTGGGTGGGACTGCTCCACGGCGGCCTGGGCGACGCGCCGCTCCACGTCTTGGACCGCTGCCGCATCCGCTGGGGCCGCGTGGCCGAAATCCACGGCGACACCGCGGTGGTCTCGAGCAGGAGCCTCACGTGGGACGGGCGCCTGCTGGCGCTGGGACCGCCCGCGGCGGAGACCGCGCGGTTGCGGCGCGACGGCCACGCGCTCGCCGAGGCCGTGCAGCCAGGCGACTGGGTGTCCCTGCACTGGGACTGGGTCTGCGACCGGCTCGGACCATCCGAGTTGGCCCACCTGCGGAGCTCGACCGCGACCGAACTCGCAGCCGTGGGCTCCTGCGCTTACTCCGCACCCGCGAGGGTGCTCGCTTGAGAGGAGAGGGATCATGCACATGCCCGATGGAGTTCTCAACCCGACGACGCTCGTGGTGGCGGGAGCCGCCTCGGTGGGCGCGCTCGCCTGGTCGATGCACGAGGTGCGGCGCGGCCGGCCCCGCCTAGGCATGGCGCTCGGCGGAGCCGCAGGGCTCCTGATCGCTCACCTCGCCGACGTGCCCCTGTACGGCCCGTACACCGCCCACCTGATTGGCGGCACGCTGCTCGCCATCGCCATCGGGCCGTGGCTGGCGATGATGACCATGGCAACGGCGCTGGCGCTCGAGGCCTTCCTGTGGCACGACGGTGGCACCGCCACGCTGGGCGCAAACATGCTCGTCATGGGAGTCGTGGGCATTCTGGTCGGCTACGGCGCATATCGAGGCGCCCTCGCGGTTGCCTCGAGGCTGCACAGAGACGCAGAGGAACCGTCGGCGTTGGCCAAGGCATCGGCCGCTGCCGCCGGGGCTTGGCTGAGCGTCATGGCGTCCGCTCTCACGCTCGTCTCGCTCGTGTCGGTGGGCGGCGTGACCACGCTCGGGGCCGTGACGGGAGCGCCCGAGGCAACCCTCGGCGATCTGCTGCCGCGGTATGCCGCGTGGGGCCTGCTGGAGGCTTTCGTCACCGGTGTGGCCGTCGCTGCCGGCCTGGCCTGGGGGCGCTCGGTCGTGCGCATCGAGGGCGCCGCGGAGATCGGCCAGCGCGTGCCCGTCCTATCCCGGTAAGCGCCGTCTTATCCAGGTAAGCGCCGTCGCGTCGGCACATGAGTCGGGACGCTACCGTTGCGCGCCCTTCGCAGTCGCGAGGCACCCCACCGAGGCCGATTAGGGCCGACTTTGCGCGTGGCTCCCGCGCGAACAGTGATGAATCTTTCGCGACTACCCCATATTTGGCGGCTCGCGCAACGTGTCAGGAGTGACTATTTTTGGAGAGGAGCGGGCGGGCCCTCCCTCAGCGGCCCGCCCGCTCCTCTGTACCCCGGCATGAGAATGGGTCGCGGCACGAGAATGTGCCCCAGCGCGAAAGTGGTCCCACGGGCGCCGTCTCGCCCTACGGTCGCCCCACGGGGTCCCGCTGCGGAGGCCCCACGTCACGTTCTCGTCGGCGTGCGCGACTCTCCGTGAAAAGCCTCCGGACAGAAAGCGACCCCGTCCGGCGAAAGGGGCATGGTCCGCCAGGACGGGGTCGCCTCGGTGGCTACTACTCGACCGAGTCGGAGGGCTTCTTTCTGGGCGCGCGCGGGGTCTTGGCTGCGGGCGCCGGTGGGACGGCCAGGGTCTTGGTATTTACTGCGGCGGATACCGGGGCAGCGGGAGCACCCGGAACCGCGGTCGCGGCTCCGGCGGCCGAACCCAGCCGCGCGACTTCGTTGCGCAACGCCCGCACCTCGGTGCGCACCTTGAAGGAGTTCCACAGCAAGAGCACGACGGCCGCCACCGCGAGCAACATGATTGCGACTCCAAAGAACGCGGCAACGAAGTGAAACAAATCGACGCCGCCGCGCTCTCCGCGGGGTCCGGGGCCTGGCAGACGATTGAGAGGATTCATGACTCCAGGCTAAGCACGCATCGCGCGCTTGAGCCCCATTCTCAGAGAATTGTGCGCCAACTCACAGGCTCATTCCGGTGCGGAAGGGAGGGCCGCGGGAGGGCCGCGGGAGGGCCGCGGGAGGGCCGCGGGAGGGCCGCGGGAGGGCCGCGGGAGGGCCGCGGGAGGGCCGCGGGAGCGCCGCGGGAGGGCCGCGGGAGCGCCGCGGGAGCGCCGCGGGAGGGCCGCGGGAGCGCCGCGGGAGGGCCGCGGGAGCGCGCGACGCGCGGAACCTGCGCGTCGGACCGGGGCACTTTTGGCACAAACCGGGACATAGCCCGCATCGCCCGCTGACAGGCTTGGTCTTGCCCTTTCCAGTGTCGGGTTCGTCACATACACTCGAAAACGTGACCATCGAGCACACGGAGCGGGACATCGACCGTTTGCGCGCCGAGTTCGTGCGGGAGCCCCGCGAAAGGGCACTTCACCTCGCACATCGACTTTCCTGGTATTCGAAGCAATTGGCCCTTGGCGACCAGGCCGAGGCCTCCCAGGCAACGTCGGCCGAGGCGCTCGAGGTCGCGAGCCATGTCCTCACCGGCCCGGAGCCTTCGATACTCGAGCGCACCGACCTGATTCGCATCTGCGTCGGGACCGCCCGTTGCATGGTCCAGGCGGGACGGCCAGAGCAGGCGCTCGAGGTCGCGGCCAAGGCGGAGACCCAATACCAAGCGCTTGCCGAGGTGGCGACCGACCCCGTCGCCGTCCTTGCCCTTCGCGGCGCGATCCTCACCGTCACCGCCGATGCCCACACGGCGCTCGGCGATGCCAAAACGGCGATGGAAACGCTGAGCGAGGCCCTGCTGGAGCTGCTCGCCGGATCGGGAAGCAACCCACTGATCGTCAAGCAAATGGTGCGCGAGCCGCTCGCGTCGCTCGCCGCGCTCATCGCTCAGCACTGACGCCCCCACCCGCGCTGCCGAACTCGGGCCACATGCGGCGTTTGCCGTCCGCATCCCACCGCTTTGTGAAATCGCACCCAACCTTTTAGGTGCCGCCTCCGTTATAGGTATGTCAGGGCGCCACGGACAGGTGGTGGGCCCGCGAGTTCATCGGCTCTCGGTCCCGCCTCCACCGGTGCCCCGGTTGGCAGATGACCGAGGTCAACGCACAATGGTGAATGGACCGGCTCACGAGGTCCATCCACCCGTTGTCGGTGGAAACTACGACGGCGGGCAACCGCCTGAAGGGTTTGGGGGGTTCGTGAAGAGAGACATGGCGGTTATTCGCGCGGTCGAAGCGGTAATTGCTCTGGTGCTTACGGTGGTGCTCTACCACTTCGCGAGCGCCGGCGCGCTGACGTCGCTCGGCCATTCCGTCACGGGCTGGTACTCCCACCAGGTCGACGGCCTCTTCACGATCAGCGTGATCGACAAGAGCGTCAAGCCGCCCCAGCTCGACAAGGCGAACCTCCCCATTGCATTGGCGCCCGAGGCGAGCAGCGGACCCAATACGCCCGCCAGCACCTAGCCGCCACCTAGCCGACGCCCCTGTGCAAACCCCCAGCGACCACGCGGCGTATGGCGCCCTCGCGGCTCGCCCACCCGCCCACCGTGAGCACGAGCACGAGCGCCGCCGCCGTGAGAGCCAGAGAACCCACTGGCAGCCACTGCGCCCCCCACGCGCCGAGGATCACGGCGCCCACGCGGGAGCCGATCGCATTTCCCGCGTTGAACACGGAGGCATAGGTTCCGTTGCCGATGTCGGACGTCCACGGGGTGTGGCGTAGCGCCCAGTTGATCATCGCGACCACCAGGACCGACCAGGACAGCCCTTGCAGGCAGATCATCGCCACGACGGCCACCTTGGAGTGGCTGCCAAGTGCCATTCCGAGCCACATAAGCAGCAGCCCAAATTGGCCAACCACCACCGACTTTACGGGCCAACGGTCCACGTAGCGCGCGACCATCCACGTGGTGCCCACACCCACGAATCCACCGACAAACAGCAACACAGGCACCGTACTGTCGGCAAAGCCAGTGACGTCGGTGACAAGGGCGGCAAAGTACGTCCACGTCATCGTCATGGCCCACGTCGTCAGCATCGTGATCGCCATGATCCTGAGGAAGCGGGGTTTCGACGGAACGTCGCCGCGCGGGATCGAGGACTGCTGGGTGCGGAAGCTGGGCATGAGTATCGCGACGGTGATGGCCATCAGGGCGCCACCAGCCGACAGAATCCAGAAGGGTGCATGCCAGCCGACGTGCTGCGCAAGGTAGGTCTCTGCAGGTAGGCCGATCACGCCCGCGGCCGATGCGCCGAGCAACAGTCGTGCCACCGAACGTCCGCGCCTGGCAGCCGGGAACATGCCCGCGGCGGCGGGGGTCACGGCCGCCCAGAACAGCGCGTGGCCAAACCCGGTGAGGACGCGGGACGCGAGAATCCCCTGGTAGCTGTCCGTCACGGCGCCCACGAGCGCCCCGATCGACCAGAAAGCCATCGTGCCCGCAATCACCCAACGCCGGACCATGTGGGTGGTGAGGAACGCGAGTGGAAGGGTGGCCGCCATCGTGGCGAGCGCGAACACGGTCACGGTCATGCCCAACTCGGCCTCGCTGCGCCCCAAGTCAACGGCCATCGTCTGAATGAGACCCATCGGGGCAATCTCGTTCGACACCACGAGGAACGCGGCGACGCCGAGCGCCACCAGGGTTGCATTCGCGCGGCCAGGGGACACGAGCGGGGTACCGGGGGTGCGAGGCACGCCCGCCATTCCCGATTCGGTGTCTGGGCGCACCACAATGTCGCCTTGGGGGACGAACACCGCGTCACCCGATACGGGACTCGCATACGCGCGCTGCTCGTCGTGAGCCGGTGCGGGGGGTCCGAGGACGGCGGGCGCCTTCACGGCAGAAGGCGGACGCCGTCCACCCTGCCGGTCCCGCACGCTGGGCATCATCGATTTCCTTGCGAATCAGAGGGAAGGGCAGACGCCACACCGCCCCCAACGCGCCTAGTCTTGAGCCATGGCCACCGTAGACAACGGTGGCCCGGCCGCGCGTTCGAAACGTTTCGATGCATTCTCGCACACACCATCACGGCAATTCCAGTGCCTGCGATCAGATGTACCCGATCGATACCATTCGCCCCGTTCGTGAGGGACGATGTGCGTGGCGCTACGCGGGGATATCGATCGAAACGGTGGTGCCCTTGCCCAGCGAGCTGGAGATCTGCAGCGTGCCCTCGTGGGCGTCGACAATGGCCGCGGTGATGGCCAGCCCCAGCCCGGCGCCACCCGTCGACCGCGAGCGCGAACTGTCGCCTCGCACGAACCTCTCGGTCGCGCGCGCGGCGATCTCGGCAGTCATGCCAGGGCCATCGTCGGCCACGTCGATGCGGACCCTTTCGCCGTGATCGCTCTCGACAACGGTCACCGTCGCGGTCACGTGCGCCGCGCCATGCTGAGCGGCGTTGTTGACGACGTTGATCACCGCCTGACGCAAGCGATCGGAGTCGGCGGTGACCATGACGCCGGCCTCGACGTCGGCCGTAACGGGGCCGTGCCCCAGTGCGAACGTCACCTCGGGGTGGGCGCGACCGGCATCGCCGAGAACCTCGGTCACGAGGCGCTTGGCATCGATCGAGGCGAGGCGCAATTGCGGCTCCGCGTCAAAGCGTGCGAGCACCAGCATGTCCTCGACGAGTCGCTTCATGCGGCTCGCCTCCGCCTCCGTACGAGTCCACGCGTCGGTCTGTTGGCGCTTCCCCGAAATGGCTCCCTTGCGGTGCAATTGTGCGTAACCGAGCACGGTGGTGAGCGGCGTGCGCAACTCATGCGATGCATCGGCGACGAATTCGCGCAACTGCGCCTCCGAGCGCTCCCTTTCCGAAATCGAGTCCGAGAGCCTGCCGATCATCGCGTTGAGCGAGGTGGCAAGAGCCGCAGACTCCGTGCCGCTGCCCGCCCCATCGAGGCGCACCGAAAGGTCGCCGTTTGCGATGAGCATCGATGCGTCGACCATGCGCCGCATCGGCGTCACTCCCAGGCGGATGACCCACCACGCGACCAGCCCAAGCCCGACGAGAACAGCCGCGATGCTGAGCACCTCAATCAGGACCATGCGATGCGAGACGGCCTCGACCGGCTCCATCGACAACCCGATGACCTCCCAGTGGTCTATCGCTGGCCTTACCAGCACGCGGTACTGCTGGTCCCCCGTCGACGGCACGGTGAGGTAGGTGTCGACTGCGACGGAAAGTACCGAAGGATCGATCTCGGGGAGCGAGGTGGTCGCCTCGTCGGTGCGGTACACGTTGGGGTTCAGCACCGCCCTGTAGGTGCCGTCAATATAGAGCTTTCCGAGTAACGCCTCGGAGGGCCGGTCCTTCGTGGGGTCGGTGGGTACGACCGGCGGATCGGCATCGCCGTCACCGTCGTCACCGTTCACATAGTTGGTCAGGTCCTGAGCCGCATCCGCATGGGTGCTTGGGCCGCCTGCGAAACCGAGCAGCCGTCCATCCAACTGTTGCACCAGGTAGGTGCGGGTGGTCAATGTGACGGCCACCGCCGCGACCGAGGCCACCAGGCCGATGAGCGCTAGACCAACAAGAACCCTGGAGCGCAGGGACATGCCACGCGCCCAACGGGAGGGAGCGTGCACGGCATCGGCCGCACTCACCCCTCGACCCTCATGGTGTAGCCCACGCCGCGCACCGTCTGGATGAGCTTGGGCTCGATGTAGTCGACCTTCTTGCGCACGTAGCCGATGTACGTCTCGACCACCGACGGGTCGTCATCCGGCGAGTAGCCCCACACGTTCGTCAGCAGTTGACCGCGGGACATCACGCGACCCTTGTTCGACAACAGGAACGCCACCAACTTGTACTCGGTGGGCGACAGGTGGATCTCCTCGGAGCCGCGCGTCACCCTGTGGGCGACGTCATCGATCGTGAGGTCGGCCAGCGTCATCACGGCCGACGCGGTGGGAGACGAGTCGACGCGCCGCATGACCGCCTCGACACGCGCCACGAGCTCCTCGAGAGAAAAGGGCTTGGCCAGATAATCGTCGGCCCCCAACCCGAGGCCCTCGACGGCGTCGGCCGACGTGTCCTTGGCCGTGAGGAAGACCACGGGCGTACGGTCCCCCGTTTCGCGCAGGCGCCTAAGCATTCCGAAGCCATCAAGCTCGGGCATCATCACATCGAGGACGATCAGATCCGGCTTGGATTCCTTGACGGATCGCAGGCCCTCGCGCCCATTTGGCGCGGCCGTGACGTCGTAGCCCTCGAACTTCAGCGCGGCAACGAGCATGGTGCGGAGGTTGTCTTCGTCGTCAACCACCAAGATACGTCGCTTAATCATGGACACAGTCAAGCACCGACTCCTCCATGTTTGCTCAGAGGGCGCCCCGATATTGCTGTGGACGTAAGTTCTTGACCGCTCATGCTCTGTCTCTGCGCGCACTTTGAGAATCACAGGGTGTGATGGGAAGCGATGGGGGCCGCAGCACATGTGGGACGCGGCCCCCACCACCAAGTTGTCGCTCGTCGTGGGGACGATCGGCATCGGCTCGGATAAGGCGCTTTGCTTCTCGACGGTCGGATTCGACGAGGAGATCCGCAACGGTATCGCTTCCACGACCGAACCGCGGCGGGGCCTTCAAGGCCAGGAGTGCACGCTCCAGAGGGTCGCGGGGACTGCCAGCCCTGCGGCCCTCAGCCACGTCCGGGCCAGGTTCGGGGAGCCGATGTGGGGGCCAGGCAGCCGCCTCGCGCCGTCACTTCTCGAACGACGCCAGGAATGCCTTGGTCTCGGTGCGCAGCGTGTCCGCCGCCAATGCGTCGTAGTCCGAAAAGTCTGGGAACGCGAAGAGATGCGCGCTTCCGGGGTACGTGAAGACCTCGAGTCCTCCTTCGGGGGTGGCCGCGACAAGATCGGCCGCCTCCTCGCCCTCCATCCACGTATCGTCCTCGGCGTAGTGGAGCTGGGCGCGCAGCCCCGCCGGCCACTTGGGATCCCCAAACCATTGGGGGCCGCTAGCGCCTCCCACGAGAATGAGTCCGGCAATGCCCGGCTCCGTGAACGCCGCAATTTCACTCGCCACCGCTCCGAGTGAAAAGCCCATGAGCACCACGGGGGCCTCGGCTCCGCGAGCCGCCTCGCGTACCGCCGCGGCGTAGTCCATCATCTTGCCCGACTCTGCTCGATCCACCCCGTCGTTGAGGTTGGAGAACGTGTCGCCGCCAAAGAGGTCCACGGTCATGACCTGGTGGCCCTCGACGCGCAACCATTCGGCCCACGACTCGATATTTGAATCCAGGCCAAGGACGGAATGGGTCAGCACCACGTTGACCATCGACTCTCCCTCCCTTAGCTCGACAAAGCGGCCTTCCACCCCAGTCTTGCATGGGGCGGCGACGAGCGCGCGGGCCCTCTGCAAAACGGTCGAAGCATGGCGATGAGTTCCCGACACGCGCGAGGCCCACAAGTGTGTCCATGTCTTCGGTGAACTCCGCGACGACTCCCGGGGCGACGGCCGCGCACGCGCTTTGGAATGCGCGGCCGAATTTCGGTAGAGGGAGGATACTGAGTTGATTCACTTTCTTCGTGGATTCACCGTCTTCGTTGATTCACCGTCTTCGTTGATTCACCGTCTTCGTAGGAGATCCCATGCCGCGCCCCGCGACCGACAAACGCGACCGCCTCGCCGACGCCGCGCTCGACCTGACGTACCGACGCGGCTTCGAGCGAACATCGATCGCGGACATCGCCGAACATGCCGGCGTCGCCCCGGGCTCCGTCTACTACTACTTCAAGACCAAGGACGACGTCGGGCAAGCAATCGTTGACACGCTTTCCGGGCGCTACCTGTCCGTCATCGAGGGTTGGCGCGACCTGGCTGCTCCCGAGGACAGGCTCGTCTCCTTCCTCGATATGTACCTGGACGACGCGGACAACGTGCGCGCGTTCGGTTGTCCCTTGGGTGCCGTGTGCGCCGAACTGGGCAGGCACTCTCCCGAGCTGGGAGCGGCGGCGGGCGAGGTGTTCTCGGCCTTGATCGATTGGGCCGCGGGAGAGTTCGCCGAACTCGGATTCGCCGAGGCGGCCGCGCGGGCGCGGGCGACCCACCTCATTGCCGTGATGCAGGGCGCGGCCGCACTCACCCATGCGCTCGACGACCCCGAGCCGCTTCAGCGCGAGGCCGCGCACCTCGAGCGCTGGATCCGCAGGGCTGGCGAGTAGGGCAACCGCACGGCATGGCACCGCACCGCACCGCACCGCACCGCACCGCACCGCACCGCACCGCACGGCACCGCACCGCAAGGCATGGCACCGCACCGCAAGGCACCAATCCCGCCTAGGTCGCATTCATAGTCAGTGCACTATGTGTTCCGGGATTCCCTAGAGGCGGGCGAGCGACTCGATGTCTTCCGCGAACTCGGCGACGACCTCTGCTGACACCGTCGCGCGCGTGGCGCCCACTGCCTCCAGGTAGTCGGCCGTGGTGGGGCCCGCAGCG
Organism: Demequina lutea; assembly: GCF_013409005.1. NCBI lineage: Bacteria > Bacillati > Actinomycetota > Actinomycetes > Micrococcales > Demequinaceae > Demequina > Demequina lutea. The sequence continues at coordinate 2,887,097 of NZ_JACBZO010000001.1, forward strand.
GCATCGGCGCTCGCCACCGCCGCCTCTAGCGCCGACTGCGACGCCCTCCGCGCCGCGAACTCGATATCCGCAGGAGTGAAGCCCTCCGAGGCCGCGACCAGTGAGGCCAGATCCACCGTGCCCGCCGATGAGGCGGGCACGAACCGCTCCCAAATCGACGACCGCGCATCGGCATCGGGAAGCCCGATCGGGATGACGTAATCGAAGCGTCCGTGGCGCAAGAACGCGCTATCGAGCGAGCGAATGAAGTTGGTGGCGCACACCAGCAGGCGATCCGGGCGCTCCCTGAACGCGGGGATGATCTTGAGGAGCTCGTTGGTCACGCCCTGGAGGGGAGAGGGCGGATCGCCGCGGCGGTGCGAGGCGATCTCCTCGACCTCGTCGATCAGGACGACGGCATGCTCGAGTTCGTCGATGCGCTGGAACGTCTCACGCAGGGCGCCCGCGAGCCCCGCCGGATCCGCGGCGAGGCGCGAGGGGAATATCTCGACGAACGCCCAGTCAAGCCTCGACGCGATCGCCTTGGCAAACGTCGTCTTGCCCGTGCCAGGAGGGCCAAAGAGGACCACCGCGCGCGGGGGCGCGACGCCATATTGCTCGGCGAGTTCGGGCTGAGCGAGCGGCATCACGAGCCGCTTCTCAAGCAGATCCTTCTCACGCCGCATGCCGCCGACCGCGTCCCACAGGTCCCTGGGCAGGATGCGCCCACCGAGCTCCGCCAGATTCTTGGCCTCCGCGCGCTGAACGGGGACGCGCCGCTCGAAGTAGCGCAACTGCTTCTTCTCGGTATAGCCGGCGTTACGGAAGGCGTGTGTGGGGACCTCCTCCGCGGGAACTAGGGCGGACAACACGTTGGCGCCGTTGTCCGCGAGGCGCTGCTCGACCGCGCGCAGCATCTGGCTGCCGATTCCCTGCGAGCGCCTCTCCGGCGTCACCGCGTGGAAGACCACCCACGCCTGGTTGTGCGCCACCCGTCCCACACACGCGCCGATGATCTGGCCATCCTGAGTGGTGGCCACCACCGCGACATCTTCACGAGCGGAGGTGAGGACCTCGGGGAGCGCGTAGACGGGCGTGACACCCGACGAGCGTTGCTGTTCGTACAGGTGAAGAATGCCGTCCAGGTCGTCGGCGTGGATGTCGCGAATGCGCCAGGCGGTCATCGTTGGCCTCCTCAGGTCTTGCCGCCAGAGCGTACGCCTCGGCGTATCGACTGACTAGGTCCCGGGTGGCAATTACCAGGGCATCGGGCGGTCGTTGTCGCGCACGCCGTCGTCGGGAAGGTGCGGGAGGTCGCCGCCGTCTCCGCGGATGCAGAGCCACCGCAGGTTCACATCGCTATCGGCCGAACAACCCCAGGTGCGCCACACGCCCTGGCCCACGCGGATCGTGGTCCCTGGGCCCACCGGAACCACCTCGTCATCGAGGCCCATCGCGCCCGTTCCGGCCAAGAAGATGTACAGCTCCTCGTCGGAGGAATGTGTGTGCCAGTACCCCGCGTCCTCACCCGGCTCCATCGAGTTGGCGGTGACGCCGATGAACTGCATCGGCAGCTCATGGTCGAGCACCCGCCGCCCGTCGCGAGACCTGTCCGGATGGAAACCGCCGTAGTAGTCCCGCCAGTCGTCCAGTCCGCCCATTTCAATCACCTGAAAGTCGCTCATGCGACCAGTGTGCCCGGTGAAGAACTCACTACCAAAACAACCCGGCGCCGGCGCCGCGTGCGTGAGAAACCGGGCCTTGGTCAATCCGGTAGTGAGTTCGTCACGGGCGGCACCCGGAACCGTGCAGCGAACCCCCTCGCCGCGCGCCTCCTGTAGGCACACCAAGTACCCAGTTCCCCCAGCCACCCTCGTCCTGTAGGCACACCAAGTACCCGAGACCAGAGACAATGGGTCCAGTGGCCGCGCCGCGCGGCCGGAAGAAGGGAACAACGATGTTCACAGGACTCACCCCGGAGATCTGCGCCCGCGCGTGGGACACCCTCCAGCCCTCGATTCGCTATGCGTACGAGCAGGACATCTTCAACGGCTACATCGGCGCGATCGTGCTGCTCAACCCCGCCAACCCGGCCGGGGAGCCCCTGTTCCAGGCGCACCTGGGAGACGACCCGGTCAACTTTTATGAATACGCGGCCGCGAAGGCCAGGCTCGCGCTACGCACGGGTGTAGACACGACGCGCCTCCGCACAGACATGTCGCACCTGTACCAGCCAGGCGACATCAAGTGGCCGGGCGGCATCATTCGCGACGGGCTGGCCGTGGGCTTCTCGGGAGTGCAGGGCGAGTACGACGAGATGATCGGCGAATGGTTCGTGGCCGCAGTGCGCGCGATGTGCCGCCTCGAGTTCTTTGGTCCCGAGGGCGAGCAGACGCAGCCGACCCCGTACTTGGGTCGCTCCGAGTAGGCGACCGCGTCGGACACCCTGGCCGCCGCCACCCTGGGGACTGCGGACCTGTGCCGTGCACACAGGGAGGCGTCGGCCGACGTGCACCCCGTGCCCGTGCCGACGAAGGTGCAGGCGCAGGCGCAGGCGCAGGCGCAGGCGCAGGTGCAGGCGCAGGTGCAGGTGCAGGCGACGACGGCCCCCGATTAAGCCGACTCGCGCTGGAACACCCGCGTGCCCACAAGCAGGCCGCCCACGACAAGCACGAGCGTGAGCGCGATGCCCCACAGCGAGGTCGACGACGTAAGGTCTCCCCTGAACATCGCGCGGACGCCGTCGATGATGTGCTTGAGCGGGTTGGCGTCGCTCACGTGCTGCAGCCACTGGGGCGCGAGCGTCATGGGCAGGAAGATGCCCGACAGCAGCGCGACCGGCAGGATGATGCCGTTGAGCAGCGGCGCCAGGGCGTCCTCACTCTTGACCTTGAGCGCCACGGCGTAGCTGAGCGACGCGAAGCAAGCTCCCAACAGGGCCACCGTGCCGATGCCGACCCCGAGCGCCCACCACGGCGCCCGCAGGCCCATGGCCAGCGCCGCCAGTACCAGGATCGAGCCCTGAATCAGCAGCACGAGCACGTCGCGTGCCACGCGGCCGATGAGCAGCGAGGCGCGGCTCGCGGGGGTAACCCGCATGCGCTCGATGACGCCCGAGCGCCATTCGGCCACGAGGCCGAAGCCCACAAAGCTGGCGCCGAACATGCCCAGCTGAACCAGCAGGCCGGGCACGAATACCTTCCACGCGTCGCCGCCGAAGCTCGGGTTGTTGGCCGCGATGCCCTTCAGCAGCGGGCCGAAAAGGACGAGGTAGAGGATGGGCTGGAGCAGACCGAAGACCACCCAGATGGGCTGGCGAACGCTGAGTCGCAGCGCGCGGGTGAACACGGTCCAGGAGTCACGGATGATGGTCATAATGGGGTCCCTTTCTTGGTGCGCCGGGCTTAGGCGGCGGCGACGTCGTCGCGCAGCGAGCGACCGGTGAGGGTGAGGAAGACGTCGTCGAGAGTGGGACGCCTGACGGCCACGCCGTCGATGTCGAGACCGGCCGCGGCCAGGCCCGCCAGGAGCTTGGGAAGCGCCGTGCCCCCGTCCGCGGAGACGAGGCGAACTTCGCCGCCCTCCACCTCCGGATGCGAATCCGCGATCAGGCGGGCGGCCACCTCTGCCGTGCGGGCAGCGAGCTCGGGAGCGACCGAGAGGATCACCTGATCGCCGCCGACCCGGCGCTTGAGTTCCTCGGGCGTGCCCTCGGCCACGATCACGCCGTGGTCGATGATGAGGATGCGATCGCACAGGGCATCGGCCTCATCCATGTAATGGGTGGTGATGAAGACCGTGGTGCCGTACTCCTCGCGCAAGCGCGCGATATGGTGCCACAGGTTGGCGCGTGACTGCGGGTCAAGCCCCGTTGACGGCTCGTCAAGGAACACCAGCTTGGGCTCGTGGATGAGCCCCATGGCGATGTCGAGTCGCCGACGCTGCCCCCCAGAGAGCGACCCGCACTTGCGGGTCCACGCGTCCTGGAGGTCGAGATCCGCGAGGAGAACCTTGCCTCGCTCGGCGGCCACCTTGGGGTCGATGCCGTAGAGCTTGGCGTGATCGACGAGTTCCTCGCCCACGATGGCGGAGGGGTCGGTAGTTCCCATTTGGGCGACGTAGCCGATGCTGCGACGCACCCCGATCGGGTCGCGAGCCAGGTCGTGGCCCGCCACGGTGGCCTCGCCACCGGTGGGGTCGAGCAACGTGGTGATCATGCGTAGCGTGGTGGTCTTGCCCGCGCCGTTGGGGCCAAGGAAGCCGACGATCTCGCCCTCGTTGACCGTGATGTCGACGCCCTTGACGGCCTCGACCGTCTTGGGCGCGTCCTTGCCGCGGGAGCGAATCTTGTAGGTCTTGCTGAGGTTGCGCGCTTTGAGGATGGCAGTCATGGGGTAGTGCCTCCAGTATGGCTATCTTGAGTCGTCGTTATCTTTGAGATCGAGAAATCGGAATGCCAAGGGAAGAACGCCAGTCTCTGGCCATTTCCTTCCGGAAGACCTCTCGTGAGGCCAAACGCGCGAGCGCCGCAATGGACGACGCCGTCGTCGCATTCATGGGAATCAACGCGACCGACGGCCGCGCGTGCGACGTGCTTGACCAGTACGGAGACCTCACCGCGGGCGACCTCGCCGAGCACCTCGGGCTCACGACCGGCGCCGTCACCACCCTGATCGATCGACTCGAACGCGTGGGCATGGTCGAGAGAATACGAGACGCGTCTGACAGGCGCAGGGTGATCGTGAGATCCACCGCCGAATCACGAGAGATCTTCGCGGCCATCTACACCCCCTTCAAGCAGGCCTGGGTCGAGTTGGGGAGCTCGTTGACCGACGAAGAGATGCGGGCCGCTCGCACGTTTCAGCGAATGGCGACCGACCTGAACGCCGCATTTGCTCGAGCCCTGCGGGAGGTCGAGCCCCCAAGAACGGCGACGAACGAGGAGCGAGCCCGCGCCGCGGCGGACCGCATTGCCAACTTCGACGTCTCGGCGCTTCGGCTCCGGCGCGGGGACGACGAGTAGTCGCCCTACGCCGATGCCCGTGCCAGCTCCTCCTCGAGCCTGACGTACGAGGTCTCCATGCCGTCGGTCATGCCGGTCGCGAGGACCATGTCGCGCACCTCGGCACTCGGGTAGGTGATCACGAGCGACAGCAGCGTGCCGCCCGCAGTGGGCGTGAGCGTGAGCTCGTTGACGGTGCTCGGATAGTCGGTGCCCGTCATGTGCTCGGTGGCGACGGAGCGGTAGGGCGGGTTGGATTCAAGCAACTCGCCATCGAATCCGAAACCCTCGCCCTCGCCCTCAGGCTCCCAGAAGTACCGGTACGTCTCGCCCACCTCGGCGGCAACCTCGCACACAGGCATCGTCCAGCCATCGGGGCCAAGCAGCCACTTCTTCATGAGCTCCGGTTCGTGGTGGGCGCGCCACACCTGCTCGACGTCGCCGCGAATCACGCGAGACACCCGCACCTGGGTACCGGAGAGGATCTGAGCGGCCACGGGGAGCGTGGCGGCGAACGTCGCCAGGTCCGCGAGGACGCCGTCGATCTGGCTCATGGCCGAGCGCATGCCCTCCTCCATGCCCATCGCGATGACCTGCTCAAGCGCATCGGCACTCGTGAAGAGCGTCAGCGTCGTGACCCGCGTGCCCGCATCTAGGGCCTCAAAGGTGAACGTCATCTTCATGGACGGCAGCTCCGGGTTCGGGGCCCCATCGTCGCCCGCAAAGCCGTCAATCACCGTGAACAGGCGCAGCGGCTCTACCGCCGTGAAGCGCCAGTAACCGCCGGCGGTCTCGCCCTCGGGACCGGTCATGACGTAGGAGGAAAGCCCGCCCACCGCAAAGTCATGCCTGGTAAACATCGCGGGCCACTCGACGGGGCCCCAGAACTTCTCCAACTGGCGGGGGTCGGCGTACGCGTCCCACACGCGATCAATCGCCGCGGCAAACTCGGCGACGACGGTCATGGTGAGGGCTGCGGGGTCCTTGGAAATCGAAACGACGGGCATGGCGGGGACCTTTCGTGCGGGATCGCGGCGTGGGGATGGGGGACCAGTGGGGACGGAAGACTAACGGGGGGCGTCGTCGGTCAAGAGGCCGTCGAGGCGGTCGATGCGGGAACGCCACAGCAGCTCGTATTGATCGAGCAGGGCCCTGGCGCGGGCGATCATTGCGGGGTTCGCGGTCACAATGCGCTCGCGCCCGTGGGGATGCTTGGTGACAAGGCCCGCCTCCTCGAGGACGGCGACGTGCTTCTGCACCGCGGCGAACGACATCGCGTATCCGCGTGCCAGTTCCGAGACCGATGCTTGGGCGGTGAGGGTGCGGCGCACGATGTCGCGGCGCGTCGCATCGGCGAGGGCCCTGAAGATCAGGTCCACCTCGGCGTCGGGGAGATCGATTTCTACAACCATTTGGTTGTACGTTACGACACGACCGACGACGCGTCAAGAGGTTTCTTGGGGGCGACTGGCACCTAGTGCGTCACCATCGTGTCGACGACGCGCTCCAACGTCGCGGCGAGGGCCTCGCGCTCCTGCGGCGTGAGGTGCTCAAGCATGCACAACTCGTCAACCATATTCTCCGACATGATTCACCAAACGGCAGAACGCCTGGCAGATGTAAAGAAACGGCCATGCGATATTGATCACATTTCCCCGACGTCACCGTCAGCCGTGTCCAACAATCGGGCCGCGCTCATCGCCACTACCGCCCTTCTTCACGCCCTTCCGGTAGGGCTCTTGCTGCCGGACAACGTCAGGCGCTAGGGGTAGCGTCGGACCCATGACGGACGATGCCCTGGTCGCACGCTTGCGCGCAGCGGGCTGCGTCTTTGCCGAGGACGAGGCGGCGGCCTTGCGGTCTGCTGCGGGCCACGAGGACGAGCTCGAGCCGATGGTCACTCGGCGCATCGCTGGCGAGCCGCTCGAGGTCGTGATCGGCTACGCGGAGTTTGCGGGCCTGCGCATCCCAGCGGCCGCAGGAGTATTCGTGCCGCGCGTCCGCACCCAATTCGTCGCGAAGCTCGCCGCACAGTTCGCCCCACCGTCGTCGATCGTGGTGGACCTGTGTTGCGGATCGGGCGCGATTGCAGCGGCCGTGGCGCACGCCCGGCCCGACCTCTCCGTGTGGGCCGCCGACATCGACCCAATGGCCGTCGCCCTTGCGTCGAAGGCCCTGGCCAGATTCGGCGCGCAAGCCCTGGTGTCGGACATGGACGCGGCCCTGCCCGCTTCGCTGCGTGGCCGCGTTGCCGTGTTGGCCTCCTGCCCTCCGTATGTGCCCACCGGGGAGGTTGCGCTCATGCCCCCGGAGGCGCGCGACCATGAGCCTCTCGCCGCCCTCGACGGGGGCGCCGACGGCGCCGCAATGCAGGCACGCGTGTTTGAGGCGGCGCTGCGACTCCTCACACCCGATGGCGTGTGCATCGTCGAGACGAGCGATCACCTGAGCGACGCAACCCTCGCGGCCGCCGTGGTCGCGGGCTTGACCGCCCACGTGGAGACCGACGACGACATCGACGCCGTCGTCGTGGTGGCGAGGCGCTAGCGGCGCGACTCACTTGCGAGACCTACCTGCGCAACCTACCTGCGCTGCTCGAAAGGGAACGCCACGTCGCACACGTGGTCGTCGGCGCCCGCGCCCATGACGTCCGCGATGTACACCTCTCGCGGTGGAATGCTCGTCAGCATCCTGGCGCTCCGCGACACCCACTCGCCCAACTCGTCATAGGCCGCGGTCAATGCGGGCAGAGCGAGGCGGCGCTTTGTCAGCGGCACGTACGCCTCCCAGTGCGCCGGTTCGGTGCGGACGGCGATATCACCATGGGGTTCCACATCGCCGTCCAGGACCACACACGCCTCAACGAGGGTTGGTGCGTCGAATCCAAAGGTGCCGTAGTAGAGGGCGTACGTGGGCGACTCAAGGGTGGTGTGACGCGAGCGGAGACCCGGGTGGGCGTTCGTGAACTCGAACAAGAGCGTGAAGCCGCGCTCGAGGAACGCCGCCACCTCGGGCTGAAATAGCTCGCCGCGTACCGACGCGAGCCGACGTTCGGGAACGTATCGCGTCTCGATTCCTGTCGGTGCGTCCATTGGCATCACGCCTCCGCCACCTGAGGCCCAACTACCCACGACGTGGTCAGCGTATGTTGCTCGTCGGACGCGAAACAGATCACGTGGCGGTTGTCGTGCGTCCACGAGCTGGCGGTCGGCATGATGTAGGAGACGAGAACCTGATCAAGGTGCTCCGGGACGATATTTGCCGCTGCGGCATCAGAGAAGCACATGTCCTCCACCCTCGTCCGCACCGCGTCGTCGCCCGGGTAGGTGGCGCCGCCGAGGACATCCGCGTAATAGACCTGGCCCCAGTGGTGCTTGCCGCACGACACTCGCGTGACATTTACCGCCCCCAGGTCGCTCCCTGCGTCGTCCCAGCCTGGTGGCTTCTGGATGCAATCGCCCACCGCGAGTTGCGTGTAGGGCACGCGGTCGCCGAAGAGCGAGCCACTCCCGAAGCCGAAAATCGCCGCCAGCACGACGATGCCAATCACCCACGAGACGCCAATCGACACGCCCCAGATAGACATGGCGCGGTTGTTCGCGCGGCCCTTATTGGCGGCGTTGATTCCAAGGATTCCGAAGATTAATCCCAGCAGCCACATGCCCACGAGCGAGAGAACAAGGGACACGGTGCCCATCCAGTTCCTGTCGGTGCCTCCGGCCCCAAACGGGGGCGGGTACGCGACAGGGTATGGCGAGGGGTAGGCGACCGGGTACGTAGGCTGGCCGGCGACCGGGTACGTCGGCTGGCCGGCGACCGGGTACGTAGGCTGGCCGGCGACCGGGTACGTCGGGGGGTAGGCGACCGGACTGGCCGGCGCGGAGGCTGGCCCCGGTGGATAGGAGCTTTGGGGCGTCGGATCCTGCGCGCGCGCGGGCGGCTGCGCCCCATGCCAGATGGGCTCGCCGCTGGGCGGCGGCCCGTACTCCGGATTTTCCATGCCCTCCCCCTGCCTGGCACCAGAGTAGCGGCGAGTAGCGGCGGCGCCAATACCCTGCAAACCCCTACCGCGCGGCGAGAGCCTCCGCCACCAGCGCCTCGATAATCATGGCCACGCCGTCATCGTCGACGGAGGCGGTTTCGTGGCTCGCCACCGCCTTCACCGCGCCGTGCGCGTTGCCCACCGCATAGCCGGTGCCCGCCCACTCGAACATCGGAACGTCATTGGGCGCGTCGCCAAAGACGATCACGTCTTCAGCATCGACGCCGTGGTGCGCCGCGAGCCGTGCCAGTCCCGTGGCCTTGCTGATGCCCAGCGGGGCCAACTCCAGAAGCGGGTCGGTGACCGAGGAATGTGATAGCTCAAGCAGGTGTCCTACCAGGGGCAACGCGATCTCGAGCATCTCGTCGGGGTGGCTTCCCGGCAGGAGCGCAAGCATCTTGACGCCCGTCAAATCACGCACCGACTCCATGCGCTCGAACGGGGCCACCTCGCGCGGGTTGGTGTTGCTCTCGCGGGCCGGAAAGCCCTGCTCGATCGCCAGCCCCGTGGTGGTCTCGAGACCGAGGATCACTCCCGGGAACGCGGAACGTAGCGCGTCGGCCACCTCGAGCAACGCCTCCTCGGGCAGTCCGATGTGGTCCACGACCGACCGGGTGGCCAGGTCATAGAACACCGCGCCGTTGGCGCAGACGGCCTCGCCCGCGATGCCCAACTGCAGGGCAACGGAGTCAACCCAGCGCGGGGGCCTCGCGGTGGCGAGCACCAACGGAATGCCCGCTCCCGCGAGCGAACCCAGCGCCGCGATCGTCCGCGCGGAGAACACGCCCGTGCGCGGAAGGATGGTGCCGTCGATGTCTGTGCCTATGAGTTTCACGGGTCAAGGCTACGGGGCGCCCGCCGCGCAACCCGGACCCTTCGGCCCACAGTGCTCCCGCCCCCTCTCCCCGGAAGTGGGTCACCACGTACCCGCATCGGCCCCTACCGCGTTGTAGTGGGTCACCACGTACCCCGCCACCAAACAGCGGCTTGACTTCGAGCGCTCTCCGTTCCGGTGTGCCACGTGCGCCGACTTCGCGAACACGCCGGGTGGTCGCAGCGGTCATGCCCCCGGTGATCGCAGCCAGGGCATTCGCCGTCTGCGACGGTTGGCGCCCCTGCCTACGCCGGTCCGCCTTCTTGGGGGGCGTTGATCGTGCCCTTCACATAGGCGACGGACCTCGCGACCCACTCATCCAGCGCCTCTTCGCTCTCGACCACATCCGGCGCGACCCGCAGCCAGCCGCGCATGGGCCGCCGGTTCATGATCATGGGGGCCACCCCGTCTCGGGTCACTAGTTCCGCCGCGTCCGCGGGCGCCACGCGTGCCATCAGTCCGCCTTGGCCGCTGACCGCGATCGCCATGCTGCCTTCGAGCAGGAACGCGAGGCCGCCGAACATCCGCTTCTCCGCGAGGTCGCGCTCGGCGAATACGCGCTCGCGGATGCGCTGTGCCAACTCCTCGTCGTAAGTCATCTGTCCATGATTTCACCCGCGGCCGGCATCCGCTCGGCGATACCCATCGGTCGTACCTTCCTAGTGACGAATCCGCCCGTCGGGCCGTAACCTCAGATCATGGCCTCCATTCCGCGCATTCGCCCCGCCACACCAGCCGACGAGCAGCAGATCGCGCGCATTTGCCTGCTCACGGGTGCGGACGGCGGGGACGCGGCTGGGCGCTTTGGGGACGACACGGCGCTCGCCGATGTCTTTGCCTCGCCCTACCTGCACGGCCCTTCGTGCTTCGCGTGGGTCGTGGACATCGGCGGTGAGGCCCGCGGCTACGTGGTTGCCGCCGCGGATACCGAGGCCTTTCAGCAATGGTTCAGTGGCGAGTGGTGGCCCGAACGCGAACCGCTTCACACGGCAAGGACCGACCGCGATGGGTGGCTCCTGCCCTCGGCCGCCGACCCGACGCGGTGCCTGTCCGATGCCGTCGCAGACTATCCAGCGCACCTGCACATCGACCTGCTCCCCGAACTCCAGGGCGCCGGCTGGGGCAGGCGACTGATCGACACCTTGGTGGCCCAGTTGGCCGAGCAGGGCGTCCTCGGAGTTCACCTGGTCGCCCCCCGCACCAATAAGGCCGCGCAGGCCTTCTACCCGAAGGTGGGCTTTGCTCGCATCGGGGACGACGACGATGCGGTCACGTGGGCGCGGTCGACCGCGCCCGGTTGGGTGTCCGGCGCCATTTAGCGCGCGCTCGCGGCTGATAACTCCTTGCGGTACCAGCGATCGGCGTGCGGCTCGCCGTTGAAGTCGGGCACCTCGACGTAGCCTCGCGTGCCATAGAGCCGCCCGGCGGCGGTCAGTTTGGAGTTCGTGTCGAGCGTGACGGCGGTCGCGCCGACCTCCGCAGCGAGAGCCTCGAGCCGGTCGAGCATGAGGCCAGCCACGCCCAGCCCCCGCGCGGACGGAGCAACCCACATCCGCTTGAGGAATGCCGGCTCGCCTTCGGGAAGCTTCACGCCGCCACAGCCGACGGGCTGTCCGTGCAGGTAAGCGACGAGGAACGCCCCGTGGGGCGGGGTGAGGTCCGCGGCGCCGACGGCGACCGCCTTGGACGGGTCGTAACCCGTATCGAACAGCGCGTCGATCTCCGCGAAGAACTCGCCGACGCACCAGCGCGCATCGCGCGAGTCGGGGTCGACGATCTCGATCGTGAGGTGGCGTCGCGCCAGCGCTCGCGTGACCACACGAGTGGCACGGTCCAGCTCGACCAACTCGGCCTCGCTCAAATGGGCAAGCAAGTCGACGGCGGCACCGTCGGAGAGGCGGTCGAGCGTTGCGGCCTCGTCCCGCCCTGCCTCGGTGCGCGACACCACCTTGGCCCTGGCATCGTCCGGACTGGGGTCGATGCTCACAAGCCCCTCGCCCTCGAGCACGCTCAGCAGGCGCGACGCGTAGCCCGCGTCCAGACCGAGGCGCTCGCGCAAGTCGGCTACTTCGACCGGACCGTCCCCCATCTCCCACAACACGCGCGACGCGCCGTACGGGCGTCCGCGGCCAAGGAAGTCGTCCTGCAGCGCGCCCACCTCGCTGGTGACGACGCGTTGGAATTGTCTGAAGGTCCCGATGAGGCGCGCATCCATATGGTTGACCTTAGTCAAACATCGGCGCTCGCGCTAGACATCCAGCCGGTAGCCAACACCCGCCACGGTCACGAGGTGGCGCGGAGTCCCTGGCGCAGGCTCGAGCTTGGCCCGCAGTTGCTGGACGTAGACCCGCAGGTAGTGAGAACTGTGGGGGACCGACGGCCCGCGCAGGCTGTCGAGGAGTCGCTCGCGCTCCACCACAACGCCCGGCTCGCGCGCCAGCAGTTCCAACAGTCGCCACTCGGTGGGCGTCACGGCCACCTCCGCGCCTTCGCGCATCACGACGCGCCGCGCCAGGTCGATGCTGAAGGCAGCGGTTGTCACCACGCGTCGATCGGGCGCCGCGTCCGCCCCACGCGTGGCCGCGCGCATCCGCGCGAGCAGCTCGTCGACGTTGAACGGCTTCGTGACGTAGTCGTTCGCACCCAGGTCGAGGGCACGGACCTTTTGGGCGGCATCGTGACGGGCCGAGAGCACCACGACCGGCACGGCGCTCCAGGCGCGCACCTGTTCGAGGACCGCCGCGCCGTCCATGTCGGGAAGGCCCAGGTCGAGAATCACGATGTCCGTCTCGACGGAGGCCAGCAGGTCGAGGGCCTCCCTCCCGGATCTCGCCACGATCGGCTCATCGCCTCGCGAGCGCAACATGATGGCGAGCGCGCCCGCGAGCGCGCCGTCGTCCTCCACGATGAGCACCCTCACGGCGACTCCGCCTCCGGCACCCTGACCACCATGGTGAGACCGCCTCCCGGCGTCTCCTCCGCGCTCACCTCGCCGCCCAGGGATCGGGCGAGCCCGCGGGCCACCGCCAGGCCGAGGCCCACTCCCAAGCCGGCGGGCGCGTCACCAAGGCGCTGGAAGGAATCGAAAATGCGCTGCCGGTCACCGGCGTCTACGCCTGGTCCGCGGTCGACCACCGTGATGACGAGGTCGCCTCCAACGCGCGCGGCGCTCACCCGGACGGGAATGTCGGGGGGCGAGTACCTGGTGGCGTTCTCGACCAGGTTGGCGACCACGCGCTCCACGAGACCGCCGTCGATCATCACGGTCCCCAACGACGCTGGGACGTCGAGCTCTACTCGCTCGGGTTCCACCCCAGACACCGCACTCACCAGCAAGTCCATCACCCACGTCGGCGCCGCACGAGGAGACACGATCCCCGCGTCGATTCTCGACATGTCGAGCAGGTTGTCGACAAGCGCCTGGAGGCGGTCCGCGCCGTCCTCGATCGAGGCAAACAGCTCCCTGGCGTCCTCGGCCGTGACGGTGAGTTGGGAGCTCCGCAGCGCGCTCGCCGACGCCTTGATCGCGGCCAAAGGCGTGCGAAGGTCGTGGCTCACGGCTGCGAGCACCGCGTCGCGCACGGCTCCCCGCTCACGCTCGACCCGCGCAACCCTGCGCTCCTGCGCCATGCGGGTGCGCTCGGCCAAGGCGCTCGCTTGCGCCGCGATCGCGGCGATCACCCTGAGCGAGCGAGGCCCCAGCGGCGGGCCGTCGATGACCACCTGCGCGCCATCGTCGAGGGCGACGACGGTCGTTCCCGTGGCGCTCACGTCCGGGGGGTCGGCCGCGATGAGGTTTCCTTGCGCGTCCAAGATGACAAGACCTTGGAGGTCGAAGGCCTCCCGCAGCCTCAGCAGCAGTGCCTGCAACCTGTCGGCACCCGCCAGGACGTCGAGAGACGCGGTGGTGACGAGGTCGGCCTCGGTGCGCGCAATCCCCGCGTCGCGAGAACGCTTCGAGGCGGTCGCGACCACCCGCGACGCCGCGACGGCGACGACAAACAGCAGGACGACGGCAACGGCCTGTTCCGGATGAGACATCTTGAAGGTCAACCGAGGTTCGGTGAAGAACACGTTCGACAACGCCGCAGCGAGCGCCGCAGACACCAGCGCTGGGCCAAGTCCACCCACGAACGCAACCAGGAGCGTCATCACCAAGAAGGACATCAACGCGAAGGGAAGTTCGTCGCCACCTGAGACAGTCAAGACCCACGCGAGAGCGAGGTTGCCCACCACGGCTATCACCCAGCCCCAGCGTTGACGCAGACCCGAGAGCTTTGCCTCGCGCTTACGCCTCGCGGCGTCCGTATCGGAGCCATAGTGCGTGACGACCAGCACGTCAACGTCGTCGGATCCCCTGATGATCGCCCGCGTCACCGACGTCGAGAAGGCGGCGAGAAGGCGGGGCCGCGTGGATTCGCCCACCACGATCTGCGAGGCATTGACGCCCGCCGCAAAGTCGAGAATCGCCGACGCCACGTCGTCGCCCGCGATCACGTGGTAGGTGCCGCCCGCCTCCTCCACCAACCGTCGTTGCCTTGCGAGGTCGCCTGCGCCGCCTGCGACGAGGCCATCCGTGCGCGCCACGTGCACGGCGAAGAGTTGGCCGCCGCTCGCCCGCTGGACGATTCGGATTCCCCTGCGGACGAGGGCCTCGCCCTCCTGTCCGCCGCCGAGCGCCACGACCACACGCTCACGCGTCTTCCACGCGGCGTCGATCTGGTGCTCCGTGCGGTACGTGTCGAGCGAGGCATCGACACGATCCGCCAGCCACAACAGCGCGAGCTCCCGCAGGGCGGTGAGGTTCCCCTCCCTGAAGAAGTGGGTGAGCGCGGCGTCAATCTTCTCCGGCGCGTAGATGTTGCCGTGGGACATGCGCCTACGCAGCGATTGGGGGCTCATGTCCACCAACTCGATTTGGTCGGCCGCGCGCACCACCTCATCGGGGACGGTCTCGCGTTGACGCACTCCAGTGATGTCGAACACCACATCGTTGAGCGACTCGAGGTGCTGGACGTTGACCGTTGTGACCACGTCGATGCCGGCGTCGAGCAACGCCTCGACATCCTCCCAGCGTTTGGGGTTGCCGGAGCCCGTCGCATTGGTGTGGGCCAACTCGTCGACGAGCGCCACGTCGGGACCCCTCGCGATGACCGCCGCCAGGTCGAGCTCGTCGACCTCGATGCCGGCGGCGGTCCGTCGCACGCGAGGCACGACCTCCATGCCCTCGACCTGCTGCGCGGTCGCGGCCCTGCCGTGAGTCTCGACAAATCCCACGACCACATCCGCACCGCGTTCGGCGCGCCGGTGGCCCTCGTCGAGCATCGCGTAGGTCTTGCCGACGCCGGGCGCGGCGCCCAGGTAGACGCGCAGACGACCGCGCCCTCGCCCGAGCGTCGGCACCGCATCGTCCATAACCGTCATTGTCGCCCCGCGAGGGCCGCGTTGAGCGTCACGACGTTCACGGCGGGCTCCCCGAGCACGCCCAGCGCCCTTCCCGTGGTCGCGTGGGCCACGAGTGCGCGGACCGCGGCCTCGCTCATGCCGCGTTGTGCGGCCACTCGCGGGACCTGCAGTTCGGCGTACGCCAGCGAGATCTGCGGGTCGAGCCCCGACGCCGAGGCCGTCACCGCGTCGGCGGGAACGCGTGCGGGCGCGACTCCCTCGCGCGCCGCGACCTTGGCAATGCGATCCGCGATGGCGGCTACCAGGGCGGGGTTGTTGGGGCCAAGATTGGAGCCTCCCGAGGCGAGGCCGTCGTAGTTTGAGGCCGATGGCCTGCCGTGGAACCACCCGTCACCTGCGAAGTCTTGACCGAGCAGCGACGACCCGATCACCTTCCCGTTGACGGTGATGAGCGAGCCCTCGGCTTGGTGAGGGAGCGCGAGGCCCGCCGCGAGCCCGATCAGCGGGTAGGCCACTCCAAGTACCACAGTTGCTACGACGAGCATCCGCAGCGACGCGCCGAGAGACCGGATCCAGATCTTCATGTCAGCCTCCGAGTCCGGGGATATGTCTGACGGCCAGGTCGATGAGCGCGATGCCGACGAAGGGCACGGCGAGTCCGCCGAGTCCGTAGGTAAGCAGATTGCGGCGCAAGAGCCTGTCGGCCGATTCTGGGCGAAACTTGGCGCCCTTGAGCGCGAGCGGGATGAGCGCCACTATCACCAAGGCGTTGAAGATCACGGCAGACAGGATGGCCGACGCGGGCGTGGCAAGGCGCATGACGTTGAGGGCGCCGAGCGAGGGCAGCGAAGTGGCGAACAGTGCGGGCAGGATCGCGAAGTACTTGGCGACGTCGTTCGCGACCGAAAACGTGGTGAGCGCTCCGCGCGTGACGAGCAACTGCTTGCCGATGTCGACAACGTCAATGAGCTTGGTCGGATCCGAGTCAAGGTCGACCATGTTTCCGGCCTCCTTGGCGGCCGACGTCCCCGTGTTCATGGCCAGCCCGACGTCCGCCTGCGCGAGAGCGGGGGCGTCGTTGGTGCCGTCGCCCGTCATCGCGACGAGTCGCCCGCGGGCCTGTTCGGCGCGGATGCGCGCGAGCTTGTCCTCGGGTGTCGCCTCGGCCATCACGTCGGTGATCCCCGCCTTGGCCGCAATGGCCGCGGCGGTGAGGGGGTTGTCACCGGTGACCATCACGGTCTCGATGCCCACCTTGCGCAAGAGCGCGAAGCGTTCGGGAAGACCCTCCTTCACAATGTCCTCGAGAACGATCACCCCCAGCGCCTCGGGTATCCGATCGCCCACCCGCTCGGCAACGAGCAGGGCCGTTGCGCCTTGGGCGCTCGCGTCGGCCACGTCGACGTCGACGGTCACTGCGACCGCGCCGCCCGCCGCCTCCACCCACGAAGTGACCGCCGTGGCCGCGCCTTTGCGCAGCGCCACCACTTCCACGCCGTTGTTGGAGTCGATGCCTGACATCCGCGTCGTCGCTGTGAAGGGAACAAAGGTCTCATGCAGTCCCGCCTCAGGCACGTTCTCCTTGAGCTTCCGTGAGGCGAGAGTGACGATCGAGCGTCCCTCGGGGGTCTCGTCGGCGAGGGAGGAGGAGTATGCGGCGGCGGCGAGGCGTTCGGCGGCGACTCCAGGCGCGGGCACAAAGCGCGTGGCGTGCCTGTCTCCCAGAGTGATGGTGCCCGTCTTGTCGAGCAGGAGCACGCTCACGTCACCCGCGGCCTCTACCGCCCTTCCCGACGTGGCGAGCACGTTGCGCTTCATGAGGCGCTCCATGCCCGAGATGCCGATGGCGGGCAGCAGCGCGCTGATGGTCGTGGGAATGAGGCACACAAGCAGCGCAACGAGCGTGACGACGCTCGGGACATCGCCGACGGAGCCCTGCGCGAGCGGCCCGAGCGTGAGCACCACCACGAGGAACACCAGGGTGAGGCCGCTCAGCAGGATGGACAGCGCCACCTCGTTCGGTGTCTTCTGGCGGGTAGCGCCCTCCACGAGCGCGATCATGCGATCCACGTAGCTCTCGCCAGGCTTCGCGGTAATCCTCATGACGAACGAGTCGGAAAGCACGCGCGTGCCGCCCGTGACGGAGCTCCTGTCGCCCCCCGACTCCCTGATCACCGGCGCGGACTCGCCCGTGATGGCCGACTCGTCGACCGTCGCGGCGCCCTCGACAATCTCGCCGTCCGCGGGAATGGTCTCGCCCGCGGCCACCCTCACCAGATCGCCTTGGCGGAGATCGGCAGCCGAGATGGTCTCCTCGCCCTGGCCCACGATGCGCCTGGCGACCAGGTCGATCCTGTTGCGGCGCATCGAGGCGGCGCGCGCCTTACCCCTACCCTCGGCCACCGCCTCGGACAACGCACCGAACACGACAGTGGCCCACAACCAGCCCGCGACGCCGATGGCAAACCAGCCCGGCCGCATGGCCGCGGCGAGCGTCGTGACCGCCGCTCCGGCCCACACCACCATCATCACGGGGTTGCGCCATAGGCGCGCGGGGTTGAGGCTCTTCATGGCGGTGGGAATCGCGTCGAGCACGAGTCCCGTTGCGGTGTCGGTGCGGGTCATTGAAGCGCCTCCCCGAGGGGTCCGAGTGCGAGCACAGGGGCGTATGCCACCAGCGCGATGATGGGCGCCACTCCCACGAGCAGCGTCGTGAACAGAGGCGTATCGGACCGCAACGTTCCGGCGCCAACCGGGATGCGGGGCGCCGCCGCGAGCGCACCCGCGAGGGCGAGCACCAGCAGGATGGGAACGAAACGTCCCGCGAACATCGCCACCGCGAGAAGCAGGTCTTGCCACGTTCCTCCCGCCGCAAAACTTCCAAACGCGGACCCGTTGTTATTGGCGGCGCTCGCGTACGCGTACAGGACGCTCGTGACGCCGTGGAGGCCCGGTTGTGTGACGGCCGCGTCCTTGAGAGATTTCACGCCCAACGTCAGGGCCGTGCCTCCGAGCACGAGCGCGGGCGTCACCACCGTGTACACGGCAACGAGCGACATTTCGCGCGAGCCGATCTTCTTGCCATAGAGCTCGGGCGTGCGACCCACCATGAGGCCCGCCAGGAACACCGCGAGCACGGCGATGACAAGCATTCCGTAGAGGCCAGAGCCCACGCCTCCCGGCGCGATCTCCCCCAGGAGCATCGACCCGATGGCGGTGAGCGATCCGGGCGCGGTGAGGGAGTCGTGCGACGCGTTGACGGAACCGGTGCTGGTGGCGGTCGTCGACGCGGCATAGAGCGCCGAAGCGGCCAACCCAAATCGCGTCTCCTTGCCCTCCATCGCCGCGCCCGCGAGCGCGGGAGCCGCTCCCTTGCCCGCAAATTCGGCCCACGTGAGCAGGCCGACGGTCGCCACCCACAGGGAGGCCATCGCCGCCAGGATTGCGTGACCTTGGCGCTTGCTGCCCAAGATGATGCCTAGCGCTCGCGGCAACGCGAAGGGGATGGCCAGCAGCAAGGCGATGGATAACAGGTTGGTCCACGCCGTCGGGTTCTCGAATGGGTGCGAGGCGTTGGCGTTGAAAAAGCCGCCGCCGTTCGTGCCGATCTGCTTGATAGCTTCTTGAGTCGCGACGGGACCGCCAGGGATGGTCTGGCTTGCCCCCGCGAGCGTCGTGACAACGCGAGGTCCGTTGAGGTTGTCGATGACCCCACCGCCGAGGAACAAGAGCGTCGCGCCCACGCTGAGCGGGACCAGGATGCGGGTCGTCACCCTGGTGATGTCCACCCAAAAGTTGCCGACGCCGTCGGCCCTATGCGCCGCAAAGGCCCTGGCAAGCGCGAAGGCCACGGCGATGCCGACGGCTGCGGACAGGAAGTTCTGCACCGTGAGGCCCCCGGCCTGCACCGCGTAGCCGAGCGTGGTCTCCCCCGAATACCACTGCCAATTCGTATTGGTCACAAAGCTCACGGCGGTGTTGAGCGCCCCCGCCCACGCCATGCCGGGCGTGCCTTGCGAGAGAGGCAAGTGCCTGTTGAGCATGAGAAGCGACATAAGCACCGCCACGCCTGCGACGGAGAACGCCATGAGGGCGATGGCGTACGACTTCCACGACTGGCGCGACTCGGGGTTTACCCCCACGACGCGATAGACAGCGCGTTCGACGCGGGTGTGGCGGGTCCCCGTCGCTGCGGCGGCGAGTGCGTTGCCTAGAGGCCATTGCACGAGGGCGAGCACGATGACGAGGAGGCCGATCTGTCCGAGCGCGAGCACCCTAGAACCTCCATGGCTGGATGAGGGTCCAGGCGATGTAGATCAGCGAGAGCAAGCCAACGACCACCGCGACGACGGCGAGAACTGTGTCCATGGCCCCATCGCAGGCCCCCGAAGACCTACCGCGCCAGTTTCCTGACGCTACCCAGACGCGTCCAGATGCCGCGCAGACGGGCTGGAGCCGGCCCGCATCGGGCTCGACCTGGTGAGCGGAACGGGCGACCAGCGCCCGCAATGGGCCATCGAGGCGCTGCTCACCGGGATCGCGGGCACCGAGCGCCGCCAACCCCCGCCGCCCCAACCCCCACCGCCCCAACCCCGACGTGAAGAACTCACTACTGCAACGACCAGCGCCGGGAAGGCCAAGCACCAGTGAGCGGCCGCGAGCGCAGTGAGTAGTGAGTTCTTCACCGGAGCCACGGTCGCTAGGGGCCATTGAAGCCTTGCTCACGGGCATCGCGGGTCTCTCGCGTCCGGTCCCTGCACGTCCGGCCCCGGCGCCTCATCGTGCCCGCATATGGGCCAAAAAGGCCCTAGTCCCGGGTCCTACGAAAAGGTCCCGCCCTGGTCCCCGGGACCGAGGTCCGTAGATTCCCACACCCCCCGGGCCTACCGTGAAAAGAGGTGCATTTGACGCATCTGGCCTCCCCCAAAGGCCTTGGCTGAGAGTCCCGCGGCGAGAAGCCGTGCCAACCAAAACGGACAAGGCAGTCGGAGGAAGTCGTGGCGGACATGGTTGAACCGGAGCGCGTGACCGTAAAGGTCAACGACCGCGAGATTGAAGTTCAGAGCGGTCTGAACATTCTTCAGGCGCTCGGCAACGAGGGCATCAACATCCCCTCGCTCTGCAATGACGTGCGCCTCAAGCGAGCCAACGGCAGCTGCGGCATGTGCGTGGTGGAAGTCGGCTCCGACAATCCCCGTGACGTCAAGGCCTGCCTCACGCCCATCACTCCAGGCATGGAAATCAAGACCCACACCGACCGTCTCGAGGCCTACCGCAAGGTGCGCCTCGAGCAGCTTCTGTGCGACCACAATGCGGACTGCGTCGCCCCCTGTGTGCAGACCTGCCCCGCGAACATCGACATCCAGACGTACTTGCAGCACGTGTCGGACGGCAACTTCGAGGCCGCCATTCGCGTCATCAAGGACCGCAACCCCTTCCCTTCCGCTTGCGGACGCGTGTGCCCTCACCCCTGTGAGGACGAGTGCCGCCGCAACCTCGTGGAGGAGCCCGTCGCCATCAACTCGGTCAAGCGTTTCGCGGCCGACTGGGACATGGCCCGCAAGCACCCGTGGCGCCCTCGCCTTGCCGACGCCACCGGCAAGCGCATCGCCGTCATCGGCGCGGGGCCATCGGGTCTGGCCGCCGCCAACTACCTCGCCATCGCGGGCCACGGAGTCACGGTCTTCGAGAACCAGCCCGAGCCCGGCGGCATGATGCGATACGGCATCCCCGAGTACCGCCTGCCGAAGACGACGCTCGACAAGGAAATTGACCTCATCGAGGCGCTCGGCGTCAACATCGTCTGCAACAAGGCGCTCGGCACGCACATCCTCCTGGAGGACCTCAAGCGCGACTTCGACGCCGTGTACCTGGCGATCGGCTCATGGCGCGCAACCCCGCTCGGCATCGACGGCGACAATACCGACGGCGTCGTGCTCGGAATCGACTACTTGCGCCACGTCACCAAGGGCAACGACGGCGAGATCGGCGACAACGTCATCGTCATCGGCGGCGGCAACACCGCGATCGACTGCGCCCGCGCCGCGCTGCGCAGGGGCGCCAAGAACGTCAAACTGGTCTACCGCCGCACGCAGGACGAGATGCCGGCCCAGGCCATCGAGGTTCACGAGGCCCTGCGCGAGGGCGTCGAGATGGTCTTCCTCGCCGCACCGCAGAGAATCTCGGTCGACGACAACGGCATGAAGGGGCTCCACTGCATGCGCATGGAGCTCGGCGAACCCGACCGTTCCGGCCGCCGCCGCCCCGTTCCCGTCGAGGGCAGCAACTTCGTCATCGAAGCCGACACGATCATCGGCGCCATCGGCCAGAACACCGACACCGGCTTCCTCTACAACGACCTGCCCGTCCGCTTGAACAAGTGGGGCAACATCGATGTCGACGGCTTCTCGATGCAGACGTCCGAGGCGAAGATCTTCTCGGGTGGCGACTGTGTGACGGGACCTGCCACCGTGATCGCGGCGATTGCTGCCGGCCGACGCGCGGCAGAGGCGATCGGCGAGTTCCTCACCAACGGCTACATCAAGCCCAGCCACGAGGACTACTCGTGCAGCAGGGGATCCCTCGAGGACTTGCCGCAGGCGGAGTTCGAGGACATCCCCAACCTGTCCCGCGCGGTCATGGCGGAACTTGGCATCGACGACCGCTTCGGCGGCTTCCGCGAGGTCGAGCTTGGCCTCACCGAGGCGCAGGCCCGCGCCGAGGCGGGGCGCTGCCTCACGTGTGGTTGCTCCGCGCAGAACACCTGCTCACTCCGCAAGGAGGCGAGTTCACACGAGGTTCACTTCGAGCCGACGCTGCACGTGCGGCCGCGCTCCCCGATTGTGCGCGACCACCAGTTCATCATCCGCGACCAGAACAAGTGCATCTCTTGCGGGCTGTGCGTAGCCGCTTGCGCCGAGATCATGGGCCCTGGCGTGCTTGCTTTCCAGTTCCGCGAGGGACAGATGCGGGTGTGCACCTCTACTGGCGAGCCGCTCAACATGACCGACTGCGTCTCGTGTGGACAGTGCGTGCGCACGTGCCCCACGGGCGCCTTGGACTATGTGCGCGAGCGCGGCGACGTCTTCACCGCGATCAACGACCCGACAAAGAAGGTCGTGGGCTTCGTGGCCCCTGCGGTGCGCGCGCACATCGCCAAGGAGTATGGCCTCTCGCACATGGAGGTCGCTCCATTCGTCGCCGGCATGATGAAGAAGATGGGCTTTGACAAGAGCTTCGACTTCGTCTTCGCCGCCGACCTCACCATCATGGAGGAGACGACCGAGCTCTTTGACAGGCTCGGCAACGGCGGCGTGATGCCGCTCTACACATCGTGCTGCCCCGGCTGGGTCAACTACGCCGAGCGCCGCTACCCCGGAATACTGCCTCACCTTTCGAGCTGCAAGTCACCCCAGCAGATGATGGGCGCGACGGTGAAGGCTCACTTCGCCAAGCGCGAGGGCATTAGCCTCGACGACCTCTACGTCGTCTCGATCGTGCCGTGCATGGCCAAGAAGAGTGAGGCCGCTCGCCCCGAGTTCGCTCCCGAGGGCATCCGCGACGTCGACGCAGTCCTCACCACGACCGAGTTCCTCGAGATGGTGCAGATGCTCCGCCTGGAGAAGGAAGACATCGAGCCCGCGGAGTTCGACCTGCCCTACAAGCAGGTCTCCGGTGCAGGCGTGCTGTTCGGTTCGTCGGGCGGAGTGGCCGAGGCCGCGACACGCATGGCGGTCGAGAAGCTCACGGGCGAACCCCTGCGTACCCGGCTCGACTTCGTGCCTTCCGAAGAGTACCCGTACCTCAAGGTCGCCACCATCGAGGCGCCAGGTCGCACACTGCGCATCGCCGCGATCTCTGGCCTGGGCAACGCGGACCCGATCATCAAGCGCCTATTGGCAGGCGATGACATGGGATTCGACCTTGTCGAGATCATGGCGTGCCCCGGCGGCTGCATCAACGGCGCGGGTCACCCCAAGCCCAAGAGCCAGGGCGAGACCGGAATCAAGACGATGATCCTGTCGAACATCGACGAGGACATGGCGCTCAAGGACTCGCAGCAGAACCCCGACATCCTGCGCCTCTACGAGGACTTCTACGGCGAGCCAAACTCCCACCTCGCCCACGAACTGCTCCACACCACCTACGCCCCTTTCCGTGGCGACGCCATAGCCAAGCCATAAGCCCACCCACTAGAGATCCCCACGTCTCACCTACAAGGAAACCCCATGAAGAAAACCCTTACCGCGTCGGGCGCCCTGCTCGCCGCACTCATCCTGACGGCATGCTCAACCGGCAACGCCGCCACTGTCACCTCGCCGTCGCCCACCGCAACCGCGGTGGTGTCGCAGGCGCCTGTTGTTCCCGTCGCCGTCAACATCGCCTCCCTGAAGGGCCCCACCACGATGGGTCTCGTCGGGCTGATGGACGACGCGACCAAGGGAACCGCCCCCGAGGACTACAAGGTCCAGATGTACGCGTCGCCCGACGAGGTCGTCCCGCTCGTCGCGAAGGGCAGCGTCGACATGGCGCTCGTCCCCTCAAACCTCGCGGCCGTGCTTTACGCGAAGACCAAGGGAACCGACGCGCAGATCTCTGTGCTGGCGATCAACACGCTCGGCGTGCTCAACATCGTCGAGTCCGGTGACACCATCCACTCGATCGCCGACCTCAAGGGCAAGACGGTCTACCTGACCGGCAAGGGCGCCTCGCCCGAGTACGTCATGGACTACCTGCTCGAGCAGGCGGGCCTCAAGCCCGGCGTCGACGTCGACCTCCAGTTCCTGTCGGAGCACACCGAGGTCGTCGCCAAGCTCACCGCGACGCCCGGCGCCATCGGCGTTCTTCCGCAGCCGTTCGTGACCATCGCCGAGGCGGCCAGCCCCGACCTGCGCACCGCACTCGACCTCACCTCCGAGTGGGCCAAGGTCTCTCCCGACTCGCAGCTCATCACCGGTGTGGTCGTCGTCCGCAACTCGTTCGCCACCGAGCACCCCGACGCCGTCGCACAGTTCATGAAGGACTACGCGGCCTCGACCGAGTGGGTCAACGCCAAGCCGGCAGAAGCCGCACCGCTGATCGTCGCCGCGGGCATCGTGCCCAATGCGACGCTCGCCGAGAAGGCCATCCCGCTGTGCTACATCACGGATGTGTCCGGCGCCGCGATGAAGTCGGCGCTCGCCGGCTACTTGCAGGTGCTCTTCAACGCGGACCCGGCGTCGGTCGGTGGCAGTATGCCTGGAGATGACTTCTACTTCGCCGGATAAGACCGGCACAGCGACGCGGGCGGTCGCCCGCCGCATTGGCGCGGCTGTTTTTTGGCTGGCGATGTGGCAGGCGGCCGCCGTTGCCGTTCACAGGGACTTTCTGCTCGCCTCGCCGATGCAGGTGGCGCGCACCCTCGTCACCCTCCTGCCGACGGGCGACTTTTGGGCCACAATCGGCTGGTCCCTTGGCCGCATCACCCTGGGCTTCACGGGCGCCGTGGTCCTTGGAGCGGTGCTCGCGATCTCCTCGGCGGCGTCGCCCGTGGCGAGGGCGTTGTGGGAACCCGCGATCGCGGCGATTAGGTCCGCTCCGGTCGTGAGCTTCATCATCTTGTTGCTCCTGTGGACCGACAGTTCGCACCTGCCGGTCTTCACGAGCCTGCTCATGGTGCTTCCCGTGATGTACGCCAACGTGCTGCAGGGAATCGCGCAGCGAGACCCGCAGATGCTGGAGGCCGCCCAGGTCTTTCGCATGCCATTCCGTCGCCGACTCGTGGCGATCGACATCCCCGCGGCGCTTCCCTTCCTCGCCGCAGCGACACGCGTGGGGGTTGGCCTCGCGTGGAAGAGCGGGGTCGCGGCCGAGGTCATCGGCGTCGCGACGGGGTCCATCGGTGAGCGCCTCTACGAGGCGAAGGTGTTCCTCAGTTCGGCGGACCTGTTCGCGTGGACGATCGTGATCGTGGTGCTGAGCGTCGTATGTGAGCGGCTGCTGCTCAGAGCCTTGCGCTCCGTTCCCGGTGCACCTGTGAGGGCCTCATGAGCAGTAAAACGCCGGCTCCCGTCACGCTCCACGCCGTCACCAAGAGGTACGGCGACCTGGTGGTGCTCGACGGGCTCGGCCTGGTCCTCGAGCCGGGGAGAGTGACCGCACTCACCGGGCCAAACGGCGTCGGAAAGACGACGGTGGGTCGGCTGTTGCTCGGACTCGAGACGCCCGACGCTGGCAGCGTCACCGGAGCGCAGGACCTGCGCCGCTCCGCCGTGTTCCAAGAGGACAGGCTCTGTGCGCACCTCGATGCCATTGCCAACGTCAGGCTCGTGCTTGATCGCGAGCGCCGCTCCGGTTCCACGGCCCGTGCGACGGCGGAGGACGAGCTCGCGCGGGTCGGGCTCGAGGGGGAAGACGCGTCCAAGCCCGTGCGCGACCTGTCCGGTGGCCAGCGTCGGCGAGTGGCAATTGCGCGCGCAATGGCGGCGCCCTCGGATCTGGTGGTGCTCGACGAGCCGTTCACGGGGCTCGATGCCGAGACCAAGCCGGCCGTGATGGCGTACGTCCGCGAGCGGATCGCAGGGCGCACAGCGGTACTCATTACTCACGACCCCGCGGAGGTCGAGTTTTTCAAGGCGCGCGTCGTGAGGCTACGTCGGGGGCCGGGACTCGTCGTCTAGAAGAGCCCCGCGTGTAAAGAATTGTTGACATCGCGCCGCGCGTGCCATCACACCGGGACTCGCGCGGCAAGGAACATTCCCACGCAGGCGTAACGTTTCTTTCTACGTATGAGAAACACCTTCAGCTCCCTCGCCATCTTCAACTATCGCCTGTGGTTCATGGGCGCCATGGTGTCGAACGTTGGCACCTGGATGCAACGCGTCGCCCAAGACTGGCTGGTCCTCACGGTCCTCACCCACGAGTCGGGCGTGGCCGTGGGCATCACGACCGGTCTCCAGTTCCTGCCCTTCCTGCTGCTGGGCCCCTACACCGGGGTGATCGCCGACCGCGTCGACCACCGCAAGCTCCTGATCCTCACGCAGGCGAGCGCAGGAGTCCTCGGCGTGGGGCTCGGTGCTCTCGTGCTTTCGGGACACGCGCAGCTCTTCCAGGTCTACGGCTTCGCCTTCGCGCTCGGGGTGGTCAGCGTCTTCGACGCTCCCGCACGACAGATCTTCGTCGGTGACCTTGTCCCGCGCGCCAAACTCTCCAACGCGGTGGGCCTCAACTCGGCTTCGTTCAACGCGGCCAGGCTCATCGGTCCCGGTCTAGCTGGACTGCTCATCGCCGCTATCGGCACCGGGTGGGTATTCATCCTCAACGGGGTGACCTTCGGCGCGACGATCATCGCGCTGCTATTGATGCGCTCCAACGAGTTTCACGCGCAGGAACGCGCCTCCCGCTCACCCGGCCAGATCATCGACGGCATCCGCTACGTGCGCAAGCGCAGGGACCTGCTCGTCATTTTCGTGACCGTGAGCGTCGTGTCGACCTTTGGTCTGAACTTCCAGCTCACGAGCGCCCTGATGGCGCGCGTCGAGTTCGGAAGGGGGCCAGCGGACTACGGAATCCTGGGGTCGATCCTCGCGATCGGTTCGCTCGCCGGTGCCGTGATGGCGGCGCGCCGCAAGGAACCGTCGGTGCGACTCGTGCTGATGGCCGCTGCGGGCTTTGGCGTCGCCGAGGCAGCCATGGCCCTCATGCCCTCGTATTGGACCTACGCGTTTGCGGGCATACCCGTGGGATTCGCCGCGCTGACGATGATGACCTCGGCCAACGCGACGGTGCAGACGACCACCCCGCCGATCATGCGCGGGCGGGTCATGGCGCTCTACATGATGGTGCTCATGGGCGCCACCCCGATCGGGTCGCCCCTCGTCGGCTGGATCGGGCAGCAACTTGGACCGCGGTTCGCCGTGGGCATCGGCGCGATAGCTTCGCTCGCCGTCGTGGCCGCGGTGCTGTTGCGGGCGGTCGCGCGGGGTCGACTCGATGTGGCCTTCTCCCCCCGGCGGCCTTTCTTCAAGCTCACGACCGTCGCGGAGATTCACTACCCCGAGGGTTAAGCCGCCAGCGGCCGGGCTCGCCCCGGGGCGCCTGGCCCTGGTACGGACCGCATTCCACTAGCGTCGTGGCCATGAGCGAAAACAACTTCCTGGTCCGTCAGCGCTTCACCGCGATCATCAACCGCTACGAGATCTGGAAGGTTGATGCCGAGTGGAACCAGACCACGCTGCTTGGCTTTGCCGAGCAGAAGCGCATGAAGCTGCGTGAGGAGATCGTGTTCTTCACGGACGACACCAAGACCCACGTGCTGTTCCGCTTCAAGGCGCGCAACATCCTCGATATCAAGTCCATCGTCGACGTCTTCGACGGCCCCGGCCAGATCATCGGCACGTTCCGCAAGGACTGGGCGGCATCGCTCCTCAGTTCGACCTGGTACCTCGAGCAGCCCGGACGTCCCACTCTCAAGGGCACCGAACGCTCGATGGTCTACGCGATCATCCGCCGCTTCACCGACTTTGGATTCATCCCCTACAACTTCGACTACAAGACCCCGGACGGCCGCCAAGCGCTCGACATCACCCGCAAGTTTGGGCTGCGGGACACGTACCGGTGCACGGTCGATGCGCCCGAGTACGACACCAGGGTGCTCCAGGCGGTTGCCGTCGCGATGGACGCGCTCCAGAACCGTTAGGCCGTTGCGTGGCGGTGGCCACCGACAGAACCGACACGACAGCCTTGGGCACTAGGTCGGACGAGATGTGCGTCACATCAGCCACAATGTCCTCATGACCGACATCGTCACCCTTGAGAACGAGCACTGGCAAGTAGGACTTGTCCCCGCCACGGGCGGCTCCGTCGCGTTCGGGCGCGTGCGCATCGCAGGCGAGTGGGTAGACGTGTTGCGCCCCACTCCGGAGGACAAGCTCGGCGAGTGGGGCCACACCGCGTCCTTCCCCCTCGTCCCGTGGTCGAACCGCATCGCTCACGGCCGCTTCGCGTGGGCCGGTCGCGAGTACCAGCTGCGCGTCAACTTCACCGACGGGACGGCGATCCACGGAACCGGATTGGAGTTTCCGTGGCAGGTGGTCGAGTCGACCCCGACGTCGGTCGTTCTCGAGTTTGTGTCACGCGACGTCTTCGGCGTGAACTTCCCGTGGCCCTTCACCGCTCGGTTCGGCTACGAGCTCGACGGCGAACGCTTCGAGTGGCACATGGACATCACCAACGATGCCCATGAGACGTTCCCCGCGGGCATCGGCCACCACCCCTATTTCATGCGTGCCCTGACGGGCGCCGACGGTGGCACTCTGAGCCCCGAGGCCCGCCTGCAACTCAACTGCGCGCAGTCGTACCCGGTGGTGGAATGCCTGCCCACGGGCGCGCCGGAGCCGGTCTCCGGTCGCCTCGACTTCAGGGACATGAAGCCGTTGGGCCCCGAGTTCATGGACGGCTGCTTCACGGCGCGCACATCGTCGACCCTGGCGACGATCGACTACCCGGGCGCCTTGACGGTCGACATCGAGGCCGGCGCGCTCCTCGAGCACACGGTCGTGTACCTGCCAGTGGACGTGCCGTACTTCGCGGTCGAGCCGGTGACCAACGCGAACGATGGCTTCAATCTCCAGGCCGCAGGAAGCCAGGGCACAGGCGTGTTCTTGGTTCAGCCTGGCGAGACTCGGTCGAGCAGCTTCACGCTTGTGGCACAACCCATCGCGTAGGCATCGGCCGATGCTCGTGGCCTAAGATGGGGGACGCGCCGATGGCGTGCGCGGGTGTAGTTCAATGGCAGAACTTCAGCTTCCCAAGCTGATAGTGCGGGTTCGATTCCCGTCACCCGCTCCACGTGTATGCAGGAGGCTGGCGCTCGCGCCGCCGCACCACCAAACCCCCCGGATGCGTCGCGCGGTCGCACCCTTCTCTGTCGCTCGCCCGCAGTTATGCGCCCGAGCGCCGCCCGAGTCGCAGCAGCGACAGCCCCAGCACGATGGCCAGTGCCGCGCCGCCCCAGGCTCACGGGGACAACGCAAGACCGGTGGCCGCGAGGGCTCCTCCGGATTCCGTATAACCGGTGGTTGAACCGGGACCGGACGTCGCCGTCCCGGTGCCCGACAGGGAAATCGTCCCCGAGCTCTGCCCGTTAATCGAGAAGCTCGTCGTCGCCGAATGCGCACCCAAGGCCTGCGGCACAAACTGATACGTGAACACGCACGACGCACCCGCAGCCAACGTCACCCCGCACAGTTCTGCGACGCAGGAAAATTCAGATCCCCCGAGGCCCCACCCGCCACCGACGACAACGTCTGCGGCGACGACGACACATTCGTCACCACCACATCCATCCCGGCCGACGTTTCACCCACGACAGTGTCGGGGAACGCAAGCGTCGTCGTGCTGCTGAACTCGAAGACCGGGAGGGCGTGAGCGGAGTCAACCGGAACCGCCACGAAGGCGGCACTCACAGCAAGAACAAGTAGGAATTGTCGTTGGACCGCAGCCTGCATCATGGACCCCTCCACTCATGTCAGATCCCCACATGGTGGCCCCTTCAAGCACGTCTGTCCATGAGTAATTTTTGCCTAGTCGCCACGTAGCACGATGCGACACCGTGAAACGTATGGAACATTCGGGCGGATCGCGGCCGGCTCAAAAGCGGGCCATTGCCCAGGTCGCCACTGACCTCGGCGGGGAGGCCGTGACGTGCGTCGAGATGGGTTCCTCTGTCGTTGCCAGGTGAGATTCATCATGGTGGCGGGGCTCATCTTTGTCTCTGGCGAAGCGGCCGCTAACGGTGCCTGGTCTAGGCGCAGACCCGTACATCCCATGCCGGGTACCCTGGCGACGAGTCAAGACGCACAGTCTCGACCTTGCGAAAGGGATGACATTGAGCCTCACGGACGACCTACAGGCGCAGGCAGAGCGGTCCGCCGCTGCGGCGACGCCAGAGGTCAACGCGGGACGTCGCGCCTCGGTCGACGCGGTCGTCGCCCTCGGCCTCGCGCGCACCGCCATCACGGTGGGCGATCACGCCCCTGAATTCGTACTCCCCGACGTGACCGGTGCGCCGGTGCGCCTCTCCGACCTCCTGACCACAGGCCCCGTCGTCGTCTCGTTCTACCGCGGCGGTTGGTGCCCCTACTGCAACCTCGAACTGCACGCCCTCCAGGCGGCTCTTCCCGCATTGACCGCGGCCGGCGGCACTCTCGTGGCTATCTCGCCGGATGCGCCCGACGCGTCGCTTTCCACTGCGGAGAAGCAAAGCCTCGAGTTCGCCGTTCTGTCGGACACGAGCGCTACCGCGATCACCGCCTTCGGCCTGAACTTCACCGTCGACTCGGTGACACGAGCCGTGCTGAGCGAGCCCGACGCAAAGGACGCCCGCGCCCGGGGCATCAAGACCGAGGTGCTCCCCATCCCGGCCACCTACGTGATCGGCACGGACGGCACCGTGGCCTATGCCTTCGTGGACCCGAGCTACACGCACCGTGCCGAGCCCGCCGAGATCGTCGCGGCCGTGGCCGCACTCACCGGACGCACCCCCAAAGCCAGCGTCTAGGCGTAGTTCCCCAGGACGTTGTGATCGTTTGAGTTAGCGAGGGCCTCCGGCACGATGTGGGTTACCACACTCACTGTCGCAACCGGAGGTCTTCGTGACTCACGCTAATGCCCCGTTGACGCCCGAGGGGCGCCGTCGGCTCGCTGTTCTCGTTGTCCAGCACGGATGGTCACACCGTCGTGCGGGTGAACGCTTCCAGTGCTCACGTCGGGACGGTTGGAGCGCGT
Source organism: Demequina lutea (assembly GCF_013409005.1). Lineage (NCBI taxonomy): Bacteria > Bacillati > Actinomycetota > Actinomycetes > Micrococcales > Demequinaceae > Demequina > Demequina lutea. The sequence goes on from NZ_JACBZO010000001.1 coordinate 2,918,165, forward strand.
ACCACCCAATCGCCCGGCGGCCGACGCTCGCGCCGTACACCCGGATCCGAAAAGCCCTGAATGCGGGCGACTACCTCGACAAGCTCCCGGCGACCGCCGACGATGTCACGGCCGACCTGCCACCGTATCGGGCGATCGTCGACATGGCGGTCAAGGTCGTCGACCAGATGCCGCGCTACTGACCCCTGCGCACAGAACCGGATGGGGTCCCGAAAAGGTCCCGATCCGCCCCATGCATAGAACACCGAATGCTTATTGTGCCTGGTATATGGTCGACTTGGCCCGCAACGGCATCCAGCGATTTCTACTTCCCAAGCTGATAGCGCGGGTTCGATTCCCGTCACCCGCCCCACGTGAGATCGCAGGTCAACTGCCTCTTCTCCCCCAAGCCCCCATCGTCAGAGAGTCAGCAGGGACGACCAAGTCAAGTTGATCGGTGGTTGGTGGAACCTTGGGCCGTGTTGGTGCGTGTTCTTTGTATGGACGTGCCTGAGCAGGGGGTTGTTGAACGCCAGGGGCCGCCGCCAGGGGTGGGCGGCGAGGGCGTGTACGTGGTCCTGGATCCCGCGCGTAGCCACGAGCAGGAGTTCGAGGCGTACGTGCGGTCGGCGAAGGACCCGCTGTTCCGGATGGCCTACCTGCTGTGTGGGGACCGGTACAGGGCCGAGGACCTGGTCCAGCAGACGTTCGAGCGGACGTGGCGGTCGTGGCGCTCGGCGCGCAACGGGGATCCACTGGTGTGGTCTCGAAGGATCCTGGCGAACTTGCGCATCGACACGTGGCGTCGGACCCGCCGCGAGGTGCTGACCGGTACCGACCCTCAGATCGTCGACGGTGCGCGCGGTGAGCAAACGGTCGACGGCCGCGATGCGGTGGTCCGCGTGCTCCTGACCCTGCCGGTCGCGCAGCGGCGAGTGGTGGTGCTGCGTCACCTGCTCGAGCTCAGCGAGGCCGAGGTCGCTGCCGAGCTCGGCATCCCGATCGGCACGGTCAAGTCAACGGGGTCGCGGGCCCTGGCTCGGCTGCGTGAGACCGTCGGCGCGGCGAAGGAGACACGATCATGAGCACTGACCTGGAGATGTTCGCCGTCGAGCTGCGAACGAGCCTTGACCTCGAGGGCCTGCACTCGGGCCTCAAACCCGCCGCGGTGCTGGCCCGTGGCCGGCGATCGGCCCGTCGCCGAACCGTGGGGATGGCGCTCGGGGGCGTGGTGGCCATCGCTGCTGTGGCTGTCGCAGCCGTGAGCGTGCAGGGCCTCCTGAGGTCCGCACCGGTCCTGGCACCCGCCGAGCAGACGGGTGTACCCGTGGCGTCCAAGGGGCCAGTGGTCGACGCCACGGTCAACGTGACCGTCGGACTCTGGGGCGGCCCAGCTCAACCCACTGGCGGCATGGCCTTGGAGGGGCAACCCGCTCCCGGCGTGAATGTCACCGCACGCGACACCCAGGGCAAGACCGTTGACGGCACCACCGATGAGCTGGGAGTGGCCCAGCTTCACCTCGCCCCGGGCGCCTACGTGATCTTCTCGACCTATTGCGGACCGACCGAGGACGCCTCACCAGCCACGACCGTGCAGTCAGGTGACACCCGGTCGGTCCAGATTCGCTGCGACGTGCCGTAGTGCTTGACGAGCGGCCGTTCTCATTGACTCTCATTTAGCGAGTGTTATCATGCGTTATATGAGAACTCAAGCGCCCGCTCTCTTGCCGATCTTCCGATCGGCTCTCCAGGCGCGCCTGCTACTGCGGGTGCTCACCAGTGGCGAGGGGCTTACCGCAGCTGATCTGGCCCGCGATCTCGAGGAGCCCGAGCCGACGGTCTTCCGCGAGACACGCCGTCTCCTGGACGCCGGTCTGCTGCGTGGGGAGCGCATCGGGCGCGCCCTGGTTCTGAAACCGGCCGAGGACAACCCGGCCACCGCGCCACTGCGCCAGCTCCTCGTGGTGACCTACGGACCACACCTCCTCATCGGGCGGGCGCTCGCCGGACTCGCCGGGATCGACGAGGCCTACATCCACGGCTCGTGGGCGGCCCGCTTCCACGGCGAGGTCGGCGGCCCACCCGGTGACATCGATGTCCTCGTCGTTGGCCAACCCGATCGCCGCGCGGTGGACGCCGCGCTGGCTGGCCTCGAAACCGAACTCGGCCGGGAGGTCAACGTCACGTACGTCAGTGAGGAGCGGTGGCGAAGCGCCGACGACGCGTTCATCGGCACCGTGCGCTCACGCCCCCTCGTGCCGCTTGAGATGTCTGACGGTCCCGCAATGCTGACTCCATGAATGCTTGGGGGCAAGGCCGAACCACCGTCGACCAGATGCTCGCGTCCGGACAACTCGAGCGCGTTCCGCCCAATCGCGAGGCGGCCGACGCTCTCCTCGACAGGGCGAGCACGCACCTGCTTTCCGCAGCGACATTGGCCGCGTCGGATGTCGAGCTTGCCTACGACGCACTCCACGCCGCCAACCGCAAGGCCCTGACTGCGGTCCTCGTTGTCCAGGGGCTGCGACCCACGCGCGACGCTGGCCACACGGGCGTCTTCGAGGCGGTGCGCGCCCAGCTCCATCCGCCGCTCGGCCAGACGCTCGCGCCCTACACGCGGATCCGGCGAGCCCGGAATGCGGGCGACTACCTCGACGAGCTCCCGGCGACCGCCGACGACGTCAAGGCCGACCTGCCACTGTGTAGGGCGATCGTCGACATGGCGGTCAAGGTCGTAGGCCAGATGCCGCCCTACTGACCGCGCCGCGCGCAAAACGCCCTCCCGCTCGTCGGGCGCGATCAGTGCATCAGCGCATCAGCGCATCAGCGCATCAGCGCATCAGCGAACGAGGGAATGCGAGAGCCGCTAGCACTGACGCAGCACTGCAGGCCGAGAGCACCCAGAAGACGTGAATCACGGTGCCTTCGCTGATGAGCAGACCCAGGGCCAAGACCAGCAGGGCGCCGATCCCGTTAGCCAGCCCGAGGGCAATTCCGGATCCCATCGAGCGATTCTCGGGGAAGATGTCCTGACCGATGAGCACGGTCGGGGACGCGGTGAGGAACATCGCGGGCCCCAGGAGGGCCGCGGCGAACCACACTGCGGGACCCTGCAGATAGGCCACGGGCAGGATCAGTAGCGCGGTCGCGAGCGCCGAGATGACCAGCACCGGCCTGCGGCCGAACCGGTCGGCCAGGTGGCCGCCCGCGAGGTTGCCGATCACTCCCACCACGATGACGGTCGTGATGAGCGAGGCGCCGGTGACGAGGCTGGCGCCGCGCACGTGCCACAGGATCGGCAGGAAGGTGACCAGGCCGAAGGTCGTCAGCGCTCGAGTTCCGCGATAGCTGAGAAGGAGGGCGAGCGGGCGACGGTGCTCCTTCCACCGAATTGCGCCCACCGTCCGGGGCCGGGCCGGCAGGTTCGGAGCCCAGCGGAACAGCATCCCAACGGTCACGAGCCCAGGGATCGCGATGATCCACAGGTACTCCAGCCCCAGGTGAGCGGCGACGAGGCTCGCGGCCGTGGGCCAGATGCCCCTGCCGAGCTCGCCTCCGACCAGGAAGACCGAGGTGAGCAGGCCCCGCCTGCCCTGCAACAGGCTTCGCACGCCGGCCAGGGCCTGGGGGTGGAAGAGGGCACTTCCCAAGCCGATCATCAGCAGCAGGACGATGAGCATGCCCAGGCTGTGGGTCACGCCAAGTAGGGCCCCGCCCAGCGAGCTGAGGAGCAGGCCGGTGACTACCAGCCACCGACCTCCAACCCGGTCCGCGACCCATCCGATCGCGGGCTGCAGCGCCTGGCCGATGGTGAGCGCCGCGATGAGGACGCCGGCCATCCGGACGGGTTGGTGCACCGCGATCAGCACCGCAGGCAGAACCCCGGGCAGGTAGTTGGCCGCACCGTCGTTGAGCAGGTGTGCCCAGGTGAGGCCGAGGAGATGCTTGCGCACGGGGACACTCGGCGCTTCCCCGGGCGCTTGGGTTGCCGCAGTGCCGATGGGGGTCTCAGAACTCATGCTCGCCGTTCCTTGTCTTCATGCCGCGATCTTCACGCCTCGGCCTCGTCGTGTCGGGTTTCGCGTCGCTTGCCGACGCGTGATCGCCCCGCGGCCGGGCACTAGCCGGATCGTCGACGAGGGCGTCCTCGAGGCGGACGAGCAACTCCTGCAGGTACTCGAGCTCGCTCTCCCCGAGCAGCTCTCCGAGTTGCCGACGCAACACCGCAGATCGTTCGACGAGTCCCGCGACGCGCGCCAGGCCGTCGGAGGTCGGGCTGACCTCGCGCCGCTGAGCATGGGAGTTGGCTTCGCTCGAGGTCACCAGCCCCTCGTGCTCGAGGTGGTCGACGAGGCGTTTCGCGTTCATCGGGTCCGTGCGCAGCCTGCGCGCCAGTTCCCTCAAGCCAGAGCCTGGCTGCTCGCAGATCGTGCGCAGCATGGCCGCGAGCGGCGCGCTCAGGCCGAGGTCCGCGATCTGCCGCTCCCACGTCTCCTTGAGAACCTTGTGGGTCTGCCCCATGCGGAATCCGAGCTCCAGCTCGATCGAGGCGGGCCGGTCGGGCCCTGGACCTCGGCCTGGACCTCGACCACCATCGACATGCGTCACCACACTCACCCTGACCCATCGCATCCGTAGAGAACGTCACATCACTGTAGTCATATCTACACCATAATGATCTGCGGGGCAAAGGTACGCCGCGAAATGACCAGGTCGAGGGCATCCAGGTCGCGCTGCTGGGGCGTGACTAACCCGATCGTCACCCGTCGACGCCGCCTACCAAGCCCGCCAACTTCCACCCATCCCGGTTCAGCGCTCTACACGCTCACCGTGGTGTTCGTTCAGGCCGGGAGTGAGCCGGTGGGGTGCGGGTGAACATGGAGGCCCGTCAGCAAGATGTCCATGCCTCGTTCGAGCTCCTCGGCACCGTCGTAGGACGCCAGGACGGGCGCAAGGTTACGAATTCGTGGGAACTCGCGGAGCGGCAGCCGGTGCAGCCCCAGGCGGAGCAGGTCGTCCGTCTCATCGTGATTCTCCACGACCTCCTGGAGCTCGTTCAGAACGTGGCCCTGGATGAAACCGTAGAACGCTCGATAGATATGCAAAGCGTCAACCTCAGAGAATCCGGCGCGGATGAGTAACTCCAAGACCGCTTCAAGCGGTCGCAGCGTGCCCAGCGGTCGCAAGGCGATCGGGATCGCCAATGGCTGAGTCACCAGAAGTGGAACCACATTCGGGTGGGCGATCGCCAGACCGCGGAACTGGCGGGCGACGGTGCGGAGCTGGCCCGCCCAATCGTCATCGGTCGTGTCCACGGAGAGTTCCCCGACAACCGCTTCGGCGACAGCGGCGAGAAGGGCGGCCTTGTTTGCGGCGTGGCGGTAAAGGGACATCGGGTCACGGCCAAGTGCGCGCCCGAGCCTGCGCATGGACAGGCCTTCGACCCCGTCCTGGTCGATGATTTCAAGGGCCGCACGCAACGTCGCCTCGCGGCTCGGGCCCGAGGAGTCGCGGGTCTTTCGAACGCCGTGCTGCGTCATGTGGTGCGCCTCCGCTCCCAGGAATGGTCTGCTACTGCAGGCTATCACTACACCGTATACCGTCGGTGTAGCGCTACGTGTTGACACAAGCCGATCCATGGAGTCTACTGAGGGCTACACCGTAGTTCTACGATGCTTCAGTACCCCACGGCTCGACAACGGCCGGGGGATCCATGGAGGGCTGTTCACGCAGCGGAAGGAGACCACACCATGATTCGGCGAATCCTTCCAGTGATCTATCTGGTCATCGGGCTTGTGGTAGCTGGCAATGGCGGGTACCTCACCTCACTTAAGTCGGCGGGAGCCATTCTCTCGGCTCTGCTCGCGATCGTTCTGTGGCCACTGGTCCTGTTCGGCGTGCACTTCGCCATCGCGTAACGCCTTCACCACACCGGAATCACTTCCGCGCAACCATCACTAAGGAGTCGTCATGATCATTCTCGGCATCATCCTGATCATCATTGGGCTTGTCGCAGCGATCCCCATCCTCGAAACCATCGGCGTGATCCTCCTTGTCGTTGGGGTCATCCTCGCGATCCTCGGCGGAACCGGACGCGCAATCGGTGGTCGCCGCCACTACTGGTGACCGCGCCTGATCCGGTCGACGGTCCGCGAAGGGGAGCGATACATGGCTCCCTTGATCGACGCAATTGATCCACACATGCACGTACCAGCGGGAGTTCAACTCCCCAGCGAAAGGAACATCATGGGTATCGGAATCAATAGTTTCCTGATGGCAGTTGGAGCAATTCTCACGTTTGCCGTCAACGCGACGGTCGCCGGATTGAACATCAAGGTGGTCGGAGTCATCCTCATGATTGCCGGCGCCGTCGGCCTCATTCTCACGCTCGCCGTATTCGCTCCGCGACGTCGCCTGGCGGTGACCGAGACCAACAGGGCCCGCGTCGTCTCGCCCGGTGTGGCATCGTCGACGGTGACCACCGAGGACGTCTCGGGGACGCCGGTCATCTGAAGTCACAGTGCGACGTGCGGTGGTCCGGCACACGCCGAGACCCACCGCACGTTTGCACCTCATCCATCCTTACCTCGAAGGCGCCCGCAGTGCGCGCCGCCGATGACCTTCCATCCCTTCGCACGACCTCCGCCCTCGTGGCGTGAGAGAGGACCGCTCATGACCACCGTCGCCGTCATCGCTCGCGCGGGGAAGACCTTTGGCGGGGGCCTGGATGAACTTCGCCGCGTCCTCGACGACGCGGGGTTCCCAGATCCCCTCTGGTACGACGTCACCAAGAGCCGTCAGGTGGGCAAGTACTCACGGCGAGCAATGACAAAGGGTGCAGACGTGCTCTTTGTGTGGGGTGGCGACGGCACGGTCCAGCATTGCATCGACGCGGTCGCAGGATCCAAGGCCGTCATAGCGATCCTGCCCGCGGGCACGGCGAACCTCTTCGCCACCAACCTCGACATACCCCAAGACATCGCCAAAGCTGTCGAAATCGGCCTCCACGGAGACCGGCGGATTCTCGACACCGGCATCGTGAACGGCGAGCACTTCGCCGTCATGGCGGGCGCGGGCATGGATGCGCTGATGATCAGGGACGCCGATGATGGGTTGAAGGACCACTTCGGGCGAGCGGCCTACCTCTGGACGGCCGCCAAGAACCTCTCGACCAGCCCCGTGATGGCGAAGGTCGACGTCGACGGCCGCAGATTCCACAAGGGAAAGATCTCTTGCGTGCTGGCGGGCAACGTCAAAGACGTCTATGGCAAGGTCGCGGTGTTCGACGACGCAACGCCAGACGACGGGCTGCTCGAGTTCGGAGTCGTCACCGCCAAGAGCCTTAAACAGTGGGTCAGCACGGTCAGCACGGTCGTGCTGGGCCGTTCGGACGACTCGCCTTTTGTCTTCACGACTCGCGGAAAGCGAATGAAGGTGATCTTCAGCAAACCCACCCCATACGAGCTTGACGGTGACCTGCGTAAGGCCACAAAGCAGCTGCGCATCAAAGTCAAGCCGAAGTCCATAACAGTGTGCGTTCCCGCACTAGCCTCCGCCGGTGTGGAGGGGACCCGATGAGCGCGTCCCAGGCCGGCAAGCGCGCCGACTCCGCGGCCAACAGCAAACCCATGGGCTGGCTCGCGCGGACAGGACTGACAGCACGTGCACTTGTGTACATCGTGCTCGGATGGCTCGCGGTCCTCGTCGGGCTCGGCGGTAGCGCAAACGTCGACCAACGCGGCGCCCTCACCGAGGTACTCGCCCAGCCCTATGGCGCCCCGATGGTCTGGCTCCTCACGATCGGATTCGCCGCCTACGCCCTCTGGCGTTTGTCCGAGGCCGCCTTCGGCGCCACGGGAGAAGGCAAGAAGGCGGGGCCTCGCCTGAGGTCCCTCGCACGCGGGATCGCCTATATCGTCATGGCCTTCAGCGCGCAGTCGCTCCTGCACGGGGCACAAGCGACGCAGGCCGGACAACAGGGCGCCCTCGCGGCCACCGTCATGCAGCACCAGGGCGGCCGCTGGATCGTCGGAATCGTTGGCCTCGTCGTGGTGGTGGTCGGTCTGGTGCTGGTGCGCGAGGGATGGAAGGCCACATTCGTCCGCCAATTTGAGCACCTCCCAGCAAGGCGGCGCACGGTTGTCGTGGGGCTAGGACGTGTGGGCACGATCGCGAGAGGCATCGTGTTCGCGGTCACCGGGCTGCTCGCCATCGTCGCCGCCTGGACGGCTGACCCCGCGAAAGCCGGAGGTATCGACCAGGCGTTCAGCACTCTATTGCGGCAACCGTTCGGAACCTCGCTCGTCGTCTTGCTCGGAGCGGGCCTCTTCGTCTTTGGCGTCTACGGGCTTGCCGAGGCGGCATGGCGGCGGGTGACGGACTGAGGCGCAACGCGCGTACGCCGCAATCCGACTCCCTATCGTTGACCCGGTCCCCTGTCGGCACTCGGGTCAAAGGGGCGGCTCGCGCACGCGAAGCTCACCGGTCGCGCGGGTGAGCCGGATGATCGCCTGCAGGAACGACGGGTCGGCGCCAGTGGACTCGACCGAGTTGACGAACGCCTGATCGATTTTGACCATGTCCACGGGCAGCTCGCGGGGTCGAGGCCGTGGACGCGCAAGGCTACGACGACGAAGCCAGGGAACTCGCCGTCGGTGGGCGCCGTCACTACTGGCGACCGCGCCAGATCTGGTATGCGGATCGTGACCGCAGGTCAGACGGGGAGCCCCGGACCGGCTCAAACTCATCACCAATTCCGGATACGAGATAACCACCAAAACCCTCGGACGCAAGGCCGTGACGTAGGTCGATATGGGCTTTTCCCTGGTTGATAGACTGAATTCATCATGGTGGTGGGGCCCACCCTTAACTGCGGCGAGGTTGCCGCCAACGGTCCCTGGTCTTGCCGCGAGGGCGGAGACTGCCGCGTTTCAGACGACAACCTCCACGGGCCGGGTCGCCCCGGTTTCCTCACGTCATTGCCGCCGTCCAGAGCGGGCGGCGGTTTCGAGAGGAGCACCCGATGAGTACCGCAGCCACATCGTTCACCGTCACCGAATTGTCCGCACTGGAGATTCTGGACTCGCGCGGGAATCCGACGCTACAGGTCGACGTGACACTCGGCTCGGGCGCGACCGGGCGGGCGGGAGTGCCATCTGGGGCGTCGACAGGTAGCCGCGAGGCGGTCGAGTTGCGCGACGGCGACAAAACCCGCTTCGGCGGCAAGGGAGTGACCAAGGCGGCCGCGAACGTCAACGGCGAACTGCGTGAACTGCTCGGGGCGCGAAGCTGGGAGTCGCTCGCGCAGGTCGACGACGCGATGATCACCGCCGACGGAACAGCCAACAAGGCCCGGCTCGGTGCGAACGCGACGGTGGGGGTGTCGATGGCGGTGGCCCGGGCGCTTTCCACGGGCGGCGAGCTGTTCGAGTATCTGGGCCCGGCCGGCGTCTCCCCGCGCCTGCCCGTGCCGCACTTCAACGTGCTCAACGGCGGCGTGCACGCACCAAACTCGCTCGACTTCCAGGAGTTCATGATCGCGCCGATCGGTGCGCCATCTTTTCCCGAGGCCGTACGGGCCGGAGCGGCGGTGTACGCGAAGCTGCGCAGCCTGCTTCAGGAGGCGGGTTTCGCCACCGGGCTGGGTGACGAGGGCGGCTTTGCCCCGGACATTACCCGCCCTGAGGACGTGCTGGCGCTTCTCGTGAAGGCGATCGAGGGGGCCGGCTACACCGCGGGCCGCACGGGCATCGCGATCGCGCTGGACCCGGCGGCGAGCGAGTTCTACTCCGACGGGACGTACCACGTGGCCGGAGAGACCCTGACGAGCGCCGACATGATCGAACGGTATGCGGCGATCGTCGCCGACTACCCCGTGTGGTCGATCGAGGACGGGCTCGCCGAGGGCGACTGGGACGGGTGGGCCGTGCTCACGGAGAGGCTCGCCGGAACGACGCAGATCATGGGGGATGATCTCTTCGTGACCAACCCCGCCATCATTGCCGAGGCGATCGAACGTAAGGTCGGGAACTCGGCTCTGATCAAGCTCAACCAGATCGGCACCGTGACCGAAACTCTCGAGGCGATGAGGCTGTGTCGCGAGGCCGGCTACACCCAGATGGTCTCCCACCGGTCCGGCGAGACGGCCGACAGCTTCATCGCGGACCTGACGGTCGCGACGGGCTGCGGGCAGCTCAAGTCGGGGGCACCCGCCCGCGGCGAGCGGGTCGCGAAGTACAACCGCCTGCTCGAGATCGCGGCACACAACACCATGCCGTACGGGCTCGCCTAACGGGGCGAATCCTCCGGCTCTCCGCGAGTCCGCACGACAACACAGAAGGGCCCGAACGATGAACACCCGCGAGGCACCGCAGCCGAGTCCGTCGAGGCTTACCCCCTTCGGCAACCACCCGATGGTGGTGGCGATCGAACCACACCAGCCCGAGATGGTCGCCCTCACGGCCGCGTCGTGGTCCCAGGCCGCCGGCGGCATCCCGCTCTACTTCGCCTACGTGGATCCCCGGCGATTCACCGTCGAGGAGTTCCCCGACGGCACCGTGCGCCATTCGGAAATCGACCCCGACAGCGTCGACGACTCGTGGAAGGTACTGCAAGAGGAAATCGAGCAGTCGTTGACCGCCTTGCTGGCGCCTTCCGGCGTCCCGTGGGAATTCCGCTACCTGGCCGGTCGCCCTGACCGCGCCCTCACCCACCTGGCGCGGGCTGTAGACGCCGCCGGGATCATCGTCGGCACCCGTGCGCCCGGCCCAGGCTCACGGCTCCTCGAAGTCGTCGAAGGGTCCGTGGCGATTCGCCTGTCTCATCACCAACACCGGCCCGTGCTGGTCGTCCCCCTGAGCGTCGTCGACTGGGAGACGCCGCTGTGGGGGTGAGCGACCACGCGACCGTGCCCAGGCGGGCGCCGTACCTGCAACCTCAACTGCTTGCCTTCGTGATGCTCGGGGGGGCGGCCGGCGCCACGGCGCGTTGGCAAGTGAGCGCGGCCTTCGCCTCGAAGCCCGAGCACTGGCCGTGGGCTACCTTCGCGATCAACATCGTCGGATCGCTGCTGCTGGGCCTGCTGCTCGAGACGACGCTCCGTAGCGGCCCCGACGCCGGTTGGCGCCGTGGGATACGAGTGGGGGTCGGCACCGGCTTCCTCGGCGGATTCACTACGTACAGCACCTTCATCGTGGAGACCGATCGGCTCGTCTCGACCGGCCATCTATGGGTTGGGGCCGCATACGCGGCGGTAAGTATCATCGTCGGCGTCGTGGCCGCCATGGCCGGCATAGCGCTGGCCAGGACGCTTCGACAGCCGCGGCCCAAGGCGGGGAGCGCACGGTGACGCCGCTGCTCATCGCGCTTGCCGGGGGCCTCGGCGCCGCCTCCCGGTTTGTCGTCGACGGCGCTGTCGCCCACCGCAATCCCTTCCGGTTCCCTCTGGGCACGCTCGTCATCAACGTCTCGGGCTCGTTACTCCTTGGCCTGCTGACCGGGGCGGTCCTCGCCCACGGTGGTTCCAGCGAAGTGAAGCTGATCCTCGGGACGGGGTTCCTCGGCGGGTACACCACCTTCAGCACCGCGAGCGTCGAGGCCGTCCGCCTCGCCGCGGGCACCCGCTCCCTCGCGCTTGCTTTCGCTCATGCCACAGGGATGCTTGTGCTCAGCCTTGCCGCCGCGGGCCTGGGATTGTGGCTGACGACGCCGTGAACGCGGACCTCAGCGGTCGTGCGGAGGCGCGTCGCTGATCGCGGTGAGGGCAGCGGGAATGCCATCGATCGGGCCCGGTCGCGCGAGGAGGTAGCCCTGGCCGTACGCGCATGCCGTTGCCTGCAGTTCGCCAAGCTGGGTCGTGGTCTCGATACCCTCCGCAATGGTCACCAGGTGCATTGTCTCGGCGAGCCGGATGATCGCCTGTAGGAACGAGGGATCGGCGCCAGTGGACTCGACGGAACTGACGAACGCCTGATCGACTTTGACCATGTCCACGGGCAGCTCGCGGAGCCGGCTGAGCGACGAGTACCCTGTGCCGAAGTCGTCGATGGCGACCCGTACCCCGTGCGCACGAATATCACGCAGCGTCTCGAGGCTGCGCTCTTGCAGGAGCAACCCCTCGGTGACCTCGAGCACAAGGCTCGTGGGGTCGAGGTCATGGATGCGCAAGGCTGCGACGACGAAGCCAGGGAACTCGTCGTCGTCGAGCTGCAGCGGTGACACGTTGACGCTGACGTACGCGTCGCTGCCCGTCGCGACCCTCCAGCGCGCCGCGTCGCCGCACGCCCGCACGATCACTTGCCCGCCGAGCTCCTGGATGAGGCCGGTCTGCTCGGCCACGGGGATGAACGCCGACGGCGGCACATCGCCGAGCTCCGGGTCCGACCATCGCGCCAAGGCCTCGAGTCCAACGACGACCCCCGTGTGCAGGTCGGCAATTGGCTGGTAGGCGAGCGTGATCGCCTCCGCTGCCACGGCCGTCTGCAACGCCGCCGCGAGCCTAAACTGCGCGACCGCACCCTGGTGCATGCCCGACTCGTACACGGCGTACCGGCCGCGCCCGCGCAGCTTCGCCTGGTACATCGCCAGATCGGCATTGCGCAGCAGGGTCTCGGTGGTCTCGTCGGGCTCGGCGACAGCGATGCCGACGCTGGCCCCGACGATGACAGTCCCGACGCTGAACTCGACGGGTGTGTCGTGCAGCGTGGCCAGGATCCTATCGGCGAGCGCCCTCGCCTGACCAATGGTCACGTTCTCGAGTAGCAGCGCGAACTCGTCGCCGCCGAGACGCGCGGCGGTGTCCCTGTCGCGCGCGCACGCCTTGATTCGACGTGCGGCTTCGACGATGACCTCGTCGCCACAGGCGTGGCCGAAGCTGTCATTCACCGTCTTGAAATTGTCGAGGTCGATGAAGACAACGGTGACGCCACCGCCGCCACCCGCCCAAGCCGGATTCGCGAGCGCGCGATCGACGCGGTCGCCAAAGAGCCGTCGGTTCGGCAGGCCGGTGAGCGAGTCGTGGAAGGCCTGATGCGCGAGGCGTCCCTCAAGTTCCTTTTCCTGGGTGACGTCGACCAGCACACCTTGGACGGTCGGGGTGCCGTCCTGGTCGTGGAGCACCATGGCGTCGTCGCGCACCCACACCGGCGTCCCGTCGCGGCGGTGGAGGCGGTAGGTGTCCGAGTGCGGCTCCGCCATGGTTCCGGCAATGATCATGTGTTGCTTGTCCGCCAACGCCTCGTCGCGGTCGGACGGGTGGAGTTGGCGCAGCCACAGGCCGGGATCCGCCATCCATTCTTGGGCGGTGAATCCGAGCATCCGTTCGATCTGCGGGCCGACGTAAAGCCAACGGCCCCGGGTGCCGGGTTCGGCGACGTAGACGACCGCGGGAACCCGCTCTACGAGGAGCCGCGACCGCTCCTCGGCGGCGCGCAGGTCGCTCTCGAGCCTCTTGCGCTTGGTGATGTCCAGCGTCATGCCGATCTCGTAATCCGGGTTTCCGTCGGCGTCCCTCATGAGCGAAACGGTCAACGCGGTCCAAAGGTACCCGCCGTCCTTACGGAGGAACCGCTTCTCCATCGTGAAGTGATCGATGTCCCCGGCCGACAGCTGGCGGGAAAGGACCGCGTTCGGCTCGATGTCGTCGGGGTGCGTGAACTCCGTCCACGACATCGCCGCGAACTCCTCGGGCGAGTAGCCAAGCATGCGGCGCAAGGCGCTGTTGGTCATGGTCGTGCGACCTTCGAAGTCGACAAGTCCAATGCCAACCGGCGCGAGCTCGAGGATGGCTTCGAGCCGCTCCAGGCGCGCCGCCACGGCCTCGGCCTCAGAAAGGTCGCCGTCGCCCTTGGTCTCGCCCACGCGCCACCTCCTCGGCTTGCAACTTAGGGGTCCCATCGGCCGCCGGGGCCCGTATTTGAACCCTACTTTCTTCTGGGTCGCTCGGCATCCCAACGACCGCCGCACATGAGCCTTCGCCCGTTGTTTGGGGCGGGCACCCAACCGACACCGGCTGGTCCGCCTAAGCGATCGCCGCCTCGGGAGCCGTGACCGGAGCGACCTTCTTGATCGGATCCAGAATCCTGTAGGCGAGAAGTTTGATGCGGTCGCTGAGTAGCGCCCAGATGATGGCGTAGATCCACACGAATCCGGCCCATCCCCATCCGAGTGGGGTCATGAACAGCCCGTACACGGCGATGAGGGTCGCGACCGCCTGGGTGCCCAGAACGGCCATCCACAGAATCTTGGCGGGGCGGATCGACCAGAACGGCCCGCGAGTTCGTGTCAGGAAGATCGTCAGGTGCCCGGCGACGGAAAGCATCAGATACATCAGCGTCTGCAGCTGCGGGTGGCCTAGGTTGAAGACCCGGTCGCCGAGGTAGAACAGGCCGAAAGCGGCGATGGGGCCGACGACACCAAGCACGGTCGCGATGCCGAGCACCAGGCGCATGTTCCAGGCCTCGGGCTCGTTCCTGTAGTGGACCTTGTCGTAGGAGTTCATCCGTTGGAAGATCCTGCGACTCTCCTTGATCGCATCGATGATCACCGACAAGCCGGGGGTGAGCAGGACGATCGCTGCCGCTGCGCGCGCGGCATCGGTGGCGCCCGAGACCGCGATGCCGCAGTCCGCCTTCTTCAGGGCCGGCGCGTCGTTCACGCCATCGCCCGTCATCCCGACGATGTGGCCGCGCTTCTGCAGCACGTCGACGATGTGGTACTTGTGCTCGGGGAAGACCTGAGCGAACCCGTCGGCTGTTTCGATGGCCTCGCCCGTCTTCGCCGTCTCCTTCTTCTTCGAGTCACCAAGGCCCGCAGCGTCGAGAATGCCGGTACCTAAGCCCACCTTGTCCGCGGTCTCCTTTGCGATCGCGAGCGCATCGCCGGTAACCATCTTCACGGTCACGCCCATGTCCCTGGCCATGGAGATGGTTTCGGCGGCGTCGTCGCGAGGAGGATTGAACAACGGGAGCACCCCGAGGAACCGCCACTTGCCGTCGCCGTCGGCACGGGCCACCCCGAGCGACCGGAAGCCGCGGGCGGCGAAGTCGTTCACCGCGGTGTCGACGGCGTTCTTCACCGTCTTCCCGTTGCTGACGAGTTCCAACATGACCTGCGGCGCACCCTTGCTGACCTTGAAGGCCGCGGCGTTCTTGGCGCCCGATGTCACGCTGGCCTCGGTGCGTTTGTGCACCGGGTCGAACGGCTCGAAGTGCGTCACCGTGTAGCCGTGCAGATCCTTCGGGTCACTCAGTCCATCCAGCACCGCGAGGTCGATGGGGTCGTCGTTCTCCTCACGCGAGGCCAACGCCCCTGCGAGGACGACGTCCTCAGGCTTCACCCCCTCAAGGCAGAAGGGGTCACCGAGCGTCAGCGCGTTCTGGGTCAACGTGCCCGTCTTGTCGGCGCACAACACGTCGACGCCAGCGAGCTCCTCGATCGCCACGAGCTTGCTGACGATGGCCTGCTTCTTGGCGAGCAACCGCGCACCAACCGCGCACCAACCGCGCACCAACCGCCATGGTCACCGACAGCACCGTGGGCATCGCCACGGGGATCGCCGCCACCGTGAGCACCAGAGCGAACTGCGCGGTGGTGAGGAAGGCGTCGCCGCGCAGCAGCGAGACGACCATGATGAGGGTGACCAGCGCGACGGCCAGCACGATGAGGTAGTTGCCAATCTTGAGCACCGCCTTTTGGAAATGGCTGGCCGTATGCGCATCTTGAACCAGCTCGGCCGTCTTGCCAAAGTACGTGTCGGTGCCCGTGGCGTACACCAGAGCCCCGATCTCACCTCTCCTGACCACCGACACCGAATAGATCGCGTCGCCGGGCCCGCACGTGGCGGGCAGCGATTCGCCCGTGAGCGCCGACTGATCGACCTCGATCTCGTCGCCGTCGAGGAGGCGCGCATCGGCGGGAACGATGTCTCCTAGGCGCAAGCGAATGATGTCCCCAGGGACCAACTCGCTCGCAGGTGGGGTCGCCCAGTCGCCGTCGCGCTTCACGCGAGAGGTGACGGCGAGTTTGGCCTTGAGGGCGTCGATCGCGTTGCCGGCTTGGCGTTCCTCGCTGTAGCCGACGACGGCGTTGGCCACGAGCAATACCAGGATGATGAAGAAGTCGGGCCAGTGACCCACGACTCCCGACAGGATGACGGCGACCTCGATCATCCAGGGGATGGGACCCCAGAAATAGCTCAGGAACTACAGCAGCGGATTGGTCTTGTGCTCGGTGATCTCGTTGGGTCCGTACTTCTCCAGTCGACGCGCGGTCTCGCCCTTGCTCAGGCCGTCGTCCGAGGTGTCGAGCCTCCTGTAGAGCTCGGCCATCTCCATGGTCTTGAAGTCCTTGGCGGCCTTGGACTGGCCGTCCTCGCCGCCCTCCGTAGGTGCCGAGGCGTGTTTAGTGGTCAAGCGTTCCGTTCGTCCTGCTGATGGTGGTGCCCGCTCTACCGTCGAGCAGGGCCGCCGCGTCGTCCAGGGAGCCGATGGCCGCCGAGCCGCCCGTGGAGGCGGCCACGAATCGGCGACAGGCCTCGATCTTGGGGGCCATTGACCCGGCGGGAAACTCCATGGCGGCCAGTTCGTCGAGCGTGAGATGACTGAGCGGGGCCGCTTGGGGGGTGCCGAAGTTCGACATGACGGCCGGGACGTCGGTGAGAACGATGAGCCGGTCCGCGTGGACGGTGACGGCCAGTAGCGCCGCCACATAGTCCTTGTCGACCACTGCCTGTGCGCCGCTCAACTGCCCGCGCTCGTCCTCGTAGACCGGGGCTCCCCCGCCGCCCCCACAGATGAGGACCGTGTCGCCCAACAGCAGGTGGTCGATCGAGGGCTGCTCGACGAGCCGTTGCGGCTGGGGCGAGGCGACGACTCGCCGCCAACGCGGTCCGTCGGCGGCGATGGCCCACCCGTGTTCGTCCGCAAGCTGCTCCGCCCGGGCGCGGTCGTAGTTTGCTCCCACGAACTTGGTCGGCTTGGCGAACGCCGGGTCATCCTTGTTGATGATCGTCTGGGTGACGATGCTGAGGATCGGCTTGGTCACCCCTGCGTTGCGCAGGCTTTGGGCTATCCAGTAGCCGATCATTCCCTGCGTCTCGGCGACGAGCACATCGAGCGGGTAGGAGCCGCTGAGGGCGGCGTCGTCCTCGCTCTCTGCCGCGAGCATCCCGACCTGAGGTCCGTCGCCGTGGCAGATGATCAGTTCATGATCGCGGGCGAGCGGTGCGAGTGCCCTGGCCGCGGCCTGGACGTGCCCCAACTGGATGGGGGCGTCGGGCTTCTCTCCGCGCTGGAGCAACGCATTGCCGCCGAGCGCAATTACCAAGCGCATCCGAATCAGCTCCCTAGCGTGGCGACGAGAACCGCCTTGATCGTGTGCATGCGGTTCTCGGCCTGAATGAAGACGGCCGACGCCGCGGATTCGAAGACCTCGTCGGTCACCTCGAGCGCGTCAACGCTGAATTTCTCATGGAGGTGCTCTCCGACGGTGGTGTCGCGGTTGTGAAACGAAGGAAGGCAGTGGAGGAACCGCGCGTGGTCGTTGCCGGTGGCCTTCATTAGTTTGGCGTTGACTTGATAGGGCTGCAGTTGCTCGATGCGCTCCTGCCATGCGGACTCCTCCTCACCCATCGACAGCCACACATCGGTGTAGACGAAGTCGGCACCCTTGACCGCGGCGGCAGGGTCCTCGGTGATGGTGACGCTGCCGCCGCTGGCCTCGGCGAGGCCGCGCGCCGTCTTGATGAGGTCATCCTCCGGCCACAGTTGGCGGGGCGCGCCAAGTCGGAGGTCGAGGCCCATCAGAGCACCCATCACCATGAGCGAGTTACCCATGTTTTGGTGGGCGTCCCCGACGTAGGCGAGCGTGATCTGTTCGGCAGGCTTGCGGCTGAGCTCCTCCATGGTGAACACGTCGCAAAGCGTTTGGGTGGGATGGAACTTGTCGGTGAGGCCGTTCCACACCGGCACGCCCGCCTGGGCAGCGAGAGTCTCCACGGTCGACTGCGCGAACCCGCGGTACTCGATGCCATCGAAGAGCCTCCCAAGAACGCGCGCGGTGTCCTTCATCGACTCCGTCTTGCCCATGTGAGATCCCTCGGGTCCGAGATACGTGACGTGCGCTCCCTGATCATGCGCGGCAACTTCGAAGCTGGACCGTGTGCGCGTCGATGGCTTCTCGAAGATCAACGCGATGTTCTTGCCCGAAAGTCGCGGGCGTTCGGTGCCGGCATATTTCGCCCGCTTGAGGTCGTGGGAAATGTCGAGCAGCAGGCGCATCTCATCGCGCGTGAAGTCGAGTTCCTTGACAAAGCTGCGTCCGTGCAGATTGACGGCCATCAGTTGACGCTCCGTTCGGTAGTCATGCGGGATCCCTTTCGATCGGACAGGTCATGCATCGCGGGCCGCCTCGCCCACGTCCAAGTTCGCTGCCGCCGATGCCGACCACCTCGATGCCGTGCTTGCGCAGCATGGTGTTGGTCGCGACGTTTCGCTCGTAGCCCATGACCACACCGGGCGCGACCGCGAGGAAGTTGGTGCCGTCGTCCCACTGCTCGCGCTCCGCGGCCCGTTCATCCTCGTCGGTGCTGAGCACCGTGATCTCGGGCACCTCGAGGATCTCGGCGAGGGTTTCCCACAGACTCTTGTTGCGGGAGATCGCGAGCTTGCCGGGCTCCTCGCCTGCGGTGATGGTCCAGCTCCGCAGGTTGCGGTCGAAGTACGGGTAGAGAATGAACGTCGCCACGTCGACCATCGACATGACGGTGTCGAGGTGCATGAACGCGTGGCTATGCGGCAGCTCGATGGCCACGACCGTGGTGGCCTGGCCCGCCGCGAACAGCGCGAGTGCAACGGACTCGATGGCCATCGGCGTGGTGCGTTCACCCATCCCAATGAGCACGGCGTCGTGGCCGATGACGTGGACGTCGCCGCCCTCGATCGTCGCCGGCTGGTAGGTCTTGTCCTCGCCGCCGTAATAGGTGACAAAGTCACCGTCGGCAAACATGGGGTGGAACTGGTAGATGGCCCTGGTGTGCAGCGATTCGCGTTGCCGGGCGGGCATGGCCATCGGGTTGATCGTGACGCCGCCGTAGATCCAACACGAGTTGTCGCGCTGGAAGAGGTGATTGGGCAGCGGCGACAGGATGAAGTCGTCGGCCTTGAGCATGTTCCACTTCAGGCTGTGGGCGTTCACGGGGTGCAGGTCGGCCTTGAGAATCCCCCCGATGAGGAGCGAGGCCAGGGAGGCGCCGTCCTTGTCGTCAAACAGTTGGCGCACGGTGCCCACGAGCGACGGACCGAGAATTTGCGGGGTGCACAACCTGTCGAGCACGAACGAGCGTCCCTCGGGGAGGTCGAGCGTTTCGGCCAGAAGTTGCTCGTAGTAGTGGACGGCCACTCCCTTGTCGCGCAGCGCCTGGGCGAAGGCGTCGTGCTCTTCCTTCGCCCTTGACGCCCACACCACGTCGTCGAAGAGGAGCGACTCGATGTTGTCGGGGGTGAGCCGCGATAACTCCAGGCCGGGGCGGTGAATGATCGCCTGGCGAAGCTGGCCGACCTCCGATCCCACGTTGAATGTCATGGTCGTTCCTTTCTGGGGAGTGGTGACAATGGAAGACTTGTGGCCGGTCATGACGCGTCGGCCCTCACGGGCACCGGCTTGTCGGCTGGCTCCGGATTGTCGACTGGCTCGGCCACTTCGCCAAGGCGCTCGCGGCGTGCCTTCAGGAAGGCGTACAAGACGAGACCTGCCAGGATCACCACCAGTGCCTGGTAGACCACCTGATAGCCCGAGGCGAAGGTCACCCACATCGAGAACAGCACGCTCGTGCCAGCCACCGCCAGGTCCCGAGCCAGGGCCCAGCCGTTGACGCGACGGCGGCGTGAAACCAGGAATGAGAGCTGGGCGATCGCCGACATGAAGTACGGGATGGCCACCGTCACCACAGTGAGGTCGACCAGGTATGTGAAGATGGTCAGGCCCGAGCTGGACGTGTAACGCCACAGCATCAGCAGGGAAGGCAGGATCGTTCCCACCACGATGCCGAACCAGGCCGTGCCGTTGCGGTTGACCCAAGCGAAGGGTTTGGGGAAGAGGTCATCCTGGGCGATCGCGCGCGACGTCTCGGTGACTATCAGGGTCCAACCGTTGAGTGCCCCGATGCCCGACACGACGGCAACGGCCGCGATGAACTTGGGAGCCCACGCCTGTCCGGGGAACATCGTCTGGAAGGCGTCGACGAACGGTGCGCCCGTCTTGACCAGGGCGGGGTGGGCCACGAGGCCCATGACCGCCGCCGTCACCAGCACGTAGAGAACGGCGCTGAGCGCGGTGCCGATGAGCGAGGCGCGCCCCACGTTCTTGACGGGGTCCTCCACCCGCTTGGCGGTCATCGCGGCGGCCTCCACGCCGATGAAGGAGAATAGGGCCACTCCAGCGGCGATGCCGATGGCGGTGTGGAGGCTCCCGCCCGATGCGTTGAACGCGCCGAAGTTCGCGGCCTTCACGAAGAACCAGCCGACGACGCCAACGAAGAGCAGCGGTACGAACTTCAGGACGACGGTGACATTCTGAAACCACGACATCTGGCGAACACCCGCGAGGTTGATCGCGGCGGGCACCCACAGGCCGACCAGCGCGATGCCCCAGTTCGTCATTCCACTTGGGTTTTTGAGACCGAGGAGGGAGTCGACGTAAAACACCCAGGAAGCGACGATCGCGGCGTTACCCGCCCACGTCTGAATCCAGTAGCACCAGCCCACGAGGTAGCCGGCGAAATCCCCGAACTCGTGGCGGGCGTACGCGTAGAGACCGCCGTCGCTGTTCGGGACTCGCTTGGAGAGCTGACCGAACAGCACTGCCAGAAGCAAGGCGCCGCAGGCGATGACGGCCAGGACGAGAATCGACATCGTGCCCGCTCCCGCCAGGACTGCGGGCATCGTAAACACTCCCGTGCCCACGATGCTGCCGATGACCAGGCCCGTCGCCGAGGTCAGCCCCAGGAGGTTGGCCTTGCTGGCGTTGCGCGGAGACATCGGCTTGTCGCCCGATGTCGCGGGTTTGGCGGCGGGATTGGCGGCGGGATTGGACTCAGAGATCGCCATGAGGCGCGCCTTCACTTTCGGCTATTGCGGTGGGTAAGGGAGTGCTGGCACTCGCGCCAGTTGCCAGGAAGCGTCGATCAGGCGAGGGCTCTGCGGACAGCTTCTTGAAGACCACGAGCGCGACGCACGCGACCTTGACGACCACAAGTTCGGCGGACATGGCGGGTCTGGTGATCGCGGTCATTTCGAGGCGCCCCAGGTCGGGCTATGGGCCTCGAGTGGTGCACCGGGTGCGGGGGGAGCGGTTCCGTTGGTGCTGATGGTGCCAGACATGGTGCCGCTCCTTGCAGATGAGAAATCTCGATGGTGTTGTGGCAGTGAAAGCGCTGTGGACGCAGACGGTTAGTGCACGCCGACGTAAACGCGTGGCTGGTGAGGCGTCGACGAGCCGACGGCGCAAGTGCGACGGGATCGGGTTCGCGAGGCTGCGGAAAACTCTGGGCGGCGAGCAGATTGCTCACGGACTCGCGGCACATTCGCGGCGAGGGCGATCCCAGACCGGCTACGGTCCTGGCAGATCTGAGTCAACGCCGCCGCGATGCGATTGTCAAACCCGCAAATCCCAAGCACGTTGTCCGCCGCCTCGGCCCATAGCGGACCGGCCACCCTAGGAATGATCACCGGTCAGTTCGGGAATTAAATCCGGGGCCACGCGGGTGTAATGTTGAAATTGCTGGGCACCTCAGCCAGTCCGGAAAGAATCGGCCGTCCGCTGCCGAATCCTCGAGCCCTTGTGGCTCCCCGCCGAACACCTCTCGTCGCCTAAAACGACACAGACGAGGCCAGCCTTGCGAACAGGTTCAATCGGTCGCCACCAAGTACGGCGTGCTTGAACTCCTCGCAACCTCCACGGCAGGCGACAGCCTGAGAACTCATACCGGTCGCCAATGGGCCGCGACCGACGATTCGACGAAGATGCCGGCGCCCACTACCCCAAGGAGACGATTTCCGATGACACAGAACGATAACGCCGCTCTTTACACCCTGGGCGATCACGGTCAGACGGTCGATGGATCAGCCAACGATGTCCGTGGGCGGGAGGTCAAGGACAAGAACGGCGACGGCATCGGTAAGGTCGCTGACCTCCTTGTCGATGACCGAGAGGAGAAGGTTCGCTTTCTGCTGGTCGAACACGGCGGATTTCTGGGCTTCGGCGAAACGAAGTCGTTGATACCTGTCGACGCCATCACCAAGATCACCGAGGACGACGTGGCCGTTGATCAGTCACGCGAGCGGGTTGCAGCGGCGCCGGGCTACACCCCAGATCTCGTCGATGACCGGCCGCATCACACGAGCATCTACAACCATTACGGATACGCACCGTACTGGGGCGGGGGATACATGTATCCGTCCGGCCTGGCCATGCTCCCAATGGCAGGTCCGCTGAACCCGCACTGACACATCATGGGGTCCCGCTACAACGCGGCCTCGCAGCGATGACGTCGGCGAGGATGAGGTCGGCGAGTTCTCCCGGGCAGGGATGGTCACCCATTGCCTTCGGGCGACGTGCGGGCGTAGCCTGCGAAGCAGGCATGATCTCGCTCTTCGGGCGCGACCGCTCAGTGGCTACCCCAGACCCGGTACAGCACGTCGATTAACGATATGCGCGGAAGGCGGCCTCCATGGCGAGCACAATCAGTCGTTTTCACCCTTCCCCACACCATTCGATCGTGCGACTCACCGGAGAGCGGGACCTCGCCACAGCCCCGCCGCCTCGGACCGCCTTGAGAAGTGCTGGCGCCGACCCCGTGCACGAGTTCGTCGTGGAGTTTACTGCGGTCACCTTCATGGACTGCTCGGGCCTGGCCCCGTCGCCAGGGGCTCACGCCAAGCTCGGAGGCTGGTTGCAGTTGTGCAACCCGGCCCCGGTGCCGCGATCGGCAACCGGATGATGATCGAGCAAGCAACGGGACTACTCATGGCCAGCCTCGGTTGCGACGCGACACAAGCCTCGCGCGCACTGCTGCAGATCTCCTGGGACCAAGACGCAACGGTCTTGGACGCCGCCCTGACCGTGGTCGCGGCCGCCCAGGACTCACGATCCCCCGACGGAAGTCACAGAATTCGCGCCGACCGCGACCGGTCGAGCCGCACAAGATGCCTCGACGGTCCGCGTACACCGCGGAACGGACAAGCTGTGACTACACGCGCCGCGGCCACGTCCACGCTCACACAGGCGGGGCCGATCCCGGCAACCAGCACACAGGGCCGGCCGGCACGGCCACGACGCCCGCGGCTCGACCCCTGGCCCGCGCTCGAGGACGCACCGGTCGTGCACTACAAGGCCAAAGACATCCTGCGGGCGGCGGGTCTGGCTTTGCTCCCAGCAGACGACATCCACGTCGCCAAAGACCTCGCCCAGATCCGTGCGGGCAATCCCCTCTCACCGTGCCTGATGATCCGCGGCAACGCACGCAAAGGGCGCGAAGCCCCTATCGCAGACGGCGAGCACCGTGTCTGCGCGTCCCATTACACAGATGAAAACACCGACATCCCCGTCAAGATCGTGAAGCTGTGAGCCCCGACTCGTGGCCCCCTGCGGCTCACCACCTGGTCCAGGGGCCCCACGCTGCGCATCAGCCGCGGTTAAGGAACACCAATGCGCGGAGAACCGCAAACCCCGGCGTCCCCGTGGGGCCGGGCTGGTGGTGGGGCCGAGCGAGGACGCGAGCGGCCGGGATCCTGGTTGCCGCAGTGCTGTGTGCACTGACGGCCGGCTGCACCGGAGCCTCCGGCTCCAGCGGCGACTACGCCTCCAAGGTCGCCAACGCTGCGCGCGCCGCCGATTCCACAGTCAACATCGCTGAGCTCGACGCCGAACTTGTCCGCGACCACAAGACACTCACCACCGACCTGCAGGTTTCACTGCAGCAGGCCTATTCCGATGCCAGCAGCACGCTGTCCGGCTTCGACGCGGTACTGCCACCCCATCGGTCCGACGTGGCCCTGCAGCAACGCCTCGATTCGGCCCTGTCTGCGGCCGTGACGCTGCTGCTGGAGATGCGGGTCCGCGCAGGCCAGGGTCGCGAGGCCGAGTTGGTGCCGCTGATCCCGCAACTACGCGCGATGAGCGTTCGGCTGAAACTGTTCGAGCCGCTGGCATGAAACGCGTCTTCGGCCTGTTCCTCGGCATCGTGACCGCCTTCGGCGGCTTCATAGACATCGGCGATCTGGTCGCCGATGCCCAGGTCGGTGCCCGCTTCGGACTCTCGCTGGCCTTCGTGACCGTAGTGGCCGTGGTCATCATCATGTGCTTCGCGGAGATGTCGGCCCGCATCGCGATAGCCACCCGCCGCGCCGCGTTCGACGTCGTGCGCGAGCGCCTCGGCCCGAAGGCCGGGCTGGCCGGTCTGGCCGCCTCGTTCACCGTGACCGCGATGCTGGTGATGGCCGAGCTATCCGGCGTCGCGCTCGCCCTGGAACTGGCGACCAGCGTCAACCATCTGCTGTTCATCCCCGTGCTTGCAGTTGTCGCCTTCCTGATCGTCTGGAAGCTGCCGTTCGAGCCGCTCGAGATTTTGTTCGGGGTGCTGGGGCTCGCGACGCTGGTGTGGCTGGTGGCCATCACCCACCTGGCACCGGACTGGGGGTCGCTTCTGCATGGCGCCACCCATCCGTCCCTGCCGCATGGCGAAGGGCTGCCGACGATGCTGTTTTTCGCGATCAGCCTGCTCGGGGCACAGGCCACCCCGTATGAGACGTTCTTCTTCTCCTCCGGCGCCGTCGAGCAGGGCTGGACGTCGAAGAAGAGCCTGCCGGACATGCGCGCGAACGTGCTCATGGGATTCCCGCTCGGCGGCCTGCTGGCGATCGCCATCCAGACAGCATCGATGCTCGTGCTGGCCCCGCGAGGGATCAGCGTGCAGCACCTTTCCGACTCTGTGTCACCGATCGCGTACTCCTTGGGCAAGCTCGGGCTCGCGGTCGCGATCCTTGCCGTCTTCGCCGTCACCTTCGGCGCCACCATGGAGACGCTGATGAGCACCGCCTTCATCACCGCGCACTTCTTCGGCTGGTCCTGGGGCGTCATCGGTCGCCAGTTCCGCTCGTCGCGGTTCTACGCGCTGATCATCGCCGTGCTCGTCGGCGCGGTCCTGTTCGCGCTGACCACCATCGATCCGATCAAGGTCACGATCTACGCCGTGGTGCTGTCCTCGGTCACCCTGCCCGTCACCTTCCTGCCGCTGCTCATCGTCGGCAACGACAGGCGCGTCATGGGCTCGACGCTGGTCAACGGCAAGCTCGCCAATACCGTCGGATCACTGTCGATGCTCGTCGTCATCCCGGCCGCGCTGCTCGCGTTACCCCTTCTGGTCGCAACGAAAGCAGGAATGGGATGAGCCGATACGACAAGACCCACGACAGGGAACACGATCGCCAGCACAAGCGCGCCGTGCAGTACGAGAGCCTGTGGGTCATGCTGGACCTGCTGGACCGTCAGATCATCGACGACGAGCTGCACCCGGTCGGCAAAGTCGACGACGTCGACTTCGTCGCCGATGGCCCCGGGGCGCCGCGACTATCGGCGTTGCTCTCCGGTGCCCAGGCGCTCGGCGAGCGCCTGGGCGGACTCCTCGGTCGGATGATGGCCGGCACCGCTCGTCGCATGCTCACCGAGCCTCGCGATGGTGCCCGCGCGGTGCCCTGGTCGGACGTCGCCGAACTCAGCTACGTGATACAACTGCGCGCTGGCATCGCCGAATTGAACCTCGAACCCGCCCTCGAAGTGTGGTTGCGCGACAACGTCATCGGCCCCCTGCCCGGCAGCGGACATGCGCGCAGCTGAACTGCTGGGCCGATCGGTCCGCGACCCCGACGGCACCTACCTCGGGCGCGTCCTCGACATCCGCATCACCCGCACCCCCGGAACCCCCCGCCCCGGCGCCTGGAACATCGACGGCATCGTCATCGGACACCGCTGGGCGCTCGCGCGGGCCGGCTACGCCTACGGCAACGTCGACGGCCCGCTGCCGCTGGCCGTCGTGATGCGCGCGCTCGGCCGCCACCTGCGCTTCGCCCGCTGGGACCAACTCGATATCCCAGCCACAACTGCAGCACTCACTCTGCGACCAGCGCTGACCGAACTGCCCCACCCCAGAAAGGTGTGACCGATGCGTCCTAACGGACTGGACGTGCTGTTCGCGCTGATCGAAACCGGCGTGATCCTCCTCCTCTTCGCCGCGATCATCCTGCGGCGCCGCGACTGACCACCCACCGACCGTATGACCGAACAAGCGGCAGCGCCGCAGCGCGGCAGCGGAAAGCAAACTGGTGGGTGACGTCCCGCTGTGAAAGACCTGGTCAGCGAGCACCTGGACATCCCCGAACCAGCTCGGTCGCACGGCATCCTCAAGTCAGCATGATGTGGATGTTCGCCTTCGAACGCGTCGGCTCCTGACCCCCGAGGGCGATCTGCGAGAGGCGGTCAGCAAGCGGCTGTCAGACCTACCAGAGCGGGGGTCAGATGTAGCATCTGCGTTATCGCTGCTCGGGGTGAGTGAAAGCCACGTTGAAGGCGATCGCGCAGGAATATCTAGGGCGGAGAGCTGTCGCCACTCTCGCGTTTCAGGGAAACGGGGCCATGATTTCCTGCAAGATCGCCGGACCGGATTGAGATCATCCAACTCTTACGCGAGGACATCATGGAGTTCCCACACGTTCAACGACCCGACCCGACAGTGCACCAACGTGTGCCGGATGGATCAGCCACTTTTGGCTTTTTGAAATCGGCTCAGGCATGGCGGCGCATGTTCGCGGAAGCCTGGGGCACGTTCCTTCTCGTCGTCGTCGCGGCCGGTGCCGATGTCGTGGGAGCCCAGAGTGGCGGAGCCATCTCTCTGGGGATGAAGGTAGTCGCGCCAGGCATGATGGTCATGGCTGTCATCTATTTCATGGGCACTGTCAGCGGCGCCCATCTGAATCCGGCGGTTACTTTGGCGTTCGCGGCGCGGCGCAATTTTCCTTGGTCTCGGGTTCCGGGCTATCTCGTGGCGCAGACCGTCGGAGGCATAGCCGCGGCCTCCTTTCTCCGAGCGATGTTCGGAACACTGGGACTACTCGGCGCCACGACGCCAGGCGCAGGGGTAGGCGATCTCAGGGCTCTCGTCATGGAAGTGCTATTGACCACCGGTTTGGTCAGCACGATTCTTGGCACCGCCTCGGGTGCCCGCAATATCGGCTCCAATGCTGCTCTTGCGGTTGGCGGCTATATCGCGTTGGCCGGCCTCTGGGCGGCGCCGATTAGCGGCGCATCGATGAACCCAGTGCGTTCGTTCGCGCCCGACCTGCTTCGCGGTGACCTGACGACCACGTGGATCTATGTCGTAGGTCCTTTGCTAGGGGGCATGATCGCGGTCGGGTTCGAATGGATCCTCAAAGGCAAACCGACCGAAGCCGGCGCGTTGGCCGCGCAGGGCGAGCTGAAGTGACAGCTCAACTCGGGTCGCGTGTGAGAACTGCCCGAGTGTCGTTCGCACGTCTCGTGTGGCGAGATTAAGGATCTGCTCCCGCCACGCCTGCGACCGCTCGCTGAGCCAGACCCGAACGGCGGGACGGTCGCGGCTGTCGACGACGCCGAGGGCGTTCCGGCTAGAGCTGGCTGCGGAATGACTCCAGTTCCTGATGGCGTTTGTCTGTTGTCTCGGGGTAGGCCATCTTCAGGTCGGACAGCGTGTCGAGGACGATCTGGGAGATGATGAGTCGGGCGTTGTGCTTGTCGTCGGCGGGCACGACGTACCACGGGGCGTGTTCGGAGCTGGTGGCGCTCAGGCAGTCGCCGTAGACGGTCATGTAGGTGTCCCAGTAGGACCGTTCGTGGATGTCGGCGAGGCTGGACTTCCAGTTCTTGTCCGGTGCGTCGATGCGGGCCCGGAAGCGCTTGGCCTGCTCGTCCTTGGACATGTGCAGGAAGATCTTGACGATCTGGGTGCCGTTGCGGTGCAGGTGCCTCTCGAGGTCGTTGATGGAGCGGTAGCGCTGTTCCCAGATCGCCTGTTCGTCGATCAGCTCATCGGGCAGCCCATGTCCGTGCAGGATTTCAGGGTGGACGCGAGCGATGAGCACGTCCTCGTAGTAGGAGCGGTTGAAGATGCCGATCCGGCCGCGTTCGGGTAAGCATCGGCTGGTGCGCCAGAGGAAGTCGTGCTCGAGTTCTTGGTCGGTGGGTTGTTTGAAGCTGAACACCTGGCAGCCTTGCGGGTTGACCCCAGACATCACGTGGCGGATGGCGCCGTCCTTGCCTGCGGCATCCATGCCTTGAAAGATCAAGAGCAACGACCAGTGGTCGGAGGCATAATGCAACCGTTGCAGTGAGCTCAACTTCTTGACGTGCTTCTTCAGTTGTTTCTTGTAGTTCTTGTGAGAGCTGTACAGCGGTTCCGTGGTGGTGGGTCGATCGGTCAGGTCGACGTGGCCTCCGGATTCGACCCGAAACGATGTCGATTCTGTTGCCATGGGGGCTGTCCTTTCGTGATGCCGCAATGCCTTTGTCCTGTTGCACCGCGTGATGGGTGGGTCGATCAGTGCCCGGCGCCTGGCCGCGGACGGGCGGGTGGAAGTTCTGGCGTCGACCAGGGCCTGGAACGAGGTCAGCTCTTGGCTCGCGCGCCGGCGGGGGCTGGACACCACCACCGGGCTCTGACCGTCCAGAACATGGTCGAGCAACTGCGGCAGTGAGGTGGCTTGTCGTCGACCGTTCGCCGTCAAGGGCACGTCAGTGGCGCCGGTATAGCGCCCGACCAGGGTCCAGTCTGTTTCACCGTGGCGGACGACGATCAGCCTCATGTTTGCCTCGCGACTGTCCGCACGGCGCGCCTGCGCGGGGAGGCGTGCTGGAGCGCACGGCCCCTCGCAGGGCGCCTCTGGTCGGCACGGCACACGATGGTGGTGATCTTCACGAAGCGTCAGCGTTGGACCCCACCAACGGCTGATCGTGCTGAGCGCACCAGTCGCATCGGCGGCGGTGACCAGTGCCGGGGCGGTCGTTGTGGTGGTTCTTGATCTCGAGACCGTAGGGGCATTCGGTGTTGTCATGAAACACGGGGTCACGTGGATCGGTGCCGCTGTAGAAGGCGGTGGAGTCATGCGCGGTCGACTGCTTACGGCTGCGCTTGCTGGCGGGGTCGAGGATGCGGTAGGCGAGAAGTTTGATGCGGTCGCTGAGCAGCGCCCAGATGATGGCGTAGACCCACACGAATCCGGCCCAACCCCACCCGAGGGGAGTCATGAACAGGCCGTACACGGCGATGAGGGTCGCGACCGCCTGGGTGCCCAGAACGGCCATCCACAGGATGCGCGCCGGCTTGATCGACCAGAACGGCCCGCGAGTTCGTGTCAGGAAGATCGTCAGGTGCCCGGCGACGGAAAGCATCAGATACATCAGCGTCTGCAGCTGCGGGTGGCCGAGGTTGAAGACCCTCTCGCCGAGGTAGAAAAGGCCGAAAGCGGCGATGGGCCCGACGACACCAAGCACGGTCGCGATGCCGAGCACCAGGCGCATGTTCCAGGCCTCGGGCTCGTTCCTGTAGTGGACCTTGTCGTAGGCGATCGACAGGATCGCACCGTCATTGAGCAACGCGAGCATCACGATCATGATGGCGGTGACGGGGTAGAAGTTGAAGAGCAGGATCGCGACGGTCATGAACAGCAGAACGCGTAGCGTCTCGGCGATGCGGTACATCGCGTAGGAGTTCATCCGTTGGAAGATCCTGCGGCTCTCTTTGATCGCATCGATGATCACCGATAACCCTGGGGTGAGCAGGACGATCGCTGCCGCCGCGCGCGCGGCATCGGTGGCGCCCGAGACCGCTATGCCGCAGTCCGCCTTCTTCAGGGCCGGCGCGTCGTTGACACCGTCACCCGTCATTCCGACGATGTGTCCGCGCTGCTGCAGCACGTCGACGATGTGGTACTTGTGCTCGGGAAAGACCTGAGCGAACCCGTCGGCTGTTTCGATGGCCTCGCCCGTCTTCGCCGTCTCCTTCTTCTTCGAGTCACCAAGGCCCGCAGCGTCGAGGATGTTCGTGCCCAACCCGACTTTGAGTGCGGTCTCCTTTGCGATCGCGATGGCGTCGCCGGTGACCATTTTGACGGTCACGCCCATTGCTAGCGCGGTCGCGATGGTCGTCTTCGCGTCCGTGCGGGGTGGGTCGAACAGCGGCAGCACGCCCAGGAATCTCCACCCGCCGTTTTTCCCCTCGGCCCGGGCGACGCCCAGAGATCGGAAGCCGCGGGCGGCGAAGTCGTTGACCGCCTTGTCGACGGCGGTGTTCACCTTCTTCCCGTTGCTGACGAGTTCCAACATGACCTGTGGGGCGCCCTTGCTGACCTTGAATGTCGTTCCGTCCGCGTCCGTGACGGTTGCCTCGGTGCGTTTGTGCACCGGGTCGAACGGCTCGAAGTGCGTCACGGTGTAGCCCCGCAGATCCTTCGGGTCACTCAGTCCGTCCAGCACCGCGAGGTCGATCGGGTCATCGTTCTCGGCGCGCGACGCGAGCGCGCCTGCGAGGATGACGTCTTCTGCGGCGACGCCCTCAAGACTGAACACGTCGCCAAGCGTCAGGGCGTTTTGGGTCAACGTGCCCGTCTTGTCGGCGCACAACACGTCGACGCCCGCGAGCTCCTCGATCGCGACCAACTTGCTGACGATGGCCTGCTTCTTGGCGAGCAACCGCGCACCGACCGCCATCGTGACCGACAGCACCGTTGGCATCGCCACGGGAATCGCCGCGACCGTCAGCACGAGAGCGAACTGCAACGTCGTCAGGAGCGGGTCACCGCGCAGGATGGAGACGGCCACGATGACGGCGACCAATGCGACCGCGAGGATGATGAGGTAGTTGCCGATCTTCAGGACGGCCTTCTGGAAGTGGCTGACGGTATGCGCGTCCTGAACCAGCTCGGCGGTCTTGCCAAAGTACGTGTCGGTGCCCGTCGCATACACCAGGGCGCCGATCTCGCCCCGGCGGATAATCGAACCCGAGAACACCGCATCCCCCGACTGCATGGTGGCCGGAAGCGACTCCCCGGTCAGTGCGGACTGGTCGACCTCGATCTCGTCGCCGTCCAGCAGCCGGGCATCGGCCGGGACGATGTCACCCAACCGCAACCGGATCACATCCCCCGGCACCAGTTCGCGCGACGCTGGAGTGACCCATTGACCGTCGCGCTTGACGCGGGCCTTGGTGGCGAGCTTGTCTTTCAGCGCGTCGATGGCATTACCGGCTTGGCGTTCTTCGGTGTAACCGACCACTCCGTTCGCGACCAGCAGCAGCAGGATGATGAAGAAGTCCGCCCAGTGCCCGACCGCGCCGGACAGGATGACCGCGACTTCGATCATCCACGGGATCGGACCCCAGAAATAGCTCAGGAACTTCAGCAGCGGATTGGTCTTGTGCTCGACGATCTCGTTGGGTCCGTACTGCGCCAGACGCTGGGTCGCCTCGGCCTGCGTCAGCCCCTCCGGAGAAGACTCGAGCTGCTTTTGAACCTCAGCCATCGGCAGCGACTTCAGGTCGTTCTTCGGGTCGGATGGCGACGTCTGGGAGCCGCCCGGCGTGGGCTCGGTGGGAGTGGACTTGGGCGTCTTGGTGTTGTCAGTGCTCATGAAGTGGTCCGCCTACTCGAAGTTGGTGCTGGCCCGAACCGGGCCTTCCCGACGCCGTGCTCATCGCGCGTCCGGTTGAGGTGCGCCCCAGGTCCAGTTGCGGATCTCGGGCAGGTCTTGGCCGTGCTTGTTGATGTAGAGGTGGTGTTGCACGAGCTCGTCGGCCATGGACTGCCTCAAGTAGTCGGCTGTGGTGCCGAGCTGTGGGAGCCGGTCGATGACGTCCTGCACGAGGTGAAAGCGGTCCAGCCGGTTCTGAACCCGCATGTCGAAGGCCGTCGTGATGGTGCCTTCCTCGATGTAGCCGCGCACGTGAATGTTGCGGTTGGTGCGCCTGTAGGTGAGGCGGTGAATGAGGGTCGGGTAGCCGTGGAATGCGAAGATGATGGGCTTGTCGGTGGTGAACAACGCGTCGAAGTCGCTCTCCGATAGTCCGTGCGGATGCTCGCTTGCCGATTGCAGCTTCATGAGGTCGACGACGTTGACGACACGCACTTTCACGTGCGGCAGATGCTCCCGCAGGATCGATACCGCCCCCAACACCTCGAGCGTGGGGGTATCGCCGCAACACGCCATGACGATGTCCGGCTCTTCGCCACTGTCGTTGCTCGCCCAGTCCCAGATCCCGGCGCCTTCGGTGCAGTGCACCTCCGCGTCGGCCATCGTGAGCCACTGCGGCATCGGGTGCTTGCCTGCCACGATCACGTTCACATAGTTGCGGCTGCGCAGGCAGTGATCCGTGACCGACAGCAGACAGTTGGCGTCCGGGGGGAGGTAGACGCGAACGATGTCGGCCTTCTTGTTCACGACATGGTCAAGGAAGCCGGGGTCCTGGTGGGTGAAGCCGTTATGGTCCTGCTGCCACACGTGAGAGGCGAGGAGGTAGTTCAGTGAGGCGATGTCGCGTCGCCAAGGCAGTTCCTTGGTGACTTTCAGCCATTTGGCGTGCTGGTTAAACATTGAGTCGACGATGTGCACGAACGCCTCGTAGCAGTTGAATAGCCCGTGGCGCCCGGTGAGTAGGTAGCCCTCGAGCCAGCCTTCGCACTGGTGCTCGCTGAGCATCGAGTCGAGCACCCTGCCCCGTGGAGCGAGGAACTCGTCGCCTGGGACGGTGGCGACGTCCCATTGCCTGTCTGTGACCTCAAAGACCGCGCCGAGAAGGTTGGAAAGCGTCTCGTCGGGCCCGAAGAGGCGGAAGTTGTGTTGGTCATCGTTAAGCGTGACCACGTCGCGCAGGAACTCGCCAAGCACGCGCGTGTCTTGGGCGTTCACCGAGCCCGGTGAGGGCACGGCGACCGCGTGGTCCCGGAAGTCGGGCATGCGCAGGTCACGTAGGAGCAGCCCCCCGTTGGTGTGCGGATTGGCTCCCATGCGCCGCTGTCCTCGCGGTGCGAGAGCTGCCAACTCGGGCAGCAGACGACCGGTCTCGTCGAAGAGTTCTTCGGGTCGGTAGGAACGCATCCAACTGTCGAGTTGTTCGACGTGACCGGGGTGCTGTTCGTCCACGAGCAGGGGAACCTGGTGGGCGCGGAATGTGCCCTCAATTTGCAGGCCGTCGACGACCTTGGGACCGGTCCATCCCTTGGGTGAGCGCAACACGATCATGGGCCACTTTGGTCTGGTCTCATTGCCAGTGCCACGGGCCATCGCCTGGATGGCCTGAATGGCCTCGACCGCCTCGTCGACGACGGTGGCCATGAGTTCGTGCATCGTGTCGGGGTCGTCGCCCTGAACGTAGTGGGGGTCCCACCCGCATCCACGCAGGAACTGGTCAAGCTCCTCCGGCTCGATCCGGGCCAGGACGGTGGGATTGCTGATCTTGTAGCCGTTGAGGTGCAATATCGGCAGCACCGCACCGTCGGAGATGGGGCTCAGGAACTTCGTGGAGTGCCACGCGGTGGCCAATGGGCCCGTCTCTGCCTCGCCGTCGCCGATGACACAAGCGACGATGAGGTTGGGGTTGTTGAACGCGGCGCCGAAGGCGTGGCTGAGCGAATAGCCGAGCTCGCCGCCCTCGTGAATCGAGCCGGGCGTCGTGGGCGCGACGTGACTGGAGATCCCGCCGGGGAACGAGAACTGGGTGAAGAGTTTCTTGAGGCCCACCTCATCCTGGCTCACGGCCGCGTAGATCTCGGAGTACGTGCCCTCGAGGTAGGTGTTGGCGACCAAGGCGGGCCCGCCGTGTCCCGGCCCTGCGATGTAGAACATGTCGAGGTTGTACTTGACGATCGCGCGGTTGAGGTGGACGTAGATGAAGTTCTGGCCAGGGGTCGTTCCCCAGTGCCCGACTACGAGCGGCTTCACGTCGGTCAGCGCCAACGGTCGCTTGAGCAGCGGGTTGTCATAGAGATAGATCTGCCCGACAGACAGGTAGTTCGCTGCCCGCCAGTACGCATCGATTGAGCGCAGCAGCTCGGGAGTGAGGGTCGAGCGATGAGCCTCGAGTTGCGCGCCGGGTGCGGGGGGAGCGGTCCCTGTGGTGCTGATGGTGTCGGACATGGTGCCGCTCCTTACCGAAGGGGAATCGCGATGATGTTGTGGCGGTGAAATCGCTGTAGAAGTAGACAGCCAGCGCACACCGACGTGAACGAGTGGCTCGCCTCCCATGCGGAGTGAGCAGGAGTCAACGTGTCACTGGTGAGGGGTTGAAGAGCCGACGGCGCAAGTGCGACGGGGTCGGGTTCGCGAGGCTGCGGAAAACTCTGGGCGGCGAGCAGATTGCTCACGGACTCGCGGCATGTTCGCGGCGAGGGCGGTCCCAGACCGGCTAGGGTCCTGGCACATCCGAGTCAACGCCGCCGCGATGCGATTGTCAAACCCGCAAATCCCAAACACGTTGTCCGCCGCCTCGGCCCATAGCGGACCGGCCAGCCTAGGAATGATCACCGGTCAGTTCGGGAAATAAATCCGGGACCACACGGGTGTAATGTCGAAATGGCTGGGCACCTCAGCCAGTCCGGAAAGAATCGGCCGTCCGCTGCCGAATCCTCGAGCCCTTGTGGCTCCCCGCCGAACACCTCTCGTCGCCTAAAACGACACAGACGAAGCCAGCCCCGCGAACAGGTTCAGTCCGTCGCCACCAACGAATGTTCAACTGCGGCTCACGCCGCGTGGAGCTCTGTCACGATGCTCGTGTACGCCGTCATCATTGTTATCGCCTTGCTGCTCTTTTTTGCATCGGCTCGAATCGTCCTGCAGTACGAGGACGGCGTGGTGTTCCGTCTGGGGCGGGTCATCGGCGAACGCGAGCCGGGATTCCACATGATCATCCCCTTCATTGACATCATGCGAAAGGTGTCTCTGCGGATTGTCACGATGCCGATCCAATCGCAGGGGATTATCACCCGCGACAACGTGAGCGTCGATGTCTCTGCCGTGGCCTACTTCAAGGTGGTCGACGCGGTCAAGTCGGTGGTCGCTATCGAGAACGTAGCCGCCGCCATCAACCAAATCGCGCAGACCACGCTGCGTAAGGTCGTCGGACAGCACAGCCTGGACGACACGTTGTCGGAGACGGACAAGATCAACCTCGACATCCGCGCGATCCTCGATGTCACGACGGTCGATTGGGGGGTCGAGGTGACCCTCGTCGAGCTCAAGGACATTCAGCTACCCGACAGCATGAAGCGTGCGATGGCCCGCCAGGCGGAGGCCGAGCGCGAGAAGCGCGCCAAGATCATCAACGCCGAGGGGGAAGCCCTCGCGGCGGCCGCCCTGGGCGAGGCATCAGACACCATGATGGCCCACCCGCTCGCGCTGCAGTTGAGGAATCTTCAGAGCCTCGTCGAGATTGGCGTGGACAAGAATACGACCGTCGTCTTCCCCGCACCGCTCATGAGCACCATCGCCGAACTGGGTGCATTCCTCGCACGCGAGACCGCCGCTTCGCAGCGAATCGCCGAGACCAAACCGGCCTCCAGTTCTGCAAACAAGCCCACGACAACCGGGCCTTCCACATGACCGAGACCAGACCCGTCGTGCCCGGCGATGCCCCTGGTGAGCGGGACCGTGCAGACACCGAGTTGACGGGCGGGTCGGCTGGCCGCGACGGCAGCCTGTTAGTGCGCCAGAGTGTAGACGTGGCCGAAATTGAAGCGCACGACCTGAGCGCGAGCCTCGCGGACTTGGCGGGACTCGTCACAGGAACCATGGGACTTGGCGAGTTGCTGTCGCGAGTGGCGACCTATGCCAGCCACGCGATCCCTGGCGCGGACGGCGCGGGGGTCACCCTCCTGCGGGCGCACGGTGATGGTCACGACGTCGAAGCCCTCGCCTCATCGGCGCCCTTCGTGGCGGAGATCGACGAGCTCCAGTACCGGGTCGTGAACGAAGGTCCGTGCATCAGTGCCGCGCTCGAAGGACAGACCGTCCGTTCAGGGTCGCTGGGCGGTGAAAAGCGGTGGCCGCACTTCGGACCCCGGGTCGGTCGGCTGGGTGTGCACAGCGTCTTGTCCCTCCCGTTGCTGCTTCCCGATCGCGTGGTCGGGGCGATCAACGTTTATGGCCACGCCAAGGACGCGTTCGACGACCATGCCGCGCACGTGGGTGAACTCTTTGCCGCGCCCGCCGCGGTCGCGGTGCACAATGCACAGGTCCTCGCGCAGGCAATGGCACTGACGACTCAGTTGCAGGCAGCATTGTCGAGTCGACCCGTTATCGACCAGGCCATTGGGATTCTCCGCAGCCGGTCGGGGTGTAGCGCCGACGAGGCATTCGCCAAACTGCGCATATTGAGTCAACACGAGAACACCCGGCTCACCACCGTCGCTCAGCGGATGGTCGACGAAGCGGTCCGTCGCGCACGGGCCCATGCGACCAAACTCTGATCGCGTCAGCCAAGCGCATTGACGACCGTGACCTTCTTGGACTTCGAGAAAGGACATGCGAGCAGCCAGCAATGAGCGCATACGGGTTGTGGGACCCTGACCCCAACCCGGCGCCACCACCGCCACCGCGATCCGCGGTGCACGGTACCGGGATCCAAGGATGGGCGTCCGGGGACGTCGCACAGGAGTTGGCTTCTCGTGCACATCGCCAGCGCACTCCAGAAGGACATGCGCGCGCTCACGAGCGCGCTTGATCGCCCAAACGCTGACCTCAGTCAGTCGCTTTCCCGGCTTACAACAAGTGCGCGCTCGGCGGTCGAGTCCTTCCTCGGGTTGTCATTGCTCGTGCCTTCCGCACCCGGCACGGGGTTTCGGGTTTTTGCTGCTGGTGCAGACCCTGACCTCGCTCGGGCATCCCTGTTCCTTGGTCTCTATGAGGCCGACCCAGGCGCCCATGAATTCGCCACGATCGGCGTCGTCCTTTACGCCCGTACGCCGGGGGCTTTTGTCGACATCGCCGCCGACGCGCTCTGGCTGGGCATGGCCGGCGAGGTGCAACTTGATGCTCACCTGCCCGTGCCGACCGATCCGACTCCTGCCACATATCTTCAAGACGAGTCCACGATCAACCAGGCGCTAGGGGTCCTCGTGGAGGGAGGCGCCACGCTCGACGGCGCGCGGGCGGGGCTCGGGCAGCGCGCTCGCAGTAGCCATCAGACCACAGCCAGCGCTGCGCGACGTGTCCTGGACGAACTCAAGGGCACGTGACGCGATGATGAACACCGTGACAGCGAGCCCGCTGCGGGCGGCGGCGTCGCGTCGGTGATCACCGGTTCGCGTGGCGCAACGGCCGCGAACGTCAGTTAGCAGCCGTAACCGAAGGAGCCGCCGTCGTCGATGGATCTCACAAGGGAGTCGCCGTAGTCGATCTCGATGCAGAAGGAGTCGTTGCCTCGTGTGTACAGGCGCGCATCCGTCACGGTGGAGTCAGCCGCAACGATCGAGTTTCCCACGTAGTACATGTGGTTGGCCAAGGTGAGGGTGGGAGTCTGCCCGTCGTCGATCTCACGAGCGGCCGCCATCTGGAGCGCCTTGAGGTTTGACTTCATCACGGCATCCTGCGCCGGGTCCTGCCGGGGAGCGAAGGCAATGATCGCAACGAAGCCCAGCACCGCCAGGGTGACAAAGCCCGTGAACACCCACGAGATGATCGTCCCGGCAAGCGCAATCCCGCTGTTGCTTGCCTCGCCCCTCTTGACCGCCTTGAGGGCGAGATGACCACACACGACGCCTATGGCGGAGAATCCGACGAACGGCGCAATGAGTGACAGCCACCCCAGAAAGTTCCGCGAATCGGACGTGCTGACTTGCTGAATTGGAAGCGGAACCACTGTGCCGCCGAGCGGCGAGACCTGCATCGGCGGCTGGTTGTACACAGGAGGCGGAACGTTCACAAACCGCTCGAGGAACGGAGCCAGTTCGACAGACCAGCCCCTCTGGCCGTACAGAGACGGCGAGGGCGGCGGCGGCAAAATAGGCTGCGCGTTGCCGGATTGGGCATACGTGGGACGGTTCCCGAGGCTTGGCTGCGCCGATGCGGGAGGCAGCGTCTCCCAGGGCGGCGGCGGCGACGCGCGTTGGGCGCGGCCGAACCCGGCCGATGCCGGAAAGGGGGAGTCTGCTGGCGGCTCTGGCTGCGTTTGGCTCATGCGAAAATCCCCCCTCATCGTGGCTCGGCGGTCTGGGCCACCACTCGAGAGTAGGCCCCCACGCGCGCCATGCCCGCGTGAACATTGCGTGTCGCTGCGGCCAAATCGCCAGACGCCACCGTAATGTCTTTGGTGAAGGAGCGGTCCCGTCCGCTTGCCTCACACAGCAAAGGCCCCCCGGAGTAAGCGTCCGGGGGGCCTTGCTTGTGTGAGAACGTTGCTTCCTTCGCCACCATTGCTTTGACACAACGGTCGCTTCGGTTACAACGCCGTTCGGCGCAAGCGCCTCGCGAGGAGCCGCAGGGGGACCGACCAGTTCCAACCGATGGCACCGCCGCGCAAGAGTTCCCGTGCGAACACGAGCGCCCTAGCGGTCTCAAGCCTCAGCGGCGACCGATCCCAAGATCGTGCACGGCCTTCCGTCAGACTCTCGTGTCCGCGTTCCCTGCCTCACGCACGACGCCCTCGTGGGTTCGGCGAATATGCACACTGAGCAGGTGTTCGAACCCTGCGACGTCACCCTCTGCAACAAGACCAACGAGCTCACGGTGCTCCGAAATGATTGCCCCGATACGGTCGGATACCGCCAGGCTCCTCGCGACCATGAGCGACTGTCTGTCCCGGATCCGGTCATAGAGGTCGACCAAGAGCGCATTCCTTGCGCCCTCGACGAAGCCCCTGTGTAGACGGACATCGAGGTCAACGAAGGCCGACGTGTCCCCCCGGTTCGCAGCCTCCTCCTGCTCAGCGAGAATGCCGGCGAACTCTACGGCAAACGCAGACCTCCCCTGCGGGCCGAGTCCCCGCACACCGGACACTTCCAGCACCAGCCTGGCGCCCGAGATGTCGGCCGCCTCCTGCGCCCCCATGTCACGGACAAGAGCGCCGCGACGCGGGTACACCGTTATCCATCCCTCGTCCTGGAGACGGAGTAGCGCAGCGCGCACCGGCGTCCTACTCGCCCCGACGCGGTGCGCCAGATCGCTCTCGCTGAGCATGGAGTTGACAGGCAACTCTCCCGACATGATCCCGGCCCGTAGGTACCGATAGGCATGTTGCGCCGCGCTCTCCTGCGAGTTCTCCCGCACACTCGACACCGATCCGTTTCCAACCACCACCAACCGTCCCTTCATTCGTGTCACTCGTGGACGCCGGACGCATATCAAGCGGCCCGAAGGCCGCAGTTGTCGCGCGTCAAGTCCTTGTATCCCACTTGTATCCTAGCGCAATTGAGTCACCTGGGGCCATTTGTCCGAGCGATTTCATGGTGCCCCTACCCGACGCCTCAAGGGCGTCGGCGTCGATAGCGTCCCGGCCAGCAAGCGGGCCGGGATGATCCATCTGACTCGTCACCACTAAGAACATACCGGTGCCATGTCTTCTAGACCGGTTCCCGCGGGTCCGACAGACCGAGGCGCCGTTACTCAGGGGCCAACCGCTGCGGTCCACTGCGACCGTCGTTGGCGAGGGCTCCTCCGCGTGGGTCATCTCGCCTCTTGGCCGAGAACTGCTGAGACGATCAGGGCGAACGAAACAGCCCCGGCATCAGGCACACCAAGCGATCGCGCGCCATGGATTCGCGAGCGACCCCGCCGCGATACGACATCCGCCGTCCGGTCTGCTGCCTCAGTAGACGCAGTCGCTGCCTTCGCCCACGCATCGGCGAGAGTGCTCCCCGCCTCGATGGCTCGCTCAAGCATGTCGACGAACGGAACAATCGCGTCGACCATCGTCTTGTCGCCCAGTTCTGCGCCGCCCGTAGCCAGGATGGCGTCACTAAAGGCGCGCGTTGCCTCCACCACCGGGCGGAGCCGCTGGTCGGGTGCGCCAGCGTCGTCCGGCAGAGCCTGGGTATCTCCGATGGAAGCCCCCGCAGCGCTCAGACCTACACCCCACAACGCCCCCGACGTGCCGCCCCCTTGCTCAGACCACGCCGCACCCGCCCGCGCCAGGAGCGTTCCCACCCCCGCGCCGTGCGCGGCGGCTTGCTCCGCAGCCAACTTGGCGGCGGTCACTCCCCGCATCATTCCCATTCCGTGATCGCCATCACCTGCTACCGCATCGATCATCCCCAAGTGCTCTTCGTTTTCCGCAATCGCGCCGTGCACCGAAACGAACGCGTGTGCCAAATACAGAGCCGCCGACTGCGAGACTGGCGAGGCTTCGGGGATGGGGGGCTCGTCACCGTCAGCAGGCTCGGCAAACTCACGCCGGGCGCCTCGCGCCACGGCCCCAAGCGCAAATGATGAGGTATCGGTGGGCGCGAGCCACAGTTCTTCGAGATCGGCGTCGAGGTATGTGAGCGACACCGAGAGGCCCGCCATGTCGAAACTGGTTACCTGCTCGCCCACCACGGGAGCGACGACTCGCATTCCGCTGGTCTCGATGAGTTCCCGCACCCGCGCGAAGACCAGGAACAATTCGTCGTACTTCGTCGCGCCAAGACCGTTCACGAATACCGCAACGCGCCGTCCCGGCTCCGGGGGACGCTCGTCGAATAGGCCTTCAACCAGAAGTCGGGCGACATCGTCTGCGGTTCCCATGTCTGTCTCAGCGATACCGGGCTCACCGTGAATTCCAAGGCCCAGGGCCATTCGTCCAGGCGGGACGACGAAGAGGGGCGCGGCGGCACCGGGAAGCGTGCATCCAGAGAATGCCACCCCGAAAGACCGCGTGGCTTCGTTGGCCGCTCTCGCCACGCCCTCGACCTCATCGAGCGAACGACCCTGCTCGGCGGCAGCACCCACGATCTTGAGAACGACGAAGCAGCCTGCTATACCCCGACGGGTCGACCATGCACTCGCTGGGGCGGAAGCAATGTCGTCCGTCACGGGAACGATCCGCACATCGATACCTTCGCGACGGAGTGTCTCGGCCGCAGCGCCGAAGCTGAGGATGTCCCCCGAGTAGTTGATCGGGACGAAAATCAGCCCTCCTGCGTTGTCGCAAGCCCGCGCGACCGACACGATCTGAGACTCTGACGGCGACGCGAAAACGTTGCCGCAGGCAGCCCCGTTTCCGAAGCCAGGCCCGACCCATCCCGCGAACGCGGGGAAATGGCCCGAACCACCACCCATGATCACCGCCACCTGCCCGTCGGGACACGTCGTCGAACGCACGATGCCGCCGTGAACCGCGGTCACGCGGTCAACCTGAGACGCCGCAAACCCGGCAAGTGCTTGCGCGGCGAATTCGGCATGATCGTTGATCAGTCGAGTCATGATGAAAGATCCTCTGCTACTACTCAGATGTGGTCCTCTGGCCAACCGCGCAAGACGGCCGCGGTAGATGGCCTCGGTGTGGAACGGTCGATCTAGTCGTCGAAGGGCAGGCCGACGGTGGGAGGACTATCGGGGTGCGACCCTATTCGGCGATCCGTGTTCAGCGATGCCATGGCCGCCATCTCGTCCGAGTCAAGAACAAAGTCGAAGACATCGATGTTCTCGCGAATTCTCGCCCCGTTGACCGACTTCGGAATCACCACGCGACCGCAGTCGATGTGCCAACGCAGAATAACTTGCGCTGCCGACTTCTTGTGGCGCGCCCCAATCGCCATCACGGTGGGGTTCTGGAGAACCTTGCCCTGGCCCAGCGGGCTCCACGCCTCCGTACGGATACCGTGCGCTGCGTGATACCCCTCGAGTTCACGCTGCTGCAACCACGGGTGTAATTCGATCTGGTTCACGCTTGGCACCTCGTCCGAGTCGCGAGCCAACTGTTCAAGGTGCTTGACCATGAAATTGGAGACTCCAATCGAACGGGTACGTCCCTGGCGCTTGATCTCCTCGAGCGCCCGCCAGGTCTCCGCGATCTTCCCCACGCTGACCATCGGCCAATGGATGAGATAGAGATCGACATAGTCCAAACCCAACCGGCCGAGGCTCTTGTCGAACGCGCGCATGGTCTCGTCGTAGCCATGGTCCGTGTTCCACACCTTCGTCGTCACGAATACGTCGTCACGCTCCAGCGCCGACTCGCGAATCGCTTGACCCACACCGGCCTCGTTGCCGTACACCGCTGCAGTATCGATGGCGCGATAGCCCGCCTCCAGTGCGAACCTGACCGGCTCAATCGCCTCCTCAGACGAGACATGCAGCATACCTAAACCGACCAACGGCATCCGCACGCCATCCGCCAGCACCACGCTGTCAGCCGTTCCAACGTCTTCTTCGCTTGCCACGTGCTACCTCCTCTAGTCGGTGTACAAAGTTGTGATGGTGTGGACGACCCAGCGAACTCGAATCATCCGACCCCGTGCCGCACGAATCACGGCCTCGCCGTTCATGTCCGCAAGAAGTCGACAACGGTCGCCGAGCTCGAGTAGACGGACTTGACCGATATCTGGCCTTTTTGGTGCTCGCCGAGTATCCGGACCTTCTTGACCTCTCCAGGTAGCAAGTCAAAGAAGTTGTCGTCGTAGTACCAGCCGAACTCATCGCCAGCGGCATTGCCCGAGATCTCGACGTATCGCGCGAACCTATCGGTCGAGATCGTGAGCACGTCGCCAGCGACCGACACGTCCAGCTTCGCGTCGGGAAAGCGCTGATGCTTCTCGATGTCCACGAGGTCATTGCTGCGGGCGCGAATCACGCCCTGTGCGTCGACTAGTTCGGCAAAGAGCACGTACGTCCGCGAGAACTGTCCGAACTCATTGAGGTCGGTGACGAGCAAGGACTCGAATGGTTCGACGCTCACCTCGCGCTGCAACTGCCGCACGAAGGCGTTCGCGCGCGGATCGAACAGCTTCACCACGACCGTACCCTTCACCGGTTCGAGGGTGTCGTTGATGATCCACAGGTTGATGAAGTTGCCGACATCGAAAGACAAGAGAATCGGCCGGTACGCCCGAGCGACCTCGTAGTACGGAATATAGGGCTCGAGGTAGTAGTCAAGAATGCTTCCGTAAATGGTGGGCCAGATGTCATTGCCTCTGCAGACAAAGTGGCCCATGCACGTGCGGCGTCCATCGGGATCGGAGCTCGGCCGTCCGCGCCTGTTGTTCTCGAGAATCTCCCTGAAGTATTGACCATGAGCCGCGCCAAACTTATGGACGTGCGAGGCTAGATCAGTCGAGTCGTAGAACAGCTCGATCGGAGGAATTTTCTTCCAGGCTTCGGTCGAGGCACGTTTGTTCCAGACGCTCGGCCAAGGGTACTCATCGGTAGCCGTGATCTTGCCCGAGTAATCCGGTGGGTAAGGATCCGTTCCTGCGAAATAGCGCACCATGCTCTTGGCAGACGGCGGAGATGCCCGAATTTCCTCGGCGATCATCACCGGATAGTCTGCCCCAGGCACGTACCAGGTATTTGTGTAGCTGTGAGTGTCCCCGGCTAATGGATCGTTGGCAAAGGCCCCGCCCGACGGTGAGTTCACATGATAGTAGCGGCCAGGATCCAATTCGGCACAGACCGCTCGGTAGTCCTCCTCGAATATCGCAGCTCCGATGACCTCGGCGCCAGGATGGTCGTATTCGGCACCCATCACGCTCTCATTGCCACCGCACCACATGAGAAGCGAGGGGTGGTGGCGCAGACGAGTGACCTGGAACTCGGCCTCACGTCGGCAGAGGTCGCGGTACTCGGCGGTATCCGGGTACATGCCGTAGTCGTGGAAGAACTCCTGCCACACAAGAATTCCGCGGCGGTCCGTCTCCTCATAGTACGCATCGTCATATCGATCGCAGGCGCCCCAGATCCGCTGCGCATTCATGTTGCTGTTCTCGACGAGATCCAGGATCCGGTTGGACTTCTCGTTGTTCCATCGGTGCGTGATGCCTTCCAGTTGAACCGGCTGCGCACCCCAAAGCGTGATGGGCTTGCTGTTGACCGTGAACTCGAAGGGGCCCGCCATCTCTATACGTCGGAGCCCAATGGACTTGGATATGACATCCTTCTTGTCATCGCCGACACTTGCCGTCACCACCACACGATAGAGAGGCTGCTTCCCATAGCCTCGAGGCCACCAGAGCGCTGGGTCCTTCACTGTCGCAAGGAAGGTAACTGACCATGTGCCAGCAGTCTGACCTATCGCGCCTGAGCCTTCGCTGACAACGGTGTTGTCCGGGCCTATGAGCACGTAACTCAACTCGCCGCCAGGGATCGATCCAATGCCGCTGACGCCGATGGTCACATCCGCTACGTCATAGCCGTCATGGAGGACCGAGTCGATCTTGGTATCGAGCAATTCGATGTCGTCAATGACTTCGAGGACGATGTCGTCGTAGACGCCGATCGGCGTCAGGTACGGCTTGGGGCCAAGGTAGTCGCTGAAGTCGGTCTCGTTCTTCCTGATGACCCTGTGAGGCCTGATTTTTCCTTGCCACTCCTGTGGAAACTCATAGTTTTTGATGTACTCGTGAGGCGAGTGGAAGTGCAAAACGAGCACGTTCTCGTCCCGCAACCTCCCGGTCACCTCCAATCGCAGCGGCAGGTACATGTCGTTGTGGTAGGCAAGGTGCTGACCGTTGAGGTAAACGTCGACGAGCGTGTCGAGACCCTTGAGGTGCAAGTAGACCGCCGTACCGCGATCCTCGACCGGGAGCGCGAACTGGCAGGTGTAAATCCAATCCTTCTCAGCAACCCAAAGGCAAGCCTCCGCCTCACCGAGCAGCGTCGGGTCCTTGA
Organism: Demequina lutea; assembly: GCF_013409005.1. NCBI lineage: Bacteria > Bacillati > Actinomycetota > Actinomycetes > Micrococcales > Demequinaceae > Demequina > Demequina lutea. Next base: position 2,963,009 of record NZ_JACBZO010000001.1, read on the forward strand.
TCACGCCGTGTTCGAGCAAGATCTCGTGCACCTCGCGAGGCATGCTCGTCTCGATCCAGTCGGCGCCATCCATCCCCTGCAGGGTCAAATCACCCTCCCGGTGAGCCGTATCGAGCGTCGCGTTGGGTGCGATGCTCCTCACCCTCCAGGAGTCACTCAACCCGATGGTGCGCTTCATTTCACTGTGCCCTTTCCTCGGAGCGGTTCTTCACGGTCCAGCCCACGCCGCAGTCGATCGAACCGCACTTCGCACTCGACGCGGACCTCCTCGACATCAGTCGTCGTCCGTGCAAGACGTCACTTGGTGAATCCTGCGGTCAGACCCGCAATGAGCTGCCTGCGTCCGAATACATAAAGCACAAAGATCGGAAGCGTTGAAAGCACAACCGCGGCGAGAGTGGCCGGAATGTTCACGTTGAATTCGTTTTGGAAAGTCCATAGCGATAACGGCAGCACTCTCTTGTCCGGACTCTGCGTCAAGATGAGAGGGAAGAGGAACCCGTTCCACACATGGAGTGCGTCGTAGAGCGCGACGGTGACAATCGCGGGCCTTGCGAGCGGAATGACGAGCGAAAACAGCATCCGCCAGTTGGTCGCGCCATCGAGTCGCATGGACTCAAAGAGCGATATCGGGATATCGCGGATAAAGTTCGTCAGAATGAGGACGGTAATGGGGATGGCAAATCCGATTGAAGGCATGATCAGAGCAAGGAGACTATCGTAGAGCCCCGTCTTGCTGATCATGTAAAAGAGGGGAACGATCGTCGCTTGAATAGGTATCGCCAACCCTAGGAGAAAGAGCGTGAATGACGCACGCACGAACCTCGTCTTAGAACGAACGATGGCGAATCCGGCCATCGTCGAGATGAAGACCGTCACGACGACGGTGGCAACCGTGACAATAACGCTGTTGGCCAGGTAGAGAAAGAAGTTACTTTGCAGAACCAGTCCATATTGCGAGAGAGTCGCATTGACCGGTGGCACCAGCTGATTGCTCGAGAAGAATCCCGCTTCCGGCCGGACGCTCGTGATGACAATGTAGTAGATGGGCACGATGATGATCGCGAGCCACACGAATCCGCCGAGGCCGGCAAGAACGTTCGGTCGTTCCGAGCCCTTCTTACGTCGGCGCGCACGCCGTGGGTCCTTCATCATGCTGCGCGGAGTCTTTCGACGGGAGAGAGCAAGAGCGTCGCGCTCGTCCTCAGGTGTACCTACAGCCGTTGACATCACAGACCCTCCTGCTGGCTTTCCATCTTGGAGAAGCCACTCAACCGCGTCAGGCCGACTGCGAGGAGCAACCCCACAACGACGAGAATCATTGCCATGACGCTCGCTTCGCCCATCTGATTCGCCGAGAAGCCGGTGACGTACATGTGGATCGGCAGAATGTCGATGCCGGTGCTGGGGACCCCTCCGGAGAGCACGAAGATCACGTCAAAGTAAGTGAGTGAGCCCACCACCATGAGTGTCGAAGACGTTGCGATCGTGTACTTGAGTTGTGGAAGCGTGATCCAGAAGAACTGCTGCGTGCGTGTCGCACCATCCACCTTGGCCGCCTCGTACAAAGAGACCGGAATCTGGCGAACTCCACCTTGATACAACAGGGTGTGGAACGGAACGAACTGCCAAGCGATGATGAAGATGACAACTGGTAACACGAGGTCCGGGTTGCCGAGCCAGTCCTGCTTAAGGAAGCCGATCCCGGTTGAGGGCGCCAACCCAAAGTTCGGATCGAGGATCGCCTTGAAGGCGATGGCTATGGCCGCCGACGACAAGATGAGAGGCAGGAAGAAGATCGCCGCCAGCACCGCACGGTACTTCTGCTTACCTGCAGTAAAGACACCCAGGAGAAGGCTGAGTGGCGTCTGCACAAGCCACGTGATGACAATGACCTTGAAGCTCAGTACGAGCGCGCTAATTGTTCCCGGATCGGTGAGGACCTTCGGCCAGTTCGCAAACCCAACCCAGACCGGGTTGCTGATCGCATCCCACTTGGTGAAACTCAGGTAGAGGGCGACTCCGAGTGGCAAGATGGCAAAAACAAAAAAGAAGGCCACGGCGGGAACAACCATCCACCCGCTCACGCCGGCGTGACGGTTTCCCGTCACGCCGGCCGCACGGTGAGTACTAGCAGCGCTAGCAGTGTGCGTTTTGCTCACTTTCTTACTGGCCGATCGTCTTGTTCATGTTGTCGGAGAACTCTTGCGGCGTGATCTGCTTGTTGAACAGATCGGCGAGGTTGGACAGAAGGGCTGTCGCCTGCGCCGCCGGGAGAGCCTGGTCCCACTGCAACTGGAAGTTGGCCGATTTCGTCGTCATGGCGTATACCGCCTTGGCGTGCGCTGAACCGGATGTTGCAATCGTGTTTTCGAGGCCCTGGAGCGGCGGGACCAATCCCGCCTCGATCATGCGCTTGGTGTAAGCGTCGTCGAATACGCCCTTCGTGACGTAGTCGATCGCCGTCTTCTGCTCCTCCGGCGTCGCGTCAGCGGACACCGAGTAGAAACCTCCAGAAGGCATTCCGACGAGGTCCGTCGGATCGCCCGCTCCACCGCTTACCGTCGGGAACGTCGTGAAGCCGAGACCGCTCTTCACGAAGTCAGGAGCCTGCGTCCTCAACGTGTTGTAAACCCACGCACCCTGGAGCAGCATCGCCGCCTTGCCGGTGTAGAGAAGCGCGACGTCCGCAGCACTGTCAGAGGTGACAGACGAGAATCCATCAACAAAGCCACCTGCATCGACAAGCTGCTGAATCATGGTGTTCGCCTTGATGATGCCCGGATTCGACCAGGCATCGGGCTTGCCCGCCATGATCGCGGCGAACGCTTCGGGACCGGCTACACGGTCGACAAGGTACTCCTCCCAGAGCATCAGGGGCCACTTGCTGCCACCAGCGACCGAGAACGGGGCAACGCCGGCAGCCTTCAGCACTGGAACGGCGGCGAGAACGTCGTCCCAGGTCTTCGGAGCAGAAACGCCCGCCTTGTCGAGAACATCCTGGTTGAAGTACAGAATGATCGGGCTAATCGCGTCCATCGGGACGGCGTAGACCTTGCCGTCGACAACGCCCTGACTCCAGACCGAGGGCACGTACTTGTCCGCGAGGCCGGATGCGGCACTCGTCAGGTCAACCACTTTGCCCGCGCCGATGTACGAATTGAGCGTGCTGCCAGTCCAGTTGAAGATGATCGTTGGCGCCGATCCCGCGCCGATTGCAGTACGGATCTTGGTCTTGTACGCATCGTTGGCAAAGTAGGTGGAGACTACCTTTTCGTTAGGGTTCGCCTTGTTCCAGTCCACAAGAGAAGGGTCGAGGATCGTCTGCATCGAACCCGTCCTTCCCCAGATGGTGGCTTCTGCGGTCCCAGTGGTGGCACTTGCTGTCGACGCACTGGACGCGGCCGGGCTGGTAGTGCTCGAACACGCAGCCGTGGCGAGGAGCACTGCTGAGATGCCTCCCGCAATGGCCGCGCGTCGGAGGGCGCGACCCTTGACACTCGACTCTTTGAATGGCTTATTGAGAAGCGACATTGCTATTCTCCTAATTTTGGGGTGAACGCTACGAGCGATAGTCGGCGGCACTACAAGTTTCTAGATCACCGCATGCGGTGAGTCGGGTTTGGTTCGTCGACGAGCGATGGGGCTACGGACGCTTCAGTGAGCCCTCAGTTCCTTTCGGTCTACACGACCCCCTGCCGCACCTTTGGTCACGAGGTGCATCTGGGATACAAGTGGGATCCTAACTCGCGCTTCGCCCCCGAGTCAACTCCGGGCGCACCAAATTCCGTTTCTCTTCCAAGTCGCATCACACGCCCTAGTCGCTCGAACTTCGGCGGCGTCTGAGGGCGGTCCAATCTCCAACGACCCCGCCGCGCATACTCGCAGGCGGCAGCGTCGCTGGCCCAGAAGTGCGGCCCGTGCCCCCGCGAATGGCACGTATGCGCGAACGTGAATCGCCCAGCGGTTGGCTCGCTGCGGACTGTCAACTATCGACTGTCGACTATCGATCGAAGCCCGGGCCGCGCGGGCCTGCTCACCGTCCTTCGGCTAGAAGGCGAAGGGGCGCAGCCGGTTGCCGTACTCGAGGTCCGGATGGCCAAACAGATCGTCGGTCGCTGGCACGCGCAGCGCCTCACCAATGCCCGAGGCTCGCCTGGATATCGCTCATCGTGAAGTCAGGGGTTCTCAAGCAGCTGTCTCGCGGTTCACGGCCGCGCAGACTCGCCAACGTCTGACAAGTAGGACTGCCGGGCCAACTAGACCTCGAAGCGGGGCACCCCGCGTGGTCTCGAGAGTGACATGAAGCCCAAGCCACCTGGCGAGGCGTGGCGTTTCCGCGAAAGTGGGGCACGGCCGCCAACTGTTGGTGAGGGAGCGGTCCCGTCCGCTTGCCTCACACAGCAAAGGCCCCCCGGAGTAAGCGTCCGGGGGGCCTTGCTTGTGTGAGAACGTTGCTCCCTTCACCACCGTTGCTTTGACACAACGGTCGCTTCGGTTACAACACCGTTCGGCGCAAGCGCCTCGCGAGGAGCCAGGCGACGACCCGAACCCCAACCCCGCAAGCGGGGCCATTCTCACCCTGCCATCCTCAACTCCGCCGCAACCACCGCGTCACCGGTAGCGCCTCGAACCTCCGAAGAGGCCTTGAGGAAACGACATCCTTTGGATGACTCCGAATCGACCCTGGCGACGCGTCCGTCGGGTTGCCCCGACTTCCTCGATCACCGGAATGCGATTCCGATATCCCATGAATACTCGCATTGGATTGGCCGCGCAAGCCGAAATTGCGACCTTTTTGTGTACACAATTTATGTACAGGGTTATCCACCTGTTTTCACGCTCGAGAACCAGTTTATCCACGGGGGTGTGGACAAAATCTGTGGAGGACATCGGCCCGACGGCCCGAGCTGACGGTTGGGCACAAGCAGTCGCGGTCCCCACGGCGCCCCCGGACGTACCCAAACCACAGACCAACCAACTCTGTTAACAAGAGTGGTTTGTCATGCAAACCTATTTGCATGAATTCAGATACCGACGCGGACGCGACCGACCCTCGCGCCTTGCTCGCAGAGACTCGGCACTTGGTCGCCAACGTCCACGCTCGCAGGGAGTGGGCCGGTTCACGCTCGTCGTGTTTGGGGTGGTCACCCTGTTGGCGACGCCGTTCATGCGCTACGGCGCTCACACAGCACATTGCGCGAACCCCACGGCAAGCACGTCGCTGTGCGTCGTCTACCCGACGCTTGCGCTGTGGTACTGGCCGGTGGCGCTCGTCGCCGGGTATGCCGCGATCAGCCTCTACGCCCTACGTCGCTCACGCGCCATCGGCGTAAGCACCCGCATCGCCGGGTATGTCGCGGCGGGCGTGCTTGTCGGCCTGCTCGGCACCGCATGGGCTGCGTAGTCCTACACGCACCCCGAATTCATCGCACACACCCTGAACGTGACTGCCCTGGGCACGGGATACCCGCTCTTGAGGCTCGCGGGGCCAGCCGCGGCAATCGGGCTGGCGCTCGTCCTTCTCGCATGGAAGGAGCGCGACGCGCTCCTCGCGCTCGTCGCCGTGGTCTACATGGGCGTAGTGATCTGGGGCCCCGTGCACCACAGTTCGTTTCCGCCAGGAGAGGCGCCGACCCTGCCGATCGCGGCATCACCCTGGGTGTTCTTGCCGCACCTGCTTACCGAGGCCGCAGTGCTACTCGTGGGCGCAGCCGTGATCGCCCTGTGGCGACTGGCAAAGGGGCGCGCCTCATGACCGATCACCCGACACCCGATCACCCGATCACCCGATCACCCGACGACGGAACTCAATGAGGTCGTTCACCAGAGGGCCCGACTGGGAATTCTCACGGTCACCCACCAGGCGCGCCGCGCGGACTTCACGTACCTTCGGGACGCACTCGGCCTCACGGCGGGCAATCTGAGCCAGCACCTCACGGTGTTGGAGGATGCCGGCCTGATTACGGTCGAGAAGGGTTACGAGGGCAAGCGAGCGCGCACGTGGGTTCAGCTCACACGAGACGGCAAGCAGGCGCTGCGTGACGAGATCGCCACGTTGAAGTCGCTCATCGGGACCATCGACGGCGCTTGACGTCCCGAGTTCGGTGCGGACTCCAGCAGCGCCTCACCTCGAATCATGCGGCGGCGGGCGGCCGCTTGCTCACACAGCAAAGGCCCCCCGGAGTAAGCGTCCGGGGGGCCTTGCTTGTGTGAGAACGTTGCAGTCTTCACAACCGCTGCTTTTACACAACAGCCGCTACCTCGACAACACCGTCCGGCGCAAGCGCCTCGCGAGGAGCCGGATGACGATCCCGACCCCGACCCCGCAAGCGGAGCCATTCTCACCCTGCCATCCGCAACTCCGTCGCAACCACCGCGTCACCGGCGACCCTCGAACCTCCGAAGAGGCCTCGAAGAAAACGACATCCCATGGATGACTCCGCACCGACTTCGGCGACTTGGCGGCCAGGTTGCCCCGACCCCCGCTATCCCCGATGTACGTTTCGGATACCTAAGGAGTACTCCCTCTGCAATGCGGGCGCAAGCCCAAATCGGCCCTTTTCATTTCCACTTTTGTTGCACAGGTTTTTCCCCCTCTTTGCACGCTCATTCGGGGATCTATCCACCGGGATGTGTACAAAATCTGTGGAGAACTCTCTAGGACCGGGACCTCTTCCAGACCTCACCTGACGTGCGGATCCGGGCGAGCATCGGTCGCCCGAGGGCGCGGGCGGCGGGGGCGCAGAAGTTGAAGGGCGTCATCCCGGATGCACTGGAGCTCAGTGTGACCAAAGCTCGGCGTCACCAAGACTCGGCGTCACCAGACCGCAGCGCCACCCGACCGCAGCGCCACCCGACCGCAGCGCCACCAGGAAAGGCGAAGGGCCCCTCGAAGTAAGCGTTCGAGGGGCCCTGCCATGACGTTGAGTTCTCGGCCGGTGCCCCAAGGGGCCCCCACCAAAGGCCGTGATTGACGATACGGCTTCGCCCCCACTCACGGGGGCGACCTCGCAGTCGATGCTCCGGGCCGTCAGACCCTGTGCCGTCACCCACAGGTCGCGACCCGAGACCCGAAGGCCCGTTCCGCAACGTGGACTGCCGTTGTCCGAAGCATCCGATTGGATATGCCCCACCGATTCCACCGAGCCGCCACGCCGGTTTCCCGAACGCCCGCGTTTTCTGCAGAAGACCAGAGCCGAAGCCCCAATCAGGTGGAAGAACACCCTCCCGATGCCATAGGTCTATCGCACCTCCACGTGCCCGCGCAACCACTGGAAGGACCCAATTTTGTCCACCCGATTTCCCCACCGTTTTCCACCGTTGCGCGGGAGGGAAAGGGCCGTTCTGCACACCGCTGTGGACAAAATCTGTGGACAACTCTGGGGCGCACTCGGCTAGGACGGCGCGTTCTCGTCGGACTGTGAGAGGCGATCGAGCATCGAGTTGTACGCGGTCAGATCCGCGTCGCCGGTGCGTACGGCTTCTCGGTCAAGGCGCTTCGCCGTGCGCGTGTCCGCCGATCGCCACGCGACCAGCACGCCAATCGCCAAGATCAGGACGGGAAACTCGCCCAGGCCCCACGCGAAGGCGCCACCATATTGCTGATCGGTGATAGCAGAGGGACCCCAGTCGCGACCCATGAGGCCGTACCACCGCGGGGCGAGCAGGACCTGTGACGTGGTGAGGGCCACACCAAAGAACGCGTGGAACGCCATCGTCGCGAACAACAGGACCACGCGGAGCGCGTAAGGCGGGCGCTTGGGTCCGGGGTCGATGCCGACGAGGGCGTTCGCGAACAGGTAACCCGCCAAGGTGAAGTGGACGATCATCCACAGGTGCCCGGCGTGATTGCGCAGCGCGAACTCGAAGATCGGCGTGTAGTAGAAGACGATGAGGGAGCCTGCGAAGTTCACGGCGGCGACCACGGGGTTGGCCAGGAAGCGCATCCACCGCGACTCGACGATGATCCTGATCCACTCGCGGGGGCCGCGCGTGCCATCGTGACGCGGCGGGAGGGCCCGCAGCGCAAGCGTGACGGGGGCCGCCCACACGATCGGCAACGGCACGGCCATGACGAGCAACATGTGCTCGACCATGTGGCCGCTGAAGGTCACCATGCCGTACACCGCGGGCGCACCTTGAGTGATCCAGATGAGTCCCGCCATGCCGAAGACGAACGAAGCGGTCCGGTGCCAGGCCCAGCTGTCGCCGCGTCGGCGCAAGCGAATCGCCCACCTGAGGTACACGGTCAAGAGCGCGAGGATCACGAAGGCCGACAGAATCTCGAGTCGCCACTGCACAATCCACTGCAACGCGTCGGGGCGCGGAGGCAGCGGGTAGCCGGTGAGCCGGAATGCGGGGCTTGGGTCGGGAACCAGCTCGACGGGAATGGTCGGGGCCGTTCGCGATAGCACGCCCGCGATCGCGATGACCCCGACCAGGAGGCCGATGTCTATCGACAGGATTCGCCAGAAGCGCGCCCTCACATCGGCCGCAGTAAGGCGAGGCAAGGTGGCGCGGCGATGCCACGCAGCCAACGCGATGGCGCACGACATCAGCACAAGCTTGGCGGCAAGGAGTCGCCCATATGTGGTGGTCACCAGGTCGGTGATCGAGCCGACGCGCAACCACGCGTTCGCCGCGCCCGACGCGACGAGCGCCACGGCGGCCCAAATCGCCATCTTGGAGACACGCTCCACGGCTGACTTGGCATCGTCGCCCAGTTGGCGACGCACGGCGGCAATGCCCACGAGCAGCCCCAGCCACACGGCCGACGCGGCGATGTGCAGGAACATCGCGGTCACCGCGAGGTGGTGGTCGGAAGACCCCGCCGCATGCCCCGTCTCGGCCTGGACGCCGAGTCCGTAGATGATGGGCAGGAGGGACCACGCCGCCTCGGTGGGGGTCCGGGCAAACGTGACGGCAATGGAGGTCACGAGCGCGGCGGCGACGCCCATGCCGTAGGCCCGCCCCAGATCGATGTCTGCGACGAAGCTCCACAACTGTTGACCGAACGTCGGATCGCCCACGCTGACGTTGGCGATCTCGGCATACGACCACACCAGAAAGACTGCGGAAGAGACGACCCAGGCGACCGCGCCGACGCGGGCCACAAGGGCGGCCCTCTCCACTGCCGCGCCGCGGACCACGGTCACGAGCAGCAAGAGCGCGCCGACCACGACGGCCACAGAAAGGTCGCGGGTGATGGCGCTGAGGCCCACGATCGTCATGGCTCAAGACTAGGCGCGGACCAGGCATTTCCCCATCGTGGGAATAAATGTCGGCCCCGGTGCGTAAACTACACAGTTGCGCAGCGACCGATCCCGCCCCGCAACCCCCATGTGCTTCACCCCCATGTGTGTGTCATAGCTTTTCCGCCGTGCCGACGCGGCCGCTGCCAGTTCCATGTCCCTTGGCATGGGAGAGGACTCCCTTGTGACAACAGAAGCGCCTACACCGCTCCTCAGCGTTCGCCAGATCAACCTGATCGTCGGCGGCCTCATGGTGGGCATGTTCCTTGCCGCCCTCGATCAGATGATCGTCGCCACCGCCATCCGCACCATCGGCGACGACCTCCACGGGCTCACGCTCCAGGCGTGGGTCACGACGGCGTACCTGGTCGCGGCCACCATCTCGACCCCCCTGTACGGGAAGCTGTCCGACATCTTCGGCCGCAAGCCGCTGTACGTGTTCTCGATCAGCTCCTTCGTGGTGGGTTCGCTGCTGTCAGGATCGGCGACCAGCATGTACGAGCTCGCCGCGTTCCGCGCCGTTCAGGGCCTTGGCGCCGGTGGCCTCATGGCCCTCGCGCTCATCATCCTCGGCGACATGCTCTCGCCGCGCGAACGCACCAAATACCAGGCCTTCTTCTTCGGCGTCTGGGGCGTGGCCTCGGTCCTCGGCCCCGTGCTCGGCGGCTTCTTTGCCGATGCCCACAGCATCCTCGGCTTCGCCGGCTGGCGCTGGATCTTCTTCTTGAACGTCCCGCTCGGCGTAGCGACGCTCTTCATCATCGTTCGCGTGTTGCACCTTCCCGCGACTCACAAGCGCGTGCAAATCGACTGGGCGGGCGTCACCGCGCTCGTGGTCGCGATCGTCCCGATGCTCATCGTCGTCGAACAGGGCCGCGCGTGGGGTTGGACCTCCGGCGCGGTGCTAGGTCTGGGCGCGCTCACGATCGTAGGCATCCTCGGGTTCCTTCTCGCGGAGCACAGGGCGGGCGACAACGCCCTCCTGCCACCGCGCCTCTTCAAGAACCGCACCGTCGCCGTGTCAACCGGCCTGAACTTCATCATGGGCTTTGCAATGTTCGGCGGCATGGCGGGCCTGCCGCTGTACACCCAGATCGCCAAGGGCATGTCGCCCACCGCGTCTGGACTCACGATGCTTCCCGTGACGTTCGGCATTATCACGATGGCGGGAATCTCGGCACGCGTGATCCACCAGACCGGCCGCTACAAGATGTTCCCCGTCATCGGTACGATCCTGCTCATCCTCGGCGGCCTAGACCTGTCAATGCTTCACGCCGACAGCCCGCTGTGGCACCTGTTCATCGGCGGCGCCCTGTTTGGCCTTGGCCTCGGCGGCGTGATGCAGCCGAACATGCTGGCCGTGCAGAATGCTGTGGAGCCACGGGACATGGGCACGGGTTCGGCATCGGTGATGTTCTTCCGTCAGATCGGCGGCTCTCTCGGCACCGCCGTGTTCTTGTCCATCATGTTCGGCACCGTCGCGGGCGACATCGGCAACCAGTACGCCACGGCCGCAAAGACGCCCCAGTTCCAGCAGACCCTCGCCGACCCCGCGGTGACGTCCAACCCCGACAACGCGAAGATCCTCGCGCTCCTCAACGCAGGCTCGGTAGACCAGGCGGCAAAGGCGGGCGTCTCGCTCAACGACACGTCGTTCATCAAGACCACCAACCCCGTGCTCGCGGCTCCGTTCCAGGAGGGCTTCTCGCTGTCGATCACACGAGTGTTGTTCATCTCGGCGCTCATCGCGATCGGTGGGCTGCTTTTCGCACTCCTTGTGCCTCACGTGCCTTTGCGCGAGAAGTCGGGGCTCGAAACGATGCGCGACGACGAGGCGGAGGAACCCGTGCCGGCCGTCGCCATGGAGATGTAGCGCTCAGCGCTAAACAGGGCGGGGCTGGCCTTCGGGCCGGCCCCGCTTTTGGTTCACGGGTGCTGGAAGGCCGGAGTCGAGAACTCGCTACAGGCTCGCGGCGAACACAAACGCCCTCAAGAGGTCGACCACCAAGGCGACGACCACGAGCAGCGAGATCGCGAGCCCCGCCCGTCCAAGGCCGGCATTGGTGCAGAACCCCCGTACGCCAGCGTTGTGGGCACGCATTCCGTAATACGCGCCAGCACCCGCCAGGGCGAACCAGATGATCGGGAGCCGGCCGGGCCTGTCGATCAGCCACAGGACGATCGCCCCGCTCGTCGCGAACCCGGCCAAGCCGATGGAGTACCACGCATAGTGGTTGAACTCCATGCTCCGGCGAGGGGTTTGGAGCATCGCGGTCTCTGCAGTGCCTCTTGGGTAGTACGACCCGTCCACCCAATCTGTGGCCGAAGGCGGCGGGGTGGTAGCCGGAAGTGGCTGCGGATCAGGCTCCCACACCTCGAATGGCTTGCCGTCGAGCCCGACCTCGACTCGGCGCTGACCTTCACCCTGCGGCATCTGCTGGTTCATCGCCCCCCCTGGTCCTGCGTGGCGTTGCCCCAATCTACCCGCCGGCACGCCGTGGTAGGCAGACGTGGCCCGGATTTCGCTGGCCCTTCACGCGATTGGTTTCGCGTCCGGAGTGCGACATGCATAGGCTCGTAGCATGACCGATGCACCAGGACTCATTGCCGCCCAAGCCAAGATGCGCGACGCTGGCGTGAGTCAGCCCGCGATCGACGTGTTCAGCCACTACTACGGACAACTCGAGGCGGGCGCGACGGGCCTGATTCTCGAGGACACGATCGAGCCTCTGACTGACCCAGCGCACCTCGACGCGGTCGACGTGGACGACGACGCGGCGCGCGAGGCGCTGGCGAAGACCGCGATCATCAAGCTCAATGGCGGGCTTGGCACCTCGATGGGCATGGATCGCGCCAAGTCGCTGCTTCCGGTGCGCGGCGGCGACACGTTCCTGGATCTGATCGTGGGCCAGGTGCAGCATGCGCGGCGTGCCACCGGTGCGCTGTTGCCGCTCGTACTCATGAACTCGTTCCGCACTCGTGATGATTCGCTCGAGGCCCTGGCGGCCCATCGCGGGGTCCAGGTCCACGGTTTGCCGCTCGACTTCCTGCAAAACAAGGAACCCAAACTACTCGTCGACGGCCTCACCCCCGTCGAGTGGCCCGCCGACCCCGACCTTGAGTGGTGCCCTCCCGGCCACGGCGACATCTATACGGCGATCCTCGCATCGGGCGTGCTCGACGCCCTGCTTGACGCCGGCTTCCGTTATGCGTCGGTGTCCAATTCGGACAACCTCGGGGCGGTGCCGAACGCGCGCATCGCGGGTTGGTTTGCCGCGTCGGGCGCACCCTACGCCGCCGAGCTATGCCCCCGCACCGCCGCTGACCGCAAGGGCGGCCACTTGGCAGTGCGAAAGTCCGACGGCCAACTCATCCTGCGCGACACGGCACAAACCGCACCCGAGGACATGCACTTCTTCACGGACGAGGACCACCACCCGTTCTTCCACACCAACAACCTGTGGTGGGACCTGGAACAGCTGAAGGCGGCGCTCACCGAGCGCGGCGCGGTGCTTGGCCTGCCGCTCATCCGGAACACCAAGACCGTGGACCCCAAGGACAAGGAATCGCCCGAGGTCTTTCAGATCGAGACCGCCATGGGCGCCGCGATCGAGGTCTTCGAAGGCGCCACCGCGATCGTCGTTGGCCGCGACCGATTCCTGCCGGTCAAGACCACCAACGACCTGTTGGTGCTGCGTTCCGACGCCTACAAGTTGGAGGAGGACGGTGCCCTACGCCTCGCGGTAAAGCGGGCCCCGCTGGTCGACCTCGATCCCGCGTTCTACAAGACCATGGCGGACTTCGACGCGCGCTTCCCGCACGGCGCACCGTCGCTGCGCGAGGCATCGTCGCTCACCATCAAGGGCGACTGGACGTTCGGCAAGGACGTCGCGATCCGCGGCACCGTGGTGCTTCAAGATGACGACGGCGAGCGCAACGCGATCGCCAATGGCACGATGCTCGACGGCGTGGTGATGGAGGGCTAGTCCCTGCGGGTTGGCCCGAGCGGAACGACTACGCCCAGACGAGCCCGTGCGCCGGGTCGTTCATCACTCGACCCACGTCGAACAGCAACCGCGCGCCCAGTTCACCATCCACCAGGCGGTGGTCAAAGCTCAGCGCGAGCTGCGTGACCCAGCGGATCTGAATCTCGCCCTCGTGCACCCACGGCTGCTGGCGGATCGCACCAAACGCCAGGATCGCGGCCTCGCCGGGATTGAGGATGGGGGTGCCCGTGTCGATGCCGAGCGCGCCCACGTTGGTGATCGTGATGGTGCCGTCGGCCATGCGTGCGGGCGGGACTCGGCCGCTGCGGGCCTCCGCCGTGAGGTGCTGCAGCTCGGTCGCGAGTGCGTGCAAGGGTAGGCGGTGAGCGTCCTTGATATTGGGCACCACGAGACCGCGCGGCGTCGACGCGGCGATTCCGAGATTCACGTAGTGCTTGTAGACGATCTCCTGCTTCGAGTCGTCCCATGACGCGTTGACCTCGGGGTGGCGGCGCACCGCGAGTAGCAGCGCCTTGGCCACCAGCAGGAGGGGCGTGACGCGCACGTCGGCGAAGTCCTTGTCCGCCTTGAGCTTGGCCACGAGGTTCATGGTGTCGGTCACGTCTACTGTGAGGAATTCGGTGACGTGCGGGGCGGTGAATGCCGACTGCACCATCGCCTCGGCCGTGCGCTTGCGTACCGACTTGACGGGAACGCGGGTGGAGCGGCCATTGTCGTTCGAGTATCCGGTCTCGAGCCACGGCTGATCGTCAGTGGGATAAGTCGCGAGCGTGTGCGCGGAAGTCGCCTTCACCTTTTGCTCCACATCGCCACGCGTCACCAGGCCGCCGGGGCCCGAGGGGTTGATCGTGGTGATGTCCACCCCCAGCTCCTTGGCGAGCTTGCGCACGGGGGGCATGGCCAGCACGGGGTAGTCGCCCGCGCCTCCGATCGACTCGATCGAGCCCTCCTTGCGCGGCCTGCGGTGGGCGGACCCTTCCTTGACTCCGTAACCCACAAGAACTGCTCCGGATTCGTCCGAGGAGGCCGCCGCTGCGGGGGACGCTTCGCCGTCGCTCCGAACCAAAGCGTTGGCCGACGCGCCGGTGGCGTCGGCGTTGCCCGAGCCAGACGTCGGCGTGTCGCCGCCGGATTGGTTCGTAGCGTCGGTGGGGGCGGGGGAGGCGTCACCGGCGCCAGCGGGCGCATAGGGACCGGCGGGGTTCGCACCCTCGGCGGGAGCGGCCTCATGCTGTTCCGACGCCACGCCCTCAGGCGCCACGCCCTCAGGCGCCGCGACCTCCGACGCCACGACCTCAGGAGCGGGCGGGGCCGGGGGTCCGTCGGGGTCGGTGTCGAACTCGCAAATGGGTGCGCCCACCTCGACCGTGTCGCCCTCGTGCACGAGCAACTTGGTGATGACGCCGTCGACGGGGCACGGCAACTCGACCAGAGACTTCGCGGTCTCGATTTCGACGAGCGGCTGGTTCACCTCGACGCGGTCGCCCACGGCGACTCGCCAGGTGACGACGTCGGCTTCGGTGAGACCCTCACCCGCATCGGGCAGCGGAAACTGCTGAAAGATCGGCATGAGTTCTCCTAGTGGGCCATGACCTTGTCGACCGCGTCCAAGACGCGATCAAGGCTGGGCAGGTAGTCGTGTTCAAACTTAGAGCCGGGGTACGGCATATGGAAGCCGCCCACGCGCAAAACCGGAGCGTGCAGGTGGAAAAAGGCGTGCTCGGCGACATGGGCGGCGAGCTCGCCGCCGGTGCCATAGGCCACAGGGGCCTCGTGAACGACGACGCCGCGGCCCGTCTTCTTGACCGAGGCCAGGATCGTCTCGTAGTCGAAGGGCGAGATCGAGCGCAGGTCGAGAACCTCCACAGAGACGCCTCCCTCGGCGGCGGCCACCGCGGCCTGCATCGCGAGACGCACAGTGGGGCCGTACGCCATCAGGGTGACGTCCGTTCCCTCGCGGGCGACGCGCGCCTTGGACATCTCGGCGGTGGCCTTCGAGGCGCCATCCGCCAGGTCGAGCTGAGACGCGACTCGCGTCGAGTCCACCTCGCCCTTGTCCCAATAGCGGGCCTTGGGCTCGAAGAAAAGCACGGGGTCGGGGCTGGCGATCGACTGCTGAATCATGTCGTAACCGTCCTGCGGGGTCGCAGGGGAGACGATGCGCAGGCCCGCGGTGTGGGCGAACAGCGCCTCAGGGCTCTCGGAGTGGTGCTCGATCGCGCCGATGTGGCCGGCATATGGCACGCGGATCACGAGCGGGACGGTGAGCTTGCCCTTGGTCCGGTAGTGAAGCTTCGCAAGCGAGGTCGTGATCTGGTCGAACGCGGGAAAGATGAAGCCGTCGAACTGGATCTCGAGCACCGGGCGATAGCCGCGGAACGCCATGCCGATCGCGGTGCCGACGATGCCGGACTCGGCCAAGGGGGTGTCCATGACGCGGCGCTCGCCGAAGTCCTTCAGCAGTCCGTCCGTGACGCGGAACACGCCGCCGAGCGCGCCGATGTCCTCGCCCATCAGGACGACCTTGGGGTCGCGGTCCATCGCGGCCCGCAGGCCCGCATTGATGGCGGCGCCCAGGGTCAGGGTGCGGACCGGAGCGAGGCCCTCGGGCGCGAGCCGGTCGCTTGAAACCTGCTCATGGGTGGGGGCGGTCATCGCGTCACCTCCTTGTCGGTGAAAGAGGCCTCATATTGCGCAAACCAGGCGCGGTCGGCATCCACGAGCGGGTGCGGCTCCGCATAGACGTGTTCAAAGATCGTGTCCGTGGGGCCGGGCTGCCACGACTTCACGGCTTCGCGCGTCACGCGCCCAAGCTCCTTCGCGTCGGCGCGGACCGCCTCTTCGAAGTCCTCGGGGAGCTCGCCGAGTCCACGCAAGTAGGTCTCGACGCGGGCGATCGGGTCGCGTTCGCGCCAATAGTCTTCGTCGGCCGATGACCGGTAACGAGTGGGATCGTCCGACGTGGTGTGGGCCCCCATGCGGTAGGTGAGCGCCTCGATCACGACCGGACCGGCGCCGGAACGCGCGTGCTCCATCGCCCACCGCGTCACGGCGTGGACCGCCACGACGTCGTTCCCGTCGACGCGCACGCTCGGGATCCCGAAGCCGATGGCGCGCTGCGCGAGGGGAACCGTCGATTGGCGAGTGACCGACTCGGAGATCGCGAACTGGTTGTTCTGAATGAAGAAGACGATGGGCGCGTTGTTGACTGCCGCGAACACCATGGCCTCGTTGACGTCACCCTGGCTGGTGGCGCCATCGCCGAAGTAGCAGATGACCGCGCCGTCCTTGTCGGGGTCTCCCGAGCCGACGAGGCCGTCCCAGTCCATCGCTTGCGCGTAGCCCACCGCGTGGAGCGTGTGCGCGCCGATCACCAGTGTGTAGATGTGGAAGTTATGCGCCGCGGGATCCCACGTGCTGTGCTCGAGGCCCCTGAAGACCCGCAGGATCGAGGGCATGTCGATTCCGCGCGTGAATGCGACGCCGTGCTCGCGGTAGCTGGGGAATGCGTAGTCGGGATCGCGGAGCGCGCGCCCCGAGCCGATCTGTGCCGCCTCTTGACCGAGCGAGGCGACCCAGAGGCCCAACTCGCCTTGACGCTGCAGGCTGGTCGCCTCCGTGTCGAAGGCGCGCGTCATGATCATGTCGCGCCAGAAGCCGCGCAGGTCATCGAAGGTGAGATGCTCCGCGAACGGTCCAAAGTATTCGTCGGCGACTCTCTCGCCTGTGTGGTCAAGAAGACGGACGAGTCCCTCTTCTGACAGTGGTCCGATGCCGGCCATGCGACTCCCTTGCCATGACGTGATGGGCTATTTGGTGGGCCCCGGAACGACCCCCCAGACTTAACTTACGCAAGCGTAGGCTACGGAACCGTAGGTTTGCAAGAGGGTCCTACCAAGGGCGCGGCTTTTCAGCCTTTGGGCGGTACGGCCGGCTTCTCTGCTGCGGCCGGATTCGTTGCCGCAGCCGCGGGCTTTGTGTCGACAGGCTTCGCGGCAACCGGGGCGGCGGCGGGCTTGGTAACCGGGGCGTCAGCGGGCTTGACAACCGGCGCTGGCACGGCAGACGCGGCACCCTCCGCGGCGGGAGTCGCGGACACGGGAACGGGGGCCGTCGCCGCGCGCTTGGCCTCGCCTGCGGCGAACTTCTCGCGTTGGGCATCGGCCTTCTCGCGATCGGCCTGCGCCTTCTCCATCCGCTTGCGTGCGGCGTCCTCGATCGCCCGCTTGCGCTCGGCCTCCTTGATGGCCCTTCGCTCGTGGCTGGGGAGGGTGAGCTGGTTCTGATCGAGGATCCCAAGGGCCTCGTCGCGCTCCTTGAGAGCGGGCCACTTGAGGATGGCGATGAGCACCACCAGGATGAGGCCCACGGGCGGGACCAGCACCGCGATCGCGCCCCACCAGCCGGAATAGCCGGCCTTCTTGGCGACCACGATGGCCACGATGAGGCTGAGAATCGCGAGCGCGATCAGCGAAAAGTAGGTGATCTGGCCATACGAGTTCAGATAGTCGGTCAGAGCCTTCCCGGCCTTGTCCGGATCAATCGGAAAGACGTTATTGATGCTCAGGTACATGGCGGTTCCCTTCGAGAGCGGCCATGCCGTGCGCGGCAACATTGCCGCCGTGGGTCAAATGACCGTTTCTATGCTCTCCAGGTTAGCCCTGCCAGGGCAGAGAGCGCAGCGTCGTTCTCTGCCGGGGTTCCGATCGTCAGGCGCACGCCCTCGTTCGTGAAGGGGCGGACGAGGATGGGGCGCGGCTGAGCGCCAAAGTGCGCGACCAACTCGGCCGTCTTGTCGCCCGCGGCTATCCATACGAAGTTGCCCTGCGAGTCGGGCAGATTCCAACCGTCGGCCGCAAGGGCCGCGACCACTCGGGCGCGCTCGGCGACGATGCCATCGACGCGCTCCAGGAGCTCCGGCAGGGCGTCGAGCGACGCGATCGCGGCGAACTGGGCCACCCCCGACACGGAGAACGGCGTGACGCAAGAGCGCACGGCGGTGATGATCGCCGCGGGGGCAATCGCGTATCCGACGCGTAGCCCGGCGAGGCCGTACGCCTTCGAGAAGGTGCGCAGCACCACGAGGTTGGGCCAGCGACCGATCATCTCCTGGCCGTGCACCGTCTCGGGGTCGGTCACATACTCGAGGTACGCCTCGTCGAGCACCACCACCACGTGCTCGGGAACCGCGCCCATGAATGCGACGAATTCGTCGGTGTGAACGCTGGGCCCGGTCGGGTTGTTGGGCGAACACACCATGACCACCTTGGTGCGCTCGGTGATGGCGGCCGCCATGGCCGGCAGGTCGTGACGCGCATCGGCGTCCAAGGGAACCGTCACGGGGGACGCGCCCGTGAGGAGCGTCAGGATGGGGTACGCCTCGAAGGAACGCCACGCGAAGACCACCTCATTGCCCGGCCCCGCGTACGCCTGCAGCACGTGGGCAAGCGCGGAGACGGAGCCCCCGCCGACGACCACCTCGGCAGGCGTGACCCCGTGGCGTTCCGCGAGTCGCTCCACCAGATCCGTCGCATACATGTCGGGGTAGCGGTGGATCGAGGCGCCTGCCGTCGCGAGCGCCTCGAGAACGGAAGGGAGCGGCGGCAGCGGGTTCTCGTTCGACGACGACTTGATGGGAGTCACACCGTTCACCAGGCCGCGAGCGCCGGGAACGTAAGGGGGGAGTGCGGCGACGTTTGGGAGCGGCTGAGGTGTGGTCATAGGCCGATCATGCCAGCGCGTGGCAGACTCGGTGTATGAAGTTCGTCCTCAGAGCCGCATTCGCGGCGCTCGCCGTCTGGATTGCCACCCTGCTTCCGCTCGATGTGGGGGTGACCGGTGGCAATGCCAACGATTGGTGGAGCCGACCGCTCGTCTTCCTCGCCATCGGCGCGCTTCTGGTGCTGCTCAACGCAATCATCAAACCGATCGTCAAGACTCTCGCGCTGCCGGTGATCATCCTCACCCTTGGCCTCTTCACCGCGGTCATCGCGTGGTTCATGCTCTGGCTCACCTCGTGGATCACGTCGAACATCGACGGCATTGACTTCACGATCGGCGGCTTCTGGAAGACCCTGATCGCCGCAATTGTGATCGCGGTGATTACGGCGGTGCTTGACCCCATCGCGAAGGACCGCAAGCGCTTGCGTCGTTAGCGTCGGTAGTAGGACGCTGGCGGCACCCACGCGCTCGCCGTTGCACGTGAAACAATGACGTCGTGACCGAGCCCACTGCTTCAGCTGCCCACCCGTTCCGCCCCACGGTGTCGTTGGCGGGGCTAGAGCCCGCGATCGCACTTGGCCCGCTCGACGGCCGCTACCGCGGCGCCGTCGCCTCGCTCGTCGACTACCTGTCAGAGCCCGCGCTCAACCGCATGCGCCTGCACGTCGAGGTCGAGTGGTTCATTCACCTGTGCGCGACCGACGCGGTGCCGGGGGTGCGCGTCCTGACCGCCACGGAACTCGACCTGTTGCGCGGAATCCCGGCCGGCTTCGACGCCGCAGGCATCGCGGAGCACGCCGCATTCGAACGCGAGACGGTCCACGACGTCAAGGCGATCGAGTACGTCATCAAGGCCCGCATCAAGGGCACGACGCTCGAGCCCCTGCGCGAGCTCGTGCACTTCGCGTGCACCTCCGAGGACATCAACAACCTGTCCTACGCGCTCATGATCCAAGGCGCCGTGCGTGAGGTGTGGCTGCCCGCCGCGACCGCGCTTGCGGACCAGCTCGCCGAGATGGCGCGGGCCTCGAAGAGCCAGCCGATGCTCGCGCGCACCCACGGCCAGCCCGCGACCCCCACGACGCTCGGCAAGGAACTCGCGGTCGTGACGCACCGCTTGCGCCGCCAGCTCGCGCGCATCAAGGGCGCGGAGTACTTGGGCAAGATCAACGGCGCGACCGGAACGTTTGGGGCGCACGCCGCCGCAGTGCCAGGGACGGATTGGGCGGCTGTGTCGCGCTCGTTTGTCGAGGGGCTGGGGTTGGCGTGGAACCCGCTCACGACGCAGATCGAGAGCCACGACTGGCAGGCAGAGCTCTACTCCGACGTTGCCCGGTTTGGCCGCATCCTGCACAACCTCGCAACCGACGTGTGGACCTACATCTCTCTTGGCTTCTTCGCGCAGGTGCGCGGCCAGGGCACGATCGGGTCCAGCGCGATGCCGCACAAGGTCAACCCCATCCGCTTCGAGAACGCCGAGGCCAACCTCGAGATCTCGGCGGCGCTGCTCGACACGCTGGGCGCCACGCTCGTCACGAGCCGCATGCAGCGCGACCTGACCGATTCGACCAGCCAGCGCAACATCGGCGTCGCGTTCGGCCACTCGCTGCTCGCGATCGACAACCTGCGCCGCGGGCTGGCCGGTCTCGACGTCAACCCCACGGCGCTCAATGCCGACCTCGACGCGAACTGGGAGGTGCTCGCCGAGCCCATCCAGTCGGCCATGCGCGCCGCCGCGATCGCCGGCGTGCCCGGCATGGACAACCCCTACGAGACCCTGCGCGACCTCACACGCGGCCGCCGCATCGGCGCCGACGACGTGCGCACCTTCGTGTCGGGGCTCGGGCTGCCGGCCGACGCGACCGAGCGGCTCATCGCCCTGACGCCCGGAAGCTATGTGGGCATCGCCGAGAAGCTGGTCGACGAGTACCTGGGGTAGGCGGGACGGGCTCCAGCCCCGCTAGGGCTTGGCGATCTCACTCCACACGTAGATCGGCCCGGTAGTCACGTGGGCGGAATCCATGGTGATCCTGCCCGCGACGGCATAGACGTCGAAGTTGTTTCCCAACGTCGCGCCGGGACATGCCGAGAACGCACCCTCGGGGTTGATGAGCGTCAGCGAGGCTGGGAGCGATGTGTTTGTCCACATGACGGGGGACGCGTCCTCGGGCTGCCACGGGCTGGTGATGGTGCCGATCACGGTGGACTGGGATACCGCGACGAACGTGAGTCCCTCAGTCGATACCTCGATGTCGGCGCCTGCGGGCCCCTGCAGGCCGTCGATCGTTGGCGAGTGGAGGACGGGATCCTCGGCTCCCATGTACCCACCCGCTACCGCCGAGCCAGCCGGATCCACCAGGCTGAAGGTCGGTAGCGACTGCGTCGAGTCCACATGGAACGGTACCGGGACGTGCTCGCTCTGCACGGGATTGCCAGATGAGTCGACATTGGAGTTGAGGCGCCGGTCGAGGCGCGCGAGGACCTCCTCCGAGGTGAGCCAGCCCGTGTCCTCGATGGCCATCCCCTCGACGCTCTGGGACGCACTGGGAAACACGAACCCACACTGGAACGGGCTGGTCGCAGGTTCGGACCCGGCCGTCGAGTCTGAGCCGGACGACGCCACGCTCAACTCACCCCACGGCATGTGGGTCGCACCCACCGCGAGCACGCCCACGGCCACTGCCGATGCACCGCCCACGCCCACCGCGCGCACCGTTCGGCGAGTATGCACCCGTCGCGCAATACCACCACCATGCCGATTCGCGAAGCGCGGTCCCGACATCCGTGCGGCATCGGCCGCTACGAGGTCGTTCATGACTGAGTGAAGGGAGTCGTCCATGTCAGCGGCCTTCCTTGCCTGAATGTGTCACGACCGGGATTCGATCGTTGTCTTCCACGTCCCCGAGCACCGACGCCAGTCGCGCCGACGCGTCGGCGAGGTAGCGCTTGACCGTGCCTTCAGCGAGGCCAAGTTGGGCGGCGATCTGGGGAACCGTGAGGTCGTCGTAGAACCTGAGCACCGTGCACGCGCGCTCGCGGGGAGGCAGGGTAGCGAGCGCCGCGCGGACGTCGAGGACCGCGTCGCGATCGCCCATGGAGATGGCCTCGTCTTGCTCGTAGGCCTGCCGCTCAAGGGCGGTGTCCCGCGTACGCCGGTGCCGCAAGCGATCGATGAATACGGACGGGATGGCGCGCCTCACGTAGGCCTCGGCGGCATTGACGTGGGTGAACGTGCGCCCCCTCGAGAAGGAGCGCACGAGCGCGTCCTGGAGCACGTCCTCCGCCTCGGCATCGTTTCCCGTCAGTAGCCGCGCATACGCGAGCAGGCCGGAGCCGCGCTCCCGCATCACCTCATCGAGGATGGGCTCCCACCGTGCCACGTCCGCCTCCGCTGTCTAGCCTGTCACGCACACAACGGGAGTGGTGGCCCGGATCGTTGGGTGACGCGGGCGAGAGGCCTTACGGCTTGCCCACCGGAATCCAGGCGTAGGTCGGACCAACGACCGTTCCGTCTGGGTGCTCGACGATCGAGCCCGCCACCGCATACAGGTCAATGCGTGAGGAGTCGACGGGGTTGGCGTCGCACGACTTGAGGGCCGCGGTCTCATCGAGCAGGTATATGCGTGCGCCGGCTTCGGGAAAACCGCCCCAATCCGCGTAGATCGGCGGAGCGTTCGTCGTCGAACCGTCCGGAGGCACCGTACCCGTGGCCACGACCCGTCCGTCCACGACTCCCACATAGGTCGCGCCCTCAGATGCCACCCAGTCGGTGGCGCTGTCCGTCGGAGCCGTGGGGATCCGAACCATGCTCGGTTCGGTGGTTCCGAACGCCACCGCTAGCCCGGAATCAGTGATCGTGTTGGCGAAGTGGACCGTCACCACCGGAACGAGGCCCGTGAGGTTGCCAACACCGGGTGCCTGGGAGGGGTCACTCGTGAAACTCGCCCGGATGGCCGCCGCCGCGTCGGTGCCGGTCATCCTCTGAGCGCCGTCGATCCAGAGGCCATCTGTCTTCGAGGACTCGGTGGGGAAGGTGAACCCGCACTGGAACGGGCTAGTGACGTCCTCGGGCTTGGCCGCGAGGCTCGGGTCGGTCACGTGGAAAATTTCGGTGGACAGGCTCGGCACGCCCGACGGCGCAGGGCTCGGCGTGTAGCAGTCGTCCGATGGGGTGGGCGTGGCGCCGCTCGGGTTCGCGAAGTCGGAGGTGCTGATGCCCTCGACCACGATCTCCGCACCACCCGAAGGCGCCGTGCCCCACTGGGCGTCGGCCGTCGGAGCCTGCGACACGGTCACCCGATAGCTCCCCGACGTTTCGAGCGTCGCCTTCAACGGATTGCCTTCCGCGTCGGTGAAGACGTACGAACCGTCAGGCTGCAACGCCGCCGTCAAGATCGCCGCACCGGTGGCGTTGTCCAACAACGAAACCGTGTCAGTGGGTGTATTGCCGGCGCGAACGGTCACCTCGTAGGTGAACGAGCCGTCGGAGGGTGACGGGGTCACGCAGTCGGTACCGCCCGCACCCGGAGCCGCACCCAGCACCCCCCACGGCATGTGCGTGGCGCCCACCACGAGCGCGCCGGCCGTGAGCATCGTGCCGCCGCCCACTCCCACCGCTCGCACGGTCCGGCGCCTGCGCACCCGGCCGGCGATGCGTCGGCCATAGGCCTCGGCGAAGTCGTCGTGCCCGAAGCGGGCCTCGGCCTCGCCCATCTCACCAGCCAGCAGGTTTCCAAGGTCGCCGTTCATGTCAGCGCCTTCCCTTCACCAAAGGTGCCGTCACCGGCACCGTGTTTTCTTCGCGTAGATCGAGTTCCGACCCCAAGAGACCCGCCAGCTTCGCCGACGCATCGGACAGGTAGCGCTTGACCGTCCCGTCCGCGAGCCCGAGGTGCGCGGAGATTTGCGCCACCGTGAGGTCGTCGTAGAAGCGGAGCACGACGCAAGCCCGCTCGCGCGGGGCGAGTTCGCGCAGGGCGCCGCGCACGTCCATCACGGCGTCGCGGTCGGAGGCTTGAGCGGCCACCTGGGGGTGGTCAGCGGGATCGCGCGGCACCGGCCTGAACTTGCGGGAACGGTCGATCACCACGCTGGGAATCGCCCGGCGCACATACGCCTCGGCCTGGTTGACGTGGTCGAACCGCCTGCCGCGGGAGAAGGTGCGGACCAGCGCGTCCTGCAGCACGTCGTGCGCCTCAGCATCGTCGCCCGTGAGCATCGCGGCGTAGGCGAGCAGTCGCGGAGCGCGCTCACGCATCACCTGCTCCAGCAGCGGTTCCCATCGGGCCATGTGTATCCCCCTCATCGGCATTGTCCCCCTGAGAACGAGGTGACCGCCATGAAACGTTGGGGTGCGCCGGTGCCACACCCCGACTGCCCTCCCGCGACGCTCCGAACCAATCCAGTCCCGCCACGCCGTCGGGCGCCGATGCTCGAGCCCCTGACGTCGGCGTGCCCGCCTGAGATTGGTTCGGAGCGTCGGAGCGGGCGGGGCGACACGTGGGACGCACGGCCCGGTTCGCTCGTTACAGTGAGCGTGATGAACGCCGACCCCGCCACTGATCCCGCAGCAGACGTCACCCCCGCGGGCGTCGCCACCGCAGACGCCCCCTCGATCCCCAGGCTGCGCGCCGAGGTCCTCATCGTGCTGGGTCTGTCGCTCGGCCAGAGCGCCGTGTACGCGATCATTGCGCTCATCCGGCGCTACATGGCCACCGCTCCGATCGGCAAGCAGTCCACGACCCTCAACCCGTCGCTGTCGAGCATCAACTACCTCAACATCATCTACCAGGTGCTGAGCATCGCCTTCGCGCTCGTGCCCGTCGCGCTCGCCCTGTACCTGCTCTCGAGCCACGGCGGCTCGTGGAGGGCGAGACTCGGCCTCAACCGGAACGGTCGCTCGCGGTGGCGCGACGTGGGGCTCGGCTTCGGGCTGGCGGCGGCCATCGGCCTTCCCGGACTGGGCCTTTACGCGGTGGGTCGCGCGATCGGCCAAACCGTGCGGATCGACACCTCCGGGCTGCCGCACCAGTGGTGGTCGGCCGTCATCCTGCTGGCCTCTGCGGGAGTGGCAGGGATGCTCGAGGAGGTCATCGTCGTCGGGTACCTCATCACCCGGCTCCAAGAAATGCGTTGGTCGCTGCCGGTGGCGATCCTGGCATCGGCGCTGCTCCGCGGCACCTATCACCTCTACCAGGGCTGGCCGATGGCGCTCGGCAACGCCGTGATGGGAGCCGTATTCGCCTGGGTGTTTGTGCGTACGGGCAGGCTCGGTCCACTGATCTTGGCGCACTGGACACTCGACGCGGTCTCCTTCATCGGCCCCGACGTCGTGCCTGCGAGTTGGATCAACGCGCTCAACGGCGGCTGAGACTCCCTCTCCGCGGGGCACTCGCCACGCGAGGGCGAATTGTGACGTTCGGGTGGCGCACGAGGCCACGATCGCCGACGATGTGGGAATGCGCATCCCTCAGCCGAATTACCCGCTCGCCCAACGGGCCACCCGGTGACCGCCCCCCGATGACGGCCCCCCGGTCGCTTGAGGCGGCCGCGGCGCCCAGGGAAGCGTTCGTGCTGAATGCCCGAACCGACACGTACTTCGGCGGAGTCACAGGGGACCCGTTCGACGAGACGGTCGAGCGCGCGCTCCGCTACATCGAGGCCGGCGCAGACTGCATCTTCGTGCCGGGCGTCGTCGAAGCGGACACCATCCGCCGGCTCGCCGCCGCCATTCCTGCGCCCCTCAACATCGTGGCCGGGCTGGCGAACACCATCGATACGCTCACGCTCTTCTCGCTCGGCGTCACGCGTGTGAGCCTGGGCGGCAGCCTCGCACGAGCCGCGCTCTCGCTCGTGGAACGCGCCGGCCGCGAGCTGCTCCTTTCCGGAACCCTCGGTTTTCTCGATGGCGCGATCTCCTACGCCGAGCTTCAGCGACGCTTCGACCAATGAACGGCGGCCGACGCTCCACTCCATGACGGGTCGCGGCCCATAGACTCACCTCATGCCCGCAGATGCTCCGCCCACGACCGGCGGCGATACGGCACCCGATGACCAGGCAGGAACCACCGCGGTGAGCGCCCCTGCGGCCAGCGCCCCCACCGTCACGGTGATCGACACTCCCGAAATCCGGGTCCACCGCGTCGCGGACCTCATTTCGCTCCTCGGTGTCGCCCTTGGCATCGTCATCGTGCTGCTGCTCGGCGCGTACGCGCGCGGCACCACAGATGGAATCACCGCGGACGTGCACGGGATCTCCGGGATTCTCCAGCGCCTGCTCATCGCGCCCGTCAACCTGTTCTCTGGAATCGTCACCCTGATCCTTCCCGCCGCCGTGGTCATCGACCTGGCTGTCCGCAGGGAGCCCCGCCGCATCTTGGAGGCGCTCACCGCGGCCGCGGTGGGCTTCGGGTTCACGCTCGTCACCGTCTTCCTGGTGCACCACTTCGGCTCGACCGGAGTGGAGGGCTCGCTCACGATCGGCGTGGGCGCCCACGCCACGGTCGCGCTGCCCGCCTATATCGCGGGCGTCGCGGCACTGCTCACGGTCGCGGGTAGACGAGGAACCCGCCGCACCCTCATGCTGTCGTGGAATGTGATGTGGCTCGCGATCGCCGTGGCCGTCATCTCCAGCATCGTCACTCTCCCGGCGGCGCTCCTGACGGTGCTGCTTGGCCGGCTCGCTGGACTTGGGATCCGCTACGCGCTCGGATCCACGACGGACCGCGCGTATGGCGACGCACTCGTCGACGGCATCAAGCGCGCCGGCTTCTCTCCCAAACGCCTTGTACGCGCCGACCCCTCCTCGAGTCAGGCAACTCAGGAACTCGACGAGGTATCGACCGCGCTTGGCCGCACGCGTCACGGCCGCGTCTATTCGCTGCTGACCAAGGAGAACTACCACCTCATCGTGGTGACGCTCGATGCCGACCAGCACGCCGTCGGCTTCCTCACGAAGCTGTGGCAATCCGCGCGGTTGCGCGGCATCGACGCGCGCGCCGACGTGTCCCTGCGGCATTCCGCGGAGGCGACCGCGCTCGTGTCCCACGCGGCTCGCGGTGCCGGAGTGCGCACCGCCCGCGTGCTGGGCATGGCACAGGCCCGCGACTCGATGATCGTCGTCTACCAACGCCCATTGGCGGCACGCCCTCTCGCCGACATCGACCCCGCGGAGGTCACCGACGCCGCGGTCGACGCCATCTGGGATCAAGTGATGAAGTCCCACGACGCGGGAATTTCGCACCGCTCGCTCAGCGCGGACACGGTGCTCGTTGGCCACGACGAACTCGTCGGACTTCCCACCGTATGGCTCACCAGTTGGGAGCTCGGCGAGGTCGCCACGACCGAGCTCGCCAAACGCATCGACTGTGCCCAACTCGTCGCGATGCTCGCGCCCATCATCGGCGCGGAACGCGCGGTCGCGTCGGCGTTCCGCGCCTTGGACGACGCCGGCGTTGAGGCGTTCGCGCCGATGTTGCAGTCGATCGTGCTTCCGCGCGCCACGAGGCACGCGATGAGGGCATCGGAAATCAACCTGGGCGTGGTCCGCAAGGAGATCGTCGAGCGACTTCCCGATGCCGACGTCGAGCCCGAAAAGATCGCCCGGTTTGGCCCACGCACGGTCTTCACCCTTGCGGCGGGCATCATCGCGGCCCTGGTGGTCTTCGCCTCGTTCAACACCGAGAACGTGCTCAACGCGCTACGCGACTCCAACCCGTGGTGGCTGCTCGCCGCCCTCGCTTGGGCGCTCGCCACGTTCGCCGGCGCTGCGGTGGCCCTGATGGCCTTCTCCCCGATTCGCTTGCCGTGGAACAGGGCGCTTCTGGCGCAAGTGGCGGCCGCCTACATCGCGCTTGCAGCGCCAGCCGGCGTGGGGCCCGCAGCCCTCAACATGCGCCTCCTCACGCGTCGCAAGGTCCCCGCTCCCCTTGCCGTCGCGACGGTCGCACTCGTGCAGGTGAGCGCGGTGGTCGTCACCGTGGTCGGCCTGATCGTGCTGTCGCTCATCACCGGTTCCGAGGGGACCCTTGCCGCACTCCCCTCGAGCTCCGTGCTCGTCGGCGTGATCGTCACCGCGGTCGTGGTGGCCATCGCCATGATCGTGCCGCGGGTCCGCACGTGGGCTCTCGGAAGGCTCCGGCCCCTCGTGCGCCAGACGTGGCCGCGCCTCGCCCAGGTGCTGAGCCAGCCGTGGCGTCTCGCGCTCGGCATCGGCGGCAACCTGTTGCTCACCGTGGCCTACGTGGGCGCGTTCGACTCGACGCTGCGTGCCTTCGGGCAGCACATGCCGCTCATCGACGTCACCGTGCTGTTCCTGCTCGGAAACGCCGTGGGAGCCATCGTGCCCACCCCCGGTGGCCTTGGCGCGGTCGAAGGCGCGCTCACCGCCGGGCTGATCTCCGCGGGTCTTCCCAAGGAAATTGCCGCGTCTGTTGTCGTTCTTTACCGTCTGATCAGCTATTGGGCACGCATCCCGATGGGGTACGTCGCCATGAGGTTCCTCCAACGAAAGGGCGAACTTTAGCGTGTCGGTTGTTGGTCTAGTTCAGCAACTGACGCTAACTCAGCAAAGTGCGCGAGGGCCTCTAGCAATTGCTAGGTTGTAGCGCTGTTTTTCGCCGAATTCTCAGTGATGAGCGTCGCGCTTCTCGTCGGTTACTCCCCCCGAAGCCGCAAACGCCGGGCCTAGTCGACGACCGTGACGGATGCAAAACTCGCGGGGTCAGCGCCGTCGACGATCTGACGGGCGCAAGTGATGACGGCGGTCGCGACCGCCCGCGTGTAATTGCTGCGGACAAAGTTGATGGAGTCGGCCACCGGCGCTAGTCCACGGAGTCGAACCCGGATGACAGTAAGGCCGGCCGCGCGGTACACGTCGTCGCGTTGCAGGTCGGCCGCAGGAAAGCCTTCCTCGTGGGTGGAGCCGCCATGCAGTTCTGCCGGATGGTCAACTTCGATGACGAGGCTGTCACCGATGAGGATGTCGGGAGTGGCCCTCCAAGTGGCCCCGGTCGGGTAATACACGTCAGGCACCGTGACAGTAACTCCCGTCCGCACCGGCAACCCCGCGTCAACGCAGGCCGCGATGAGAGAGCGTTCGTCCTTGCCAGTCCACGTCTCGCGACGACTGGGGGCGACGGAGCCAAGGGCGGCATCCCAGACGACCTTCTTCGGAGGAACGGGCTTCCACCAGCGAACTCCCTGAGCGCGGCAGGCGCGGATGCACCTCTCGAAAGCAATCAACCCCCTAGGTCGCGACCTGTCATGGCGACGTGTCGCGGATCGGTGGCCGTCCGCCACACGTCGCGCGTCAGTTTGTCAGCGGCACGAACCTTCGCCTGGTCGCCACCTCGGGTGTCGAAAGCGTCCGGATCGCACTGTCGGCACAGGTGAGAAGCGATCGGTTCGTTGAGGTGGTCAACACGGTCGACGAGGTGGCCCTCGGGGCAGCGCGGCCCGTGAGCGATCAGGACGCACCGACGGCAGGCAGCGGAGGAAATGTCGTACCGCTTCCACGCGCCACGTTTCGAGACCGAGGAAAGGGTCTCGCGCCACCGGTGGCCCTCGGGGCATCGCCAGAACCACGCGACGGTCGACAGTGAGGTGGGCACCTGAGACAAGTCGATGCCATCGTTGGCGTCGGTGTCCCAGCGCTCGAGCGCGAGCGGGCGTCTCGACGTGTCGAAAGTGCCAACGGAGGAGGCCTTCGGCTTCCATTCGGCAGGGGTGTAGCCGACCGTTGAGTTGAAGAAATCTTCGACGTCATCCAAGACAGTGAGGATACGGCGCGCCGGTGACAGGAGACGCGGAGAATCAGCGCGGCTAAGCGCCAGTCGATGGAGTGACACCGGCTGCAAATAGAACTCTAAGCGCATCGGGCGGGTTGTCCGGCGAGCCCTCGACAGCCTCCAGGATTGCTCGTCCCTCGGGCGTTTCGACGAGCAGGTGCCGGTCGCGCGCACAGTGTGCCTTGAGGACGTTCCACACGACCCCGGTGTTGACGCCGTTGCCCATCTGCTTGAACGTCGCCTTGTCGGTCTGCCCCTCGAACGAGTAGCCGTCGGGCAGTCCTTGCAATCGCGCCGCCTCTCGCGCGGACAGTTTCCGCCGCAGCGGCCCGAGGACTGGCGTCTGGGTAATGGCAACTAGCGCAGGCAGGTGGGTCATGCGCTTGGCACGCAAACCGCTCGGCCGGAATGAGATCACGCAACCCCACAGGCTCTGGGTGTCTTGCGCTTGCCACTCCAACTTGCGTCGCGACTCCGGGAACTTCCGCACGTCGTGCAGCCAGCCTTTGACCAACTTGTCGTCGACCCCGCGAAGAGCGTCGAACAGGTCAAAGTTTTTGCGCAGGAAGTCGGCCTCCCAGGCGGGCGCACCTTCGAGCAGTCCCTCACGAGCCTTCTTTGTTGCGACCCATGCGTCAGTCCAGATCGGGAACCCGGGCAGCCGTCGCTGAGCCTCACCGACACTCGTCGCCTGCCAACGACGCCACTCGCGCATGAACTGGACCATCAACTCCCAATGCCCAATCCACGCGACCTCGTCGGCCGAGAGCGCGGTACCCGGCACGTCGGTGGCGCTATCAAGCGGCAGGTCCTCCTTGAGGTCCCACTCACGACGTATCAGTACCCGGTCCGGCAGCATCAGTTGCGCAGGGTTGGGGTCACGGGGCATCGCGTCCGGGATGAGCATTGCCGTGATGAAGACGCGCTCGCGTCGTGTTCACGCTTCAACGAAGCCTGGGCCGCGGTCGGCGAGAACACCGCCATCAACGAGGCCAAAAAGCGGGCGGGAGTCTTCAGCTTCTTCCCTGTAACGGAGGCCGTACATGACGAAAACGGCTGGAACCCCCATAGCCACTTCGTCTACCTTGCCAAACGTCCACTTACCCAGGCTGAAGAGTCGGATCTTTTCATCGCATGGGCGGCCGCACGGCGGCGAACATACATCGCGACGGGAGGAGCGGCACCTGTGCTCACGGGCTCAGAGTTCGAGCGGATCACCGACAAACATCACAGCGAGCGCCTCGCTCGCTACCTGACGAAGCAGAATTTTCGCCACGCAGTGTTGCTCGCGCGCGAAGGCGGGACCTATACCTCGCGGCACCCTTGGCAAATACTGCTTGACGCCATGGCATCCAACGATTCAGCGTCCAACATTACTCTCCTCAACGAGTACGCCGAAGCCAGCCGGTCAAAGCACACACTTCTGAAGACACCAAACCTTCAGGAACTACTTGACCAGCGGCTCGGAGGAGTCGACGTGGGAAGACGCCGCAACTTCCGAAGAAAGGGAAATGGTGCACCACCAGATCGCCGACCTTCGATCATTTCGCGCGGACGCCGAAACTGAGATCTCGATGCGCAAGTCGATTGAAGCCACGGAAGATTTTGGAATGGGCCGCGCGACGTGTGGACAACGCGGCATTCAAATCGAGAATGCCCCGCAACCGGTGGAGCAGTTGGCCATTCTGAAACGGCGCCGACTCGCTTGAAGACGCAAGGTCCAGCAATTAGCAACCAAGTTGGCGCGATTCGCCCTAGCGCAGCTGCTCCCAGGCTTGCGCGGCGGTCTGATGCAGCGACTCACGACATCTCCAGGTTAGGTAGCGAGAGCCTGTGTAATTTCCCCTGGCGGCCGTGTAATCGATGGGAAATCAGAGAGGAAAAGTGGTTCCCGAAACCTGTAACAATGCGAAATACGTCGTTCGGTGTGGCATACCAGCAATGCAAGTAGGCCGCGACAGCGGCGCACAATTATCTAACTGGCTCGGATCCAGCCAGGAGGCCGGTCGCCGCGCGGGAAAGGAACATGACGATGTCTGTAAGCGAAGTCGAGTTCATCGAAGATTCAATCGAACCGGACGATTTTGTCCTTCAGTGGCTACTCCCTAGTGAAAGGTGGCACCGCGTTGACGGGCCCGCAATCATCGCGCGCAGGTACGGTGCGTACGGCGAGTCCTACTTCCAAAACGGCCAACAGCACAGCGACGACGGACCAGCCGTTTTCGAGTTCCATCCGAACCTCGAGCGCTTGAAGTTGAGTTGGTATCGCCACGGTGAGCACCACAGGTCGGACGGGCCCGCAGTCATCGAATACGACTTCAACGGAACCGCGATTGTCGTGGAGTGGTGGGTAGATGGTCGCCAGATCAAGCGAGTCGAGCGGCCGAGCGACACGGCGCCCTCAGACACCGTCTAGGTGTTGCGTCTCATGAGGTTGTTGACATGGTTCGGGGTGTGAGGGAGGGATAGGCCCGAGGGCACGATGGAAGTACCACTACATCCGCCTGCTGCAAGGACCTATCCCTCATGCACCACGCTAACGCGCCGTTGACCCCTGAAGGCCGCCTGCGACTGATCCGCCGCTGCCAGTCTCGCCCGATCGCTCACGTTGCCGCAGAGGCTGGCGTGTCGCGGGAGTGTCTATCGAAGTGGAAGGCCAGGTTCGAACGCGATGGTGTCGCCGGGCTCGAGGATCACTCCTCGGCTCCTCACCGCCGTCCCACCCAGCTTGACGCGGCGGTGGTGGACCTGATCGAGGAGTGGCGGCGTGAGCGACACTTGACCGCGCGTGCGATCCGCACCGAGCTCGCCGCCCATGGCCACCACGTGTCGCTGGCGAGCGTGGGTCGGTGGCTTGAAACGCCTGGGTATCTCCCGGCTGCGTGACCTGGACCCTGACGGGTCAACCAACCGTGTCGTGCGCACCATCACGGCACGCTTTCCCGGCCACATGGTCCACATTCATGTGAAGAAGGTCGGCCGTATCTCCGACGGTGGCGGACATCGTGGCCAAGGCAGAGGACCCAGTCAGCATCGTGCCGCCCAGCGTGCGAAGACCGCTGGCGCCAGAGCCGGCTACGTGTTCCTGCACTCGATCGTTGACGGTTACTCACGTCTGGCCTACACCGAACACCTCGGCGACGAATAGTCCTCCACCACGATCGGTTTCTACACCCGGGCCCGCGTCTTCTTCCGAGCCCACGGCATCGACCGCGTCGTGACGGTCGTGACCGATAACGGATCGAACTATCGGGCCAAAGAGTTCACACGGGTGATCGCAGCGACCGCGTCTAAGCACCAGTACATCCGGCCCTACACACCCCGCCACAACGGCAAAGTCGAACGCTACAACCGCACCCTCGCCGTCGCCCTCCCTGTCAGGCTGTAGTGAGACATGCCGGAGCCCCCGGGCCCACCGTGGAGGGTGGTGATAGGAGACAGTTTCGTGAGTAGCAATAGTCCAGTTCTTCCTGGTGTCGAAGATGGTCCGGTGGCGAGCCCAGGAGAAGTAGTCGTAGATCCGGCCGCTCGTCCGGTCCGGCGCTCGTTCACGGCGGCCTACCGGGCGAGGGTGGTTGCGGAGTATGAGGCGGCACCGCACGGCAGCAAGGCTGCCGTGTTGCGTCGTGAGGGCTTGTACCAGTCCCAGATCCGTGAGTGGGCTCGCGCACGTGATGCGGTGACCCGTGGCGCCTCGGCCCCTCGGAGGGCGCATCGAGAGCCAGCGTGGGCGAGAAGGACGATCCGGGGCGGTTGCGGGCGGAGAACCAGCGGCTGGTCCGCGAGTTGGCCAAGTCGCAGGTGGTGGTGGAGATCATGGGAAAACTGCAAGGGCTCTTGGAGCACATCTCCGAGAGCACGGGCACGCCACCGTCGTCGAGGAGACGATGAGAGCGACATTCACCGAGTTGCGTGCGGTCGCGGTACCGATCAGCCGGTCCTGCGCACTGCTGGGCCGGGCCAGGGCCACCCACTACCGTCACGCCCGCGGACCGGTGCACGGGCCCCGGCCGGTGCGTGCGGTGCCCGAGAACGGGCAGGTGCTCTCACCGGCCGAGCGGGTGGCGGTGCTCACGCTGATCAACACCGAGGCGTATGCGGACCTCTCGATCGGCCAGATCTGGGCCAGGGAGCTCGACGAGGGCCGCTACTGGTGCTCGGCCTCGAGCATGTACCGGATCGCCCGGGCGGCCGGACAGAGCCGCGAACGGCGACGGCTGGCGACCCACCCCGCCAAGGTCAAACCCGAACTGCTGGCCGGCGGGTCGTCGCAGGTGTGGACCTGGGACATCACCAAACTGCGCGGCCCGGCCAAGGGAATCTTCTACCAACTCTACGGCTGATCGACATCTACTCCCGGTTCAACCCGTCCTGGATCATCGCCCAAGTCGAGGACTCCGCACTGATCGACCGCAACGGCGCCGTCCCGCCCACCGTGCACGCCGACCGCGGCACCTCGATGACCTCCAAACCCGTGTCGGCGCTGCTGGCCGACCTGGGCGTGACCCGCTCGCATTCGCGGCCTCGGGTCAGCAACGACAACCCGTTCTCCGAGGCCCAGTTCAAGACGCTGAAGTACCTGCCTGAGTTCCCGAAAGCCTTCGCTTCGCTGGCTCACGCCCGCGAGTTCTGTGCCGGCTTCTTCCACGAGTACAACTACATCCACCGCCACTCCGCGATCGCCTGACACACCCGGCCTCGGTCCACTTCGGCACCACCGACGCGATCGACCAGGACCGACAGAACACCCTCACCGCCGCCTACCACGCCCATCCCGAGCGGTTGGCCACCGACCGCACCCGCCGGTAATGCCCACCCAGTCCTGGATCAACCAGCCCAAGGTCGAACCCCAGATGAACTGACCACAACCGTCTCAGTTGACTTGACAGATTCCGGATCGATCTGGCGTGACACTACGCGAGGGCGACTTGAACCGTCACATACGAGTGCGCCGGGATCTCCAACCGCACGGAGGTGCCATAGCGCGAAGCATCCGACGCGACGTCAAAGTCACGAACGACA
Organism: Demequina lutea; assembly: GCF_013409005.1. Classification (NCBI taxonomy): domain Bacteria; kingdom Bacillati; phylum Actinomycetota; class Actinomycetes; order Micrococcales; family Demequinaceae; genus Demequina; species Demequina lutea. The sequence continues at coordinate 2,997,800 of NZ_JACBZO010000001.1, forward strand.
ACTTCCTCTGGAGATTCGAAAGTGTTGTGCGAACGCGTTGAATCTGCGGTGAGGATTCTCCCGTGGCACTCCACCACGGCGCCGCCCCGAAGATCGAGATCCACCAACACGGCGTCGTCAGCATCAAGGTTGGTCAACGACACGAGCGCATTTTCCCCCTTGCGCGAGGCAGAGATTGATACGGTGTCGAGCTGCACACCATTCACATTGCGATCGGCAGCCCGACTCGTAATGTGGACTGGAAGAGAGAGTGCATCGTGGTGGCCGACGTTCATTGCGAACACGTGATAAGTCGGGGTAAGCACAAGGGTGTTGTTTTCGGGATCCGTGAGCACCATCGCCTGCAGCACGTTGACGGTCTGAGCGATGTTGGCCATAACAAGCCGGTCGGCATGTGCATGGAAGGCGTCGAAGTGGACGCTCGCCACAAGTGCATCTCGCATGGTGTTCTGCTGGTACAGGAAACCGGGGTTGGTCTCCGGCTCCACTCCGTGCCAAGTCCCCCATTCGTCGAGCACGAGACCAATACTCTTTTGGGGGTCGTAAATGTCCATGACGTCGCCGTGTCGGCGGATGATTTCGTCGATACGGCGCGCCTGGATCATTGTCGCGTAATAGTCGTCGGCCGAAAACTCAAGCGCGCTGCCAACAGTGTCCCTCGGCACGGGAATCGTGTAGTAATGAAATGAGATCGCCTGATAAGGGCTCTGAGGACTTTCAGGGCAGGTCACACAACCGATCGATTTCATCAGCGACTCGGTCCAAGAATAGTCATCGTCCCTTGCCCCTGCCGCGATTCGGTAGAGCGTATTCTCTCCATGGTCGCGCAAGTAAGTCGCGTACTGGTGGGCGAGGTCGGCATATGCGTCAGCCTTCATCCGCCCCCCGCAGCCCCAGGGCTCGTTTCCAATGCCCCAGAAGGGGACACGCCACGGCTTTTCTCGGCCGTGACTACTACGCAGCGAAGCCATCGGCGAGTCACCTTCGCGTGTGAGGTACTCCACCCATTCACTCATCTCCCGCACTGTTCCCGAGCCAACGTTTCCATTGACGTACGGCTCGGCGCCTAACAGGTCGCACAGAGCCATGAACTCGTGCGTGCCGAAGCTGTTGTCCTCGACGACATCTCCCCAGTGGCTGTTGACCATCCGGGGGCGCGCTGCACGCGGGCCGACGCCGTCGCGCCAGTGATACTCGTCAGCAAAGCAACCACCGGGCCACCTCAGGTTAGGGATCCTGAGAGTGCGTAGCGCCTCAACGACGTCCCGCCGAATACCTCCTTCGTGGGGAATCTTCGAATCCTCACCCACCCAGAATCCTCCGTAGATGCATCGGCCGAGGTGCTCAGCAAAATGGCCGTACAGGTGCCGGCTGATCTTCGGTCCAGTCACATCGAGGTCAATAACACCGTTAACATGCTTACCAGACATAATACTCCTTAACAATATACGAGTGACGTGTAGCAATAGACTGCTTATGTAGTAGTCCGCAACATTCCGCCTACAAATTAGCTCACATCATCCCTTGACACTCCCCGAGACTAGCCCGCTCACAATGTGCCGTTGGGCGAAAACGAAGAAGACGACCATAGGTATGAGCGCTATTACAGTAAGCGTCATGAATGCCGGCCAATTGGTGGCGAACTCCCCTACCGCAGCGTAGATTTGAAGTACGATGGTCTGCTTGTCCGGAGATGATATGAAGACCGTCGGAAACACGAAGTCGTTCCACACCCACATCGTTTGAAACACGCCCACAGTCACGAGGATTGGCCTAATGAGGGGGAGGACCACGCGCCAATAAATCTGGCTTGCGCTCGCTCCGTCAATACGTGCCGCCTCAATTATCTCGTACGGAAGAGTCTTCATATACCCCTGAATGATGAAGTAGCAAAATACTGATCCGGCTGCGTAGAGAATGACAAGTCCATTGAGGTTATCAACTAGTTTGAATCCGACAAAAACTCGGTAAAGCGGAATCAAGGTGGACTGCGCTGGCACGACGAACGCGATGAGGAGCACGACTCCGAGCACTCGATTGAGCAATGTGTGCCGCATGATCATCGAGTACGCCGCCATAGATCCCACGAGCAACTGCAACACGATGGCCAAAACGGTCACATACAGAGTATTTGAGAACACCTGCACGAGCGGCACACTCTCAAAAACGTCAATGTAGTTACCGAGGTAAAGCGACGTTGGAAGGCCTAGCGGGTTAGCCACAGTTTCGCGCTGGGTTTTGAAGGTGTTCACGACGATGTAGTAGAGAGGGAACCCCACGACAACCACCGCGCCAAACATGAAAACGGACAGCATGACGTGCCGTCCCTTGAGTTTCTTCACGTCACTCTCCTCTCAAGCACCCGCATGAGCGTCACTTGCGAAATCGCCAGCACCGCGACCGTCAGCGTGAAAACCACCGCAAGCGCGGATGCAAGACCGTAGTGACCCTGCGATACACCAGTGACAATGATTGACTGTGTAATGGTGAATGTTGCGAATCCGGGCCCTCCGCCGGTTAACGCGAATGGCAGGTCGAAGATCTTAAGCCCGTGGGTCAACAACAGAAACTGGCTAATCACAATGGCGGGAGTGAGTAGAGGTAGCGTAATTTTCCAGAATTGCTGCGGCCCAGACGCGCCATCAATAGTAGCGGCCTCGTAATACTCGTGTGGGATTGACTGGAGGTAGGCGAGGTAGAGCACCGCATGCCAGCCCGCGAGCCCCCAAATGCCGACCACGATGACGGACATCCGCGCGAGCCCCGTCGCGGCGAGCCACGCCACTGGGCCCCCACCGCCAAATTTGTCGAGGACCGTGTTCAGCGCACCGGTGTCCAACGGCGACAGAATATAGGCCCAGACGAGGCCTAGTACGAGCATGCTAGGGACTGCGGGGAAGAAGAAAACTGAGCGTGCGAGGTTCCGGCCAAAGAAACGCTTGTTTAGCGCTACTGCAAGCGGTATGGCGATCATCGTTACGCCCACGGTGATGCCCACTGCAAAAAGTAGTGTGAAGGTGAGCCCGGCGAGAAGCGAACTGTCCGTGAACAGCTTCACATAATTGGCAAGCCCCACGAAGTTGACGTCAGAGGAGTAGCCGTTGAAGTCCGTAAAACTCCAGTAAAAGGACTGCGCGAGCGGCACCAAGAAGAGCACCACAAAGACAATGATGATCGGGATCAAAAAGGCCTGGTGTGCTGCCGCATCACGCCAGCCAGTGGTTCGGAGCGCTCGACTTCGCAGGCGAGTGACTATCGCTCTAGCGGTGACGGTCATGCGAATCCCTTCTGATGCGCGGGTGGGGGCGCGGACGCCCCCACCCGCGGCAACTTACTTGCGAGTTCAGGAAGCCGACGCCAACCTGGAGTCGAGCGCTTTCGTGAACTCCTGAGGCGTGATCTCGCCGGTGACCATGCGCTGGATCTGGGCGATCGCCTCTTGATTGAGCACGTCCTCACTACGTTGCCAGGCGATCTGTGGAAGGTAGAGGTTTCCTGCCCGAATATCCGACAGAATTGGATCGAGAGCGGGATCGAGCGTGGGCTTAAAGTCGCTCGTGACGGTGATCTGACCAGTATTTGTCGCAAAGGATTCGGCACCCGCAGGCGAGCTCATCCACGTAAGGAAGGTCTTCGCAGCCTCGACCTTGTCGCTGGATGAGTTGATCGCGAACGCCGGGCTTGCAGCGCCAGCGACATAGGGCTCGAAGCCAGCAATCGCTGGAACCTTAACGACCTTGAATTTGAGATCGGGACCGCCTGCCTCGTGCGCTGCCGCCATGATCCACGGACGACCAATCGTCATCGCGGTTTTGCCCGCGTAGAACGCGTTTTGCGCATCGGCACGTGACAGCCCGACTACGTCACGCGTGACAGCGCCAGACTCGTACAACTTGTTGTATTCCTTGACGATAGGGGTCCACTGCTCGTCAAACGACGAGGTGCCGTCGAAAATCTTGTCGTCCATGGTGCCACCGATCGACGCGTTGTACGCACCAAGCTGTGCGCCGAGAATGATCGGCATGCCATCGATTGCCTCGAGGAAGGGGCTGATGCCCGCCGCGTCGAGCTTCAGGCACATGGCGATGAAGTCGTCCCAGTTCTCCGGAGGAGCGTCGTACCCTACCGAGGCCAGCATGTCCACGTTATACATCAAGCCAGCTCCCCAGGAGGCAATCGACATGCCGTACACCGAGCCGTCACGACCATATGTTGTTTGGTTGAACTTCGGGATGTTAGACATGAAGCCTTCGCCCGCAAGGTCCAGAACGAATTTACCGTCGATGAGACCGGTCTTATTCTCGGCGGCCATCATGAACACGTCCGGCGCGGTTCCAGCGAGCAGGCGAGCTTGCAGCGTAGTGATGTACCCCTGAACCGGCGGCGCGTAGGACGCCTCAATCTTGATCTCAGGGTGGGCGGCCTCAAATGCTTTCAGCACCGGCTGCATCACGTCTTGGGTTTCCCATGACAGGTATGTCAGCGTTGTAGTGCCTCCACCGCTGGCCGAGCCGCTACTTACGTCTGCACTGCTGGAACAGCCCGTCAGTGCTAGTAGCCCAACCGCGAGGCCCGCGGCTCCCATTGCGAGGTTGCGTCTCATTGCCCGTTTCTCCTTCGTTGTGTTGTGTCGCACGTACCCGTGCGTCCACCTTCGGTGCTAGTTGCACCTTCGTGGCCGCGCCAGCTCAGTTGAGTTGTAGCGGGTATCCTCTTAGCGAGCCTTGACTAAGTCGAGCTTGGCCGGCCGCGTGCACGCGATGCCACCCGTTCATCCCCGAACTTGTCGCCGACATCAGGCTCGACTCACGCGCCTTTCGAAAGGCATCCGTCATCCTCACCACTCCTCCTTGAGTCGCTTCTGAACACGTGTTGGAAAAGCATCCACACCAGATCGAACCGGTACGGTACAAGGGCTCTTCACGATCACACATCGTGCACGATTTACGATATTAGGTGACTATGGGTGTTGTGTCAAAACCGATCATCATGCGTAACCGGCGCCCCGACGACGAGGTTGACGCGCCCTCGAGTGGCACCCTATTTTTGTTCGCAGTAGCCGCGTCGCGACCACTCCGACTTCGACGGGAAAGCCAATCGTGAACCCTTCACATCTGCCCGATAGCCAAGTCAACGCTGATGCCTCAAGCGTCTTCACAGGGACCGCGGGTGAGTCCCGCGGCCCTTGGAACAACCCCGAACTCGACACAGCTACCCGTGTCGCCGCGCTGCTCAAGGTAATGAGTTTGGAGGAGAAAGTGGCGCAGTTGTCCGGCGTGTGGGTGGGAGCCGACGACAGCGGCGGCGAAGTTGCCCCTCAGCAACACGAAATGGAGGAACCCATCGACTTCGATGCCCGTCTCGGCATCGGAGTCGGTCAACTGACACGCCCCTTTGGTACGAAGCCAATTGATCCGGCACTTGGCGCACTGAGTCTCGCAAGAACTCAGCAACGCATAGTCGAAAGCAATCGTTTTGGAATTCCCGCAATTGCTCACGAGGAATGTCTCACAGGATTCGCAACTTGGGGCGCCACGACATTTCCCACTCCCTTGGCGTGGGGCGCGACCTTCGACCCCGCACTCATCGAGGACATGGGAGAGTACATTGGGACGAGCATGCGAAAAGTTGGTGTTCACCAGGGACTAGCCCCTGTTCTTGACGTCGCCTATGACCCACGATGGGGCCGAACTGAGGAGACCATCGGAGAGGACCCCTACCTCGTTGGCACTATCGGATCGGCCTACGTTCGCGGTATGGAGAAATCGGGTATCATCACCACTCTCAAGCACTTCGCGGGGTATTCAGCGTCCCGTGAGGGCCGCAATCTAGCGCCTGTGTCAATTGGATGGCGAGAATTACGCGACGTCGTGCTTCCTCCCTTCGAAATGGCAATTCGCGAGGCTGGCGCCCGGTCGGTGATGAATTCTTACGCCGCTCTGGACGGTCTTCCCGTGGCCGCCGATCGACAGTTACTCACTGATCTCTTGAGGAGCGAGTGGGGCTTCAAGGGCACGGTGGTCGCCGACTACTTCGCCATCCCTTTCCTCCAGACTCTCCACGGCGTTGCGAGCGACGTGGCTGAGGCCGCCGCCCAGGCGCTCCGCGCGGGGATCGACGTAGAGTTGCCGACCACCAAGGCATACGGAGCCCCATTGCTCAATGCCGTGAGGGAGGGGGCCATTGATGAAGCGCTGGTCGACCAAGCGGCTACCCGGGTACTTTCGCAGAAAGTTGACTTGGGACTTCTCGATCCCGAGTGGTCAGCTTTTCCGGAATGCCTCGCTCGGCGCGAACTCGACGACGTCCCAGGCTTGCGCGGATCCGTCTCCCTCAATAGCGATGTCGGTCGCGGGATCGCGCGTCGCGTCGCGGACGAGTCGATTGTGCTGCTCTCCAACGACGGGACGCTCCCTATCGCCGACCTATCTACGATTGCCGTGTTCGGACCAAGTGCGGACTTCACCATGTCCGGCATGGGCGGATACGCCTTCCCCTCTCACGTCGGCATACACCACAGCTCGCGGCACGGCATCGATCTCATCTCTGTGCTCGCGGCGCTCAAGCGCACCTACCCTTCAACCTCCATTCGACATCTTGAGGGAACACCCTTCGGCACGGCACAGCCGATTGACCAAGACGCAATTGGGCGTGCATGCACCGGCGCAGACCTCGCCGTGGTGGCACTCGGCGACAACGCACTCATGTGGGGCAAAGGCACTAGTGGCGAAGGATCCGATGCCCCTAGCCTGGAGCTCCCTGGTTTCCAGCGAGCCCTGCTGGAAGCCGTCCTAGCGACCGGTACCACGACTGTCGTCGTACTTTTGGCGGGACGGCCTTACGCGCTTGGCCCGGTCGCGGAGCGATGCGCGGCGATCGTGCAGGCATTCTTCCCGGGGCAGGAGGGTAGCGAGGCCGTCGTAGGCGTATTATCCGGTCGGGTCGCGCCATCGGGACGCCTTCCAGTCTCCGTACCGTCGGGCCCCGGCGGCTACCCGCGTTCCTACCTGTCACCAGCACTTGGACACCGCACGGAAGTCTCTGCCGTAGATCCAACCCCTTTGTACCCCTTCGGTCACGGGCTTTCGTATACGACATTCGACTGGTATGACGGGTCGTGCGATGCCGACGAGGTATCGCCGGATGATGTAGTTCGACTTTCTGTCGCCGTTCGCAACACGGGCAATGTCGCTGGTGTCGATGTCGTCCAGGTGTACCTCACCGATCCGTGGGCATCAGTCTCTCAACCACTCGCTCGCTTGGTCGGCTACACACGAGTCACCCTCGAGCCCGGCGCGTCTGCCATAGTCACTGTCGATGTGCCGATCGCACTTGCCGCGCTGACAAACCGTGACGGAAGGCGAGTGGTCGAGCCCGGCGCACTGACACTTAGCCTGCGACGGTCGAGCGCGAATGTGGCATGCGAGTTCTCACTGACCGTAGTGTGCGATGGGCCCGTCGCCCCCGACGCAACGTCGCCATTGAGTTCATCCGCGCATGTCAACGCCTCGGACGCTAAGGAGTCATTGGCCGACACACGGCGCCCGCACAGGTAGCACGAGTCACGATCCGGAATCTGTCAAGTCAACTGAGACGGTTGTGGTCAGTTCATCTGGGGTTCGACCTTGGGCTGGTTGATCCAGGACTGGGTGGGCATTACCGGCGGGTGCGGTCGGTGGCCAACCGCTCGGGATGGGCGTGGTAGGCGGCGGTGAGGGTGTTCTGTCGGTCCTGGTCGATCGCGTCGGTGGTGCCGAAGTGGACCGAGGCCGGGTGTGTCAGGCGATCGCGGAGTGGCGGTGGATGTAGTTGTACTCGTGGAAGAAGCCGGCACAGAACTCGCGGGCGTGAGCCAGCGAAGCGAAGGCTTTCGGGAACTCAGGCAGGTACTTCAGCGTCTTGAACTGGGCCTCGGAGAACGGGTTGTCGTTGCTGACCCGAGGCCGCGAATGCGAGCGGGTCACGCCCAGGTCGGCCAGCAGCGCCGACACGGGTTTGGAGGTCATCGAGGTGCCGCGGTCGGCGTGCACGGTGGGCGGGACGGCGCCGTTGCGGTCGATCAGTGCGGAGTCCTCGACTTGGGCGATGATCCAGGACGGGTTGAACCGGGAGTAGATGTCGATCAGCCGTAGAGTTGGTAGAAGATTCCCTTGGCCGGGCCGCGCAGTTTGGTGATGTCCCAGGTCCACACCTGCGACGACCCGCCGGCCAGCAGTTCGGGTTTGACTGAATCGCCCCGGGTTTAGTGGAGGGCGAGTTCTCCCAGAAGCGGCTGCTCCTGGGTCGTGTTCTCACGGTAGTACAGGTCTTCCATCTCGATCGGGGTGAGGTATCCGATCGAGGAGTGCAGCCGGTTTTCATTGAACCAGTGGATCCAGGACAGGGTCGCGAGTTCGAGCTCGTCAGCGGTGCGGAACGGGCCGTCGAGCTTCACGCACTCGGTTTTGTAGAGCCCGACGACGGTCTCTGCGAGGGCGTTGTCGTAGGAGTCCCCGACGGTCCCGATCGACGCGATCGCTCCCACGTCTGCGAGCCGTTCCGAGTAGCGCAACGCGGTGTATTGAGCTCCCGCATCCGAATGTTGAATGACTCCTGTGACGTCCTCGCCGGCCCGGCCACGGACCCACAAAGCCATGTCGAGCGCATCCAAGGGCAGATCCGTCGGCATGCGGTTCATCGTGCGCCAGCCGACAATGCGACGTGAGAATACGTCGGTCACGAAGGCGGTGAACGCCATACCCGACCATGTCGGCACATAGGTGAAGTCCACGACCCACAGCTGGTTTGGTCGCTCCGCACGGAAGCAGCGCTGAACGTGATCCGCAGGGCGAGGCGCGGTGTCGTTCGGCCTGGTGGTGACGAACTGCTTGCCGCGGCGCGCACCGCGCAGACCGTGTTCACGCATGAGGCGTTCGACCGTGCAGCGCGCCACAACAACGCCTTCACGGTGCAGCAGACGCCACACCTTGCGCGCCCCACTGAGTCCGCGTCCGCGTTCACGATCCCAGTAGATCCGCTCAATATCGACGATCAGATCACCGTCGCGTATCACACGCGCGGAATCGGGACGGTGCCTGGCGGCGTAGTAACCCGACGGGGCAATCCGGCACCCGTGCTCGGTGAGCACCCGGCAGATTGGCTCGACCCCGAACCGCGAGCGATGCTCGTCGATGAAGGCCACTAGAACGGAAGTCGCGGGTCGAGCTCCCGCGCGAAGAAACTTGACGCGGCGAGCAGTATCTCGTTCGCGCGTTTGAGTTCTCGCACTTCACGCTCCAACGCCTTGATCGTGGCCGCGTCCACCGAGGTCACACCGGCAACCTCTCCTGCATCGATCCGGGCCTGTTTCACCCAGCCACGCAGCGTGTCTGAGTTCACTCCGACCCGATGACCCACACGGATCACGGCCGCGTTCATCGACAGCGACGTCTCCTGAGACATCGCCTCTCTTACAAGCCGCACGGAACGCTCCCTGAGCTCCTGCGGATACTTCCTCGGTGCTGGCATGACTCCCATCCTTTCGGGGAATCAGACCCTCCACCAAACCCGGGGCGATTCATGACCTTGGCGGGGTGGGTCGCCAGCCGTCGCCGTTCGCGGCTCTGTCCGGCCGCCCGGGCGATCCGGTACATGCTCGAGGCCGAGCACCAGTAGCGGCCCTCGTCGAGCTCCCTGGCCCAGATCTGGCCGATCGAGAGGTCCGCATACGCCTCGGTGTTGATCAGCGTGAGCACCGCCACCCGCTCGGCCGGTGAGAGCACCTGCCCGTTCTCGGGCACCGCACGCACCGGCCGGGGCCCGTGCACCGGTCCGCGGGCGTGACGGTAGTGGGTGGCCCTGGCCCGGCCCAGCAGTGCGCAGGACCGGCTGATCGGTACCGCGACCGCACGCAACTCGGTGAATGTCGCTCTCATCGTCTCCTCGACGACGGTGGCGTGCCCGTGCTCTCGGAGATGTGCTCCAAGAGCCCTTGCAGTTTTCCCATGATCTCCACCACCACCTGCGACTTGGCCAACTCGCGGACCAGCCGCTGGTTCTCCGCCCGCAACCGCCCCGGATCGTCCTTCTCGCCCACGCTGGCTCTCGATGCGCCCTCCGAGGGGCCGAGGCGCCACGGGTCACCGCATCACGTGCGCGAGCCCACTCACGGATCTGGGACTGGTACAAGCCCTCACGACGCAACACGGCAGCCTTGCTGCCGTGCGGTGCCGCCTCATACTCCGCAACCACCCTCGCCCGGTAGGCCGCCGTGAACGAGCGCCGGACCGGACGAGCGGCCGGATCTACGACTACTTCTCCTGGGCTCGCCACCGGACCATCTTCGACACCAGGAAGAACTGGACTATTGCTACTCACGAAACTGTCTCCTATCACCACCCTCCACGGTGGGCCCGGGGGCTCCGGCATGTCTCACTACAGCCTGACAGGGAGGGGCCTCCTACCGGGCCCTCGTGACCGGCCTGAGCATGCGCTCCTCGATGGGCAGAACCGGTGTGTGCTGGAATAACAGCATGGCCGAATCGTTCTTCTCGATGCTGAAGAACGAGCGCGTATACCGCACCGTCTACACGACAAAAACACAGGAAAAACGGGACGTCATTGCCTACATCGAGGGCTTCTACAACAGCCGCCGCCGACACTCAGCACTCGACTACCGCAAGCCCAACGAAGTCCACTACAGTTACCAGCAGCCAGCCCTGGCAGCATAAGAGAAACCACCAACTCCGCTGTCCGAAATCACCTCAGCAGCCCAGTCTGGTGGAACCGTTCGTTCTTGCCCTGGGTGGTGGGCTGGTCTGGCTTGCCCGTGATCGGCTTGACGCCGGGGTCGATCAGGTAGTCCACGAGCTTGCTGGTGAAGCCGCGTCGGGTGGGGTTGAACGCCAGCCCGTTGTCGGACAGCAGCCGTTGCGGCACGCCCCAGCGGCGCACCGCCGTGGACACGACCTGCACGGCGGCCTTGGCCGTCTCCCCGCCGGCGACCAGGGTCGCCACTGCCATGCGTGAGTGGTCGTCGATGACCTGGTGGATCGCGACCGGTGTGCCGTCGGCGAGGGACCAGGCGAACGCGTCGATCTGCCAGCAGCAGTTCGGCGCCGGATAGACGAACCTGCGGTTCGCCGCCCGCGGCCTCTTGCGCGGCTCAGGCTTGGAGACCCCGGCGGCCGCGAACGCGCGGGCGAGGGTCGCCCGCGACGGGGCGGACAGGCCTTGCCTGCGCATCCTGGCGGCCACGGACAACGGCCCGCCATCGAGTCCCTGCTCGACGAGCCATGCCCTCACCGCCAGCGCGTCCTCGATCACGGTCGGGTCCGTACGAGTTGGGCTGTGGTGTGGCCGACGAGAGGCGGGCTCGGTAGCGCCGACCGGGCCCAGCTCGCGGGCCTGGCCGCGGATCTTGTAGAACACCGACCTGCTGATGTCGTGCCGCTCACAGAAGCGCGTCACCGCACCGCGCTCGGCGTCCTCGGGCCAGTTCGCTATCGCCCACCGCACGTCGGCGGGCACGTGGTTGAAGTCCATGCCCGAGACGAGCACGCAGGTCAAGTGATCACGAAGTCATGAGACCGGCTGTCCACGAAGTCCTGAGACAGAACCGTCCACGAAGTCCTGAGACTTCACATTCAGACCCCAACTACACCCTCGAATGCGATGAGCCCGGAATGTGCAGCCTGCCGGGAACTCTCTGCGGGTGACCGCCTACTCGCACGCCTCATAGCTGTCGATCGCGGCCACCTTCGCAGCCGAGGCGGAGGTCGGGTCGAACTCGTAACCGAGCCATTCCCGCACAAGGCGCCTGGCGAGCTCCACGCCGATGACTCGCTGCCCGAGGCACAGCACCTGGGCATTGTTCGACAAGACGGCCCGCTCGACGGAGTAGCTGTCGTGGGCGGTCACTGCACGTACTCCCGGCACCTTGTTGGCCGAGATGGCGACCCCAAGGCCCGTGCCGCACACGAGCAGCGCGCGGTCCGCCTCTCCGGCAGCGACCAGGCGGGCCGCGGCGACGGCGATGTGGGGGTACGCCGTGTGCTGATCGGCGTGCACCCCCACGTCGATGACGGTTTGAACGCGTTCGTCGAGTTCGAGGTCGGACTTGAGCCGGTCTTTGTAGGCCAGTCCAGCCTCGTCGCTGCCGATGACGATCCGTAGCAGGTCGGTCACGACTGCTCCTTTCGGGAAGAACTCTCGGGACCGTTCGGTGCGGCGTCGGAGACGGCGGTGGCGATGAGCGCGAGCGAGACCGCGCCGGGATCGGGGGACCCTACGCTCTGGTCCGCGAGCGGACGTGCTCGACCCAGTCGCGGACGCAGGGGTGCTGTCTCGAGTGCCGCCCGTGTCGCCTGCTCCGCCGCCGCGCGCCATGCCTCGGTGGGTTCTCGTCCCGGGCTGTCCGCTCGGCTCAGTGCCTCGTGGAACGGGACGAGCGCGTCGAGCAGTGTCTTGTCGCCGAGCTTCGCATTGCCGAGATCCTGTACGGCATCGATTGCCGCGCCCACCGCCCGGACGACGACGCCGAGCGGATCGGCGTCCCAGCTTTCCCATGCGGGCGCATCGTCGCCAAGGGCGTTGCCGCCCGCCTCGAGCATGGCGCCCCAGAGGACCCCGGAGGTCCCGCCGGCACGGTGTGCCCATGCCTGCCCCGCCTGGACCAGCACCTCACGTGCGCCGGCCCCGCTGGCCAGGGCGATGCGGCCGGCGTCCCGGGCCGCGGTGAGTCCGCGAACCATTCCGCGACCGTGGTCTCCGTCGCCGGCAATCGCGTCGAGTCGTCCGAGGTGGTCCTCGGCCTCGGTGACGGCCCGCAAGGCCGCCTCGATCCCGGCCAACACCCGCCCCGCGTGGGCACGGGCGCGCTCGCTGGCGGGGGGCACGACGCTGGTTGCACCGCTCGGGGTGGTGTGGGAGGGGCGCGTCCGGTCGGTGCCGGTCGTGTCCACGGCATGGAGAGGGGTGCGTGTCGTTCCCTTGCGGTACGCCGGCGCCGCGGTGGGTGCCCGCCAGAGTGCCTCGAGTTCCTCGTCCAGCCACATCAGCGTGAGCGAGCACCCGGCCATGTCGAGGCTGGTCACCAGTTCCCCGATGTCCGGTTCGACAATCGTGATCCCCGCCTCGCGCAGCAGTGGCGCCACCGTGGACCAGACCACGAACAGTTCCTCGTACTTCGTGCGCCCCAGCCCGTTGAGGATGACCGCAGCGCGAGCAGGGCCGGCCACGGGCGCCTCGGCGAGGACGAGCTCAACGAGCGTCGTCGCGAGCGCGGCCGCAGTGGGCAGCGCTGCCTCGCCGATCCCGGGCTCGCCGTGGATGCCGACGCCGATGCCCATTCGCCCCGTGGCGACGGTGAACAGCGGCTCGCTGGCGCCGGGGAGGGTGCAGCCGTCGAACGCGACGCCGAGCGTGCGTGTCATGGCATTGGCATGCAGCGCCACGCGTTCCACCTCGTCAAGGTCGGCGCCTCCCTCGGCTGCTGCGGACGCGGCCTTGAAGACCATGAGGTCCCCGGCAATGCCCCTGCGCAGACTCTCCTGCCCGACCGGGGCGCTCGCGATGTCATCGGTGACGACCACGTACCGGGCGTCGATCCCCTCGGCGGCGAGCTGGCGCCGCGCCAGGGTGAAGTTCATGACGTCGCCGGCGTAGTTGCCCGTGAGCATCACCACCCCTGCGCCCGAGGAGGCGCTGCGTGCCACGGAGGCGGCGGCGTCGGCCGATGGCGAGGTGAAGACGTGGCCCACCACCGCGCCGTCAGCGAAGCCTTGACCCACGAGTCCGCAGAAGGCGGGGTAGTGGCCCGACCCGCCCCCCACGACGACGGCGACCTTGCCGGCGGGCGTCGCCTCAGCGCGCACGACCCCCCCCGGAACCAGCGCGACCAGGTCGGCGTAGGCGTCGACGAATCCCCGCAGCGCTTCGTCGACGAACTGCGCCGGGTCGTTGGACAACACCGTCATCAGGCGGACTCGGGGCTTGCGGCGTGCAGGGCTGTGGCGATGATCGAGTCGTCTTCCGCGGAGAAGCCCAGGGCTTCGCCGAGCAGGAACAGCTGGCCGGCGGCTCCCGCAACGGGCGTCGCAACCTTGACCTCGCGCGCGAGGCCCGCGACGATGCCCATGTCCTTCGAGATCACGTCCAGCCTCGACCGCAGTTCCGGTCGTGCCCCGGTGAGCTGCTGCGCGATGCGAGGCCCGCGGTCGGAAAGCATGAACGAGGCGGCCGCGCCCTTGCCGAGGACCTCGAGCGTGCTGTCGAGGTCCAGGCCCAGGGCGTGAGCGAGCGCGAGGGCCTCGGCCGCGGCTGCGGTGTGCACGCCGCAGAGCAGCTGGTTCACCGTCTTGAGCATCTGGCCGTCGCCCACGTGCGGCCCGGCGACGGTGAGCGTGGAGGCCAGGGCCTCCAGCACTGACCGGCCTTGAGCAAGGGCTGCGGGGTCGGCACCCACCATGATCAACAGGTCGCCCTCGCCGGCGCGAACCGGTCCGCCGCTGACCGGCGCATCGATGAGGTGCACCTGCAACTCCTTGAGCCTGTGGGCGGCCTCGCGCGCCGCGTCACGGCCGACGGTAGAGGTCAGGATGACGACGGCACCTGCGGCCAACCCCTCGGCAGCGCCCAGCGGTCCGAACAGCGCGCGCTCAAGCTGGGCAGCATCCCGCACCCCGATCAGGACGACGTCGGCCCCGGCGCACGCCTCGGCGGGGGACTCGGCGGGGCGTACGCCCGCCAGCTTGGCCAGGCTCAGGCGCTCCGGGTTGACATCGAAGGCGATGACCTCGTGGTCACGAGCGAGGTGGGTCGCCATCGGTAGCCCCATGGCTCCCAATCCCAGGACCGCAACGCGGGGACTCACTTGACACCCACGTCGGTGCCGCGGCTTGCCCGCGCGACCTCACCGGTGGCGACCGCCAGCAGCTTGCGCAGGTACGTGCGATTCTCGGCCATCACCGACAGCCCGTCGCCGCCGTAGTGCTCGACGCAGAACGGGCCGGTGTAGCCGACCGCGACCGCCGTCTTGACCGCGGTGCGGTAGTTCATTGAGCCCGAGTACATCGGGGCGGGCAAGGAGACGACCGCGCCCGTCGTGGGTTCCGTGTCGCGGTAGTAGTTCTTCACGTGCCAGTAGTTGGACAGCGGCAGGCAGGCTTCGACGGCCGCTTGGAACGACTCGATGTCGCGGTGCAGTCGAAAGAGGTTGCCCAAGTCCGGGTTGAGTCCTACCGCCGAGTGGTTGATGTCCTGCACCAGGCGCACGGCGGACTCGGCCGAACCCAGAAGCGTGTCCTCGTACATCTCCAGGGACAGCAAGACGCCGGCGTCGTGGGCGTGCTCACCGAGCTCTCGCAGCCGGCGGACCGCCAGCTGCCACGTCTCCGCGGAGTCGTCGTCCTTGGGCCCGTCGACGGTCCAGAACCACAGGACGTCGCGTTGCTGGGGCGCCAATGGCCGGTGCAGGCCGACGCTGACCACCGAGCAACCGAGCTGCGCGGCGGCGTCGATGGTGCGGTGGGAGTAGGCGAGGTTCGCCTCCCCCGCATCGGGGTCGATCACGCTGCATCGGATCGCCGAGACCGCCTCAGGACGCAGACCGGTCTGGCGCAGCACGTCGGCCAACTCGGTCAGGCGGGAAGCCTCCATATTGCCCACCTTCACCCACGAGTCGGTGAGATCGACCTCCGTGAAGCCTTCGAATGCGACCTCGGCGAACTGGTCGTGCCAGACCTCCGCGGGCGCCTCCTGTGAGGCGGGGAACGGGAGCATCGCGGCGGCGATGGGCCAGCTCTGGCTGGGAGAGGTTGGGGCATGTACAGCGTCGGACACGGAGCCACATCCAAATTCCTATATGATTGGGTCATGGACATTAGATCAGGCTGGCCAGGCGTCGTCAACCTGGCAGAAGCAGCAGCGGTCGGGGGCGCGGTAGTCCATCGACGCTCGCTCGCCGACGATGTCTACGAGCGTCTGATCGAGCTGCTGCTGGAGGCGGAGCTTGAGCCGGGAGCACGGCTCCAGATCGATGGGCTGGCGCGGGTCTGGCAGGTGTCGCAAACGCCGATCCGCGAGGCGCTGGCCCGCGCAGAGGCCAGCGGACTCGTGGTGCGGCAGCCGCTGCGGGGGTATCAGGTGGCGCCTTTGCTGTCGCCAGGAGAGTTCGAGCAGCTCGTGGAGATGCGTCTGCTGATTGAGCCGCACTGCGCCGCCAGGGCGTGCGAGCGCGCCGATGACGACGTGTTCGACCTGCTCGAGCGCCAGCAGGCCGTCATGCGGGATTCGCCCAAGGGCCCCACTTCGCACGACTATCGTGACTACCTGCGAGCGGACATTGCCTTCCACGAGACGATCGCCGCAGCCAGCGGGAACCGATTCCTCCCGGCGGCACTTGCCGTGACGAGCACCCACGCGCACCGGTTCCGCCGGTTTGGCGGAGGAACCATCACCGATGCCACTGATTCCCTACGCGAACACTCAGTCGTCCTGCGCGCCCTGCGCGCCCGAGATGCTGAGGGTGCCAGCGTAGCGATGCGCCAACACTTGCTCGGCGTGGCAGAGCGCGGCCGGGGGGTCGTGTCGCTCCCCGTCCAGGAGCGCCCTTCGTCGAGCGGCTCGCCTACGGGTTGGCCCTCATCGCCGCCGAGTTCTCACGCTGCGGCCGGCAGTCATGTCAACGCCGAGTGAGTACTGACACTCTGTTGCCCCCTGGCGTCACCCATTCCCTCGTCAACGTCGACCGAATCTTGGGTCAAGTCCCGGGGCGTGGTGTGTGACGGCTGCCGCGTGATCTTCGATGGTCAGGCGCTGAGCGCCGGGAGCTGGTCGGTGGTCACCTCCTGAGTGTCGGGCAGGGCGGTCAGCCGTGATCTGCTCAGGACGTCCAGGGCGAGGTAGCATCCGCACGGCGAAGTCGACTCCCGATCGTTCGACGGCAGGCCGCCAATTGGAGGCTCTTCTGAGCGTGGGTGAGGTCGGCGCGGGGGGGTGCGTGGCGGTCCGGGGACGTAGGCGTCGGGGCCTCCAAGATCACTAGCGACCAAGCTGCCTGATCCCCGGAGGCCCCGGCGTGTCGAATCGTAGATGCGGCATCGGCGCGCCACGGTGCGCCCGTGCCGATGAAGTGTTCAACGTCCCCGGCTTGCATGTGATCGACGTGCACCACGACGCCGGCGGGCAGGTGGTGGTGACGGTCGAGACCGACGAGGTCGTGACCGGGTGTCGGGCCTGCGAGGTCGTCGCCCTCCCTGTCAGGCTGTAGTGAGACATGCCGGAGCCCCCGGGCCCACCGTGGAGGGTGGTGATAGGAGACAGTTTCGTGAGTAGCAATAGTCCAGTTCTTCCTGGTGTCGAAGATGATCCGGTGGCCAGTTCAGGGGAAGTAGTCGTAGATCCGGCGGCTCGTCCGGTCCGGCGCTCGTTCACGGCGGCCTACCGGGCGAGGGTGGTTGCGGAGTATGAGGCGGCACCGCACGGCAGCAAGGCTGCCGTGTTGCGTCGTGAGGGCTTGTACCAGTCCCAGATCCATGAGATGCCGCCACAATGCAGCAAATCGGCCGACTGGCCCGCCGATCCAAAACGTTCCCCGTACCCTCACTGGTCATAGTGCAACGAGGCGGTGAAGAGTTCCCGGCGCTCCGTGGCGCACTTCTGGCCCTATACGAGGAGGGCTCAAACTGGGCGAAGATCTTGCCTGATCTCATCGACTCCGAGTTTGAGGCGCAGGAATCCCTCCTCAACTACGTGGCGGACTTTGATGGCGGTTCGATCGATATCGACTTGAAGACGATCCGACCACTAGGCGTTGTAGAACTCCGCGAAGTCCGGGCGTCGCGCGACTACGAGCCTGGATTCTTCGTCCAAGACACGATGCCCAAGGAGTTCGCGGTGGGGCAGGAGTTCGCAGGATTTCGAGTGACGCTCGCGCAGAGATCCCCCGACCGCCGCTCGCTTTACCTGTGCTTTGCCGCACTCGTCAAGCCGACTTGGAGCAGCGATGAGGCACTCACGACCATGGAAAGCCACCTCTGTATCCTCACTTGGCACCCAGACCCGTCCGACTCGAACAAGCACCAATCCGTTCTCGGCGTCTCGTGCACCGACAACCGCATCAAGAACCGTGTTCTAGCGATCCTCGATCCTGAGGAGGCGCTCACCATTGCCGATGTCGGCAAACTCCAGAGAGTGATCGACTCACTCCCACGCATGTCCGTCAGCAACGTCGGAGTGCGCAGTACCAATGGGATACAGGTTGGCGTGGCCCAATACGTGAACTACAGCGGGCGTGGGGTTGACCGGGGCCTCGGGGCCGCTTCGATGGGCCTCAAGGCACTCGGCCATGCCATGATCCAGTTGTCTGGCGACGGCCGCTCAATCAACGCCGGCATCGCCGTCGAAAAGGGGAAGTACTGGGAACTCCGCCACATGGGGCTCGTCGAGTACTGGGAATGGGTTACGGCACTTATCTCGAAGTACTGGAGCCCTGGCGACCCGATAGCGCAGCGGCTTCTTCCTGCCCTCGCCCGCGGTTCGAGGCTCAACGAGTATCCCGATGTCGACGTTTTGTTCGCAGAGATAGATCCCCTGTTAGTTGGTGACCACTGGCGATTCACGGAAACGGACACGGCTCTCGGAGACGTTAAGGTCCGCGCCAAACTCACGGGCGGTCGACTGCAGGTGTGGGCCACCGATCCCGCAGCCGCAGTCGAGGTGTATCTCGGCACCTATGCGCCAGGCTCGCAAACACCTGAAGGTGTCGAGGCGTGCTCAGTTTGGAGAGGCGGTGGCTATCCAGTTGAACTGGCGGACCTCTTCATTGATCACCCTCCGACGCTGTGGCTACTTGACGGCACAACCATCCGTGGGGCTGTGGTCTACGAGCGCCCTCGGGGGTCATCCCTTCTCAACGCGGACTTCGTAGAGGCTTGGGACTGGAGTGGCTACGAAAAGACGAGTGAGAAAGGGTCCAAAGAGAGGAACATTCCGCGCAGCAAGTCGATCCATGCCAAAGTCGAGGCGCACCTTCTAGAGTTGTATGGCGACGCGCACGTCGAACTCTGGCACTCCATAGCGTCCGACAGCGCCAAGTCGTCGCTAGCGCATGCACCCTTTCAGGAAGTCTGCCAGCAGGGCATGAAGAGTCGGCGGCGGATCATCGACGGAACACTATGGTCAACGCTCGCGGAGCGACTCCCGGGCGCAGGAGCGAAGACGCCCCCCTCGTGTATGTCGGCGGATCACCGATCGAAGCGTTCCGAGCCCTCGTCGGTCTGGAACCGATGGAAGGCGTACCCAATTACTCCGCGAACCCTCCCTTTACAACCGGCGAAGTCGTCTTGGTACAACCAGGACTCAGCCGCGGCGCGCTACTGACGGAACTTGAAACGCCGGCGTCGCACAAAGCGCAGAAACTCATTGACATCTTGTCTGTCGCACAGCACATTGTTCAAGACGTTGCGCACTTCCGAGTCATCAGCGACGCGTGAGACTGGTCACGGGAAGGAACCGGCCGTCCGATTGCAGAATCCCCTGCCGCAGGGGCGAACGGGGGCCAACGGTGGTGCCGCCGACCCCCGCCTCTCTAGCCCTTGCCGAGCGTGCTCCCGGCTTTCGACTTGGCACCCTTGCCAGATGAGTCGGACGCGAGCGTCTTCCCCGCCTTGCTGAGGGCTGACTTCGATGGCTTAGCCATGGTGTACTCCCTTCACTCGAAGCGAAGGCAGATCTCATGACCGCGCTTAGCCCGATCGCGAAGTGGCCGATGAGCCACTAAAGTCGAGACGTCTGCTCAAGGACACTGGACCCCGACCTGCCGCTCAGAAGCCCGTCTCAGGTGTGGCCGATCGGGGTTCTTCCTTGCGGACACGATTTTACCGGCCGGGTACGACGTCGGCGGCGTTGCGGGTATGGCGTTGCGGAATTGCTGAGATGTAGCGGCCGGTCGACGGCTCGTCATCCCGCGGATTTGAGCAGGCACACACCTCGGCACTCTGCTGACTTAGGAAGGGAACCGACAAGTGTGTCGGTTGTTTGTCTAGTTCAGCAACTGACGCTAACTCAGCAAAGTGCGCGAGGGACTCTAGCAATTGCTAGATTGTACTGCTCGTGAACGTGCGGCGAGTCTGCTGAACGAGTACGCGACGGTTTGGCCTTCGGCTATGCACGTCGGTTGCCATCGAGGGATCAGAAGAGGGTGTCAGATGGTTTGTGTAAGGGGTGGGGTTTCTGACTGAAAGTGGAGACACTGATGACCATGATTGATAAGCAGGCGCGTGAGGAACGCGGTCGGGCTCAACGGGAGGGTGTCCAGGCGCTTGAAGCCTCTGGTGCTCTCGATGACCTCTACGCGAAGATCGATGCGGGCGAGGTCCAATTCGACGGTAGGGATGGCCTGATCCAACAGTTGATACGGGCGGGCTTGGAACGCGGGTTGCAGGCCGAACTGACTGAGCACGTCGGCTATGACAGGGGCGACCCGGATGCGTGGTTGCATTCCAACTCACGCAACGGCAGCTTTGCGAAGACCGTCGCGACCAGTGTCGGTGATGTCGATCTGGCGATCCCCAGGGACCGGGACGGGTCGTTTACCCCGGTGTTGGTCCCCAAGGGCTCCAGGCGGCTTGGTGGCCTTGATGACATGATCATCTCCCTCTACGCAGGCGGGATGACTGTTCGCGATATTGAGCACCACCTCGTGTCCACGATCGGCACCGAACTCAGCCGGGAGACGATCAGCAAGATCACCGATGAGGTCCTCGACGAAGTCCTCGCATGGCAGCAGCGACCGCTCGAGGCGTTCTACCCGGTGATCTACCTGGACGCCTTGGTGGTCAAGGTCCGTGATGGTGCCCACGTGCGCAACAAGGCCGCACACATCGCGGTCGGTGTTGACCTGGACGGCATCAAGCACGTATTAGGGATCTGGATCCAGGCCACCGAGGGAGCGAAGTTTTGGGCCGGTGTGTGCGCCCAGCTGGCCAACCGTGGAATCCAGGACGTGCTCATCGTGTGTTGTGACGGGCTGACTGGCTTCCCCGAAGCGATCGAAGCGACCTGGCCGCAGTCGACGGTTCAAACCTGTGTGGTGCACCTGATCCGCTCCGCGATGAGGTTCGTGAACTACAAGTCCCGCAAAGCCGTCGCTGCCGCGCTCAAGCCCATCTACCAGGCCGCAGACGAAGACGCCGCCCTGGCCGCGCTGACCGAGTTCGCGGCCTCCGACCTGGGCATCGCGAACCCGAACACGGTGCGAGTGTTCGAGGACGCCTGGGACAGGTTCACCCCGTTCCTGGCGTTCCCACCCATGCTAAGGCGGGTGATCTACACGACCAACGCGATCGAGTCGCTCAACTACCAGTTACGCAAAATCATCAAGAACCGAGGCCACTTCCCCTCCGATGACGCCGTCGTGAAGCTACTTTGGCTCGCGATCTGCAACATCGAAGACAAGCGGGCCCGCGACCGAGCCAAGGAACGCGGACGGGCGCCAGGCGTCAAACGCAACGCCGAAGGCCGCCTCGTCGAAGGCCAGATCACCACGAACTGGAAGCAAGCCCTCTCACAACTCGCGATCGCCTACCCCGACCGCATCCAGCCCTACCTCTAAAAACCGAACCGCGCCCGCTTACACAAACAACTTGACAGGCTCACCCCCCGCGATACGGGACACGCTGAGGTGGTCCACGACAAGGGCACGCAACGCCCATCCCAGCCCACCACGAGAGACCTTCGCGCGAGGCTCAGCGGCCGCGGACGTGTCTTGCGACCAGAAACGTGCGCAAGCGGTGCACCGGTAGCGGCGGATCCGCACCAGCAGCGTCGTGGGCCTGCCACCGAACGGTTCATGAGCGAGCCTGCGGGAGGCGGTGCCCAGTGGGCGACCCCGACCACCACACGAGCGGCACGAGTCGTCAGCCTCGACGACGTGACACTCGAGCACCGCCCGCCGGACATCGACGCGTTGACCCGCCACCTCCAGCCCCAAGGCGTCGAGGTTGCAAAAAGTCGTCAGATCGGGCGCGCCAAAGGTAGCGTGAGACAAGTCGAGGTCCTTCAGATGGGCAGTGTCAGAACTTCCATCCTGGGGGACCTCGACCCCCACCCCAAACCACTCACCCCGTGCTCAGCACACCCTCAATTGTGAAGAGCCACTAAAGGTCGGTACCCCCACAACCAACACCGTCGCCACGACGCTACATACCACCGTCAGTCGTCTTGGTGAGGGGCTGGTCGCTGCGGTGCGCGCGGCCCGAGTGGAGCTGGAATGCGCTGGTCACCAGTGCAAAGTGGCTGAAGGCCTGCGGGGTGTTGCCCAGTTGCCGCTTGGCGTGGGGATCCCACTCCTCGCTGAGCAGGCCGACGTCGTTGCGAAGGGTGAGGAGTCGTTCAAAGAGGGTGGTGGCTTGCTTTCGTTCGCCCGCACCGTGGAGAGCGTCGACGAGCCAGAACGAGCAGGCCAAGAACACGCCCTCGTGTCCGGGCAGGCCGTCGTCCGCTTCGGACGTCTGGTAGCGCAACACCAGGCCGTCCTGGGTGAGGCCGTTCTGGATTGCGGCGATCGTTCCCTTGACCCGGGGGTCCGTTCCCGGCAAGAAACCGACCCGGGGGATCATGAGCAGGCTGGCGTCAAGCACCTTGCTGTCATATGACTGCGTGAAGGTGTTGTGTTCGGAGTCGTAGCCATGGGCGAGCACGTCGGCCCTGATCTCATCGCGAAGCGCTTCCCAACGCTTGCCCGGTCCCTCCAAGTGGTGATCGGCGACGGCGCGGGACATCCGATCGGCGGCGACCCACGCCATGACCTTCGAATGGGTGAAGTGGCGGCGGTCGCCTCGCACCTCCCAGAGTCCGTTGTCGGGCTCCTGCCACTCACCCTCCAGGTGCTCCATGAGCGCGACCTGGATGGCCCACGCGTCGGCGGACGTGTGGATGCCCGCCTCTCGCGCCAGATTCAGACTGTCGAGCGTCTCGCCCCACACGTCGAGTTGGAGTTGGCCCGAGGCTTGGTTGCCGGTGCGCACCGGGGAGGAGTTCTCATACCCTGCGAGCCAGGGCAGTTCGGCCTCGGGCAGGCGTCGGGTGCCGTCGATGCTGTACATGATCTGCAGCGTGCTTGGATCGCCCGCAATTGATCGCAGCAACCACTCCCGCCAAGCCTTCGCCTCCGCGAGATACCCGGCCGCGAGGAGCGCCTGGAGCGTGTACGTCGAATCTCGCAGCCAGCAATACCGGTAGTCCCAGTTGCGGGAACCACCGATCCGCTCCGGCAACGAGGTGGTCGCTGCCGCGACGATCGCGCCCGTGGGCTGATAGGTCAGCGCCTTGAGTGTGAGCAGCGACCGCTTGATCGGCTCACGATAGGGACCCTCGGCGTCCGCGCCCTTGCCACTCCAGTCCGTCCAAAACGTGGTGGTGGCCGCCAGCGCCTCTTCGGCGTCGATGCGGATCGGCTGCCGCTCATGGCTCAGGCTCCACGTCAAGACGAACGGGACCCGATCGCCAGCGTTCACGGTGAAATCGGCGACGGTCGCCCAGTCCTTGCCCGCGCTTGTCACCGGGCTGCAGAGGCGCACAGCGTCCGGACCCGCAATGGCCCGCATCTCATCCGCGTCGTGACGAACCCAGGGCACCACACGGCCGTAATCGAAGCGGAGGCGAAGCTCAGAGCGCATCTGCACGGCACCGCTGACGCCCACCACGATTCGGACGACGTCGGGCGCCTTGTGGCGGATCGGCATGAAGTCAATGACACGGACGGTCCCGCTCGCCGTCACCCACTCGGTCTCCAGCACCAGCGTGTCCTCGACATACGCCCGACGCGTGCACGTCCCACCTTCGACGGGCGAGAGCAACCAATGGCCGGCATCGCGAGTGTCGAGAAGCGCCGCAAAACACGCGGGGGAGTCGAAGTGCGGCAAACACAACCAGTCGATCGAGCCCTCGGTGCTGACTAACGCCGCCGTGTGCAAATCGCCGATCAGTGCGTAATCTTCAACTCTCGCCATACTCGATCATCGCACTTCACGTTGATGACGCTGACTGCGGCCGGGCGCCGCTCAAGTCAGCGCGGTGCCCGCCCACGCTGAAGGACCGGCCCCTCATGTCGCATGCGAACGTGATGCCGGACGCGCCGCCGCCGATTGTCAGGAATCGCGGCCCAGCGGGTTCTACAGTGCCCGCGCGTGCTTTCCCGACCGCCAGTGTTCCTCAATTTGCTCCAGGGTCTTCCCCTTGGTTTCCGGCACCAGCCGATAGAAGAAGACCCAGGCGCCGAGGGCGACGACACCGTAGAACCAGAATGTTCCCGCGTGCCCCAGAACCCCGACCAGGGTCAGGAACGTCACGGCCACCACCAGATTCATCGCCCAGTTCGTGACTGTCACGGCGCTCATCGCCGCACCACGAATCTTCAACGGATAGATCTCGGAAATCAGTAGCCAGAAGATCGGCCCCAGGCCAAAGGCGAAACACGCGACGTAGATGACTAGGCCGCCGATGGCGACACCACTCTTGAAACTCGCCAATTGCTGGAAGTGAAAGGCCGCGCCCAAGATCGCGAGGCCAATGATCTGGCCGGCCACCCCAACCAGCAATAGGGGCCTCCGCCCGACGCGGTCCAGCAGAAAGATGGCCAGCAGATGGAAGAGCCACATGACCGCGGTTAACCCCGCTCCGGCTAGTATCGCGGGCCCTGCGGCGGTGATGCCGACGAACTTGAATATGGTCGGGGCGTAGTAGATGACGGTGTTGATGCCGGTTACCTGCTGAAATATCGCCAACCCCATGCCGACGATCATCGGCATCCTCAGCGAAGGCTGGAACAGCCCCCTTATCCCGCCGACACTCTGCTCTCCCATGCTCTCTTGGATGTCTGCGATTTCCGGGCCTACGTCCGACCCCGTGCGCGCGCGCTGCAAGATCCGCCTCGCCTGGTCAACTCTTGATTTGCCGATCAACCAGCGCGGACTATCGGGCAGCCGCCACATTCCGATAATCAGCGCGGTGGATGGTACGGCCGCCAGTCCGAACATGTAGCGCCATTGCCCACCCGAGGAAAACGCGTAGTCCACCATGTAGGCAACCACGATGCCGGTGGTGATCGCCAGCATGTTGACCGCCACCAAAGAACCGCGAACCTTTGCCGGCACCAGCTCTGCGATGTACATCGGCGAGATGAATGAAGCGATGCCGATGCCGATGCCGCTGACCACCCTGGCCGCAATCAACCAGCCAACGGTTGGTGCCAGAGCCGTGCCGAGGGCGCTGATGGTAAAGACCATTCCTGCCACGATGATCAACTTGCGGCGACCAAAGCGGCCCGTCAGCGCGCCCCCGAGCGTCGCGCCAACGACGGCACCCACCAAGACGGAACTGACGACAATTTCCTCCATGGTGGACGACAGGGAAAACTGCTTCGTCACGAACAATATGGCCCCGGAAATGACGCCCGTATCGTAGCCAAAGAGCAGGCCTCCGAGAGCGGCGACCGCCACGGCGAAGTAGACAAATCCGTTCACTTCCGATGTGGCCTTTTTTGTCATCCGTCTCACGTTTCTTCATCAGGGCAGTTCCAACCACATCGACAGAGCCGACGCGCACAATGAGGTCCTTGCCTTCTCGGTGACCGGCGTCCGGCCAGTAAGGCATGAATGTGATCTGCGTGGCTTCGGGAGGCGCGTGAGTCGGGAGATCGACTATGTGACTCTCCGGCGCTGCTCTGGCTCATGACGTTGGTGGCGCACGCCCATTCAACGTATCACCCACGATCCCATCGGGCCTACGGGTTGCGTGGAAGCGCAGACCACGTCAGCGGTGCACAATTTCGACACGCGGAAACGTACATCGAGGTACTCGGCGGTTTCGTTGCGGCTATCGCGAGCGACGACGAGTACGGCGCCGCTCAGGACAACTCGGTGTACAGGCTGAGCGCGTTGCCGTCCGGGTCGCGGAAGTCGACGTAGTCGATCATCCCCTCCACGTGGTGGAGGGGACCCACGTCGATGCCGAGGGCGAGTAGCCGCGCGCGCTCTGCCGCGACGTCGGCCACGCCAAGGCGGGTCACCACCTCGGCGCCCGATCGTGCGGTTTCCTCGGCACTCAACTGGAGCCAGATGGGCCCAAGGCGAAACTCGACGATGCCGTACGCCGGCTCGAGGTCGGCGGTCGGCAACTCAAACGCCGCGCGATACCACTCGATCGCACGGTCGAGATCACTCACGGGCAAACCCACCGTCGCCGTCGTTACATCCATGGGGGCAACCATGCGGGTGGCGTAGCAAGGGTTGGTGACGATGTCACTTCTGCAGCACCTTTCGAATCCGTAGTGTGGCGACGGTGGCGAAGACAACCATCACGGCGAAAAGCAACCCAACGGCCAGCCCCTGAGTGATGGCGAAGTCACCGACCGACAGGTCAACCCCGTAGAAC
Source organism: Demequina lutea (assembly GCF_013409005.1). NCBI lineage: Bacteria > Bacillati > Actinomycetota > Actinomycetes > Micrococcales > Demequinaceae > Demequina > Demequina lutea. Next base: position 3,024,212 of record NZ_JACBZO010000001.1, read on the forward strand.
GCACGCACCGCGGCCACTGCTTGTACCTGATTACCCGTCACCGCTTCGATGGCGGGTTCAGTGAGGGGAATTCTTATCAGCATGGATGCCTGCGAAAATGGAAGCACGTTGATTGCATTCACGACAGCTGGCGGCAGAAGGCCCAGAGGGAGGTAGGCGCCGGCAAGGAAGCCGACCAGGGTGCCGACTACGGTGCTCAACGCAGCAAACGCCCCGATGGACTTGATGAAAGTGACCACGAACGCGGAGACGCCCGAGAATGTGAGACTCAACAGGACGATGTAACCAAGCGTCTGGAGCATCGCAAGGGCGCCCGCCACAGGATATCCACGCGCCAACAGGTACGACTCGCCGATGAGGAGCACAACCCCGCTCATGACGATCGCGACAAGCGCGCTCGAGACCATGTAGCCCGCGATCAGTTGCCAGCTCTTTACCGGAGCCACCAAGAAGTCTCGGTACCGCCCCGAAGACCGGTCGGATACGAACGTTCCGAGCCCTGCTATTCCAGTCGTTACGGTGGTGATCATCACGATGCCCGCGAACACCCAGGTACTCACAAACCAGTTGATATTATCCACTGACGCATCGGGAAATTGTGCCTGTAAACTGTCCACTTGCAGACCGCCGAGAAAGCCGACGTAGAGGACAAACAGAACCAAAGAGGCGACGAGCGATAGGCTCACGGCACCGACATCGCGAAAGAATACGGTCAAATTCCGCTGGGTCAAGGTGAGCGTCGTCTTCACTTGTCGTCCCCCTCGTGCGTGAGGCTGAGGAAAACCTGGTCCATCGATCCGTGGCGGATCTCCACGTTGGATAGCGCCGGGCTGAGGGCTTGGGCGACTTCGAAAGCGGACTGCCCCTCGGCGACTCGAACTTCGAGCACCTTTTCTTCGCGACTGAAGGACAGGCCGAGTTGCGCGAGCACACGGCCCACCTTCTCCCAGCCTTCGTGTTCCAGGACTTCACCCCGAAGCAGAGTCGTCGAATACTTCGTTCGAAGCTCGAGCGGAGTTCCGTGGGCAACCGAGCGCCCATGGTCGATGATCATCACCGAGTTCGCGTTCTCCGCCTCTTCCATGTAGTGCGTAGTCAGGAACACGGTAAGTCCGGCGGTCGCCCGCAACGTGGCGATCGCGCTCCACACCTTTTCTCGGCTGTGCGGGTCCAACCCCGATGTCGGCTCATCGAGAAACAGCACCGAAGGGTCGTGGATCAGCGCTCGAGCTATGTCGGCGCGCCTCTTCTGGCCTCCAGAAAGCTGGCCGTACCGCCGGTCGATGAAGTCGCCCAGATCGACGATGTCTGCAAGTTCGTCAATCCGATGCCGAAGCCGCTGGACGGAGTGCGTCCCATAGAGTCCCCCGCGAAGAAGCAGGTTCTCCCTAGGCGATAGCGCAGGGTCAAGGAAAGAGTCCTGAAAGACAACCCCTATGTCGCGCCTCACTCGTGCATCATGAGCCCCGACGCGGTTCCCGTTGATCACAATCGAACCGGAATCCGCGCGCAAGGTCGTTGTCAAGCACGAAATGGTGGTTGATTTACCGGCGCCGTTGCTTCCAAGAAATGCGAATACGCTTCCGGCTTCAACGTCGAAACTCAGATCATCTACCGCACGAACTCGCCCAAAACTCTTCTTGAGATGCTCAACGCTGATCAAGTGACCCCTCACCAATCTTCATTCTCTACTCAACGCGCAACGATTTGGCAACAAACGGTTGGTGTACAGAGGAGAATTGAGCATCCCCACCAATGCTAAGCGAGACGCTACAGAGGACGCGCTGCACCGTCAAGTTGATCCTCGGACGGGGTTGCCGGTTGCGGAGCGCCACGTGCAGGTCAGGCGGCAAAAGCTCCACTCACGGCGACGGGTAGCGGCGGCGCGGGCGGCACGGCGGCGGTGTCGAGGGCAGGCGCGCTAAGGGCAGCGGCTGGGGTCGCCGCGCCTTCGAAGGGCACGTCCAACAGTAGACGCATCTGTCGAGGGACCTTCCGACCTGGTGCCTTGCCCTTGACTGTGACACCCTTGAAACAGCCCCCTCGTACCACCACCCCGGGGAGCAGTGAGGGACAACGATGACCACCCTGCTCGAGCTTTCCGCGTATTGCACCTATTCGCTCGACGACGACATTCACCACAAGCCGGGCAACGACCTGAGGGCCGCGCCTCACGGTCTGTGCATCTTGGCCGACATTCCGTTCCAGATTGACGGCCTCATCCAGCTATCGGGCAAGATCTCACACGAAAAGACGGGCGAGTCGTTTCCCGAGTCCGCGTTGGGAATCCCGGTGGGCGCGATGTCGAAGCGCATGCATTTTTTGCAGTCGTCGTCGTGGCGCGGCCCGGATGGCAGCGTGATCGGCGAATACCGCGTGCACTACGACGACGGTGACGTGGCCGTGATCCCCATCGTGTACGGCCACAGCGTCGTCGACTGGTGGTTCACGGCCGGCGACCCACTGCCCACCGACGCGGCCATTGCCTGGAACGGCGCAAACGAGCGCACCGAGGACCTGGGCCACTTGATCCAGCTCTACGCCTTCACGTGGAGCAACCCCCGGCCCGATGCCCTCATCGCCACTCTCGACTTCGTGTCCCTTGGCAAGGAGTCGGCCCCGTTCCTGATGGCCGTCACGCTGGACTGACCAGCCGCAGGCCTACGCCACCCACACCTTGAGGCCGTGAGCCTCGAATTGACCTTTCACGCGCGCCACGAGCTCGTGCGACGGCGGCTGGGTGTTCTTCAACAGGTAGGGCTCTCCCGTCGCTTCCCACTTCGCGCGGCCCAACTGGTGGAACGGCAGAATTTCCATCCGCGCCACACCATCAAGCGTCGCCACGAACTCCGCGATGGCCTCGACGTTTTCGGGCGCATCGGTCAGGCCGGGCACTAAGACAAAGCGAATCCACATCGTCTTGCCAAGGCGCGACAGGCGATTGGCGAAGTCGAGCGTCGGCTGGAGGGGGCGGCCCGTGACGCGCTTGTAGGTCTTGGGGATGCCCGACTTGATGTCGAGCAGAAACAGATCGATGTAGTTGAGGTCGTCGTCGGTGAGGCGCGAACCAAGCAGGCCCGACGTGTCGAGCGCCGTGTGGATGCTCAGGTCGTGGGCGCGCCTGAAGATGCTCATCACGAACTTGGACTGCAGCAGCGGCTCACCGCCCGAGATGGTCAGACCGCCGCCCGTCACCTTCATGACCGTGGCGTAGCGCGTGACGCGCTCCATGACCTCATCGACGGTATGGCGCACCCCGTCCTTCATGCGCCACGTGTCGGGGTTCTGGCAGAACTGGCACCGCAGGCCGCAGCCGGCCGTGAACAGCGTCATGCGGGTCCCTGGGCCGTCTGCGCCCGTGACCAGGTCCCACGAGTGCACCGAGCCCGTCGAGTTGTCGTGGATCGCTTCGCTCTGCGCGAGCTCCTCGTCGGCGACCTCCATGGGAGGGCCCATCAGGAGTGGCACGGATACGGGTGGGTTTGTCATCAGTTCACTCCTTCCACGCCTGGGATGGGACAGCCCCGCGTCAGTCGAGACCGGGGACAGTCAAGGCTTGCCCATCCAAGACCGGGCATGCCCAAGACTACGGCGCCCCGCCCCTAAGGACGGAGCGCCGTGAGTCTTGGCCCTGCGAAACCTGCTTGCGTTTACAGGCCCGCGTGGAAGGTGCGCGACAGCACGTCGAGTTGCTGCTCACGCGTGAGGCGAATGAAGTTCACCGCGTAGCCAGAGACGCGAATCGTGAGCTGCGGGTACTTCTCGGGGTGCTCCATGGCGTCCTCGAGCGTCTCGCGGTTGAGCACGTTGACGTTCATGTGGAATCCCTGGCTCACCGTGTAAGCGTCCAGGATGCCCACCATGTTCGTGACCTGCTCGGCGCGGTCACGGCCGAGGGCCGAGGGCACGATCGAGGTGGTCAGCGAGATGCCGTCCTGGGCGTCGTCGTAAGGCAGCTTGGCGACGGACAGCGCCGACGCCATGATGCCGTGGACGTCGCGCCCGTTCATCGGGTTGGCACCAGGTGCGAACGGCTCGCCGTGGCGACGGCCGTCGGGCGTGTTGCCCGTGGCCTTGCCGTAGACGACGTTCGACGTGATGGTCAGGACCGACTGCGTGTGCTTGGCGTTGCGGTACGTCTTCTGCTTACGGATCTTCTCCATGAAGCGGTGGACGAGGTCGATCGCGATGTCGTCGGCGCGGTCATCGTCGTTGCCGTAGGTCGGGTACTCGCCCTCGACGTTGTAGTCCGTGATGAGACCGGTCTCGTCACGCACCGGCTTGACCGTCGCGTACTTGATGGCGGAAAGCGAGTCGGCTGCCACCGAGAGGCCTGCGATGCCGCAGGCCATGGTGCGCAGGATCTCGCGGTCGTGAAGCGCCATCTCGATGCGCTCGTACGAGTACTTGTCATGCATGTAGTGGATGACATTGAGCGCGTCGACGTACGTCTCGGCTAGCCAATCCATGAACGCGTCGTACTTGGCCATGACGTCGTCAAAGTCGAGCACTTCGCCCGCGACGGGAGCCACCGCGGGGGAAACCTGCTTGCCCGACACCTCGTCACGTCCGCCATTGATCGCGTACAGCAGGCCCTTAGCAAGGTTGACGCGAGCTCCGAAGAACTGCATCTGCTTGCCGACCTCCATGCCGGAAACGCAACAGGCGATCGCCGCGTCGTCGCCGCACTGCTCGCGCAGCAGGTCGTCCGACTCGTACTGCACGGCCGACGTGTCGATCGAGACCTTGGCGCAGAACTCCTTGAAACCGAGGGGGAGGCTGTTGTGCCAAAGAACCGTCATGTTCGGCTCGGGGGCGGCGCCGACGTTGTTCAGCGTGTGCAGAAAGCGGAACGAGTTCTTGGTGACCAGCGAGCGGCCGTCCTCGCCCATTCCTGCGATCGACTCGGTGACCCAGAGAGGGTCACCCGAGAACAGCGCGTCGTACTCGGGGGTGCGAAGGAACCGCACGATGCGGAGCTTGATGACGAAGTCGTCGATGATCTCCTGAGCTTCGCTCTCGGTGAGCGTGCCCTCGGCGAAGTCACGCTCGACGAAGATGTCGAGGAACGTCGAGGTGCGGCCCAGCGACATGGCGGCGCCGTTCTGCTCCTTAACCGCTGCCAGGTACGCGAAGTACAGCCACTGGACGGCTTCCTTCGTGTTGGTCGCCGGCTTCGAGATGTCGAAGCCGTACGACGCCGCCATCTGCTTGAGCTCCTTGAGCGCCTTGATCTGCTCCGAGTTCTCTTCGCGGTCGCGAATGATGTCCTCGCTTGAGCGCTCCATGTCGAGTTCGACACGGTCGTTCTTCTTGGCAGCGATCAGGGCGTCGACGCCATACAGGGCCACGCGGCGGTAGTCGCCGATGATGCGGCCGCGGCCGTAGGCATCGGGAAGTCCCGTGACGATGTGGCTTGAACGGGCAGCACGCACGTTCGGCGGGTAGGCGTCAAAAACGCCGTCGTTGTGGGTCTTGCGGTACGTCGAGAAGATGTGCTCGAGGTTCGGGTCTACCGGGTAGCCGTAGGTTTCGAGCTCCTTGACCACCATGCGCCAGCCGCCGTAAGGCATGATCGCGCGCTTAAGCGGCGCGTCAGTCTGCAGGCCGACGATCACGTTGTCGTCGTCGCTGATGTAACCCGGCGCGTGAGACGTGATCGTCGCGGGCGTCTGCCAGTCGATGTCGTAGACGCCCTTTTCGCGCTCCTGCGGGAACATGTCGCTGAGGGTCTTCCACACGCGCAAAGTGCGCTCGGTCGGGCCGGCGAGGAACGTGTCGTCGCCGGTGTATTCGGTGTATGCGCACTGAATGAATCCGCGCACATCAATAGAGTCGGTCCAAGGACCTGTGGGGAACGAACGCCAAGCCTGGGCCGGCTTGACGTCTGTCTGGGTTTGGGTCTTGCCGTCTGCCGCGATTGTCATCTCGGTAAACCTTCCTACATGGGGAAAGGCGCTGTAGCGCCAGTACTTCGAACGTATGCCCCTGGGGGCGTGCGTGCGCGGGACTTTTGCCCCGCGATCCCTGGTCTTGGGGTCCCAGGAAAGTCGCATCGGGGGCAGCGTGCGGCTAAAGTTACTGGCATGTCCCAGCCACTGGCGTTTTCGCCGTGCAGTGAGGGAGAGACAGTGCACACACTACGCGCCCGGTCTCGACGGGCCACAGTTCTCGGGGTCGCATCGGTTCTCTCACTCAGCGCGTGCGGCCTGCTCGGTGGAAACGACGCGAGCGCCTCCCCTGTGGCCTCCGGGGCACCTCAGATCCAGACCCAGATTTCTATGGCCGTGTGGGGCGGTTTTGGCCTTGATGACCTCATCACCGAATACGAGACCGACCACCCCGATGTGGCGATCAAGCTCATCAAGGGCGACTACAACCCGCTGCACGACTCGCTCCAGCGGGAGCTCGTCTCAGGCACCGGCGCGCCCACCATCGCCGCGATCGGCGAGGACTACATCGCTCAGTTTGCGGCCCAGCCAGACCAGTTCGTGAACCTCTCCACCCTTGGCGCCGACGACTACAAAGACGTGTATTTGCCCTGGAAGTGGGCCGAGGGAAAGAGCGCCGATGGTACCTCCGTCATCGGAATGGGCGCCGATGTCTCTGGGCTTGCGTTGTGCTACCGCAGCGACCTGTTCGCCGCCGCGGGGCTGCCCACCGATCGCCTCGCGGTCTCCGCGGCCATGACCGATTCGTGGGAGGGCTTCCTCACTCTCGGCGCTCAATACACCAAGGCCTCCAAAGGCGGCGCGTTCATCGATGACGCGACGACTCTCCTCGCGCCCATCCGCGACCAAACGGGAGCGTCGTACTACGACGCGAGCGGCGCGCTCAGCACCGCCGCCGACAAGCCCGCGTTCGATGTCGCCACCAAGGCCATCGACGCGGGCCTCTCCGCCGGCATCACCCAGTTCTCCGACGCCTGGGACAAGGGCCTGACCGACGGATCATTCGCCGTCACCCTTTGCCCCGTGTGGTCAATGGGGTACATCCAGGGCGTGGTGACCGGGTCCAACTACCAGCCCAAGTGGGATATCGCCGACATCCCAGGTCCCGGGGGGTCGCGGGGCGGATCGTTCTACACGATCCCCGCTCAGGCCACCCCTGCGCAGCGCGATGCCGCGTGGCAGTTCCTCAGGTGGCTCCTGGCGCCCGCGCAACAGTTGAAGGTGTTCCGGGCGACCGGCTCGCTGCCCTCGCAGCCCGCGATCTACAAGGATTCGAGCGTCACGGGCTACAAGATCCCGTTCTTCAACGACGCCCCGGTGGGAAAGATCCTCGCGAAGGCGGTCGAGGAGTTGCCCGTGATGGCGTCTCAGGACCCCAAGAACGGCAAGGTGGAGGCCGCGATGGAGCAAGTGCTCGCGGGCGTCCAGACCGGTGACGTGAAGAGCGCCGATGCGTGGAAGGTCGCGGTCGAGGCCGCCAAGGTGGTCGACACCGCCAACACGAGTGCGCCCGCGAGCGCGAGCCCGAGCCCTAGCCCTAGCCCGTAGAACGGTCAGTGCTTGGGACGCTCAAGCCTCAGGACGCTCGCGACTGTCCCGTCGCCATGACGGTGATGCCGTCGTCGAATGGCAGCGGCGACTCGGTCGGGCCTCCTCCGTGTGTGGCCGACGCTGGGGCTGGGTATTGCTCGCAACTCACGTCGGTGCGCGGCACGACGTCGCCCCCTGAGTGGGCGTGAAGGTCACGCAGGACGCACGAGACGCCCGCGAGTGGGCATGAGCGCCAACTGGGATGCACGCGGCGTCAAAAAGTGGTCACCAGCGCCACATCTGCCTGGTGGATTGGCGACAAGCCGGGTTGGCAGTGGACGTGTTCATTTGTCGTCTCGCCGAAGCCGCCGGTATGTCGAACGGGGTGATGCTCTGCACCTGCACGCCCGCTGTTGCGACTACACCGCCGACGGGCTTGCCGGCCCAGCCCGGGGAGCGTAGGCCAGGACCAGAATGAGCCGCGTGAAGGAAGCGGCGAGCCCTCACCAGACATGGCAGCCCCACCGAGAGGAGATCGGTGAGATGTACGCTCGTTACCTGTTGGCCCTCCCTTTTAAATGCAAAGGAGGTGGACGTGGAGAACTCCGACAGCGGGTCCCGCTTGCAGGCGCGCACCGCGACTGATCGCCACAGCGATGCTCGCGGCAGGCTGGGAAGAGCGGTGGCGCGGCTTTCGCCGCTGCCGTTGCGGTGGGCGATCGTCGGCGCCGTCGGGCTCGGAACCTTTGGGGCAATCGCGGGGCTGATCGTCGGCCTTTTCGTGCATGCTCCGACCGCCCCTTTCGCATTGCTTGAGATCGGCGTTCCGGCCACGTTGATCGGTGGCCTTGTCGGGCTGGCGAGCGGGGCGATTGCGAGTGCCGCTAGGAATATCGGCGCTCGACGGCGCAACTAGAAGGCCAGGCTACTCGCGGCCGCGCAGCGCCGACCGGGGCACCCAAGGGTGTGCCACTGTGCACCAGACGGGGTGGATTGGCGACGAGCCGGATTCCTGGGCTTGGTCCGGCGGGCGAGTGGTCATGAGCGCCGACTGGGATGCACGCGGCGTCAAAAAGTGGTCGCCAGCGCCGACTGAGACTCACCCGGTTGACGACAAGCCTCCTTGGCGGTGCGTGTGGCCGCCGTTGCGCCGTTGCGACCCAACCGTGGATGCGAGCAAATGGGTCGGCAACGAAGATTCGGCACCACGGACTCCTGCCCCCGCGGGCGTGGAGCCCGTTAGAACGCTCGCGACTGTCCCGTCGCCGTGACGGTGATGCCGTCGGCAAACGGCATGAGGGCCTCGAGGCCAAACAGCGGGTAGACCGTGATCTCGACCGTGACACGTGCGGTGACGGCATCGGGGGCGTCGACGGACACGATGCGAACTCCGTCGAGGCGATCGGTCGCCCGCTGGGCCACATGAGCCAACACGGCGTCGGTCATGCGCGACTGCGCGAGCTCCACGTCTCCAGTTCCGGCCTGCGTAGTGAAGTACCCGTCGCTCGAGACCGCGTCGGAGGCATCCTCGGCCAGCTCATCCGCGAGGTCCGCAAGGCGCATGCGGGTCAGGTGCACGGAGGTCGCCGCCGAGATCACCAGGATGAGCATGATTGCGACCACGGCGAAGCCGAGCGTCAGGATCCCGATGGTGCCCTCGTCGTCTCGCCGATGCAGCAGGGCTCTCATTGGTCGTTCACCACCGAGTCGACGGGAGCGCGAGCCGAACCGACGACGTCGACCGAAAGAGGGAGCGCCCCTGTCAGGAAACCGGGGATGCCTGGCAACGCCACCACCACCGTGACTTCGGCATCCACGTTGCCTCCCGGCTCGAGACACGGGCCCTCGCAGCTGAGCGCCAGCGACGCGTCGTCTGAATCGAATCTGAAGTCGTCCGCGACGAGTGCGACCGCCGCTTCAGCACGACTGGCTCCCGCGGCCATGGCGGTCTCACGCGAGGACCCGTGTTCGCGAGACGCCACCCCAGTCACGACCGCGGCGCGGGCAGCTTCGTGCGCAGCGCCCTCCGCCGCAAACGCCCCCGCCTGGATGCGCGAAAGGGTGACCACCAGGTACAGCAGCGGCACGAGCAACAACAGCGACAACGCAATGAACTCCACGATCGCGGCTCCCTCGTCGGCTGGGCGGTCGCTCCGCGGCCGCGCCCATTCAAGAGGGTCAGCCACGCGCCGTCTCCTCGAACGCCCTGGCCGATACCGTCATCGTCCCTGCGCCCCACAGGCCCAGGATCGGCACTGGCGCGCTCACGGTCACCTTCACCGCAGGGGCCGTGTCGATCGTCGTGTCCTCAGCGGTCACGCGCGTCTCGATGCCTCCGAGCGACTCGGCGAGCAGCCACTCGGTTCGCTCGACGCCGTCTTGAGGGCCGCGGTCGTTCGTCGCCGCGAGCCTCGCGCCTTCCGACGCGGCGGACACCATCATGTTGCGGACGTGAAGAGTCAACGCCAACTGGATGACGCCCATCGCGAGGGCAATCACCAGGGCCGACACCAACACAAACTCGACGAGCGCATTGCCCTCGTCGTGTGAGAGTTCGCGTGCGCTTTCGCGCCCGCTCTCAACCGCCCGTAACGGAATCAATTGCCGTCGAAAACAACTCATTCAGCTTGGGGCCCGCGATTGCCCAAAGTCCCGCCACAAGGCCCGCAGTCATCAGGGTGATGAGCACCCAGCCGGGCACGTCCCCCTTGTCGTCGCGCCACCGATCCACCAGCATTTCCCATTTCCGCATGTCATTTCCTTCCCCCTCGGCCCGCGTCGTTACAGACCAAGTCGAATAGTGGTGAGGCCAGGGAACACCGCGAAAATCACGGTCACGGGGAGGATGAGAAACACGACGGGCACCATCATGGCGATCTCCCGCTTCCCGCCCTCCTCCATCAACGCGCGCTGGCCAGCGTCGCGCACATCTTGGGCTTGGGACCGCAGCACCTCCGCGAGCGGGGTCCCAAGGTCCACCGCCGTCGCCACGCCGTCGGCGAAGCGCCTGAGGGCAAGAACCCCCGTGCGGTCGGCAAGTTGCATGAGCGCTTGAGACAGGGGCGCACCCGCACGCGCCGTCGCAAGCGTGTATCGAAGCTCTTCCGCCATCACGCCCTTGGTGGTGCGCGCGACCCTTTCCAACGCGCCGAGCGCACCCTCCCCGGCGCTGACCGACAGGGCGAGTAGCTCCGCGACCGTGGGCAGTTCCTCCACGATCCGGGCCTCGCGCTTCGATACGGCGAGACCGAGCACGTAGTCCCTAGCGATCGCCGCGCTTACTCCGGCGAGGGCCACCAACACGAAGAGCGCGATGGGTGAGGAGTGTCTCGACGCGGCGAGCACCAGGGCCGTGACCGTCCCGCCAACAAGTCCTCCCACAGCCCACACGACCTGCTGCGCGCGGAACTGCTCGACCGTAGCTTCGGACCCCGCCCTCACGAGGCGCGTGCGAAGTTCCTGCGTGGGCGAACCCCATCGCTCCACCCAGCGCACCCCGTCGCGAACGACCGGGGCGAGCAGCCTCTCGATCGTGGGGAAGGGCGTCGTCGGCGCATTGAGGCGACGGAGTTCGTCGGCCGCCGAAGCGCGCACGTGCGGGGCTATCCGGTCCGCGATGCGCGGAATCCGCGCGGACCAGAACGCGATGAGGAGCGCGAGCCCCAGTCCCAACATCGCCCCCAGGACGACGGTCGTCGGGGTCACCTCAGCACCCTGCTCTCTTGAGGCAGGCGGCCGATGCGGACCATGATCCGGTACGCAAGCACGGTGCTTGCACCGCCGATGAGGAGCACGCTGACGCCTGAGGGAGAGTCGTACGCCTGGGCGTTTGCGGGCCTGGTAGCCAACAGGGCGAGAACCAACCATGGCGCGGTGATCGCGAGTCGCGCGGCGTTGACCGTCCAGCTTTGCCGCGCCTCGAGTTCGCCGCGCGTCCGCGCATCGTCCCTCAAGAACTGGCTCAGCGTGCGCAACAGGCGACCCACGTCTGTCCCGCCCACATCGCGGGTGATGCGGAGCGCCTCGACGATGCGGTCGGCCACGGGATCGGCAAGTCTCACCTTGAGCGCGTCGAGG